>NZ_JBQFSZ010000005.1:0-384259 GCF_056538325.1 Ruegeria sp. BG8 | reverse complement strand
GTTCTTAGGTTTTTTCCGGTGATCTGCGCTTCTAAAAAACAGCTCTTTCGCATCCGCTTGACCCCTCAAGAGGTTGCGCAAACTCCAAATTAGAACAAGGGAAGTTGAAGACAGCAAGCCCGTTAAAGGTTTGTCTTCACCTCATATAACTCCAACGGTAAGCCGTCCGGATCGGTAAGAAATGTGAATATTGCTTTAGTATGTGGGTCAACTCGTATAAACTCACAGGGGACGCAATGGTAGGCTAGATAGGCGACCCAAGCGTCAATATCGTCAACCCGCAACGCCAGATGTCTTAGGCCTGCAGCTTCGGGTCTGCTGACCCGCGCAGGGGCGTCGGGAAACGAGAAAAGCTCAATCTGCGTGCCGCAGGGCAAAGCCAGGTCCAGCTTCCATGAATCACGCTCAGCTCGGTGGTTCTCAGCCACGATGCGCAAACCCAGAACATCCACATAGAACCGTTTGGATCGCTCGTAATCCGACGCGATGATCGCGACGTGGTGTAAACCGGACAGGGTTGGGCGCGCGGCAACCATCGTTAAACTTCTAGGTCGTAGACAATGATGCCGTCGGCCCCACCGACGCACAGGTCGCAAAGCTGCCCGCCCAACCTTTGATGACGCGGATCGTTGGCATAAAGCTCGACCGCCGCCGGATCGGTAAAACGAATGATGAAGCCCTCGCCGTGATCCTGCGATTTTTTCTCGAAATCCAGGTTCGTGCCGTATTCAAAGGCGATCACGCCCTCGAACTCAGTACATAGCTCTTGTAGCGCTTTCATAACCGCGAAACGGTCCAGCTTTGGAACGTCATGACGGAAGTTGCAGAACACACAGTGTAGTATCATTGGGTTTCCTTGTTGCTGTGAATGAGAACGGTGGAGAACGCATGGACTTCGATCAGGGCCAGCCCCGATGCGGCCCGCGCGTCAAAGAGAGTTCGAAAATAGGTTTTCACTGCAATCACGAGCCCCCACTCAACTTGTACTGCGGGCGATCAGTTCGACCGGAACGCGCGGAGGGTTGCCCGGATGTTCGCCGTTCTCCAACCACTTCAGCAGCATGTCAGCCGCCTTGTTTCCAAACCCGCTGACATCGCAGGCAACCGTTGAAAGCGCGGGATAGCATTCTGATGCCTCCTCGATGTCATCAAAGCCCACAAGGCCAATATCAAGCCCGGGCTTGATGTTTGCCTCGGCAAAACCGGCGATCATTCCCAAAGCCACCAGGTCGTTGAAGGTGACGATCCCATCGATGTCGCGATGGTGTTTCGCGATATTCTGCGCCGTCTGATAACCAAAGGTTCGGCTCGACGCGCCATGAAACAGCAGTGGCGACTGTCCCAAAGCGTTCATTTTTTGAAGGTATCCGTTGCGGCGTTCAAGCGTAATGACTGCGTTTTCCAAACCACCGACAAAGGCAAGGCGTTTGTACCCTTTGGCGATCAGATGTTCGACGGCAAGATGGCCGCCTGCTTCGTAGTCCATCGAGAAAAACGGAATACAGTCCGGCGCATCTTCGACCCGGCGAAGGACTTGTATTGCCGGAATTCCACTGTCGGATATGCGCTGCAACTGGCGAATGTCGGTTCCATGCGCCGGGGCAATCAGCAGCGCGTTTACCGAATGCTCAAGCATTGAGCCAATCAGATCTGCCTGAAGGTCCGGGTCTTCGTTAGAGTTCGCGACAACCGTGGCATACCCCCGTTTGGCCAGCGCCATCTGTGTGCTGACCACCAGTTCCGTGTAGTACGGGTTGCGAAGATCGTTGATCATCAAACCGACCAAGCCCGCATTCGACCCGCGCATGCCTGCCGCCCCACGGTTGTAGACATAGCCGATCTCTTTTATGACATTCAGGACCTTGTCGCGCGTGTCAGGTTTGACCACCGGGCTTTTTTGCAAAACCAGCGAAACGGTGGATTTGGAAACTCCGGCGGCGCGGGCGACATCTATGATCGTGGGGCGTTTTTTCATGCCGCTTACTATTCGATCCCGTGCACAGCCAACAAGAGCTTCATCCGGCTTTGTGCCAGTTCCGGATCACTCAGAACCCGTGCCTGATCGGCCAGGCGGAACACCTCGGCGTAATGCGTGATTTCCCGCGACGACTGAAAACCGCCGGGCATGATAAAATGGCTTTGTGCACCGTTCAGCCAGGCCAAGAACGCGATACCAGCTTTGTAATACCTTGTGGGGGCCTTAAAGATCTCTCGGCTCAGTGGAACGGTCGGGGCCAGCAATGCGTTAAAGGTATCCGCATCGCCTTGGGTCAGCGCTTCAAGGGCTTGTGCTGCTGCGGGCGAAATCGCCGCGAACGCACCCAACAAAGCGTGCGAATGCCTTTTGCCGTCCCCTTGTATCAACGAGGCATAGTTGAAGTCATCGCCAGTGTACAAACGCACGCCCTCGGACAGGCGGGCGCGGAAGGCAACCTCATGCGCTTCGTCCAGAAGTGAGATCTTGATCCCGTCCACCTTGTCTTGATTGTCGTTGATGATCGCAAGCACCGCGTCAGAGGCCAATGCAATGTCAGAACTGCCCCAATACCCGGTCAGAGCGGGATCGAACATATCCCCCAGCCAATGCAGGATCACCGGGGCCTGTGCCTGAGACAGAAGCCGGTCATAGACAGCCTTATATGTCGCCGCATCCGCACCGATCGCAGGCAGCGCGCGTGTAGCCATCAAAATGACCTGAGAACCTGCGGCCTCAACCGCTTCCATCTGTGTTTCATAGGCTGCGATGATCGCATCTGCGTCGATCAATTCCTCCAACGGGATATGGTCCGTGCCCGCACCCGATGCCACACGTGGTGACAGGGGATGGGCCTTGGCCTCGACCATCGTGCGTTCGATCAGTTCCTTTGCCGTGGCCCAATCGGTGCCCATTCCGCGCTGTGCGGTGTCCATCGCCTCGGCCAAACCCAAACCCTGATCCCACAGGTAATGGCGAAACTTCAGGGTGTTTTCCCAATCCACCGAGGGCCGCCCGACCCAAGGGTCGCGTTCGGTCAACGGGTCGGACACAATATGGGCCGCCGCAAAGGCGGTGCGGGAAAACGGCTGTTTGGGCGCACGGGGGATCAGCGGATCACCCTGCGGCGTATAGTCTTCGATGGTCCCGGCATAGGTTGGTAACAGCATGGTTTTCCTCAGAAAGAATGATCTTCGCGGATCATGTCGCTGGCCTTTTCGCCAATCATGATCGCAGCGGCATTGGTGTTGGACGACACGACCGTCGGCATGATCGAGTTATCAACCACACGCAGGCGTTCGATCCCGTTAAATCGCAGACGTGGGTCGACAACGGCCCCGTCATCCACGCCCATCCGGCATGTGCCCGCGCAGTGGTGTGAAGTTTTGGAGTGTTCACAGATGTGGTTGAAATACTCCTCATCCGTCTGCACGTCCGGCCCCGGCAACCGGATGGCTTTGACATAGGGCGCAAGGGCGCTTTGCGACAGGATTTCCTGCGTCAATTTCAAGCCACGGATCGACATCTCACGATCCTGCGGGTCTTGCAGGTAATTGGGGTCCAACAGTGGTGCCTTGGCCGGATCCGCGCTTTGCAGGCGTACGGTGCCACGAGATCTTGGCCGCAGATAGCACGAATTCAGGGTAACACCGCCATTGGGCATCGCCTCAACCCCTTTTTCGATGCCGGTTCCCAGCCCCAGATGGAACTGAATATCAGGCGAACGCGCGTCGGGGTCCGCGTACCAGAACCCACCGGTTTCGAACAGGCTGGACGCGACCGGGCCTGTGCGGGACAGCAAGTACTGAACACCGGCAATCGCGCTCATGTGCAACTTGGCGTAGCGGTCATAGGTATGCGGCCCTGTCACTTCGGCGATGCAGTAGAGATCAAGGTGGTCCTGCAGGTTTTCACCCACATTGGCCTGATCGAAAACAACGTCGATCCCCAGCCCGCGCAGATGATCGGCCGGACCAATCCCCGACAATTGCAACAGGCGCGGCGTGCCGATTGCGCCGCTGGACAGGATCACCTCTTTATCCGCATGCAGCGTCGTGCCATCCGTCAACTGCACCCCTTTGGCAACACCGTCTTCCACGACGATCCGGGCGACCTGCGCGCCTAGTTTACGGGTCAGGTTTGCACGTCCGCGGATCGGTGCAAGATAGGCCATTGCCGCCGAAGACCTGCGGGCATTTCTTTGGTTCAACTGATAGAAACAGACGCCGTCTTGTTTTTCGGCGTTGATGTCCTCGTTTCTTGGGATGCCCAGCTGACCGGCGGCCTCAAAATAGGCCTCGCAAATCGGCAGAGGGGCTGACGGTTGCGAAACCCCAAGCGGACCGCCCTGCCCGTGGTATTTGTTGTTGTAGGTGTCGTTATCCTCGGCCCGCCGGAAATAGGGTAGAACATCCTCGTAAGACCAGCCCTCGCACCCCATCTGACGCCATTCGTCATAGTCCTGAGCGTTGCCACGCGTGTAAATCTGCGCGTTTATGGCCGATCCGCCGCCAATGACCTTGGCCTGCGTATAGTTGAACACTCGGTTTTGCATGTGGCGTTGCGGGACGGTTTCCCAGCCCCAGGACCCAATGCCCTTGGTCATCTTCGCAAAGCCTGCAGGCAGGTGGTAGAATGGATGCCTGTCGCTGCCCCCCGCCTCAAGCAGCAGCACGCGCACATCAGGGTTTTCCGACAGGCGTGCAGCCAACGCACAACCGGCGGAACCGCCACCTACGATGATAAAATCATATCCAATGGTCATAGCAGCGCGCCCCTCACAAACGATGGATAGAAAGGCCGCCGTCAACCGGGATAACGGCACCGTTGGCAAACTTCATCTGACCCTCGGCAAGGGGCACCACGACCTCAGCAATGTCATCAGGCGCACCCCAGCGCCTGGCTGGAACAAGGCCGTCCTGGATCCGCACTGTGTACTTATCTTTGACGCCAGCGGTCATATCTGTGGCGATGATCCCGGGGCGGAGTTCGAACACCCCGATCCCCTCTTCCGCCAATCGCGCCGCGAACAGCTTTGCCATCATTGCAGCACCGGATTTGGACATGCAGTATTCGGCGCGTTCGATCGAAACCATCTCAGCCGACACGGATGTCACGAACTGTATTGATCTGTAGGGACCGTGAGTTTGCGACAGCATGCGTTTAGCGCAGGCCTGCGCCAGAAAAAATGCACCAGAAAGGTTCACATCCATCACGAACTGAAAGTTTTCAGGTGTGATATCCAGCATGTCGCCGCGGACCTTGGCTGGAACGCCAGCGTTTGAAATCAGCGTTGTCAGCGGGCCAAAGGCATCTTCGACGCAATCCAGCAACCCCTCAATCGCTGTGACGTCCCGAAGGTCGTGTTGAAAATACAGCGCGTTTCCAGTGCCCAGTCCCGACACCGCCTCAACCGCTGCCGCGCTGTCTTCGCCAGAGGACGAGGCAATCGCCACACGGTAGCCGGACTCGATCAGGGCTTTGCAGATACCCAGCCCAATCCCTCGTTGCCCACCTGTGACCAATGCGACTTTTGTCATGCCGCGAAATCCTTCTGTCTGATGTGATGTGCAACGTGCAATGCCTTCGCTGATAGGGTCGGTGTCACCAACATCTCTTTGCTCTGGAACGTTCCATTTTTGAAATCAGAAAAAACGGCGCAGACACAAGCCAGCTTTTCCGCCAGGTGATGGCCACGTTCCGAAAAGGTGATCCCGGTGCCCGAGGGTACAGGGGCGGCCGCACAGGTCGCCCCTTCAATACCGGTTCCAATGATCCCCAAATTCGAGCGCATTACATGATCCGCTCTTCGGAATTCTTATCGAAGAGAACAACCTTTTCCATGTTGACCGCAAAGGTCGTGTTCTGCCCAACCACGACGTCGGTATCGGCGCGCATACGGGCCACGCATTCTGCGCCTCCAATGGTCGTCGCAACGAACGTGTCAGAGCCTGCAGGCTCGATCACATCGACATTGGATTGCACCTGTTCAACGTGCCGCGATGTCTGATCAGCCCCCTCTACGTCTGTTAACGCTTCGGGCCGGACGCCCAAGATGACCGATTGGCCATCATAGGCCAGTTGATTAGGGGATGGGTCCGAGACGGCCAGACTGATCTTTTCCCCGGCCGAGTTCACTGTATCCGCGTATAGCGCGTTGCTTTCCGAACGCAGCTTAACCTCGATCAGGTTCATGGAAGGCGAGCCCATGAACGTCGCTACAAACAGGTTGGCAGGTGTGTCGTAGATCTCCTTGGGCGTACCCAACTGCTGAACATAACCGCCGTTCATAACCGCGATCCGGGTCGACAGGGTCAGTGCCTCAATCTGGTCATGGGTCACATAGACGATGGTTGTACCCAGTTTTTGGTGCAGCTTTTTAATCTCGGTCCGCATGTCCACGCGCAGCTTGGCATCAAGGTTCGAGAGCGGCTCGTCAAACAGGAACACATCCGGGTCACGCACCAGAGCACGGCCCATGGCCACCCGCTGACGCTGACCACCGGACAGCTGCCCGGGCTTGCGATCCAGCAACTGCTCGATCTGCAGCAGCTTGGCAACGTCTGCCATGGCCTTCTCACGCTCGGGTTTTGGGACACCGTGCATTTCCAGACCGAAGGTGATATTCTGCCCAACGGTCATGTTGGGATAGAGAGCATAGGACTGGAACACCATCGCGATGTTGCGGTTCGACGGGTGCACCCCGTTCATCACCTGATCCTTGATGCGGATTTCACCACTGGTGATCTCTTCCAGCCCCGCGATCATGTTCAGCAAGGTGGACTTGCCACAGCCCGACGGACCGACGAGGACAAGAAACTCACCCTCTTCAACGGCGATGTCCACTTTGTGCAGAACCTCAACCGCGCCGTAGGATTTGGTTGCGTTGTCGATATCAAGAAAACCCATGGGATCAACCTTTGACAGAGCCTGCCATCAAACCGCGTACGAAATAGCGGCCAGCGACGACATAGACGAGAAGAGTGGGAAGGGCGGCAAGGATCGCACCGGCAAAGTGCACGTTGTATTCCTTGACCCCCGTTGAAGACTGCACGAGGTTGTTCAGTGCAACGGTCATGGGCTGACTGTCGAAATCTGCAAAAGAGGCACCGAACAGGAAGTCGTTCCAGATGTTGGTGAACTGCCAGATCACGCTGACCACGATAATCGGCCCGGACGATGGCAACAGGATGCGCCAGAAAATCTGGAAAAAGCCCGCCCCATCGATCTGAGCTGCACGCACCAATTCCGTTGGAAAGGCCGCGTAGTAGTTGCGGAAATACAGCGTCGTAAAGCCAACACCATAGACCAGATGCACCAGCACCAGCCCCCATGTGGATCCTGCCAGGCCGATCAGGCCCAGAACACGTGCCATCGGGATCAGCACGATTTGAAACGGAATGAAGCATGCAAACAGCATCAAACCAAACAGGATCGTATCCCCACGGAAGCGCCATTTGGTCAGAACATAACCGTTCAAGGCCCCCAAAGCTGTTGAGAGCACAACCGCAGGAACCACCATCTTGATCGAGTTCCAGAAATACGGCTTGAGCCCGGTTTGGTTCACGCCTACCTGAGCTTCGGACCAGGCTTTCTTCCATGCCTCGACCGTCCAGACCTCGGGCAAGGCGATGATGTTGCCGCCTGTAATCTCGCTCAGGGGTTTGAGCGAATTGATGACCATTACAAATAGCGGCAGCAGGTAGAACAGCGCAAAGACCAACAGGGTGACGTAGATCAGCGTGCGCGTGACGCGCCCTGTTTTGATTGCGGTATCTTGTGTTGCGACAGACATTACTTCTTCTCCCGCAATTCGGCATACAGGTACGGGATCATGATGGCGGCGATCGTCATCAGCATGATCACAGCCGAGGCGGCCCCGATCCCCATCTGGTTACGCGTGAACGTGTAGGAATACATGAAGGTCGCGGGCAACTCGGTCGCTCGGCCGGGGCCGCCACCGGTCAACGCGATTACAAGGTCATAGCTTTTGATCGCCAGGTGACTGAGGATCACAAAAGCCGACAGGAAGGCAGGCCGCAGTTGCGGAATGATGATGCGACGATAGAGGTTCCAGTTCGACGCCCCATCCATCTGAGCCGCCTTCAGAATTTCATTGTCGATCCCACGTAAACCAGCCAGGAACATGGCCATTACAAAACCGCTGGTTTGCCAAACGGCGGCAAGCACCACCGTGTAGATCGCGAAATCCCTGTTCTTGATCCAATTGAACTGGAATTCCGTGAAACCCCAGACATGCATCGTGTTTTCGATACCGATCCCGGGGTCCAGCATCCATTTCCACGCGGTGCCCGTTACGATAAAGCTCAGCGCCATGGGATAGAGGTAAATAGTGCGCAAACCGCCTTCGACCCGGATCTTCTGATCCAGAAAAATCGCCAGGCCCAATCCGATCACGCAACAGATTATGATGTAGAGCGAAGCGAAAACCCCAAGGTTGGTGATCGCGATGCTCCAATGGCTCAGCCGGAAAAGCTTGTCGTAGTTTTCGAACCCAACCATGCCGTAGGTCGGCAGGATCCGGCTGTCAGTGAAGGACAGATACACTGTGAACAGGATGAACCCGTACACGAATATCAGCACCATCGCCAATGATGGGGACAGAACCAATTTGGGTATCCAGTTTTGCAGACGGGTTTTGAAATCCGCCTCAGCCGGAATCGACATGAGCTGCCTCTTGGATTGGGACAAAGGGAACGGTGTACCGGGGCGGGCTTAACCTCCGCCCCGGTGCAAGGCCGTTATTTTGCGATCGAGACCGCGTCGACCAGTTCGGTCACTGCTGTTTCGCTGTCGTACTCGCCGTTGAAATGCGCTGTAACGACATCATAGATCGCGTTTTTGACCGAGGCCGGGGCCGAGTGGCCATGCGCCATGGATCCAAACAGGTTGCCCGACGCGGCAGCCGCAGCCAGATCTTTCATCCCCTGCTTACCACAGGCGTCAAAGTCGGCATCGCTGACATCGGTACGGGCTGGAACCGAGCCCTTGACGACGTTGAAAGCCGACTGGAACGACGGCGACAGGATCGCGCTGGCAAGTGCTGCCTGCTCGGTTGAAACCGTACCACCCTGGTCAAACATCGCGAATTGGTCGGCGTTGAATGTCACCTGATCCGCAGTGCCGGGGAAGCGGAAGCACAGAAAGTCTTCGCCAGGAACCTTACCCGCGTTCAGGAATTCACCCTTGGCCCAGTCGCCCATCATCTGGAAGCCTGCTTCGCCATTGATGACCATTGCAGTCGCAAGGTTCCAATCGCGGCCCGAGAAGTTCTCGTCCACGTTGTCACGAATAAACGCCATACGTTCAAACGACTTCTTCATGCCATCCGAACCCAGCGCTTCTTCGTCCAGATCGATGAAGGCAGCTTTGTAACCTTCGGGACCCATTGTGGACATGACCACCGCGTCAAAAACAGTTGCATCCTGCCACGCCTGACCACCATGTGCGATCGGGGTGACTCCAGCCTCTTTCAAGGTGTTTACGGCTGCTTCGAATTCTTCCCATGACGTCGGAGGCGCGATGCCGTTTGCATCCAGAACCGCCTTGTTGGCCCATACCCAGTTTGTCGAGTGCACGTTAACCGGCGCTGAGATCCACTTTCCATCATGCTTGGCAAACGCTTTCAGCGCATCCGGCACCACCTCATCCCAGCCTTCCTGGGCAGCAACGGCGTTCAGGTCCGCCAAAGCACCTTCTGCAGCCCAATCCTGAATGTCAAAACCCAGCATTTGCACAGCTGTCGGTGCGTTACCGGCTGTGACGCGTGCACGCAAAACTGTCATCGCGCTTTCACCACCGCCACCAGCGACAGGCATGTCCTGCCAACCGATACCCTGACCTTCAAGGTCACCTTTCAGAACGTTCAAAGCAGCCGCTTCACCACCCGACGTCCACCAGTGTAGAACCTCGACTTCGGCGGCAGATGCGGCACCGGCCGTCAGCGCCAGCGCTGTCGTCGCTTTCAGAACAAATTTACGCATTTGGTTTCCTCCCTTATTGCGTATTATCGACCCTCTTTCGGGGCTAGATCCAATTGGTGCGCGTGCGGCCAATCCGCATTTGCACAGTCTTCACTTCCAGAAACTCCTCAAGGCCGTAACGGCCCAACTCCCGTCCCTGTCCGCTTTCTTTGACCCCACCAAACGGTAGTTCGGCAAAGCCATCCATCCAAGTATTCGTCCAGATCGTCCCTGCTTGCGCCCGCCGCGCGAAGGCAAGACAGGTGTGTACGTTTTCGCTCCAGACACCGGCTGACAAGCCGTAATTGGCATCGTTCACCAGAGCGATGGCTTCGTCCAGTGTTTTGAATGTCAAAACCGACAAAACCGGGCCGAACACCTCTTCCCGGGCGATCGGCATGTCCGGGGTCAGGCCAGATACGACGGTGGGCCCGTAAAACGCCCCGGGCAAGCCGTCGATTGTGATCGGTGCACCGCCGAGGTCTATCGTTGCGCCAGCGGCGCGTGCCTCTTGCACGTAACCGTCGATCTTTGCCTGATGCCCATCGTGGATGATCGCACCAACCTTGGTTTCAGGATCCAGCGGATCGCCAAATGGCACCTTGCGCGACAGGGCAACCACGCGATCTGTAACCTCACGCGCGATATCCTCATGTACAATGATCCGACTGCCAGAGTTGCAGCATTCGCCTGCGTTGAAATAGACGCCGAACACAATGGCATCCACCGCGCTGTCCAGATCGGCATCCGGGAAAATAACCTGCGGGTTCTTGCCGCCCAGTTCAGACGACACCTTTTTCAGCGTGTCCCCCGCCGCCTTTTCGATCGCTTTGCCAACAGCCGTCGACCCGGTGAAACTGACCATGTCCACCCGCGGGTCGGTTGTCAGGACTGACCCGACCGGATCACCAAAACCATTGACGATGTTGACCACACCGGCGGGTAATCCGGCCTCGATCAAAAGCTCTCCCAGAATGGCGGTGGTCGAGGGCGTCAGTTCCGAGGGTTTCACGACACAGGTACAGCCTGCAGCCAGCGCAAAGGGCACCTTCTGGCTAACGATCAGGAACGGGAAATTCCACGGCGTAATCAACGAAACCACGCCAATCGGTTCTTTCAGCACAACACCCAGCATGTCCGCGCCAAGGCTGTTATGGCTGTCGCCATGCAGGGTGCGAGCCAACGCTGCCGCGTAGCGCCAGATATCCGCCGCGCCTTCGATCTCGGCCAAAGCCTGCGAAATGGGTTTGCCACTTTCCAACACTTCAAGCCGGGCGATACGCGCGCGCTCGCGGTCAATCAGCTCGGCAACCTTCAGCAAAAGGGTCGAGCGGTCCTTGCCAGACATGTCAGACCAAACGCCGCTGTCAAACGCGTTGCGCGCGGCCGCGATGGCGCGCTCTGCATCGGCTGCGTCCCCTTTGGCAATACGCGATACAAGCGTTCCGTGCGCAGGCGAATGACGTTCGAAGACCTCGCCATTCCCGTCCGTCCAGTCACCTGCAATCAGATGCCGAACCGAGTTGACAGGGTCCGCAGGTGCCGCTTTGGCTGCAATCAAAGTCAGGTCGTGTTCACTCATCTCTTCAAAGTCCTGAGAAATTCGGGGGCCGCTTATCACGGAAGGCATCCACCCCTTCTTGTCTGTCATCGGATGCGCTGATGGCGGCACCGCCCAAAGCCTCGATCAGTGCGGCGCTGTCTTCGCCAACCCCGGCATGGATCATGTTCTTTGTGATTTCGGTGGAGCGCGGCGATAGCGTGGCAACCTTGTCTGCCAGTTCCAGCGCGCGTTCCAAGGGGGTTTCCGTCACCTCAGCCACGAAGCCAAGCGCCTGCGCGCGGTCCGCCGGGATCTGGCGGCCAAACAGAGCCATTTCCTTGACGACGGGTTCCGGCAACAAACGCATCAGGCGTTGCGTGCCGGACCAGCCTGGGGCAATGCCCACCCCGGCCTCGGGCAGCGCAATGCGCCCTTTCGGGGCCATGACCCGAATGTCACAGGCTGCGGCCAATTCCAGCCCGCCGCCCATCGTGTGCCCGTTTAACGCACCTATCGTGGGCTTTGACAAACGTGCGAGACGGTCAAAAATACGATGACCGTCCCGCACCCAGGAACGGGCAAAGCCCGCGGGAGGTAAGGGGCCCCAGGCGAGGATATCAGCGCCTGTACAAAACGCTTTGGGTCCGGTGCCAGTCACAATCACAGCCCGGATGTCGTCACGAAGATCAAGGTCGCGCAAATAGTCTTCGAGACGGTGCAGCATCGGAATATCCAACGCGTTCAGCTTGGCCTCGTTATCCAGCCGAAGCACCGCAGTGGTGCCGTGGATATCCAGCACAACATCGCTCATAGCGCCAACCCCATGGGGGCGTCGCGCAACAAGCTTAACGGCATGAGGGTGGCGTTTTCGGCGATGGTGACACGCCCGCCAGACGCCGCAACAATATCGCGATCAGGATCAATGCCCGGCATGATTTCTATGGCCTTCAGCCCATCATCGGTCAGGCGGATGACACAGCGTTCCGTGATGTAGATGACGTCCTGTTGCAGTTCACGTGCACGGTTGCCAGCGAAGGTCACGTGTTCAACCGCTTCTACCATCTTGGTGAATTTGCCCGGCTTGGTGATCGTCAACCCGTCATCGTTGATTTCGAACTGTGCGCCCGCTTCAAAAAACCCTGAAAAGACCAGTTTTCGGGCGTGAGAGACGATATCAACGAAACCGCCACACCCTGCTGTCAGGTAAGGCTTCTTACCCAGTTTTGAGACATTTACGTTGCCCTCTACGTCCACCTCCATAAACGACAAGAAGGAAACGTCGAACCCGCCACCCTGAAAGTAGATGAACTGCTGGGGACTGGGCACATAGCCGTCTGCGTTCGAGGCACAGCCAAAGGCAAACCCAGTTAGCGGGACACCCCCCACTGCACCCTGTTCAATGGCCCATGTAACGGCCCCGGCATGGCCTTCTTCCAGAAGGATGCGCGGAACCATCGCCGAAATACCAAAACCCAGGTTCGCAGTCTGGCCCCGCTTCAGCTCCATCGCCGCGCGGCGGGCCATGACCTTTTCCACCGACAGTTCGGGGATCGTAAAGCTGTCCATAGGCCGCGAAATCTCGCCCGAGATTGCCGGATCATGCAGCGTCTGCGTGGTTTGCATCTGACCCGGGTCCACAACCACCATATCAACCAGATGACCGGGGACCCGTACGTCATGCGGGTTCAAAGACCCGGCCTTGGTCAGACGTTTGACCTGAGCAATCACCAAACCACCATGATTGCGCACTGCGATGGCTTGCTCGAGCCCACCCAGATATGCGCCTTCGTGCTCATAGGTCAGGTTTCCATTTTCGTCAGCGGTGGTCGCCCGCAGGATTGCGACATCTGGAATGACATTTGGAAAATACAGCCAGGTTTGATCGTTGAATTCCCTCCGTTCGACGATGGGTTTTGCCGCAGCGACCGCGTTCATCGCACACCCTTCGCGGATCGGATCAACAAAAGTCTCAAGGCCGACCTGTGTCAGCACGCCGGGCCGGTGGGCGGCCACATCACGGTGCATATCAAACAGGATACCGGAGGGAATATTATAAGCCTCGACACGGTCCTCGACGATCATCTTCCAGATCGCGGGCATCTCAAGCGAGGATGGGCCGGACGGGTAGCTACCCGCCAATACACGGGCCAAGAGCCCATCTTTGGCGATATGGTCGATCCCCTTGATCCCATACATATCGCCCGCTGCAATCGGGTGCAGCGTCGTCAGGTTGCGCGGATGACCTTCGGCTTCGAACCGCTCTCCGATGGCGCGCAAAAGCATATCCGGGCACCCCAGCCCAGACGAAGACGAGACCGTAACAACCGCTCCATCCTGAATGGCGGCGACAGCATCCGAAACAGATGTAAACTTGGACATCAGCTCAGAGCCCCCCATAGTCGACATCAACCGCGCGACCGGTTGAGGCAGACTCTTTTACAGCCAACGCTACGGCCAGCGATTTGACACCGTCCACACCAGATGCGGCGGGTTCGCCCTCGCCCGCCACAGCCGCCGCGAATTTAGCGACAGACCGGACATAGAGATTGTGATCAGAGAAAGGCACGTCCCGCTCTTCGCCATCCTTGCGCAGGGTTATCTGACCCACCGGCTGCTGCGTCATTACATTGCGTGCAATGATCGAACCCTCAGTCCCGTGCACCTCGAACGAGGTCTGAGCATGGCGGATCGTAAACCCTTCGTGGGTCTGGACCAAAACGCCCGATGGCATCCGCCAGACGGACATACAGGTATCTTCAACCCCCTGCCCCATGCTCTCGGATCGTTCCATCGCCGTGACTGTCTGAGGGTCTTCCCCCAACAGGAATCGCACCGTGTCCGCGTCATGCACGACGATATCGGGGATGACGCCACCCCCCGCAGCCGGGTTGTTGATGCGCCAGCCTTGCAGGAAGGGTGGCAGGTAAACCGCATGCGCCACCCGCACCGCCTGAACTGTTCCGATGGCTCCATCGGTTGCCAGTTCGCGGATTTTCAGGTGCGACCCCGCGTTGCGCAGATGATGGTTGGTCGCCAGCAACACGCCCTTTGCGCTGGCCGCATCGACCATGTCCTTGGCATCACTCAGCGTCATCGCAAGAGGTTTTTCGCACAGCACGTGCTTGCCGGCCTCAATCGCAGCCATCGCCTGCGGCAGATGCAACTCATTCGTTGTCGAGATATACACGGCGTCAATCGAAGGGTCTGCCAGCAGCCCCTTTAGGTCCGTGGTGCTGTGGTCGATGCCATGCTCAGACGCATAGGCCGCGCCGCGTTTCTCGTCCGAACTGAGGACGGTGGCAATCTGATGAGAGGACTGCGCACGGATGGCCGCAATCATATGCTGCGATGCGACCGTACTTGCGCCGATCAAGCCCCACCTCATGTCGTCCCCTCCCCGAAATTAGAACGTTCCAAATGTGTTAATTGGAACGTTCTAAATAGTCAACACCCGACTGGCGGTGTTTTTTTCGTTCAAGGATGAATGAAATTGCCCTAATCAGTCCATTATAAGAAATACGCCCATCGCGCCCAGGGTCTACTTTATTAATCGTAACAACTCGTCAGGCTTACTGATAGCCATTGCTGCGTCTGCTCAGCAGCTTAGTAGGGTAGCGTGTCAAATACTAAAACCTAAAGCGCCAATTTCCTGAAAAACCCGCCTAATTTTTTCGAGTGCATTTCGCAACGCGCTTTCATAACAACCTCGGAATTGTGACTTGGCACCCTGACGCGACGGGTGTAACAGGCCCCATCCCGGTCGCAGCCTACCCGGGTAACAAAACAAGGGTTCAAAATATGAAAACGATCGTAATCTGCTCAGGCGGGCTGGATTCGGTATCGCTGGCGCATATTGTGGCAAGTGATCACCACCTCTTTGGTCTGATCTCATTTGATTATGGGCAGCGCCACCGCAAAGAACTGGACTATGCCGCTGCTTGCGCACAGCGTCTTGGTGTGCCCCATGACATCATCGACCTCAGGCCAGTTGGCGCAGTGCTGACCGGGTCCGCTCTGACAGACAATGTGGATGTGCCTGACGGGCACTACGCCGAAGAAAGTATGAAGGTAACCGTCGTACCAAACCGAAACGCAATCATGTTGACGGTCGCGTTTGGCGCGGCTGCGGCGCGCGGGGCGGATGCCGTAGCGACTGCGGTACATGGTGGGGATCACTTTATTTATCCAGATTGCCGCCCGGCCTTTACCCAAGCGTTTGAAGCCATGCAAAAACAGGCTTTGGACGGGTACGCCGACGTGTCTCTGTTCACGCCGTTTGTCCATCGCAGCAAGGCTGATATCGTGACCGAAGGTGCGCGCGTGAATACGCCGTTTGCCCAGACCTGGTCTTGCTACAAAGGCGGCGAGCATCACTGCGGCCGCTGCGGCACCTGCGTTGAACGGCGCGAGGCGTTCCATTTGGCCGGTATATCGGACCCAACGGTTTATGAAGACCCCGATTTCTGGATGTCGGCCACGGCTCAGAAGGAAAGCGCCTGATGTACCGGATCACCAAAGAGTTTCATTTTTCGGCCTCCCACCAGTTGACCCACCTGCCCGAGGATCATCAATGCGCCCGGATGCACGGCCACAACTATGTGGTCGAGGTCGAGCTGGCCGCAAAGGACCTGAACCGCGATGGATTCGTTCGCGACTATGGTGAGCTGAAGTCCCTCAAGACTTATATCGACGACACGTTTGATCATCGCCACCTCAACGATGTGATGAACATACTGACGACCGCCGAGAACCTAGCGCGTCACTTCTATGAGTGGTGTGTGGCGCGTTGGCCCGAAACGGCCGCCGTCCGGGTCAGTGAAACGCCGAAAACCTGGGCTGAGTATCGCCCGTGACCCGGTTGCGCATCGCTGAAATCTTTGGGCCGACCATTCAGGGCGAAGGCGCACTGATCGGAGAGCCCACAGTCTTTGTTCGCTCGGGCGGGTGTGACTATCGGTGCAGCTGGTGCGACAGCGTGCATGCGGTTGACCCCGTTTATCGCAACGAATGGGCTGCCATGACAACCGACTCCGTATGGGACCGGGTGCGCGAGCTTTCCGGCGGGCGCCCCCTTACGGTATCTTTGTCCGGGGGGAACCCGGCAATCCAGAACTTTGCGCCGTTGATCGCTCTTGGCATGGCCGATGGGTATCGTTTTGCCTGCGAAACCCAGGGGTCGATTGCGAAACCTTGGTTTGGCGACCTGGATACACTGGTGCTCAGCCCAAAGCCACCCTCGAGCGGGGAAAACGTGGATTGGGCCGCGTTTGACGCATGCCTCGTAGCCGCAGAATCATGCGCGAAAACTGTGCTTAAGATCGTTGTCTTTGACGACACCGACTATGACTGGGCGCGCGCAGTAGCAAAACGCTACCCCTCTCTGCCCTTGTACCTGCAACCGGGCAATGCCGAGGTTGACCCCGACCTTCCCGTCGATCCGCAAGCCCTGTCGGATCGTTTGCTTTGGCTGGTCGAGAAAGTCACCGCCGACGGTTGGTTCAGCCCCAGAGTCTTACCACAGCTGCACGTCTTATTGTGGGGCAATAAACGCGGGGTTTGACCCGCGAAGGAGTTTGATATGGAAACCATCTACAGCGACCTGACACAACTTGGCGGCAAAACCGAACTGCCAGCATCGCCCGAAGCAGCCGAACTTGAACGTGTCCAGAACCCGCAGGCGGACATCGACTATTGCGTGCGGTTTACCGCACCTGAATTTACGTCGCTTTGCCCCATGACCGGACAACCAGATTTTGCGCATCTGGTGATCGACTATGTGCCCGGCGATTGGCTGGTCGAGTCAAAATCCCTGAAGCTGTTCCTTGGATCGTTCCGCAACCACGGTGCCTTTCACGAAGACTGCACTGTTTCTATAGCGCGCCGTCTGGTTTCGTTTTTGGACCCACGCTGGTTGCGAATTGGGGGGTATTGGTACCCACGCGGCGGCATCCCCATCGACGTGTTCTGGCAAACGGCTGAAACACCGTCTCACGTCTGGATCCCGGATCAGGGGGTTCCACCCTATCGCGGTCGCGGATAAGGTTTACAGCGCTTATATTTGGGTGGTTCATACTCACTAGCTGAACTGGATCAGTTAGGGGTTGGACCACCCTCAGCTTAGGCTTTTAGCCCGGCAATCCACATCCGTTTACGTTCAAATACACTGAGTACAACGAGCTGGTACCCGCAGCGAATAAGCGGTTCAACTTCGCCCCTCCGAAACAGACGTTGCCGACCATCTCGGGGATGTGAACCTTTCCGATCAAGTCACCCTGCGGGTTCAGACAATGGATTCCATCGGCCGCCGAGCTCCAGATGCGGCCATGCCGGTCGGGTCTGAAACCGTCAAACACACCGGCAGAGCATTCGGCAAACACCTCTCCTCCGCTCAGGGTTTTACCATCCGTTGAGACAGCAAATTTGCGGATATGAGCCGGCCCATCAGGATCATGTGTTATGCCAGTGTCCGACACGAATAGCGTGCTTTCATCTGGGGAAAACGCCAAGCCGTTGGGTTTCACAAAATCGGTTGCTACAGCGACAACCTCGCCAGTGTCCGGGTCAACACGATAGACATGGCAGGCTCCAATTTCGCTTTCGGCGCGCTCGCCTTCATAATCCATCATGATCCCGTAGGATGGATCGGTAAACCAGACGGACCCATCGGATTTCACAACAACATCGTTCGGAGAATTCAGACGCTTGCCCTGCCACGCGTCAGCCAGAACAGTGATTGAGCCGTCATGTTCTGTGCGGGTCACACGGCGGGTCAGATGTTCGCAGGATACCAACCGTCCTTGCGCATCAACTGTGTTGCCGTTTGTATTGTTTGACGGTTGGCGGAAAACAGAGACGGAGCCATCCGTGTCATCCCAACGCATCAGACGGTTATTGGGAATATCGGACCAAACCAAATAGCGCCCTGCCGCGAACCAAGCGGGGCCTTCGGACCAGCGCGCACCGGTCCATAGTCTTTCGACCCGCGCATGGCCAATAAAGCAGGCCCCAAATTCCTTTTCGATAACCTCGAACCCTGTACCATCCAGCACGCCAAACATTATTCAGTCCCTTTCTCAGGCATATCGCCCGGTCTGATCGTAGCCCATCCTGCCTTTGGCATATCGTTGCCCGGAAGATTTGGGTCCGGTCCCCAAATAGCTTGGTAGGTATCAAAAGCCCTGCCCTGACGCTCTAAGCGCAAAGCTATAATGCCAAGAACGAACCAATATATGACTATGGCCAGCCACATCCACCGAGGGGCATTTGCCGCCCATAACCCGGATAAGATAGCGCCGACCAGAACCGGAATAGCGGCGTATCCTATAGCACGGTGGATGCGTTCAAAGATTTGTCGGCGGCGGGTCATGTCAAAATGGTCCCCTGCCCCGCTAACAGGATCGGTCGGGCCACCTTTGGTACCGCGGGCGAGACCGCCAAGCAGTTGAACTGCTCCAAAGCTCAGCACAAGGTACCCAAGAAATCGGTGTGGCGCGGGGTCAGTATTCGGCCCAAACCATAGGATCAAAATCGCAGGCACCGACACAAACAGCACAAACCCCAGCCCGAAGCGATGGATATGCCACCAGGTTGGATTATCCAGTTCCCTGGGCCAGTCCTGCCCCGGCATTATTTTGAAGTAACGTGCTGCGATTATGGCCGCCGGACAAATTATGCCCCACCCCAACACCATCAGGCGTGCGTGCCACGACAGGGCGAAACCAACATCGTGGCCCCGCCCTGCATCAATGGGTGACAGCAGCCATTCTGTCATACGCGACCAGCCCTAGCCTTTAAGCTCGTCAGGCAACAGGATGTCTGGAATGTTCTGATAGCTCACAGGTCTTAACCACCGCACGATGCCCAGTGTCCCAACCGATGTTGCACGAACATCTGTACTGGCCGGATAGGGTCCGCCATGCATCATGGCAGAGCAAACCTCGACCCCTGTAGGATAGCCGTTAGCCAACAGACGACCTGCCTTTTCCTCAAGAATTGGCATCAGAGACTTGGCCAACGCGGCATCTGAATCGTCCATGTGCAAGGTCAGCGTAAGTTGCCCTTCCAGACATTCCGCCACTTGTTGCATCTGCTCAGTGTCATCGCAAAGGACGATAATGCCAGCAGCGCCAAACACTTCGTGTTGCAGCTTGGGGTTTGCCATCCATTCTGCAGCGTTGACTTTGAACAATGCCGGCACCGCCGCGCGTTTGCCGGTCGCTGCACTGCAGGACGTAACCTCGGTCATCAGATCACGGAATTCACGAACGCCTTGTTCATAGGCCTCGTGGATACCGTCGGTCAGCATCTTCTGCTCCGCAGTGTCATTCAATGCGGCGACACAGGCGGCTTCCAACGCGTCTGCTGCGGGGCCTTTGACCATGACCGCAACGCCGGGATTGGTGCAGAACTGCCCTGCTCCCATAGTTAGCGAAGCCGCCCAGCCCGCGCCGATTTCAGCGGCACGCGCTTCCATCGCGGCTGGCAAACAGAACATAGGGTTGACCGACCCAAGCTCACCATAAAACGGGATCGGATTGGGGCGCGCGTGGCACAGATCGTAAAGCGCCCTGCCCCCGGCAAGCGATCCGGTAAAGCCGACTGCGGTGATGTCCGGGTGCTGGACGAGGGCCGAGCCGACCTCACGCCCCGATCCCTGCACCATCTGGAATGTGGCTGAGGGCATGCCGCAAATCTCGATGGCCTTGGAGATGGCTTGGGCGACCAGTTCGGCGGTACCGGCATGGGCGCTGTGGCCCTTGACGATGACCGGGCATCCTGCGGCCAAGGCCGAAGCGGTGTCCCCGCCCGCCGTGGAGAAGGCGAGCGGGAAGTTCGACGCACCAAAGACGGCCACGGGGCCAATAGCTTTGTGCGTCAGGCGCAGATCAGGACGGGGGAGAGGTGTCCGATCGGGGATTGCGCCATCTTTACGGGTATCAAGGTAATGGGTGTCTTCGATCAGGTCGGCGAACATGCGCAGCTGGCCTGTGGTGCGACCTCTTTCACCCACCAGCCGTGCTTCGGGCAGGCCAGTCTCGGCCATGCCGGTTTGGGTAATCTCATCCCCCAACACATCCATCTGGTCGGCAATCGCGCGCAGGAACACCGCACGCTCAGCCCGTGATTTGCCGGAATAGGCGCGGAAGTCGCGCCGTGCGGCCTTGCAGGCCTCATTCACCTGCGCAGTGGTGGCTTGCGCAAAGCTTTGGCCCTCAAGGTCGTCAGAAGCGCGCAGGTTATCTGATCCGACCCAATTGCCGTCGATCAGGTTTTGTCCAAGGATCATCTTACTTTCCCCATTTCAGGACCATCGGGTCCAGTGGTTTCAAAAGGTCTATCAAACGCTGACGGATCGCCGGTTGCAGCGGATCAATCGGGTGGCGGCAGAATTCGGATCCGATGACCCCACCTTCGACCATCGCGGCCTTGCAGGATTGCCAGCCGCATTGACGGTTTTCATGGTTGATCACCATCGCTACACGGCCATACGCGGCGGTCGCCTCGTCAATGCGGCCCGCGTGGTGATGGGTGATCACCGGCTTGATCTGATCCACGATCATGCCCGAGGTCATAGACCCCGTGGCCCCTGCATCCAGATCGGCCAGCAAGGTGATGCCTTCCTCGCCATCAAAGGGGCCCTCAATCGCCTCGCCGCCTTCGGCAATCAGCGCCCGCAGCTTGTTGGCCGCACGGGGGCATTCGATCTTGAACAGTTTCACCATCTCGATCTCTTGCGCCATACGCACCAGCAGAGGCACCGGCAGGTCGACACCCGACAAAGGTGCATCCTGCACCATGATCGGAATGCCGACCTCGCCCACTGCTGCAAACTGTTGATAGGTCTGCTGTGCATTCCCCTTCAGAAGCGCCCCGTGATAGGGCGGCATCATCATCACGATATCCGCACCCAGATCCTTGGCGAACTGCGCCCGTTCAACCGCGATCTGGGTTGCAAAATGGCTGATCGTCACGATCATCGGCACACGTCCTGCGACATGCTCAAGGCTCAGCCGGGTCAGGATCGCGCGTTCCTCGTCCGAGATCAGAAACTGTTCCGAGAAATTGGCCAGCACGCAAATCCCGTCCGCGCCCTGATCGATCAGGCAATCCAGAACGCGCTTCATCCCTTCCAGATCAAGCGTGCCGTCATCGTGGAACGGTGTCGGCGCAACGGGCCAGATACCGGTATAGCTCATGGATTACTCCGTAATCTCAAAGTGTTTCAGGTGTTTGTCCGTGATCTCAATCCCCAGACCGGGCTTATTGTCATCCAGATCAAGGAAGCCGTCCACAGCTTCGGGGTCGCCTTCGAAGATATAGTAGAACAGCTCATTCCCCACCTCGACATCGAAGACGGGGAAGTATTCGCTGATCATGCAATTCGCGTTGGCCATGGTCAGGTGATAGTTGTGCATCTGCCCGGCATGCGGGATGACCGGTATCTGATGCGCCTCGGCAATCGCGTTGATCTTTTGTGCAGCCGTAATGCCGCCTACGCGGTTGGTGTCATATTGCAGGACGCTGACGGCCTTTTTCTCAATCAAGTCCTTGCAGCCGATGATCGAGAATTCATGCTCCCCGCCCGAGATCGGGATGATGTTCATCGCGTTCAGCTCACGATAGCCTTCAACATCATCGGCAATCACCGGCTCTTCCAGCCAGCGGGGTTCGTATTTGACCAGTTTGGGCAGCATCCGCTTGGTGTAGTCCAGGTTCCAGCCCATATAACATTCGACCATCAGATCGGCGTCATAGCCGATAACCTCACGCACAGCTTCAACCCGTTTGAGGTTTTCGCGCATGCCCGCCATGCCGTCCTTGGGCCCCCAGCCGAACCGCATCTTATAGGCGGAATAGCCGTTCTTTTGCGCCTCGGCGGCCTCAGCCTGCATCACGTCGATGGGGCCGGAATAAAGCTTGGAGTAATAGACCGGGATCTTTTCTTTGGTACGTCCGCCCAACAGTTTGAACACGGGCTTACCGGCCAGCTTGCCCATCAGATCCCAGATCGCCAGATCAACAGCAGAGATCGCGATCATCCCGATCCCCTTGCGCCCCCAGGCGTGGCTGCGGCGATACATTTTCTCCCACAGATAGGCGTAGTCAAACGGGTCCTCCCCAATCACCAGCGGGGCGAACCATTCGTCAATCGCAGCTTTGACAACCGAGGGCGCGAGGGCTGCGTTGCCGATGCCCACCGTGCCGTCATCGGTCTCGATCTCGCAGGTCAGCCATTGGTGGAACCGGAAGGACGACATCGCATCGCCCTTTTCATAGAGCGCGTCCGAGGCGTTGGTGCAGAAATTGCCGGTGGGTGGCACGGTGGGGCCGGTCCAGTTCCAGACGCGGGTGCGTACGGATTTAATCTTGGTCATCTTGGTCCTCTCAGTCCGCGCTGCGTTCGGCGCGATGTGTTTTGGCCATGCGCACCAGCAGGTCGAACGCCTGCCGTGTTGCGCCCGGATTGGCCTTGTTCTGTCCGGCAATATCAAAAGCGGTTCCATGGGCTGGGGTTGCGACCGGGATGGGCAGCCCGCCTGCGACGGTCACACCGCGTTCAAAACCCATCAGCTTGATCGCGATCTGGCCCTGGTCGTGATACATGGTCACGACAGCATCCACCTCACCGCGTTGCGCCTTCAGGAACACCGTGTCCGAGGGCCACGGCCCCGTCACATTCATCTGTTTTTTCTGCGCCTTGCGGACGGCAGGTTCCAGAATGTCGATCTCTTCCCGACCAAACTTGCCATTGTCGCCCGCATGCGGATTCAACGCCGCAACCGCGATATTCGGGCGCGCCTTGCCCGCCTTGCGCAGCGTGTCATTGGCCAGATTAACAGCCTTCAATATCCCCTCTTCGGTGATATTGGCCGCCACGTCCTTAAGCCCGATATGAGAGGTCACACGGGTCGTCATCAACTCATCCAGAACATTCAGTTCCGAGTGATAACCGGTATGCCCCATGTACCGCGCCATATAGCGGTGCTCATCTTCGGCATTCAGGCCCGCAGCGGTCATCGCAGCCTTGTTGAAGGGGCCAAACAGGATGCCGTCCACCTGACCCGCCATGGCAAGATCCAACGCCTTGTCCAGACAGCGCAGCGCGGTGGTGCCCCCTTCAACCGTGACCTCGGCGATCTGCACGTCTTCGGGTGCGATCGTATCCAGCTCTAGATGGCTAAGACCAGGTTGACCCGCCACCTCGGCCACCGTGTTCAAAGGCACCTCCAGATCGGCCTGCTCGGCGCCGCGCTGCCATAGGTGGCTGTCACCGACCAACACGATATCGGCAGCGTCCTGCACGCCCTCCTGATTGAGCAGTTTGGCAATCAACTCGGGCCCAATACCGGACGGGTCTCCGGGGACTATGGCAATACGGGGCTTGGTCATGCCGCATTCTCCCAGTGTTTGGAAAATCCATCGGGCAGGATGACCATCACGTCCGGTTCCTCGCCCGTGTCAAAGGTCTGCACCACTTCGAACGTATCAAGGTTGAACCGCTGCACCTGCTCGCAATCGATGGCGATATAGGCGAATGCGGCCTCGTCATCGATGCATAGCGCCAGCGGATTTGCCGGGGTTTTCTGTTCGTGCAGCATCTCACCCGTCGCTTCATCAAAGACCGAGAACGAGCCGCCGAAATGGTTCATCGTCACCAGCCGGTTGCGTTTTCCGTCATAGTAAATGCGGCAGGGATCATCCGGCGTTGGAAAGGTGCGCTCGATCTCAAGCGTGTCGGTATTGATCACCGCGACCGTGTTCGAAATGCGTTGCGAGGTATAAAGCGTGTGCACATCTTCACGCAGGCACCGCCCCTCGGGCTTTTGTCCGGTCTTGATCGAGATCGGCGCAACCGAAGCGTCATAAGGGTTGAACACCGTCACATCGCCCGAGGTCAGGTTCATCGAATAGGCCGTGTGCCCGTCCTTGGTCAGCGCGAACAGATGGCATTTTGTGCCCCCCGTGGGGGTGATGTGATCCCATCCCTGATCGAAGGCACGCGGGTTTTCTTTTACAAGCAGATGACCAGTCCATTCCGACAGGACATAAAGCCGCCCCTGCCCGTCCAACCCGATACCATGCGGGCGTGCGTGTTCGCCCAGATCGTAGGTGTGCACGATTTCTTGTTTGCGGATGTCGATCACGATGACGGAACGGCCATCAATGCCATCAATGCCCGAGTTCTGCACGCCGTAATGGCCGACATAGGCATAGTGGAAATCTGCGTCGACAACGAATTCATGAGGGAAATGCGGCAAATCCAAACGCCCCTGCAGGGCGCCGGTTTCAATGTCATACCAACTCACACAGTGGCTGCACTTCTCGATCAACATCATGGATTGCGCCATTCAAACTTCCTCCGGTCGCAACTTTTCATTGGTATCCGTGGCCAGCCACTCGCAAGCTGGCCACGGATGGTTTCTCAGCGTTCCAGAGCTCCAACGCCCGAAAAGCGGAATGCTTCCTGTTCCAGCGCGTTTAACTCATCGGCGCTCATCTGGTCATGAGCAACCGTTATCCGGCCAAGAAATACAAAGGGCAATTCGTCCTGACGACCTTCCATATGCGCCTTGATCGCCTCGGCGGTGGCCGCGCCTACGTCATCGCCCATACGCATGGGTGTCGCGTCCAGCTCACCCCGGCGGATCGCATCCAGCTCAAGGCCTGTGCCGCCCCAGCCAGTGGAGAAAACGTCTTTCTCTTTGCCGACCGCAACCTGAGCTTCAACGGATCCCATCGCCATCGCGGTGTTCGCGTTGTGGATGATCGTCGCCTCTGGATAGGCCTGCAGGATCAGGCTGGTACCCTCAAAGCCACCTTCACGTTGATATTCACCATAGTGTTCGTAAACGGTGGTCCAGTTTCCTTTATCTTCAACGCAGGCCTTGAAATCGCCCGAGCGTTGATCGTCGGTGATACCCGGAATGCCGCGGTTCATCGCCATTGTCACATCGTTGCCTAGACGCTCCAGCATATAGTCGCACATGGTCAGCGCACCTGCGGCTGAGCTGAAGTCGAACCACGCGTCAGGCTGATTGGTCAGATCCTTGGGCGGCGTGTGAAAGGCCCAGACGAATGTGGCAAAGCCATCATTACCAGCCATCTTGTCGATATTGTCGGCCTGAATGGCCAGCTCCGACGGGCCGAAGATGACGAAGTCATACAGGTCCGCATCCTGCACCACCTGATTGGCATAGGTCGATTGCAGGCTGTGTTCGATCTGGCGGCTGGCGAATTCGGTCGTTTCATACTCGATCCCCAGCTCATCCAGACGTTTTGTCATCGCCAGGTAGTTGCGCGCCCAAAAGTCAGAGGTATCCGCAGACGGATAAATCAGCGCGATCTGTAGCGGCCCGTCCTGTGCACCGGAATAAGGCACGGCTGCGGCGCCAGTGGTCGCCTGCAGCGCCTCAAGCTTACCTTCAGCATTCACTTCACCCGGCACCCAGTAATCGCGATCTGCGATGCCCGGTAGTTCCCTGAGTGGCAGATTGCTTTCTGCCATGGCGGCCGCTGCACACAGGCAAAACGCGCTTGTCGTCAGTAGTGCTTTGTTCAATTGTTTCACGGTAAGTCCTCCCTTTCGCGAACATTGTGGGGTCTTGCAGGTGCGCCGAGGCTCCTACCTCTCGGCGCACCATCTTTTTTGTTGCCTTAGCCGCTTGGCGTAGGCGCGGTTGCCAGTCCCGCCCCAAGGGCCAGCAACAGGATCAGTGCGCCAATCAGCGCGGCTGAAAAACGGATGAGTTTTTGTGCTTCTTTGCTACGCAGCGCAGACATCAGGCCATGCGCGCCATCCCGGTCCTTCTTCTGCATCCAGGTGTAGAGCGCGACCGAGCTGACGATCACCACGCCCGAGGCGACGGATTGCCAGAAGAATTCGATCCGCAAAGTCACCAGCGCATTGATCATCATCGACAGCAGCAACACACCGGCCAGCGAACCCAGCATCGAGGCCCGTCCGCCGAACAGGGACGTTCCGCCCACAACCACCGCCGCGATGACGTGCAGGTTGAAATATGGGGCCGAGGTCGCCTGGATCGCGTTCAGTTTACCCGTCAGCATCACGCCCGCCATTGCCGCCGCAGCGCCCATCAGCACATAAGCATATATCTTGTGGCGATCGACCGCGACGCCGGTCATCTCACTGGCCTCGGGGTTCGAACCGATGGCAATTGTGTAGCGTCCGAAATAGGTGCGGGTCAGAACCACATAGCCAACGGCCATGGTGATCAGGCCGAGCACGACAGGCACGGGGATAAAGCCGGGGATTTGGCCGCGCCCGATCTCAGTGATCAGATCGGGGAAACGCGCCAGCACCAGACCTTTGGCAATGACCAGCGCCAGACCGCGATAGACAAGGTCCATGGCCAGCGTGCCGATTAAGTCCGGCACTTTGAACCGGGTGATAACCAGACCGTTGATCAGGCCCATGATTGCGCCCATCAGAATGGCCAGCGGCACGGCGATCCACGCGGGAAACCCATATTGCTTGACCAGAAACGCCATCAGAATGGCCGACAGTGCCGCGACCGAGCCAATCGACAGATCAATCCCGCGCTGCGTGATCACAAAGGTCATCGCCATGGCCATCGGCATATATAGCGCCGCATCCAGCAAGATCAGGTTCAGGTTTGTCAGGCGAAAATACCGAGCGGGTTCCGCAATCCCCATGAAAATCAGGATCGCGAGGATCATGACCATCGGACCAATGAAAGCCAGATAGGGCTCCAGCCGGTCCATGATGGTTCGTTCGGGATGCGTGGTTGTTGTCGACATCTGGTTCTCCTCACGCAGCCGCATCCTGGGCACCGACGATGAGGCCCAGAACATCTTGCACCGAACTTTCGGCTGTTTTGACCACACCAACGGCACGTCCGCGGCGCTGCACATGGATGCGATCAGACACCTCGAACACGTCATCCAGCGAGTGTGAGATCAGGATAACTGCGAGCCCTTGTTCACGCAGTGCCTTGATCAGTTTCAGTGTCCGCGCAGTCTCTTGCGGGCCCAAAGCGGCGGTCGGTTCGTCCATCACCAGCAAACGCAGGTCTTCGTGGTAGACGGCCCGCGAAATCGCAACGGCCTGTCTTTGCCCACCCGACAGGCTTTCAGTCATCACATCCATGGACCGCAGCCGAACACCCAGACGTTCTTCCAGAACGCGGGCAGCCTCGGACTTCATGCGTTTATTGTCCAGAAAGGGGATCCCGAAAAAGCTTGTGGTGAGTTCATTCCCCAAGAACATGTTGGCCGCTGGTGTCAGATGATCTGCCAAGGCCAGTGTTTGATAGACCGCGTCTATTCCGTTTGCGATTGCATCGGAGTGGCTGGCCATTTCCAGCGGCTGACCATCCAGAAAGATCTGCCCCTCTGTTGGCTGATAAACCCCGGTCAGGATCTTGATCAGTGTCGATTTACCCGCCCCGTTGTCACCAACAATCGCCAGCACTTCGCCCGCATAGGCCGCAAGGTCTACGTCCTGCAGCGCAGTCACACCACCGAACCGCTTGGTAATGAACTTCATTTCAACCAATGGCTGATCGCTCATGGTTTCCTCCTCTGCGCAAAGCTCCGCCATGGTGGTCAAAGGACCACTTGAGCACTCTGCGCTGTGTCATCTCAGTTGGAGGTGGCCCCGATGCCGGGACCACCCGCGGGGTTACTTGCCCCAGATTTTCGAATACGCCTCGCGGTACGGGGTGTCCGGGTCGAACTGGTTGCTGTCACCCAGCTTGGCCAGCCCGGCCTCAGTCACCAGCGCGGGCGATGTGATATAGCCCGAGCACGCCTCGCCCTGAATGGCGCGGTTCAGCTCATCCACCAGTTGCCAACCCTGCAGGTTCAGCGGCTCGGCCACGGTGATGGTCTGATAGTTGCCGCTGCGAATACGTTGGAACGCAGCCTCGGAACCGTCACCAGCAGATCCCGCCTGCGGGCCGTCATCGGACGAAATGCCCGCAGCAGCCAATGCCGGGCCCATGAAATCGAAATAGAGGTCATTGATTGCCAAGGCATGCGTCCACTGATCACCGTATTTCTGCAACAAACTGGTTGTCAGCGGCCCCATGCGGGCGGATGTATCGGCGATGGGTGTATCCACATATTCCAGCACCTTACCACCGGCGGCCTCGATGGTTTCTTTGATGCGGTCGGCCTTGTCGATAGCGATCTGATAGGTCGAGTCGGTAAAGATGATCGCACCCACGCCATCACCGCCGTCATCCATGGCCCATTCGGCAGCCACCTCGGAGACGGTCATTGCGTCAGTTGAGACATTCGCAAAGATACCGCCCGGCGCATCACAACCAATCTTGGGGCCCGAATGCCACGCGACAATCGGAATGCCCGCATCCACGATGCCTTCTAGCGCGGCCTGCTGTTCTACAGCGTCAAAGCCGTTGATGATGACGCCGTCGGGCTGCAAGGCCAGCGCCTGACCGATCGCCCCGGTCCGACCCTGGATCGAGCCCGCGCCGTCCAAAACCCGTACTTCCCAGCCGATGGCGTCAACGGCCTCTTCCACTCCGTTGGTCACACCCAGAATACCGCCGTTTTTCAGGTCTGCAGCGACGACTACGATTGACTTACCCTCAGCGGCCTTGGGGCCAGTGGTTGGCCCGTCAAAGGCGGTCTCGGCCACCACAGGCACACCCAGACCGGTCAGAAGGGCAGCGGCGGATACCGCCATGAACGTCCGTTTCAGCATAATCTCCTCCCTTATGCGTTGTTACTTGTTGGCGCCTTTGCGCCGCTGTGCGTAACCGGCAATGCCGATTGCGATCAGAAGCGTGACACCGTTGAACATCGGCTCGACCCAGAAGGACCCACCGAATTGTTGAATGCCCGAGATACCAACAGCCAGGATCGCGACACCCACGACTGTTCCCCAAACATTCACACGTCCCGGCTTGATAGTGGTCGAGCCAAGGAAGGCCCCAACCAAAGCAGGCAACAGGAATTCCAAACCGACCGAGGCTTGCCCGATCCGCAGTTTCGACGCCAGCAACACCCCGGCAAAGGCGGTGATCAGGCCCGATGACATGAAGGCGCCGATGACGAATTTGCGCGTCGGGATACCGTTCAGCTGCGCGGCGCGCTGGTTGGCACCAATCGCATAGAGGTACCGACCAATGGGCGTGTATTCCAGGATCAGCCACATCGCGACCGTGATCCCCAGCACATAGAACCCGGTGATTGGCAGGCCGAAGACAAAGGTGCCGTTGATTGCATAGAAACTCTCGGGCAAGGCACCAACCATCTGGCGACCACCGGTGTGCCATAGGGCCAGCGCATACAGAACCGTACCGGTGCCCAGCGTGGCGATGAAGCTGTCGATCTTGGCAACCTCAACCAACAGACCGTTCAGAAACCCAGTGAGCAAGCCCAGCGATAGGACAATCGCCACAGCAATCGGCCAGGGTATGCCGTACAGAGTCTGCAAGGAAATCGCCAAAATGTGCCACAGCACGATACCGTACCCGACCGTCAGGTCGATCCGTCCGGCGGCCATCGGGATCATTGCGCCCAGCGACAACAAGGCAATGATCGCCTTGTCCGAAATAATCGCCCGTAGGTTCAACAACGTCGGGAATGTATTCGGCAACAAAATGGAAAACAGGATGATCAGAAACCCGGTCAACAACACCAACCCATAGACAGGCAAAAACCTGAGAATACGGGTCTTGAGCGAAGCATTTTTCAGCTCGGCCTTTGTGGGTTCCAATGCGTTGGATTCAAGCGATTGCATCTTCGTTTTCCTTAACTCGCAACAGCGTTCGACGCCGAGGCTGCCTGTATGAGGTTTTCGGTTGTCAGTTCAGTGCCCGTCAGCTCTTGCACGATCTGGCCCTGACTAAAGACGATGGCGCGGTGGCAAATGGCGGCGACTTCCTCAAAATCAGTCGACACAACGATGATGCCTACGCCGTCTTCCATTGCCCTGTTCAGCAGGGCGTAGATTTCCGCTTTCGCGCCAACATCCACGCCGGCAGTCGGGTCTTCGCAAATCAAAAGCTTACGCTTTGTCTCCAACCACCGACCGATTACAACCTTTTGCTGGTTGCCGCCCGACAAGCTTTCGATGGCCATGCTCTGGTCATTTGGTGACAGAGCAACGTCGGCACCAATACGCGCTGCGCTATCGGTTTCCGAGCGGTGGCTCATGAAGGACAACAGCGATCGCCCGATGGCAGCCGGATTGAGAAATGTGTTTTCCCGAATGGTCAGCGACATAGCCACCGATTCCTCGGTTCTGTCCCGCGCGACCAAACCAATACCTGATGCCATGGCAGTCTGTGGTGAACTCAGATCAGGTGTCTCGCCATGCAGCGAGATTTTCCCATCAAAAACCTCGGCCCCAAAAAGGGCGCGCGATACGTTTTCATGCCCCGCACCACGCAGACCAACCAAACCCACAATCTCATTTGACTGCAGCTTGAAACTGACATTGTGGGCGGCGTCCATGTTCAGGCCGTCGACCTTCAGAATGGTTTCGCCGGGTGGCGTGTCAGGTTTGATCACTTGCCGGGTCTTACGCCCAACGATCATGTAAACCAGTTCTTCGGGCGTTGTGTGGTCAATGCTGCGCAAACCCACCAACTCACCATCACGCAAAACCGCGACGCGATCGGCAATTTGGAAAATCTCGTCCAGCCGGTGTGAGACATAGATCATTCCAACGCCCTGTTCTTTCAGCGGGCGCAAAGCCTCGAACAAACGCTCAACCTCATCGGCAGGCAGCGACGCTGTGGGCTCATCCAAAACCAAATAGTCGCAATCGACGGCAAGCGCCCGCGCGATGGCAACCAGAGACTTTTCGGTGCGTGACAAGTCTTGCACCCGCGTCGTCGGGTCAAAGTCACACCCGACCTTGTCCAAAGCTTGTTGGGCAAATTCATCAACAGTCTTCCAGTTGATCAAACCGTTCTTGCGCGAATAACCCAGCGCCAACGCGATGTTTTCAGCAACCGTCATCCATTCGATCATGCCCAGGTCCTGGTGAATGAAGGCCACAGACTGCCGCTCACCGAAACCGCCCGGGCGGTGCTCGTAGGCATGACCGTCAATCAGAACACGGCCTTCATCGGCCTTGTGGATGCCACCCAATATCTTGATCAGCGTCGATTTACCCGCGCCGTTTTCACCCAACAAGGCAACGATTTCGCCGCGTTCGATATTCAGGGATACATCCCGCAAGGCATAGGTGCCTCCAAAATGCTTCTTTATCCCGTCAAAGAACAGATTGTTTTGTGCAGTGCCGGGCACGGCAGCCTCCTCCCAGATCGCGGTAACTCTGCTGCTCCTCAACAACGTATTGAGTTACCCGTAACGTTACGTTAGCATTCTCTCAGGCCACTCAGATGTCAATAAAAAAGAGTTACCCGTAACGTAAATGAGCAGCGATCCGGATAAATCTAGCAAAAACAATAAAATAAGCCTTGCCGAGGTTGCCAAGGCCGCGGGCGTGTCAAAGATGACCGCCAGCCGAGTCTTGCGCGATGAAGGCGGATTTTCCGAAAAGACCCGCGCCAAGGTGATGGCCGAAGTCGACCGTTTGGGCTACTTGCCGAATCGCTTGGCGACGGTTTTTGCGGGGGACAAAAAGTCTACTTTTGTCGGTGTCAGCATCCCTGAGCTTGGCAATGAGATCTTTGCACAAGTGCTGGAAGGGATCGACCGCAAACTGGGCGCGTTCGGGCATCAAACAGTTCTTGGCCTGACGGAACATGAAATCGATCACGAAGAGAAATGGATCGAAACCGTATTGTCGTGGCAGCCTGCCGGGCTAATCGTCACCGGACGTTCGCACAGCCCCAAGGCCATACAGATGCTGCGCGGTGCTGGGATTCCTTTGGTGGAAATCTGGGATTTCAATTCCAGCCCCTTGGACATGTGTGTCGGCCTGAACCACTTTGATAGTGGTTACAGCATGGGGCGGTATCTGGCCGGAATGGACTACAGGAAGTTTGGCTATGTCGGCACGTCCCATGATGTCGCCAACGCTGCGACGGCCCGCCTGAACGGGTTCTCCAAAGCTGTCGAGGACGCAAACGGACGCCTTGAAAAGCAACTGCTGCTGAAAGATACGCCCGGGTTCTACACCGGGTTTTACGGGACTGAGCAGCTTTTGGCTGCCCATCGCGATATTGAGGCGATCTTTTACCAAAACGACAATATGGCTGTCGGTGGTCTGCAATACGTGCAAAAAGTAGGTCTGCGCGTTCCCGAAGATATCGGCATCGCAGGCTGGGGAGATCTGCCGATTTCTGCAATTCAGCCATACCGTCTGACCTCGATCGCCGTACCCCATCTGAAAATCGGTCAAATTGCCGCCGAGATGGTGCTGGCTCAGATCAATGGTGAACCTGTCAAATCAGCGAAAGACGTAGGCTTCAGGTTAATTCCCGGCAGCACTGTCGGGAAAGCGAGCTCATAAACGAGCGGGAAGTCTGGAACTCTGGCTCTATAATTACCGCTAGACGAATGTCTAATACGGTAATCTTTTGACGAACCAACTCCGTTTAATCACCAACATCAGACCTGATCCCAAACGAGATCCAAGGCCCCACAAAATACCCGTTAACGCGAACTTGATTTGCTACCTACCTACTAATAGGTTTATTCCAGCTGCAAACCAGAGAGTGAACCCAGAAGCACCCAATCGAAAGGACAATCTTTCATGGAACTCAACTCGGACTTTTCGTCCCGCGTGGTTGTGCATTCGGATCAGCTTGAGTGGCAGGCCTCCCCCATGAAGGGTGTAGATCGCCGAATGCTGGATCGCATGGGTGGTGAGGTCGCGCGGGCAACGACAATCGTGCGTTATGCACCTGGCAGCAAGTTTTCAGCTCATACACACACGGGCGGCGAGGAATTCATCGTTCTGGACGGCGTTTTTCAAGACGAGCACGGAGATTTTCCTACCGGAACCTATGTGCGCAACCCTCCAACCTCCAAGCACACGCCTGGGTCAGAACCCGGATGCACGATCTTTGTTAAACTATGGCAATTTGACATGGACGATCGAACGCAATTCCGCAAAACCATGGCGGATGAGCTAAGCGATCCCGTGGATGGAGTAGCTACGGCAATCCTGCACAAAGACCCGCGCGAGGTTGTCACCTATAGCCACCTGGATGCCGGGGCCACGATGACTTCGACAGCATCAGGCGGTACAGAGCTTTTGGTTATAGATGGCTCGCTTACAGCAGATGGCGACATTTTGAACAAACACGACTGGCTGCGCTTGCCAGAAGGCGCGCCCTTAACTGTCCTTGCGGGCGCCGGCGGTGCTAAGCTTTGGATGAAAACCGGGCATCTGCCCTTTGCTAAACCACCGGCGGTATAACTTATGACAAATGATAGACCTTTAGCGCTTGTCGCTGGCGCAGGGGCCGGCCTTGGCCAATCTCTTCTCGCGCGTTTTGAACAGGGCGGAATGACCGCCATTGGTCTGGGTCGCACCCGACCCGAGGAAACGGTGGCTCCATTTCATCAAGTCGATCTGTCCGACCCGGATAGTGTCGCTCCGATCATTTCTGACCTGATCGAAACATACGGCCCGCCCAAAATAGTTGTGCACAACACGGCCGAGTTGGTGATCGCGCCTTTTGCCGAAACAAATCTGGAAGACTATCAGAGAACCTGGACGTCGATGGTCCAAACCTTGGCCGTCGTTGGACAAAGCGTCCTTCAACCCATGGTCCAAGGAGGCGGTGGAGCATTGATCGTATCCGGTGCAACGGCTTCCCTAAGGGGCGGGGCGCGGTTCTCAGCCTTTGCGTCGGCTAAATTTGCCCTGCGCGGGCTGACCCAGTCTCTGGCACGCGAATACCAGCCTGCGGGTGTGCATGTTTCGCATGTAATCCTGGACGGTATCATTGATACGCCCCGATCCCGAGATCTGCACAGCCTGGACCCGGCGAAAATGATGAAACCGGACGAAATTGCAGAGGCTTATTGGCAGCTTGCGCATCAACCTCAGTCCACATGGACCCATGAACTGGACCTTCGCCCAGCGTCCGAGGGTTTCTGAAACATGCACGCGCAGACCCTGATCATAGGGGCTGGATTGTCAGGGCTGAGCCTTGCCTCGCAATTGGAAGAGCAAGGTCACGACTATCTGTTGGTCGAAGCACGCGAGCGCCCGGGCGGACGGATTCTGGCCGAAACGGTCGATGATGGGCACTTTGATCTGGGACCGGCCTGGTTCTGGCCGGGGCAACCGCGCATCGCCGCATTACTTAAAAACCTAGGGTTGGGATGGTTTGAACAATATTCAAGTGGCACGTTTGTTTATGAAAACGAAGATGGCCGCGTCGAACGCGACAAAGGTTTTTCTTCAATGCAAGGGTCGTATCGCCTGTCAGGCGGGCTTGGCCTTTTGACCCACAAACTGGTCGAAGGCTTGCCGGAAAAACGGTTGTTGATGTCGTCGCCCGTAAAGGGTCTGACAAAAACCGAAAGCGGGGTAATAGCAACCACCCAATCTGGTCAGGACATCCACGCCGAAAAAGTCGTTCTGGCTTTGCCGCCTAGGGTGGCAAGCGCATTGTCATTTTCTCCGGCAATGCCGCAAGAAACCCAAGCGGCGATGACAGGAATCGCGACGTGGATGGCTGGACAAGCCAAGGCGGTCGCAGTTTACGAGCAGCCGTTTTGGAGGGTCGCCGGTTTATCGGGCGACGCAATGAGTCGTCGCGGCCCAATGGTCGAAATCCACGACGCATCGCCCGAAAGCGGTGGTCCTTATGCCTTGTTTGGGTTCATTGGCGTACCGCCACAGGCCCGGCAGGACGAACAGCGACTGCGGCTGGCTGTACTGGATCAGCTCATCCGGTTGTTTGGTCCCGAAGCTGCCGATCCAAAGACGCTGATGATAAAGGATTGGGCCTTTGACCCTTACACTGCCACACAAGAGGACCACCAACCGCTATTTGCCCACCCGCGATACGGCTTGCCTCGTGAACTACATAACCTCTGGCAGGGTCGGTTGATCTTTGCTGGAACCGAAGTTGCGCCGCAGTTCGGCGGATACCTCGAAGGGGCGTTGGAAGCGGCAGAAAACGCGTTGGCGCAGGTGATGATGGAAAAGGTTTGACGCCTATGGCGAGCGACACCAAAACCGCTTTGCTGGATGTTGCAGAACATGCCGTGCGTGCGCGTGGGTTCGATGGCTTTAGCTACGCCGACCTGGCAGCGGCTGTGGGTATACGCAAAGCCTCGATCCATTACCATTTTCCGACCAAGGCCACTTTGTCGTCGGCTTTGATGGATCGGTATCATCAGGTTCTGGAGGCCGACTGCAATAGCATCAGGGCTGCGAAGGCGACTGGTGCGCAGCAATTGCAGGCGTTCATCTCGCTTTACCGAAGTGCACTGAACGAGGGTAAAACCCTCTGTTTATGCGTGTCGCTGATTGGGAGCCGTGAAAGCCTTTCAGAGGACGTGATCGAGAAAATTCGAAGCTTCCGGGCCATGATGACCACTCAGATCAAATCCGTGTTTGAACTGGGCCTAGAAGACCGGTCAATCATAGGTATCACCGATCCTATGGCCGAAGCCCGCGCGACGCTGGCTTTGTTGGAAGGCGCACATCTGACCGCACGAGCCGAAGAAGATGTCAAAGCATTTGACGATGCCATGGGCGTTTTGCAATCACGCTGTTAGCCTCAGACAGACCCATGGTTTCGCCTGTTCTATGAGGCAGGCGATGGCACCTAACGACCCATCGCCTGCAGTCTTAAGTCACGCGACCTTTACGACCATCTTGCCGAAATTGCCGCCTGCCAACAGCTGGTTGAACGCATCTGGGGCGTTCTCTAGGCCTTCGACCACGTGTTCCTTGTAGGAAATTGCACCATCCCGAAGCCAGCCGGTCATGTCCTGAACAAACTCCTGATACACTTCGGGACCGAAGTTATCGAAGATGATGAACCCCTGCATTTTGACCTTCATGCGCAGCAAAGTTCCCATGATTACCGGGGCCATATCCGGCCCATCAGGAAGGCCCGGTAAGTTGTACCAGGAGACGATCCCGCAAACAGGTACACGCGCAAACGGGTTCAAAAGCGGCAACACTGCATACAGGACCTTGCCGCCGACGTTTTCAAAGTAAACATCAATCCCATCTGGGCATGCCTCTTTCAATTGCGCCGCCAAATCGTCGGACCGATGATCCAGACAGGCATCAAACCCTAAGTTTTGGACGACATGAGCGCATTTTTCCGGCCCACCTGCGATACCGACCACGCGGCACCCCTTGAGCTTTGCGATCTGTCCGACGGTTGCGCCAACTGGCCCCGCAGCAGCAGCGACAACAACAGTTTCACCCGCCTTCGGCTCACCAATCTTCAGCAAACCTGCATAGGCGGTATATCCAGGCATTCCCAAGACACCCAATGACCATGATGGGTTTTCCGGCGACTTGCCAAGATTAACAACCTGCGTTCCGTCCGAGACCGCGTAGTCTTGCCAACCGCTCATGTTGAGGACGAAATCCCCGGCTTCATATCCTTCAAGGTTAGACGTCACCACCTGCCCCACGACCTGTGCCGTCATGACACCACCAATCGGAACTGGTTCTGCGTATGATTTGGCGTCATTCATCCGGCCGCGCATATAGGGGTCAAGCGACAGAAAAACTGTGCGCACCAGCATTTCGTTGGGACCAGGCTCTGGGATATCTGTGGTTTCAAGCCGCAACGTGTTTTCATCGGGCTGCCCATTTGGTCGTTCAGCAAGGACGATACGGCGGTTTGTGTCGGCGGTTTGTGGCATTGCGATCCTCCTGAAGAACTGTTGATCTGCACCAGAAACCTTAGCTGAGGGGTATGCAAGTGAAACGAGACATTTCCGGCAGAAAACCCAACGTTAGAACACCGGGTTTCTTAGAGCACTAAAGGCAGTAGCGTTTTGACCAACCACCAAAAGTTTTAAGTTACAGAGGGCGACCCAACCTATGTTCGGGCTAAGGATTGTGGAACGAGGAACGGACGTTTTGCATAAGCTCCTCGGCCAATGCTTGGTTACTGACCAGGATCGAACCCGACGACATGATGCTGCGATCCAACCAGAGCGGCTGCACAACTCCGCCAGCCTCCTGAACCAAAACCATACCCGCAGCGATGTCCCAAGTACCAAGGTTTCTTTCCCAGTATCCTTCCAGTCGACCCGCCGCGACATATGCCAAATCAAGAGCTGCCGCCCCTGCCCTGCGAATTCCGGCACATTTCGGCATAAGCCGCTCCAGATCGCCCAAGGCTGGTTTCAAATACGTCACCCGCCCACCTGCGGGTACACCTGTTGCAAACAAAGCAGACGCAAGCTCAGCCTCATCGCTGACGGCGATGGCCTTGCCATTCAAATACGCCCCGCACCCTGTTTCGGCCGAGAAAAGTTCTGCCTTTAACGGGTCATAAATCAAGCCGGCAAGAACATCATCACCCTTACATAAGGCAATCGACACTGCCCAATGCGGAATGCCTTTCAAAAAATTTGTCGTTCCATCCAACGGATCGACAACCCACTTCAAATCACCGTTTGCACTTGGTCGATCTCCGGTTTCTTCGCCTTGCCAGCCGTAGTCGGGGAAGGCGTTTGTCAGGACGCGGGCGATCGCGGCCTCGGCATTGCGATCTGCGTCCGAAACAAAATCACCTTTCGTCTTTTGTGTAACGGTTAAGTCCTGGCGGTTTTCATAGGCATACCGCAATCCCTGACCGGCCTGCCACGCGGCCTGTGCCATAACGCGCAAATGTTCCGATGCATCTGCTGAAAGCTGCGCGTTCAAATCCCCTGTATTCGTCATGGCTGCGAATACCTAACCCTGTGACACAACGTGTTGGGGTCATCCAGGATCGCCGCATATGCATTGGGCAGGTCATTGAACGCGGTCTCGCCGGAAATCAATGCGTCCAGCGCTGGATCGCTGAGAAACTCGATCGCTTTGGCTAACCGCCGACTATAAGTCCAACGCGGAGCCATAGTCGCGGGTATTCGACCAACTTGGCTACTGACAATCCGTAGACGTTTTTGATGAAACTGCGCCCCCAGCAGTACAGTCGTCGGCTGCGTTCCATACCAACTGGCTTCGACAATAGTTGATTCCAAACCAGCCACCGAAATCGCTGTTGCAAGACCCTCGGATGTCGCCGAGGCGTGAATAACGACATCCATATCCGTCTGCAAATCATCTGGCGTTGTAAAATCACAGCCCAGTCTTTGCGCTAAGTCGGATTTTGTTGAATCGATATCAATCAGACAAACGTCAGTACCCACGATTCTGGCACTCAGATAACCTGCCAGAGCACCAACGACTCCGGCACCTACAATGGCAATTCTGTCTCCGGGGCGCACACCGGCGTCCCACACAATGTTCAGCGCGGTTTCCATATTGGCCGCCAAAACACCGCGCTCCGGTGGAACGTCCGGGCCAAGCCCTATGGCCGCTTCGGAAGGGATGAAAAAATCGGTTTGATGTGGGTGCAACGCAAAGATCACCTCACCTTGTCTTGGTCCGGTTTCCACGGTGCCCACTGCCGAATATCCGTATTTGATCGGAAATGAGAACTGCCCTTCCTGAAAAGGTGCGCGCATGGTTTCAAACTCACTGATCGGGACCTGCCCGCGGAACACCAACCGCTCAGTGCCGCGGCTAATCCCGGAATACAGCGTACTGACCCTGATCAGATCAGAGCTATCGTTAGAACCGACACTGCGGATTTCTGCCTTCCCCGCTTCTGTGACCCAAAATGCCTTTGGAGTCGTCATCCACCTGCCACCCCGGTTATGCAATCAAGAGGGTACGACACTGCTTTACCTCAATAAAATCAAAAGCCACGCAGAATGCATGCAGCTTGGACCAACAATTAAGACGCATGACGCGCTGTTCGGCAAGGCAGCGGGTACGCGCCCATCTGCTGATGCGCCGGCACAAGCGTGCAGTCGAACAAGACATCCGACCCCAAACCATACACATCGGTTTTAGGTCGCAACGCCTGTGTCAGATCAGCAACCGGCGAAGTGGTTAAACCTTGCGGCCCAGCCCCGATAAGAAGCGGTGCGACCGCCACATGCAGACGCGTTAAAAGCCCCGCTTCAAGGAACTGAGCGATCGTGATCCCACCACCTTCGATCAGAACCCGATGCAAATCCCGCTGGCGAAGCGTTTCCAGAATACGAGCCGGGGAAATCCATCCCGTCCGCGGTAGTTTGATCACCTCAACATGCTTGGGCCGTTGCTTTTCGACGGACTGAATCACGATGGTGCGTGCGCTGGTGTCTTGCATCAAACCAATGTCGTCTGGCATGCGTCCGTTCGGATCGATGATCACACGGGCGGGGTTTTCGCCGCGGGCCATACGCACAGTCAGGCGCGGGTTATCGTGCAAAGCGGTTTTTACACCAATGACGACGGCATCCGACAAGGCGCGAAGACGGTGCAGATGTGTCAAGCCGTCCCGTCCCGAAATGTCCTTTGCATCCCCCGAAACGGTTGCAATACGACCGTCCAGAGATTGTCCAATCTGTGCCACCACCTGTGTCTGCGATTTTGGCTGCGCAAGCGATCCATACAAAGCAAGCGCTTGCTTTTCGCCTGCAGTCCAATCGCTTCCGCAAAGGCATCCATCACCTGTTCGCACGGCAAGAATACGGTCCCAAACTCTGGGTGTTACGTCAACTTGGTGCATTGGATTCTCCGCAATCTGAGCTCGGCATTTGTCGGTCTCTCATCTGGGTATCGCCAAAATATCTGTATGCCCAATGACCACCTGAATTTCTGCCACAGCGCTTCGTTTGTCCTGCCCCCAAGATGCAGCACAGGCAGCGCCGGCTTCTTGGGCGGCCTCAGCAATCCCGGTCAGCAGCGCGTCGTGCAATGCAGCATGCTCCGAACCAAACCGCCAAGGGCTAGGGGCCGTTTCGACATCGTAGCCTTCTACCTGACAGAGCTTTTGGATCACCGGGACGGCAGTAGGTCCAAGCGCGGGGCCCAGCCCTTTGTCCCAACGCTGATGTTCATTGAAGGCATTCGTAATCGTCGCATCCCGTTCATCGCCAGGCAACCAGCGCATCACGCCATCGTAGTTGAGCGCCGCATATATTGGCACCCGGGCAAAGCCCGCCCATTTTATCAGGCGGCGCGCCCAATCTTCGGGCATAAGGTCAAATAATGCAGATGCTGTGATCAAACCCACACCGTCCAGCGGCAGGTCCTCGATCCGCGAAAGGTCACCCAAAACGCATTCAGCGGAAGGGTGGCGTTTCTGCGCCATCTGCAAAAGATCCGGATCATTGTCGACGAACCGCCAGGTTAGATCGTTGAACCCTGCCTCGGCAAAAACGCGGGCCGTCGATCCGGTGCCGCTGCCCAGATCGAGCACCGTTTCACCTTTCGCAACACAGGCCGCAGCTTGCGACATCAACCTTGCATCCCGGGCCATATGGTCTACGGGTTCGCGCAGGCTTAGCCAGGCCGGTTCAAAGCTGGTTTCAGATGTCTGCTTCATACCACCCACGCGCCACATGGCTTTCGTGCAATTGCACCCGGATACGCCGAACACGGCCGTTATCACCCAACCCACTTGTCTTGGTCACATCCCTAAGCTGCTTCCAGATATGGTGGCAGAGGAATTCAGTCGTCGTAATTTTACCCTTGAACTCGGGCACCTCATCAAGATTTGCGTAACGCAGAGGGGCAAGGGTTTGGGTTAATGCTTCGGTCGCCAAACCGATATCAACAACAAGCCCGTTCTCATCCAGGTCCTCAGTGAAAAAGGCAGCATCCACAACGAAAGTGGCGCCATGTACGCCCTGTGCGGGTCCAAAAACGGGTGAAGGCAGGGAATGCGCAATCATGATGTGATCGCGAACTTCAACAGCAAACATATGTGTTCCAGTTCATTGGTTTAGAGGTAAAGACAAAACAGCTCATGGGGCAACCTCGGCGATGACTTGGGCAAAGTGTCGGGCTGTATCTTGCCAGGTCGGCAATGCCGCGGCCTGAGTTTCAGAGGCGCGCGATGATCGTGCGGACATCTCTGTGTCCTGCAACAAAGCGCGCAACGTTTCAGCGAACGCATCGGGATCGTCTGGCGGTACCAGATGTCCAGCGGCGCCGACTGTATCGGGCACTGCACCCACCTTACATGAAACAATCGGAAGGCCGTATTGCATCGCCTCGCTCAGCACCATTCCGTATCCCTCGTAACGAGTAGCCAAAGCAAAAAGGCTAGCGCGCAGATACGCGTCCTCAAGTGCGTCCGCCCCCACTTCACCAACAAGTTTAATGCGCGTTTCAAGCCCATGTCGGCTGATCTGAGCAGCCAAAGCTTCGGAGTATTCGGTGTCCTGTGGGCGACCAATGATTTCGGCCTGCCAGGATAAATCCGACACTTGCCGCAATGCGTCGACCAATACGTCATGGCCCTTACGTCTGGCCAGCAGTCCCACGCTAAGGATCATAGGAGGGGAAACAGGGGATCGACGCCGTTTCGGGGCTGTGAACCCAGGGTTTGCCACTGTGATCCGATCCGGCGCCACATTAAAGTCTGAGACAAGCGTTTGGGCGACATGTTGACTGGTCACGATGACATGCGCCACATGCCTCAGGACCTCTTTCTCGTTTTGGATAAGTCTTGCCGCCTGATTGCGATCCAAACCCGTTTCCAAGCCAAGTGGATGATGGACCAACGCAATGACCGGCACGGCCAGTTCTGCGATACTGTCAGGTGGCATTGCACCTAATGCCAGACCGTCAATAATGACCGGCGTGGATTTTGGGATTGCTCTCAGTTCGGTCAAAGCAGCCGACATATCTTCCGCGGGCGGGTTCGGAAAGCTGTCCGGCAGTTCGAGGTATGAGGTTGCGCACCCGTTCGCGTTCAGCACTTCCAACACGGTTGCATCGTAGATGTATCCGCCTGTGCGCTGATCTTTATCTCCGGGTATGGCAAAAACAGCAGATGTCATACGTTTTCCAATGTCTTAGCATCAACCGGCTGCCGAATTAGAAAAACCAGAAAACCAACGGCGGGCAATGCGGCAAGCAACATGACGACACCATAGCAAATACCCATTGAGATACCGGCCTCCGTCGACGCGCCGATCAGGGGAAACAAGGCCGCTGCAGCACCCTCACGCCATCCCCAACCTGCCACCGACAACGGCACCAGCATTGCACAAAACACCAATGGCAAAATGGTCAGGGTCGCCTCAAGAGAGAGGTCTGTGCCGGTTGCGCGAGCACAAGCGTAAAGGCCGAAAATCAACAAGCCTGCTGCCGCGAACGAATGAGCCTGGATGTTTCCACGCATCATCAAAGTCACGCAAAACTGGGTGAAGGCCGCTGTTGGACGGGCAAAGGCAAAACCTGAAATGATGATCACCGCCAATGCTGAGACCAACGCCAGAACCCACCCGGTAGGTGAAGGCCAGTTAATCCCCCCGGGCAATAACAAGGCAAAAAACAAACACACGAACAGTACGCAAAGCATCGCCGCCTGTCCGATCAACCGTTCGGCCAGAACGGATTGCGCCGCGCGCTTCAGATCGCCGTGGCGCCGCGCTCGGACCGCCCGACCAACGTCCCCAACGACCCCGCCCGGCAACAGGGAATTGGCAAGTAACGAGAGGTAATACTCCCTCAAAGCGGCAGGGTAACTTATATCCAAATCAAGTGCTTTGGCTGTAATTTGCCACCGGCGCGCCATCGACAGGCTGCTGACGGTCAGGCTTAAAAACGCCGCCAAAATCCACCACGGATTGACCTGCTGCAAGCGGGACCAAATCACTTCAGGCGAGCTCCACCAAAACAAGGCTCCGAGCAGTAGCAGCGAGCCGATCAGTCGTATCAATCGCCCTTTCACTGTTCGACCTCCGCCAATTCTTCGATCGAGGTGAAGGCCGTCAGGAAATCATTGCGAAAGCTATCCATACGGCGCACAGGACCATCGCTCGCGGGTATGATACCGTCGGTCCAGTTCCAATGATCAATCATCGAAACGACATTCGGCGGGCCAATCACATGCACCGGGACATCGCGGTTATCACTGCCGGCAACAAACCCTGCCGCCTGATGATCGCCAGCGACCACGATCAAGGGCGCTTGCTGTCCCAAAGATGCGACGTGCGAGAAGACAGCCTGAAGGCTATAGTCCACCGCACGCCGGTAGGCATCCCGAACGTCATCCTGATTTTTCCAAAGCTCACGCGCGGGCGGGCCTTGTTCTGCCATTTCGTTGAACTCGGTTCCGTCGCCAATTTCATCCCAGGGGATCATGCTTGGAATGGGTGTCCACGGCGCATGAGATGAGATCAATGCCACCTGAACAAATTTCGGGCATGGGTCTGACGGAAGCAAGCTCTGGTACCGTGCGAGCGTAAACTGATCGGGCATGGTTACCCAGCTGAACCGTTTGCCCTTGTACGGAATATCGGCTGCCGCAAAGACCTGATCAAACCCCATGACCAGACTTTCAGGCCATGCGAGCGTAATCGCAGGCATGATGGCGCTGGTGCAATACCCTGCATCCTGCGCGAAATGAAAGAGCCACCTTTGGCCGCTGGCAATCATCGCATTGTAACGGCCATTGTCGGACGTCCATAAACCGGTAGCCAAAGTGCCATGAGCCAGCCAGCTTTCTCCTCCTGCCGTTGGGGATGTCATCCAGCCGCTTTTGATGTCCATGCCGGCCCGCGAAATGGCGGCTTCGGCGTCCAGCAAAGTTGGTTTATGCGTTGCGGAATAAAGTGGGTTGTCAAAACTGGCGCGCCCATAACTTTCGATCCAAATGAACAACACATCGCGCCCATCCAGTTTATCGAAAGCGCCTTGCAACTGATCCAGCGGATCGGTTCCCACGCTTCGTCTGAACTCTACAAGGTCTGCTGCCGTCGCCTGCATTCCCACGCCCCGTTTAAAGGTCAGGCGGGTGCTCCAGGACGTGCCGGGGGGGCTTTTGTCAAGCTTCCAATAATCCAGGTGATGACCTGCATCCGCGACAGTCCATATTCCTGCGATCACGACACCCGCAGCGGACGTCCAACGTGCCCAATGGGGAACCGCCAAAGTGGCCCATGCCTTCAGCCCATAACGCAGCAGGAAAAAAACCAAGAGGGTCAGGGCCGTACCGACAATGGCGATCAAGTAGGCCAACGGATCGCCAAGACTGTCGCGCAACAACCCAAAACCCGCCTCAATCAAAAACAGATCAATGATCGGGTTGAACGTTCGATTATAAGCGATGAACGTGCCGTAATCCGCGATCTTCATCAGCGACACCAACACCAGGACAGCCGACAAAACTGTTGCCAACCCGCGCACCCTGCCAAAGGTCATCATCAACAACAAAATTACGGGCAGTTCCAACGGCCAGCGATTGAAAGCTGTCCAATTCATTGTTCCTGGGTGGTTCGGCAGGATCAAAACGCAGAACGTCAACCCGGCCCCTAGAAAGAGAGGAAACAGGGCCTTCATGACTCTCGGCGCAGCAGCCAACGGACATCAATACCGAAGGACATGCACAGCGCAAAAGAGGCGCCAATTGAAACGGGCGTGATCAAGCCCGCAGGGGTCAAGGGAAATACCAAAAGCAGCAACGCTGCGATCTGAACAACGCAAATCACCTTGCGTCGATAAGACTCTGGCAATTCAGCCCTCAGGCGAGGCTCAAACCAGCTTGCGGCCACGAAAACATAGCGCGCGAAACCAAGGATCAGCACCTCGACCGAGGTGGTGCCTGACAAAATCAACCATAGCACCAGGACCGCACCCAAAGCCGCATCCGTTTCCATATCGAAACGCGCGCCAAAGCTGGATTCCAAACCCGATCGTCGGGCCAACCAGCCGTCCAGACCATCCAAAGCAAATGCAATCGCTCCGATCCCGAACACCAACCATGGCGAAACGGTTTCCGCAACGAACAACACGCCAAACAAAAACGCGACCAATGCCATTCGGAACAACGTGACGGAATTGCAAAGGCCCAGAACCGCATGTGGAAACATTTGTGTCAGTGCGACGGCAGCGGTCGCTGACGCCGCGAGAAACGCGCTCAGCACCCAAAAACTCGAAACCGGCGTGATTGACGCGAGGAACACCAATCCAATACCCAAAGCCGTTGCTTGCAGAGAAAAAACTGAGACAGGTGAGAGCGCAAGCCTTCCCGCTAGCGGACTAACATATTGGCGCTCTTCCATAACTTGTCTTCAGCCCATCTTATTACATTCTGCATTTAACTAGCGCAGAATATTGCACTAGCTAATCATTGAACAATTGAACCCAGGTTTTATTCAAAAAAATCACGAGACTGTGATTCTGCCAATCAGCGGCAAATGGTCCGATGCTTGGCTTAGAATTGGCGAACGAAGTACGCGCACTTCGCAGGCCGAAGCGTTGCGGTCGGTCAAAATCCGATCCAGTGGAAGGATCGGCTGCCCCGATGGAAAGGTTGCTTTTACCGGCCCACGCACACGCCGCCCGAGCAGACGAGGATGAAACATAAGCCCGCCCCATGGTCGCCATTCATTGAAGTCGCCCAGCAACACTGTCTGCATTTCGGGCCGGCGGTAAAGGTACTGGCCAATGATGCGCATTTGCAGAACCCGCAAAGGCTGAAACAGCGACAAGTGCGCCGAGATTAGTCGGACAGGAATACCGGACTGATTGGCCTCGATCACAACTGCACCACGATGGCAATGCCCGGGCAGGTCCAGCACTTCTCTATGTGTGACCAGATATCGGGGATGCAAAAAAATAATAGTGCCGAGAAAACCATCGCTTTCCGGCCCCCATCGCATGTTCTCGGGCTCATGCTGATACTGCAGCCCCGTATCGGATGCTATCCGCTCTATGTCTACGATACGTGCATGCGGACTGCATTCTTCGTCAGCCTCTTGCAACGCCAAAAGATCAAGCTGTTCTGGGGCTAGCTCTTGAGCGATAGCGCTTGCGATACGATCAGGATCTACCCTGCGATCACGACCTTTTGCGCGATGAATATTCCATGTTGCACATTTCAACTGGATCGAGCGCATGACACTCACTTTATCAACGCAGTTACCGGGCTATATAGCTTTGTAACGATGACAGAAACTTCGACAACCCGAAGAGGCCCCAACTATGCGTTATCTTGTTCTTAGCGTCCTGACTGCCGCCACACCGTTTGCAGCAGCCGCTGAAATGGCCAGCTATGAGCTTGACCCCGACCATACCGCGGTCTTTTTCACAGTTGACCATATTGGGTACGCAAAAACGCTTGGTATCTTTGGGAAAGTTCAGGGATCCTTCGATTACGATGCGGAAAGCCAAGAGCTTGCGAATGTGCAGGTTTCGATAGACGCGGGCAGCGTAAACACATTTCACAAGGCCCGAGATGGCCATGTGAAAAACAAGGATTTCCTGAACGTGAAGGAATTTCCGGACATCACGTTCGTCGCCAATTCAGGCTCGGCGAATAGCGACACCTCAGGCACAGTAACAGGTGATCTGACAATTCTTGGCGTGACGAATCCTGTGACGCTGAACGTCACGCTGAACAAAGCTGACACCTATCCATTTGGGCACCAACGCTTTGTTCTGGGGCTCTCAATTGATGCGGAAATCCAGCGCAGCGAGTTTGGCATGACATATGCGGTCGACAATGGCCTCGTAGGAGATTTGGTAAAGGTTTCCATCGAGACCGAAGCCATGAAGATCGAGTGAAAAATGTGCGTTTCTGACTGCGGCGCGACGCCTTGAGAAACGCACATATTCGGTGTTGTTACTCAACGATCTTGTGGGAATACCCGACTTGCTTTGACGCTCCGAATTCTTTTACCCAATCGAAGGTAAAGGCGTAGTCGTCCTCGGTCAGGGGTTTATGACAAGCCATGCATGGGGCTTCGTTTACACCCGCCTTGTTGCTGCCATCCACCTCAAACACAGCGTAGCGCCAGTCGTCATTCTTGTAGATGTCAGGCACGTCGTCGCCCCAGCCGCTACGCTTTTCCATTGCTGTGTAAAGCTTACGCTCACCAGCAACCAAACGACCTTCGGCATCTTTGAGCAAGTTGCCATCAGCATCCTTCTTTGCATCGAAGATTTCGACCAGGAAATAGGCGCCCGGCGCAAACGGGCCACCATTCTCTACCCCTGCCAACGCGATATCGTTGCCGCTGAAATACCGAACTTGTTTTCGGTCGTCATAGTCCTTGCGGTGGTACCGGGTGAATGTCGTTTCATGGTCCTTGGGAAAGTCCATTAGCGAGCCGTCCAAGCCCGTCTCGTTGATGGCCACTGCACCGGCCTCTCCCCCGGGAAGGCTGGCAAAATAGGCGGCTAGGTTGTCAATTTCCGCGTCAGACAGGTTCGCGGCAATCGCATTCATCAGATCGTTCTTACGCTTTTCCGTCTTGAAGGCCTGCAGTTGGGTTTTGATGTAGCCTTCTTTTTGACCCGCGAGGTTCGGAAAATTGTCGGCTGTACTGATACCCGCGCTGCCATGGCAGGCCGAGCATTGCGTTGCTGTCTCACTGCCAGCCTGAATGTCTCCAGCGTTTACGGTGGCACTCATCGATGCGCCAAACACAACGGCCCCCAAAACGGTTTGTGTTAATGATCTCATAGGGTGTCCTTTCACTGGCTGGCGACCGCTCGAACTTGGCAACGAGGGGTGCGTGCTGATTAACGGACACTAGACACGTACCCGGAACACACAATGGACACAGCAATCACAACTCAGCACGAAATCATGAGCGAATGGTGCGTCGCGCGTTTAATCGCCCTGTTCCGACGTCTTGGGCCGCACGTGTTCTCCCCAGGTCAGGTATACACCTACCAAGGCATCTGCATCCAACCGGTAGAAACGCCATGCGCATAGCGCGTTCTAGTTTTCGTCCAGCCTTTGTCGATTGTGGTTCAGGCTTAGAATATCGCGACGACTGTAATGACCTGCCGGGTCCAGTTTCAGCCGTGCAGAAGTCACCGCATCCACGTCAATATCGGCAAACAATGTAGTCTCTTCCCCAACCACGGGGCCAGCGATTACCGCGCCTCCGGGTGCTGCGATCATGCTACCGCCGTCGTTGATCAGATCCCGTCCTTCGGTCACGTATTGCCGCAACGGGAAGCTGTCTGGAATATCGGTACTGCGCAGAAGGCCGGAAACGGATACCACATACACCCGCCCCTCCATCGCTATGAATTGGGTAATGTGATCTGTGACATCCAGATCGCCGGGCCAAGTCGCGACATGCAGCTGTTCCCCTTGCTGGTACAGCGCCTGACGCGCCAGCGGCTGCCAGTTTTCATAGCAGTTCAGCCCACCGACCCTGACACCTTTCCAATCCTGAACGGTCAGCCCGTGACCGTCGCCATCCGCCCAAAGCAGGCGCTCGTGAAATGTCGGCTTTAGCTTACGGTGCGTATTCACCACGCCCTTGTCCGGATGAATGGTGACCAGCGAGGCATAGACAGACCCGCCAGATCCCGATCGTTCGACGACTCCCACCATTACGGCGACACCAAGGTTGGTCGCTTCAGAGCAAATCGCGGCGATTTCCGGACCGTCCAACGTGACGGCGGACTTGAGATAAGCCAAATGGCCAATCTTCAACAGCTCGTCGTTATGAGCAACGGCTTTTGCCCGCAACCAAACGGGATAGCCCGACAGGAATACTTCGGGGAATACGACCAGCTCGGCCCCTTCCGCGGCGGCCTTGCGCAACAAACCGATTAGCTTATCGGTGCTTGCCTGCGGATCAAGGAAGACAGGGGCGGCCTGAACCGCAGCTACTTTCATTCTGTGTGCTCCTGATTAGGGCGACCCTGCGCCGTTTCCGGCGCGGGGCGTATTCGTAAACCCGGATCAGCCCGGATTGGCCGGAGCCTTAGCCATATCGTCGCTAAGGTTGGCCCATGGCTGCGAGGAATCGCACCAGATCTGAATTGTCGGCTTTACCCAGCTACTATCCTTCAGGGTACCCGCCTTAACTGCGGCAAGGTTATCAAAGGCAGGCAACTCTGTCGCCAATGGTGAACCGCAATTGCGGCAGAAATTCCGTGTTACAGGTTGGCCAGAGTCCCCGTTAACGACATATTGGCTGAGGCTGTCACCTTCAAATGTAATAGATGACGTCGGTACCAAAACATTGGTGGAATACGCACAGCCGCTTTGTTTCTGACAATCCGGGCAGTGACAGACAACCATCATCGCGGGTTCTTCGGCGCTTGAACGATAAGTGACCTGACCGCACAGGCAGCTTCCTTCGATCTTGGGCATTGGGTTCTCCTTGTTGGTTGGTTTCTTGTTTTCAGGCTGGTTTCTTATGACCTTGCATCAGATGCGCGGCGGACTGATTAAACAGAGTTGCATTCTGTTCTGCCGTGGCAGTTCCCGAGAATTGCGCGTCTTTGTACAGGTTGATTGCATCAATCACTGCGGGACGTGTTTTGATACGTTGGCGCCAAGCAGCGACATTTGGAAACGCATCCAGTGACACGCCCAAAGGCTTGGCGATGAAGGCCCACGGGAAACACATCATGTCTACGATTGTGTAACGACCGAGCATATACTCTCGCCCCTCAAGCCACGTTTCCATTACCGCCAGAGCGCGTTCGAATTCACCTTTGTAACGCTTGTGGGAATAGGTCTGTCCTTCGGGGCTGTAGTTCACGAAATGGCTAAGTTGGCCTCCCATTGGGCCCTGATTGGCAGCCTGCCAAAACAGCCATTCGTTAAAGGCGATGCGTTCGGCCGGTGTTTGCGGTCCAAACTGGCCTGTGCGCTCAGCCAGGTACAACAAGATCGCGCCGCTTTCAAAAACGGTCTGCGGACCGTCGGGTGCATCATGATCCACAATAGCAGGCATCTTTGCGTTGGGACTGATTGCACGGAACGCAGGTGTCAATTGATCACCGGCACGTAGATTCATCAGCACTGTGCGGTGCTCAAGCCCGGTTTCGCCGAGCATGATGGCGACTTTCCAGCCGTTTGGCGTCGGAGAGTAATAAAAGTCGATCATGAGGCATCCGCCAGTTTATCGTTGCCTGCCTCAGCCCGCACCTCATCCGTGTGCTCACCCAGTTCCGGAGCCGGGCGCAGGTCGGTTGCGGGTGTGCCATGGAACACGGCTGCCGGACGGGTCTGGCGTAAGCGACCTGCCGTTGGGTGGTCGTATTCCACAATCATCCCGTTGGCCTGCAATTGCGGATGTTGGCGCATTTCGCGTCGAGTCAAAACAGGGGCGCAGGGCACACCCGGTTCTTCCAATGCGGCCAGCAGGGTATCGCGGTCAACATTCCGCACGATGGTCTGGGTCAGCTCCAGCCGCTCATGGCGGTTAATGTCCCGCAACTCGGTCGTCTTGAACCGCTCGTCGTCGAGAATATCGGGGCGGCCTGTGGCATAGGCCAACGCCTCCCAGTGTTTGTTCTGCATGATCGAAATGCTGAGATAACCACCCTTCACCTGATAGATCAGGTCGTGGAAGGACTGGCTTTCCTCTTTCTCCATCTCATCGCCAACAAACGTATGCCCGTTCATGTCAGAAGCCCAAAGGAAAGCCGCCACGGTATCCAACATGGACAAAGTGACTTTTTGACCTTTGCCCGTGCGCTCGCGCGCAAACAAGGCGGCGGTCACAGCTTGACTGGCCTGCACGGCTGTTAGTTTGTCCGGCAGAATAGTGCGCACCAGGCGCGGGCGTTCTTCATCCGATCCGGCCTGCACGGTGGTCAGAGCTGATAAGGCTTGAATCAAAGGATCATAGACCGGTTTGCCCGCCAGCGGCCCGTCAAAACCGAAACCCGAAATCGACATGTAAACCAAACGCGGATTTATCGCGCTGAGAACCTCATAACTCAGACCAAGGCGGTCTACGACGCCGGGACGGAAATTCTGGATGAACACGTCGGCGTCCGCCACCAACTGCTTGATCATTGCGATATCGTCGGGGTTCTTCAGATCAGCTACGACAGACCGCTTGTTACGGTTATTGTTGAGGTAGGATGCAGAATGCCCCCCACGCCGCGTTGCAACGTGCCGCGTGAAATCGCCGTCTGCACGTTCAATCTTTATTACGTCCGCGCCTTGATCGGCCAAAATCATCGTGCTCATCGGGCCAGAGACTACGGCAGTCAGATCAACCACCCGGACGCCCGACAGCGGGCCGTTGCGCTTAGAACCGTCGCTCTGTGCCATCACCAAACTCCTGTATTTCTTACAGCAAAGCTAAACCGCAAGATGGTCAGAGCGTAGTGCAAAAATCTCAGCAGCAGTTGAAAAAAATTCAGCCTGCGTGCGCCATCAACCAATCGTGAAAGCGTTTCAGATCAGATCGCATCGGTGCGTCGGGTCGTACAACGAAATATGCCATTTTGTCCGCATCAGGAACGTCGAAGGGTGCCACCAGCACGCCCATGTTCAACAAAGGATCAATCAGAGGCCGCCGCCCCAACGCAATCCCCAAACCGTCCTGAGCGCCCTGTATCGTCAACTCGTACGTTTCCAGATTATAGCGATGCTCAGCCGTGGGTACTTCGATATCCCGAGCGGCACACCAACGGTCCCATTCGCCATCGACAGTTGTATTGACCAGAACACGTTGTGTTTTCAGCACCTCAGCCAGCGGCGCGCCTTTCACATCTTCCGCAAGCGTGTGGGACATGACCGGCACAATTGTTTCTCGCAACAATGGCTGTGAAATTGCTTCGGGCCAGTTTCCTGTTCCACGTCGAATAGCCAGATCCACGTTTTCCCGTTCCAGATCCACAACCCGCGTTGTTGTGACCAAATTCACTTCAAGATCCGGGTGGCTACGCTCCAAGTCCGCCAGACGTGGCAAAAGCCAGCCCGCAGCGAAAGACGGCGTCAGCGTCAGCGAGATACGTTTGCGGCCCGGCATCGACCGTATCGCCTCGGTCGCCCGCAATATTTCAGCCATCGGCCCCTTGATCCGGTCAAAAAACTGACCTCCATCCGGCGTAAGGTACAAACGCCCTTTTCTGTTTTCGATCAGACGCACGCCAAGCTCAGCCTCCAGCGACTTTACCTGATGGCTGATAGAGGAAGGAGAGACATTCAACCGCGCAGCGGCCTGAACTGCGCTGCCTGTCAAGGCAAGTTCGTAAAACGACTTCAAACCACCGAAGGGCGGGAAGTAGTCCTTTTGTATCGAGGGTTTTTGAGGGGACATCACGGTCCTTATTGTAGCCGGGCTAGACTTATTTACACACAAAAACCTTTGCAAGCGCATTGCTCTAATTGCCATCTGCTTTTGCTGTGAAGCCAAAAGATATCAGATCACATATGGAAACCTAAACTTCTTTGGTTCAATACAGTTTGTTAGATACCGCTGTGGCGTGCCACCCGGGCGAATACCGAAAGGACCAACACTTAATGTCTGACTTTCCAACTCTGACCGAGCTTGAGACCGAAGAAACCGAGTTCCACCTATCGTCTTTCTCCTTTGAAGACGGCCTGCGACTTGCGTTGGACACAGTAGAAAAAGCGAAACAGGAAAGCTTGCCAATCGCCCTTGAGGTTTTTGCGTACGGCCAGGTGATTGCACATATCGCTTTGCAGGGCAGCACGCCCGACAATGGGCACTGGATTCGCCGCAAACGCAATACGGTGCTGCGATGCGCGCACAGCTCTCTCTATATGGGTCAGGTTGAACGCGACAAAGGGATATCGGTTGCCGAGGTATTTGCCATGGACCCTTCAGAGCATGCGTTTCACGGGGGGTGCATTCCGATCTTCCTGAAAGGCAACGGTCTGATCGGCACATTCACGATTTCGGGTCTGGAACAAGTCGAAGATCACAAGCTTGCCTCTGCAATGCTCCGGAACCTCGCTCGTTAAAACGCCCAGTCACAAATTGCATCCAAACAAGTGCCGGATGGCCAAGGGTCAATCCAGTCGGTTTTTGGTGTCGTTGTCCACTTCGGACAGCCAATTGAACAAAACCTTGGCCCGGTCGGACGCCTGATTGTGTAGCACGACATAAAAATCCAATGGCGAGGATACGGTTTGGGGAAAGAGCTTGACCAGCTTACCCGAAGCCACAAGATCTGTTGTAAGCCCTTCCCAACCAAGAACGGCCCCCATGTCATCCTGTGCGGCCTGTAGCGCGATGACATAGTTATTCACGCGATGCGCAGCGCGCGGTTTTCCAGAGAACCCAAGCGCATCAAGCCATTGCTGCCAATCGGTCCAACCGCTTTCCGCTGCTTCGAGATAGATCAACGGAATATTGGCTACATCGTCTATGCTGTCCAATTTGTGTTGGGCTGCAAAACGGGGGCTGCCAAGCGCCATGATCTGATCGTGAAACAGAGCCCGGCACAGGCCCGAGTCGCGGTTCATGTGCCCATAATGAATGCTCAGATCACAATCCGTCGGGCTTATGTCCTGATCACTGACAACCTGCGCAACTGAAATATGCGGATGACTTTTCCAGAATTGCGCCAACCGCGGCGTCAGCCACAACGAACTCACAGCGGTCGTTGACCGAATAGTGACCGATGTGCGTCCGTGATGTGCCCGCAATTGACCCACCGCCTCGCTAATTCCTTCGAAACCGCGCTGTAGCGCGACCAGCAGGTAGGCCCCACTTTCTGACAACTCGACCCCGCGGTGAAAGCGATGGAAGAGCGTACATTGAAGTTCTTGCTCAAGGCTTTTGATCTGATGGCTGACGGCCGCTGGGGTCACGTTCAACTCAGTCGCCGCCGCCTTAAAACTTACGTTGCGCGCGGCGGCCTCGAAACTGACCAAGGACGTCATGGGCGGTATATCATAAGGGCGTTTGGGCAACTTCACCTCGCATAAAACGCTTTCAGGTCGCTTGTTTTCATTTGAATGAAAGTCGTTCAAGTGAATTTTTCTAATGCAGGATGAGTTTTTTTACAATTGCGCGAATTCAAGTCTCGCTCAAGATTGTATCCCATCACACTTGGCAAAACGCTGGCGTACGGGGCGATATTTCACAGCCATAGCCACCCGCAATTGACGCCCTTGCCCAAACACCCGGGCCGCGTCGCCTTGACCCAAGTGGTGAGTAATAACAGGGTATTGCCCTGAGCTCTGCGCAGCGAACCGCGCGGTCTGTACAGAATGGAAACAAATGGCAACACCGGTGTTGCCCGCGAGTCTTTGAAGGAAAACAAGATGAAGTCACATGCAAAGGTTGTGGTTGTCGGAGGCGGCTGTGTTGGGGCCTCGATCCTGTATGGCTTGACCGAAAATGGCTGCACTGACGCCGTGATGCTAGAGCGCACCACGCTCACTTCGGGCTCGACCTGGCATGCGGCCGGCTTGCTGGTGACATTCGTGCGCTCGCACAACGTATCCAAAATGACGATGGAAACCATCCGTATCTATACCGAAGTCGAACAGAAGCTGGGTACCTCGGTCGGACTGCGTAAAGTGGGGCAGCTGCGGGTGGCCAACACCGAAAAGCGCTGGGATGAATTCCAATCCTATATCTCAATCGCCGAAGCTGCCGGTGTGCCCTGTAAGTTGGTGTCGCCGGAAGAGATCGCTGAGATTCATCCACTGCTGAACCAAAGTCCCGATATCCGTGGCGGCATCCTGCATACCGAAGACGGCTATGTGAACCCGGCCGATATCACCATGGCCATGGCCAAGCTGGCCCGCGACGCAGGCGCCAAGGTGTATCAGAACACCGAGGCGACCTCTTACGAAAAGCTGGACAACGGTCATTGGAAAGTAACAACCAATCAGGGCGAAATCACCTGTGAGCACCTGATCTTTGCCACCGGCAACTATGCGCGCGAAAACGCCCGCCGCGTCGGTCTGGATCTGCCTTGTATCCCGATTGTCCACCAATACTGGACGACAGACCACGTACCGCAGCTGATCGAGCGTAAGAAAAAAGGTGAGCCCGAATACCCGATCCTGCGCGACGAGGACTATGGCGCGTATTTGCGCGAAGATGTGGGTGGCATTCAGTTCGGCCCCTACGAATTCACCAAGGATCTCAAGCTATTTGCCGAAGACCGCGTGCCGCCTGAATTCGGTGCCGATCTGTTGCCCGAAGATTTTGACGCCGTGGAAACCCAGTGGGAGCGCGCGATTGAGCGGGTGCCAACATTGGGCGAGGTCGGTATCAAAGCCAACACGCGCGGCCCGTTCCAGATGACACCGGATGAGCTGCCTCTGGCCGGTCCCGCACCGGGACATGACAATCTGTGGCTGGCCGAAGGGATGCCCGGCGGTATTCTTTGGGGCGGCACTGTGGGGAACCGTTTGGCGAAATGGATCGTCGACGGGGATCCGGGCATGGACATGTCGGAACTCGATCCGCGCCGGTTCTCGGATTATGCGTCTAAACGCTGGACCATGGACAAAGTGCGCGAGACATGGGGCACCCATATGAACGCGCATATACCGGGTGAGGATTTCCCCGATGCGCGCCCGATGAAAACAATGGGATCCTACGATCTACTGACCGCACATGGCGCGGTCTGGACCAGCTTCAACGGCTACGAATTCCCACGCTGGTTTGCCAAGTCCCCCGAAGAGGCAATCCCCGAACATTCCTTCCGCCGCACCAACCACATGGAACTGGTACAGGAAGAAGTGCGTCGCACGCGCGAAGAGGCAGGCTTCATCGAAATGTCGCCAATGACCAAGTTCACCGTGCGCGGACCGGGCGCGGCGAAATGGCTGGACGGCCTGATGGCCAACAAGCTGCCCAAAGTGGGCCGCATGACCCTGTCGCTGATGCTGAATGACAAGGGTGGAATGGATGCAGAGTACACAATCGTGCGCTATGCCGAGGATGATTTCTACCTGATCTCAACCCCCAATTGGCGGGCTTACAACTGGGACCAGATGCAACGTCTGCTGCCCAAAGATGGCTCGGTCATCATGGAGGACATCTCGGAACAGTTGGGTGTGATTGCCCTTGCTGGACCCAAAGCGCGCGACATCCTGCAACCGTTGACCGACAACGATCTGTCGAACGAGGCATTCCCGTGGCTCTCGGCTCAGATGGGTGAAGTGGGCTATGCCAAAGGCGTACACCTGTTGCGCGTATCCTATACCGGCGAGCTGGGTTGGGAATTGCACCATCCGGTCGGCTATAACCGCCACCTTGTCGATCTGCTGCTGAAAGCGGGCGTGAAACCGTTTGGCCTTGAGGCGCTGGAATCCATGCGCCTTGAGAAATCCTACCGCGCCATAAACCGCGAGATTTGCAAGGATATGACCCCTTATGAGGCCGATCTGGGCCGGTTCGTAGCAATGACCGAAAAGATCGGCGGGCAAGTGGCCGAACGGGATTTCATTGGTAAGGCCGCCCTGCAAAAACAGCAGCAGGAGGGTGGTTACAACACTCTGGTCACGTTGAAACTTCCGTTCTGTGATACCTCGGTCATGTTTGACGAAGGTGTCTATGCCGATGGCAAGCTGATCGGGCGCGTCACTTCGGGCGGATTCTCATATTACTGCAACCATGACATCGCGATGGCACTTGTACCGCAGGACATGACCGCGCCGGGAACCAAGATGCAGGTCATGGTTCACAACGAAATGCGCGATGCTGAGGTGATCGATACCTGTGCTGTAGACCCAAGCAGCACCCGAGCACGCGCCTGATACGGAGGAGTCCTTATGGCAGAAGCTAGAGCACGTTCAGGCCGCGGCGGTGGGCGCGCGGCGCGGGTACAAGCCCGAACCAACCCTCCTCCGGTTTACCTTTCGACTCTGAATCGCAAAATCGGGCCGATTGATCTGCTTGGGCCTGAAGGTGTTGAAAAAATCCACAACGCGGCGATGACGATCCTGGAAACCACAGGCATCGAATTCCGCGACCCGGTGGCCCTGGCTGACTGGAAAAAACACGGAGCGGACGTTCAAGGCGAAAGGGTTCGCATCGGTCGGGACATGCTGATGGATCTGATCTCGGCAGTCCCATCGGAATGGGGCTATGCCGCGCGCAACCCGGAAAGATCTCTCCGGGTGGGCAACCGGAACTCGATCTTTGCGAACGCCTATGGCGCACCTTTTGTCTATGGTCTGGATGGTGTGCGACGACCTTCGGTGCTGGAGGATGCGCACAACTTCTTCAAACTCAGTCAGATGAGCCAGTCCATGATGGTGCCCGGCGTCCTGCCTGTTGAGCCTCAGGACGTCCCCGTTCCGCAGCGCCACCTGGAGCTGGTGCACGCCGCGCTGACACTGACCGACAAGCCGATCAAGGGGTCCGTTCTGTCGGAACAAGCGGCGCGAGACTCGGTTGAGATGACCCGCATCGTTTTTGGCGAGGAGTTTGTCGACAATAACGTTGTGATGGCCGCCCTGCTGAACTGCAACACGCCGCTGGTCTGGGATGAGACAATGCTACAAAGTCTGCGTGTCTATGCTGCTGCCAATCAGCCATGCCTGTTGTCACCATTTGTTTTGGCCGGGGCCAGTACGCCCGCCAGCCCTCAGGGGGGTGTGGCGCTTTTGATCGCTGAATCATTGGCGGGGATGGCCTATAGCCAGATCATCCGACGTGGCGCACCAATGGTTCTGGGCGTGGCGATCATGGGTGTGTCTATGAAAACCGGCGCACCGATGATGGGCTCACCTGAGCCCGGCCTTATGAACATGCTCGTGGGGCAAATGGCGCGCTACTATGATGTCCCCTGGCGGACATGCACCATGTGGACCGGCTCGAAATCGCCGGATATGCAAGCCGCGTTCGATACCGCTAATACAATGTGGCCTGTGCTGCTGGGTGGGGCAAATTATATTGTCCACTCAGCAGGTTTCCTTGAGGGCGCGCTGGGTGTCAGCTATTCAAAATGGGTGCAGGACACGCTGCAGCTGGAAAACTTCCACCGCTTCTTTAGTGGCCTTCAGGAAGAAAATCTGGACGCACTTCTGGGCGACATCCAACAGATCGGCCCCGGCGGGCACTTCCTTGGCACGGATCACACACGCGAAAACCCGATGCACATGAACCATCTGCAGAACAACGACAGCTTCGAACAATGGGAAGCCGAAGGTTCGAAAACGGCTGAAACCGTCGGCACTGAAGAGGCGGAACGTATGCTAAGAACTTATGTTCAACCTCCGATGCCGGACGACCAACGCGGCGCACTGGACGAGTTCGTCGCCAAAAAGCGCGCGGAATACAGCGTTTGAAACACGTACAAAAGGGTGCCCCGGCTCCCTTTTCAGCCACACAAGGACAGGATTTGGCAAATGACCGAGGTCTCGACGAAAACGCTCTCACTCCAAGAGGTTAGGGAATTGGCTAAGTCCGTCCTTGTGGCGTCCGGGATGAACGAGACGGGCAGTGACCTGATTGCTGACATTGTGACCAAGTCCGAACGTGACGGCCCGCGCAGTCATGGTTTGCGGATGCTGCCTGTTTATGTGCAGAGCTTTACTTCGGGCTATGCAAACCCTGCCTCGGACCCAAAAGTCGAGCGTATCGCGCCGAGTGTTCTGCGCGGGGATGGGGACAACGGATACTACCAAATCGCTGCAGCCTCGGCTCTGGATGATCTGATCGCGATGGCCCGCGAAAACGGCATTGCGGCCTTTACCTGCGCCAACTGTCACCACCTTGCGGGCCTGCGCTTTGACACCGAGCCGTTGGCCGAGGCCGGGTTGGTGGCTTTGGGTGTTGTTAATTCGCTGTCAATGGTTGTGCCGCAAGGTGGTGTGCGCCCGGTTTTTGGCACCAACCCTATGTCCTTTGCCTGCCCGCGTCAGGGGCAGGATCCGATCGTTTGGGATCAGGCCTCATCCATGGTGGCGTTGATGGACATCCGTATGGCTGCTGCCGAAGGGCATGACCTTCCACGCGCTGCTGGTCTTGATCCCGAAGGCCAGCCCAGCACCGATCCAAACGCAATTCTGGAAACCCGCAGCCTGCTACCGTTTGGTGAGCACAAGGGGGCCGCGATTGCGTTCCTGATCGAAGTCATGGGTGCCGCGCTGGCAGGCGGTACATTGTCCGTCGACAATGCCGACCGAGAGGCCCATGGCGCGCTCAATATCAAGGGCGGTTCAACTCTTATCGCCATTGATCCCGCGCGGTTCGGCAACGCAGCCTTTGATGACTACATCAAACGCATCTGCGCCGAGATCGAGGGGAATGGCGCGGCCCGCGTGCCCGGTGATGGGCGGCTGAAAAATCGCGCCGTATCGCAGGCCGAAGGGGTTCGCGTCAGTACAGAGTTGCTCAAGCAATTGCACGAACTTCGGTAAAGGCCCGAATACATGACGCAAGTGATGGTGATCGGCGGCGGTGTCGTGGGAATTTCCTGTGCGCTGGCGCTGCAGTCGCAGGGCCATGATGTTACGGTCATCGAACCCGGCCCGGTCGGAGAGGGCGCAAGCTGGGCCTCATGCGGGTGTATCGCTGTCGGTGAAATTGTCCCGCTTTCGCAACCGGGCATGCTGATGAAGGTGCCGGGTTGGCTTTTGAACCCCGAAGCGCCCTTGACCCTTCACCCGGCTTCGGCTGTTCGTTTGTTGCCATGGTTCACTAAATTTGCCTCCAACGCTCGCGGATCAAAGATGCGGGCCATCGCGGCAGATTTGGCGCGGCTGACCTTCGCAGCGACCAAAGACTTCAAGGCGCAATTGGCTGATATTGGCCAGCCCGACTTGTTGATCGAAAAACCGATCATCAAACTTTTTGACGATGACAATGACCTTGCTACCATGGCTCCTGCCTTTGCACTGGCCCGTGATCTGGGGTGCACCATCGAAGACATTTCAGGCCAAGAAGCGCACGAGTTGGACCCCGCCATCGCGCCTGATTTCAAACACGCCGCCCTGCTGCGAGACTGGAGCTTTGTGACCGCGCCAAAACGGCTGGTTGAGTCCTTGCATCGGGCCTTTTTCAGCCGTGGTGGCAAAGTCGTCGCTGGCGCCGCCGAAGGGTTTGAGCGTGAAGGCCGAACCGTCAAAGGCGTTCGTCTTCGCGATGGTCAGGTGCTTTACGCGCAAGAGTTTGTTTTGGCCGCGGGAACGCATTCTCGCGAGCTAGCGCAACAATTGGCCGTACCGATCCAACTGGAAGGCGTGATCGGGTATTCGACCGCCTTGCGTGACAGTGGCAGCGATCTGGCGCACACGGTTTTCTATGCGAAGGGCGGATTTGGGATCACACCATACGAAGACGCCCTGGCCGTGGCAGGGACCATCGAATTTGCCGATCTTGCAGCGAAACCCAATTGGAACCGAGCGGATATTCTGGTCAAACGTGCAGAACGCGTTTTGCCGGGCCTTCGAACTGACAAGGGCGAGCGTCGGATAGGTCGCCGTCCCTTCACACCAGATACCCGTCCCATTATCGGCCGCACTGCGCGGTTGGCGAATGTCATCTTCGCGACCGGGCACGGTCAGTTGGGGCTGACACTGGCGGCGACCACCGCGCGGTTGGTGGCAGACGAGCTTGCGGGGCGAAACCCCAAAATTGATATTCAGGCCTTCAGTCCGGATCGGTTCTGAACACCAAGCAGCCTGTCAATTTGCCGTTTCCGGCGATCCTTGGTTCCGCCCTTACACACCTGTCAAACGGTTAAGATGTGCGTAGCGGTCCCCAAGCTGATGGTCGATCATGATCAAACGCTTGGCAAAATGAGAAACTGGATATTCCCAAGTCATACCGATCCCGCCATGCAATTGGATGCTTTCCTCGGCAATAAGTTTTCCGGATCGACCAATCAGGTTCTTGGCCATGGACGTGTATTTTTTAGCGGCGGGGCTGTCGAGCTTGCTGCCCGCAAGGATCGTAATCGAGCGGCATTGCTCAATCTCGATTGCCATGTCCACAACACGGTGTTGAAGGGCCTGAAAGCTTGCAATCGGACGACCGAATTGTTGCCGTTGTTTCAGGTAATCAACCGTCATCTCAAGCAGCACTTCCATCACACCAACGGCTTCGGCGCATAAGGCAAGGCAACCTGCAGTGAGCGTGGCCTCGATCGTAGGCGTCGCATTTTGGGAAAGGCATTCAGCGTTGGTATTGTCCAGAATAAGCTCTCCGCCCCCGCCGCCGTCGATCATGGCGTAGTTAATGGTCTCAGGTGCATCGACCAGAAACAAACCCAACTCTTCCCCAACTCTTGCGACCACGAGGGCCGCGTCAGCGCCCGGCAGCCCGTACACAACGGTTTTGCGACCGTTCAAAACCCATGAACCGCCGGCATTGGAAGCGCTTGTTTGGATCAAAGGCAGGTCGTCCGCTTCGGGTTCAAAGACCGCGAAGGCGAAACGTTTTTCTCCGGCGATCAAATCTGCCGCTAAGTCTGAATTGCCACATCCAACAACAGACCGGACGGACAACAGCGCCGCCAGCATAGGTTCGGGACATAGTCCGCGTCCCAATTCCTCGAACACCGTCGTGACATCAAAGCCATCACCGCCAAAGCCACCTTGGGCTTCGGTCACGAATGCACCGATAATCCCAAGTTCGGCCAACTCCCGATACTTCTGACCGGAATGATAAGGGGCCTGTGCCACAACAGCGTTTCGCGTTTCGAAGTCGTATTGTTCCGCAAGATACCGACGTAACGTATCAGACAGCATCTGCCGGTGAGCGCTGAGGTTGAAGTCCATTGATCAGCCTCCGAACAGGTCTTTTGCAATGATATTGCGTTGGATTTCGTTCGAACCGCCAAAAATCGAAAGCTTTCGGTTGTTGAAATAAACCGCCGCAGCACGTGCCGCTTCTTCTGGGACAGTTCGGGCATTTTCCGGCAGGTCTTCGACCTGAAACGGAGCGGCAGCGGCCCCCAATGCCGAGCGGGTCAGGTGCTGTATTCTTTGTCGAATAACCGTGCCCTTGATCTTGAGCATCGAACTTTGCGTGCCTGATGCCGCGCCAGCTTTGGCTGCAGACAACATCCGCAGATTCGTGACCCTGAGAGCCTCCAGGTCAACCTCAACTTCAGCTATTTCCGCAGCAAACAAAGGATCCTGAGCCAAGGGTTTGCCGCCGCGAACCAGTTGTTGAGACAATGCCTTCAACTTATCAAGGTCGCGCGCTGAGAACCCAACGCCCGCAATATTGGTGCGCTCATAGGTCAGCAGGTATTTTGCAATCGTCCAACCGCGGTTTTCCTCTCCGACAAGGTTTGCCACAGGTACGCGCAAATCAGTAAAGAACACCTCGTTGACCTCATGCCCGCCTTCCAAAAGCTTGATGGGGCGCAGATCTATACCCGGCGTATCCATATCGACCAGAACAAAGCTGATCCCTTCCTGCGGTTTCCTTTCTGACGAGGTCCGCACAAGACAGAAAATCTTGTTGGCGTATTGGCCAAGCGTGGTCCATGTCTTTTGACCGTTAATGACGTAGAAATCCCCGTCCTTTTCAGCACGTGTTTTCAAACTGGCCAAATCTGAACCTGCGCCCGGTTCAGAATACCCCTGACACCACCAGTCCGAACCATCGAGAATGCGCGGCAGCAGTTCAGCTTTTTGCGCATCCGTGCCGAATTTCATTAGAACCGGGCCCAACATATTCAAACCGAATGGGACGGTGCGCGGTGCATTGGCCAATGCACATTCTTCTTCAAAAATATGCCGTTCAACCGCTGTCCAACCGGTTCCGCCGTATTCCTTAGGCCAGGTGATCGCCAGCCACCCCTGCGCATTGAGAGTGGCGTGCCAGCCGTCCATTTCCTGTTTCGTCAGACCTTCGTTGTTGCGTCCCTTGCAGGCCAGATCGGCCGATAGGTTTTCTGCTAAAAACGCGCGAACTTCTTCGCGGAAAGCCTCTTCTTCGGGTGTAAAGCTCAGGTCCATGATCAACCGTTCCCGTTCAGATCAGCGAACGATTTTCCTGACTGTGCCAGTTCGCGCAATATTGCTGGGACCTGCCAATAATGGGGGTCTTCCTGGGCATATTGCTCAATACGCCGCACTAACTCTGGCAAACCGACAATGTCTGCGTATTGCAGCGGTCCTCCCCAATGGCGGGGAAACCCGTATCCAAACAAGAACACCGCATCCACGTCAATCGGGCGCAAGGCGATCTTGTCTTCAACCACTCTTGCCGCTTCGGACACCATCGCGGCCATGTAACGTTCCACGATCTCAGTGTTCGAAAAATCACGAGCCGTTATGCCCTTTTCGGCTCGTTCGGCAGCAGCAAAATCCGCAATTGCTGGATTCACCTGACGGTCTTTCCCGTCGTAGATGTAGAAACCCTTACCCGTTTTGCGCCCGAACCAACCCTGTTCGCACACCCGGTCGGCGATTTCGACATAGCGTTCCTGCGGTGGCCGCAAGTCGGCCTGCCGTTTTCTTGTGGCCCAACCGATGTCCTGCCCGGCCAAGTCGGAAACGGCGAAAGGGCCCATCGCAAATCCGAACTCTTCCAACGCGCGGTCGATCTGTTCAAAAGGCGCACCATCCAGTTGCATGTAAGCCGTCGACTTGCGGTAATGCGCCAAAATACGGTTCCCGATAAAACCGTCACAGACCTCGGACCGAACGGCAATCTTTCTTAGCTTCTTTGCAAGTTTGAAACTGCTCGCCACAACCTCTGGTGCAGTATCACGCGCCACTACGACCTCAAGCAAACGCATGACATGGGCCGGAGAGAAAAAATGCAGTCCAACCACGTCATGTGGCCTGCTCGTGGCTGACGCTATTTCGTTTACATCCAGATAAGAAGTATTCGTGGCCAAAATCGCGCCGGGTTTGCAAACCTTGTCCAACTTACCGAAGACGTCCTGCTTGACCTCCATACTTTCAAACACGGCCTCTACAACGACATCCGCGTCGGACAGGGATTGAATATCAGTGCTACACTTGAAACGGCTCAGCGCGGCCTCTTTTTGCTGTTCCGTCAGTTTACCGCGTTTGACCGCTCCGTCGAGGTTTCCGGCAACTGTTTTGAAAGCAAACTCGGCACGTTCTTCAGCCGTTTCGATCAGAACGATAGACATCCCGGCAAGCAGCATGGCCGTCGCAATGCCAGACCCCATGGTGCCACCCCCGATCACACCGCCGGATTCCAGGTCGCGCGCTTCGAACTTAGCCTCTGGAATATGAGCAACGGCACGTTCAGCGAAAAACGCGTGCTTCAACCCCTTATGCGCATCGCTGGACAGGGCTTCGAGAAACAAGTTGCGCTCAATCTGCAAACCTTCGGCCAGCGACAATGCGCTGGCTTCGGCTGCTTTCAGAGCGCGTTCTGTAACCTCGCCCCGGGCTTTCGCGCGAAAACTTTCAAGGTCCTCTTCGTTCACTCGGTTCTGCAAATTAGCGGTCACTCGCGTTTGCAATTGCCCGGCGACAACCTGTCGGCCCGCAGCAAGGGCGACAGCTTCGGGTTCACCATCTTGCAGGTCATCCAAGAGCCCGGCCTTCAACGCGGCTTCGGCCGAGATTGGCTTGCCCGATGTGATCATCGTCAATGCGGTTTGCCCATCGACCAACCGGGGTAGCCGCTGCGTTCCACCTGCGCCGGGTAACAGGCCTAGGTTAACCTCGGGCAGACCAAGTTTCAGCCCATTGATCCCGACCCTGGCCTGACAGCTCAACGCGATCTCCAGACCGCCGCCCAGCGTTGTTCCATGCAAAACGCAAACGACCGGTTTCGGGCTGGCCTCAAGTATCTCACAGACTTCGGGCAACATTGGCTGTTTGGGCGGTTTCCCAAACTCTCGAATATCGGCCCCGGCCACAAAGGTCCGACCAGCAGCATAAAGCGCGATGACCTGAATCGATGCGTCATTGGCCAAGTCGGTCAGCGCCTCTTTCAGCCCAATCCGAACGTCATAACCGGCCGCATTAACAGGAGGGTTGTCAATTTTCACCAGCGCGACTGCACCTTCCTTGCGAACATTTACAACCATCATTTTCTTCTCCTGTTTCAATGTCATGCCAAACCGAGGCTAAGCGAAAGTGTTTGCACCGTTTGACGCAATTGCGGACCTACAGAGTTTTCGAGCCGATCCGCGTTCAGATCAGCGGCATTCGCCCCGCATAAAAAGGCAAACGGTTGAGATCCCGGCCCGTTTCGGAACGGGGTCGCACACGCATTGACCGAACTGTTCCACCCACCATAAGAGGTCACAAAACCAAGGCACTGCAATTGTTCACGATCGGCCTGTATTTGGCCCGTATCACTTGGGCCTTCGCTTTCGGCCGCTAAGATGGCCCGACCCGCCGCGCTGTTTTCCATCCGAATTCTATGCCCCTCGCTCAGCCACAGCGAGGAGGCATTTCGGGGCCGCCAGCAACGCGTCAACATAACTGAGTCGCCGTTTCGCATGGTTAACGCCACCAGAACACCGGTGTCATCGGCCAGTTTCTGCATAATGTTCTCAGCCACGGGCAAGAAAGACAGGGCCGCGCGAGCAGTATATCCCAACGCCATGACAGAAGGACCAAGACGATAGCTGTCCGAGGGTTGCTGCTGTTCCAGAAATCCCATCGATGTCAAAGTAAAGGTCAATCTGGACACGGTCGATGGGGGCATCCCCGTCCTGCGCGCCAGCTCTCGGTTACCCAAGGATTGATCATCCGGCTTGAATGCCTGCATGATGCGCAGACCCTTGGCCAAGGTAGACGCGAAACGGCGATCTCTGTCTGTATCCGTCATAGGCAAAACCATCTGCGCTGTTACGACACCCGTTCCAGCACCATGGCGATACCCTGCCCGACGCCGATACACATGGACAGGCAGGCGTATCTTCCGCCTGTTTCCTCAAGATACCGCATCGCCGTCAATACGATCCGTGCACCTGACGCGCCAAGGGGGTGCCCAACGGCAATCGCTCCGCCATTGGGATTCAAGCGGCTGTCGGCTGGGTCAATCTCCAGATGTTTGCAACAGGCCAGAACTTGCGCGGTAAAGGCTTCGTTGATTTCTATCAGGTCCATATCGGCCAGAGTTAGCCCGGCGCGTTCCAACGCTTTGGGGACGGCAAAAGCCGGCCCGATCCCCATGATCCGCGGTGGCACACCGGCAACGGCCCCTGACAATATCCGCGCACGCGGGGCAGCACGGTCCGTTTTGGCCCCGACAACCAGCATGGCAGCACCATCATTCACACCCGAGGCATTGGCAGCCGTGGTAACACCATCGGGGAAAATGGGCCTGAGGGCGGCCATCTTATCCATCTGAACATCAGGGCGCGGATGCTCATCCTGCGTTACCTGATGCGTCGTACCCTTGCGCCCTTTGATTGTGATGCCGACAATCTCATCTTCAAAGAAACCGCGCGTTCGGGCCTCTTCGAACCGTGATTGAGACGCAAACGCGAACTGATCCGAAGCCGCACGCGTGATCTGGTAGTCTTCTGCCAGATTATCAGCGGTTTGTGGCATTGGGTATTCGCCATGCATTTCGGCAATGCGCGGGTTAGGAAACCGCGCTCCGATCGCGCTGTCATAAATCTGGGATTGCCTCGCGTAAGCGGTTTCAGATTTTGCGATCGTAAACGGTGCCCGCGTCATGCTTTCGACCCCGCCAGCCGCATACACTGTAGCCTCGCCTACCGTGACCGACCTTGCCGCATCCAACACCGCCGACATGCCTGATCCGCACAATCGATTGACGGTCAGCCCGCCAACTGAAACGGGCAAACCGGCCAGCAAACTGCTGTAGCGCGCGACGTTGCGGCTGTCCTCGCCTGACTGACAAACGTTGCCCATAATGACGTCTTCGATCTCAGACGCGTCAAAGGCGGAACGCTGAACCAATGCTTCCAGGACTTGGGCTGCCAGATCGTCGGGCCGAACCGAGGCCAAAGCACCGCCGTGGCGCCCAAAAGGGCTGCGTAGCCCGTCATATATGTAAGCATCAAGCATTCTCAGCCTCTTTGTCCAATTGCGCCAGTTCCTCCGCAAAGGTTTCGACCAGCTTGTGTTTCAGGATTTTGCCGGTCGCCGCTTCGGGCAGTTCTTGGGCAATGACGATATGATGGGGGATTTTGTATCGAACCAGTTTTTCGGCGAGAAACGCCCTAAGTTCGACCGCTGAAACGGGTGTTCTGAGTGTTACAAATGCCAGAACATCTTCATTTCCAGCTCGTGCGCGGCCCACGACCGCCGCCTGCGTGATGGCTGAGTGCGCATTCAATGCGGCCTCGATCTCAGGCGGGTACACATTGAAACCAGAATGGATAATCACCTCTTTGCACCGGCCCACGATATACAAAGAGCCCTCTGCCGTGATCCGCGCCAGATCACCGGTGCGCAGAAACCCATCTGGCGTGAACACCTGCGCCGTGGCTTCGGGCTCTTTGTAATAGCCTTTCATCACGTTCCTGCCGCGAACCAGCAATTCCCCCACACCATCCGAACCGGGTTCATCAAGCTGAACCTCAACCCCGGGCAAGGCAGGACCAACGGCATCATCCGAAGGGGGCGCTTGGATTTGGGTGGTGGCAATGCCGGGTGAGGCTTCGGTCATCCCATAACCGTTATGAATAGGCAGGCCAAAAATACGTTCGATTTCTTGCTTCCAGTTGGGATCCAAGGGCGACCCGCCAGAGGACATGTAACGTAGATCGGTGTTCAGATTGTCGATACCGTTGTCTTTGCAGTACTTCAGGATGAGGGCAAACATCTGAGGAACTCCGGACAGCATCGTCGCCCCCCGTTTAAGCCCATCAAGGACAAGACCGGGATCAAACCGAGGCTGAATGCGAAGGCTGCCTCCGGCCAGCAACATGGTCAGGATGATCGATGAAAACCCAAAGATATGCGTTCCTGGCAATACAGCCAAAGACTGATCATGGCGTGTAGCCTGTCGACGCCGCATAGAGGCATTGGCCATGAAAATCAGATTGTCGTGGGTCAGCATAACCCCTTTGGGTGCGCCACTTGTTCCCGATGTATACAAAATAGCCGCCACCTGATCCGCATCAGGCTGCACAGGCTCGGGCTTTACTGCGCGCAAAGGTGATGCCAGTAGCGTACCAAAAACCGACATTTTTAGCGGTTCCGCATGCCAACGTTGCGCGTGGTTCCTTGCGTTTTCCGAAACATCCGGGGTGCATAAGACACAGCATGCCTCCGAATGTGCCGCAATGGTTTCAACCTCAAGCTCGGACGCTCGTGCATTCAGCGGAACAATCCATGCGTCCAAGACGCTCAGCGCCAGTAGTGTTACGATGTAAGTTGCGCAATTCTCGGCCAAAATCATGACGCGATCACCGGGTCTTACGCCATAATCACGCAAAGCCCTGGCCGCCGTATTCACTGCCTCTTGGAGATCACTATAACTGATAGGCGTTTCGTCATGATCGACGATCGCCAAGTCCGCCGGGTTCTTCCCGTCGATCAGTTGGTGGATACGGCGCATGCATTCTCCTCAGATGCTGTGCCAGGTGAATGTAGCGTCAGGCTCTGGCCTGATCAATATGCGGCACTTTGTTCCGCATAGCGGAATGAAAGCGAGCTTTGTTAGAAAATTTCGAAAAGGCCAGCAGCGCCCATCCCCCCTCCGATGCACATCGTCGCGACAGCATATTTGGACCCGCGGCGACGCCCCTCGATCAACAAATGTCCTACCATACGCGCACCCGTCATCCCAAAAGGATGCCCGATCGAAATCGATCCCCCATTGACGTTGCAGATATCAAGGTCAATCCCGAGCCGAGTCCGACAATACAAAGCCTGAGAGGCAAAGGCCTCGTTCAGCTCCCAAAGGTCAATATCCTCTACTTTGAGGCCATGCCTATCCAACAACCGGGGCACGGCAAAAACCGGCCCGATCCCCATCTCGTCCGGTTCACAACCGGCTACAGCAAAGCCCTTGAAGGCACCTAAAGGCTCTAACCCTTCACGCTCGGCCAGCTCTGACGATACAACCACACAGGCCGACGACCCATCCGACAATTGCGACGCGTTTCCAGCAGTTACAAAATGTTCTGGTCCACGCACAGGATCCAAACCGGCCAATCCGTCCAACGTGGTGTTCGGGCGATTGCAGTCATCCCTGTCAACCACGACCCGTTTTTCAGAAACCTCACCGGTTTCTTTGTCTTTGAGCAGCTGAACCGCCTCCATCGGAGCTATCTCTGCATCCAGTTTTCCCTGTGCCTGCGCGGCGGCGGTTCTCTTTTGGCTTTCCAATGCCAATTCGTCTTGCGCCTCGCGCGAGATACCGTACCGAGCCGCAACGATATCCGCCGTTTCAATCATCGTCAGGTAGATGTCGGGTTTGTGCTCAAGCAACCAGGGATCCCGGTCATAGGGCCCAGATTTCTGATTGCGCAACGAAATGGATTCAACGCCACCCGCAATCGCTGCTGGCACGCCATCCTGAACAATGGCGTGCGATGCCATAGCGATCGCCTGCAAACCCGAAGAGCAAAATCGGTTGATCGTTGTCGCACTGACCGTCGTCGGCAAACCGGCCCTTAGAACGGATTGCCGCGCGATATTTGCACCGGTTGTCCCTTCTGGAAAACCACATCCGACAAAGGCGTCCTCGATCAGTTCAGGGGCAAGTCCAGAGCGCTGAACGGCGTGTTCAATGGAATGCCCCATCAAAGTCGCACCGTGTGTGTTATTGAAACCGCCACGAAACGATTTAGCCAACCCAGTGCGTGCTGTGGAAACGATAACGGCCTGTTTCATTGCTTGTGCCTATCCTTTGCTTTGACTTTGCCGCACAATGCCATTTGCGGGCAAATCACGGTCCCCAAATTCTGACAGGCGCATGAACCAGATATCAAGCCCGGTCGATCCTCACAATTCAACGCAAAGCAACACGAGTGTAAGTCGACCATTTGTGGCCGACAGTTCAATAGCTTGACGATACAACGCATCACCATAGGTCTGAAGATATCGGAGTGACAGCACATGCGCACAATCAAATCTGGATTGCCCAAAGCGGTATCACCTCGTTGATCAGGGTGTTAAAATTTTTCGATGACGAAACGTCTTGCAATCATCTCAAGTGGTATAAACAGCCCGCTCAATTCTGCTCTGCAATTCGCTATTGAGTGCCGTGAGTTGGGATATGAGATCAAAATACTGGCGCCCGCGTCCGCTGGAGATGTAATCGCGCATTGCAAATTCGTGCACGAAACCATCCCCGACCCAAAGGTGGACGCATTCAAACCCCTGCTTTCCGAAAAATTTGCGAATAGCCTGACCAATACAGAACGCAAATCCGCTGCTGTGTCGGCGTTAGGTGTCGACGATTTGAACTCGGCTTTGGCGGACGCAAACGCAATCTTTGTTGATTGCGAATTACACGCGCATATCCTTGTCGCGCTTTCCTTGAAAAAGCCTGTAGTCCAGTTCACTAACATGTTTTTATCCCCGCCCGGCTTGCAAGCACCGCCGCTGAATCGACGCGGAATTCCCGGACATGGGTTTCGCGGAAGCAAGCTGGGGGTCGCGATCCTTTGGGCGCGGTTCTTGGTTTGGAAGAAACTCAAGATTGTACGCAACAGAAGATCAAGTTCGGGCACAGATGTACCGACGGCTCTGGAAGAGCTGGCCCAGCGGCGCAACGTGCCGCTAAGTACGCTGCGGCGATGGATTTGCTGGCAGATGCCTTGGACGTACAAAATCCCAACAGTGCTTTTGCTGCCTAAAGCTTTGGACCTTCCCACCCGGCAATACGCCAACATGGAATACCTCGGCCCAATGATTTTGGAGAACCGGCAGGAAAAGGACTACGACCGAGAAACGGTTGCACGTTTCTGCGCAGCGCCATCTCAGTCACCCCGCATTTTTGTTGGGTTCGGATCAATGATGAAGGCCAAGCGTGGACTTGTGAAAAACATCCTTGAGGTCGCAAGACGACATCCGGAGTGGAATTTCTTGTTTGCCGCTGGCCAAGACTGGGAAGAGCTTGCGGCTGAGAAAACTCACGCGAATGTCAGCATCGCGGCGTGGGTCCCGCAGCAGGAAATCCTGAAACACGCGGACCTTGCGATCATGCACGGCGGCACAGGCGGGCTGGTCGAAGCCGTGGACGCAAGCACCCCTTTGCTGGTCTATCCGCATGTGAATGATCAAAGGGGAAGCGCTGCCAGAGTGGTACATCACGGCATCGGACGCGCTGGAACACCGCTAGATTCCGTTGAAAAGATAGAATCCGATATCAGCGCGATCCTCACAGACAGCAGCATACGCGCCAATTGTGAGACGTTGAAAACAGCGCTTCGCCGTGAGCGAAACAACTGCGGGTTGGAACCCTTTTTGGACCGGTTGTTTGCTGCTGCGCCACCATAACAAACGGTGATCTGCCGCTTCAAACAGTTGAGTTAATCAATTGGTTAGCCAAGGCCAATTTCACTAAAAACTCACTTTTTATTGATCCTGCCGCGACGATCGACCGTATTGAACGCAATACGAACAATTGAAATGCGACAGTGTACACTCAACCCCAAAAGACCAGCGACACGTCTGAAGTCATGCAATTTGCGGCTTCGCTTCCCGATGTGACTGCAGAAAACCTGCGTTCAACGTGGAAAGAGTTGGCGCGCTTTGGCCTTTTCAGTCAGTTCGCACCTCGCGCATTTGGTGGACAGGAAAGTACTGCCAGATTTTTCTGCGAAACCATGATGGAGTTTGGCCAAGGCTGTTCGGACAGCGGCCTTGCGATGGGTGCAATCTCGCAAATCTGGACCGTCCAGAACCTTTTGATGCAATTTGGAACATCCGAACAGAAAGCGCGGTACTTGCCGAAATTGTTGGCCGGCGACTGCCTCAGTGCATTTGCCTTGACCGAGGCAACTGCCGGATCGGATGCGTTGTCCCTTGAGACGAGCGCAGTGGCTGCCGATGAAGGTTACGTTCTGAACGGCAGCAAAACCTTCGTTGGAATGGGCCCCGTCTGTGACGTCGCTATTGTTTTCGCCCGAACAGCCCCGGAAAAAGGCCGTTGGGGTCTAAGCGCATTTCTTGTTCATGCCGACGACAAAGGGTTCATTCGTCGCCCCGTGACCCCCAAGATTGGTCTGAATGCGGTTCCTATGGGTCAGCTTGACTTGCAAGACTGTTGGGTCCCGCAAGACCGCAGGATAGGTCCCGAGGGCGCAGGTGCATCAATCATCCAAGCAACCCTTGATTGGGAACGCTGTTTCATTCTGACGGCACAAGTTGGTGCGATGAAACGGCAGTTGGAAGACTGTGTCGCTTTTGCAGCGTCGCGCAATCTATTCGGTCAACCAATCGACCAGTTCCAGTCCGTCACCAACCGATTGGCGGATATGCGGGTGCGACTTGAAACCTGCGAACTCATGCTGCTGCGCGCGGCTGAAATGTACGACTCTGGTGCCTCTCTGACGCAGTTTGCGGCCATGGTTAACCTGCATATTTCCGAGGCGTTCCTCAGCTCCAGCATGGATGCGGTGCGAACCTTCGGTGGTCGCGCCTATATCGCTGGGTCTACGTCTGGCGCGGACCTGAACGACGCGGTCGGCGGTGTGATTTATTCGGGCACCTCTGACATCCAACGACAGATCATTTCAAAAATGGAAATTGCGCAACGCGCCAGAACACCAAAGGTGGGAGAACCAACCAATGAACGCTGACCATATCGATAGACACCCATGTTTTGTCGCGTCTTTGCCCAAGCAACTGATCGTTTGGGCCTTGCACTGTAGTATTGTCTGGATCGGTGTCGTGTTCATGACGTTTGCCACGACTGCCCAAGCGCACAGCTTCAATGAAAGCTATGTTTATTTCGATGTGACGGATGACAGTCTCAGCGGTCGCATCGAAGTCACCCTTTCTGACCTGACGCGGATCAAAGAAGGTGCAGCCGAGGTAGAAACGATTTTAACGGAAGCAGAGGTTCTCTCGACGCAATCCAGGTTTTTCGACTACTTTGAAGATCGCATGTTGTTGTCGTCCGAAGGTGAAAGATATGACCTGACCTTTGACGACATTTCGTTTTTCTCGACCGAGGTTGGTGATTTTGCTCAATTTCACTTTGAGGTGCTTGGAATCGACCAAACGCCAACCACGATAAAGATGTCCTACGACGGGCTGTTCTCAGATATCGACCCACAGCATCGTGGGTACGCCCTGATCGCCAGCAACACCCGCAACGGTATGGATGAAAACGAGTCCTTTATCTCGCTCATATTCTCTCCGGGTGATGGCGAAAAAGACCTGTACCTGAACGACGAGCCAACAAAAGACATCGCTTTGACCTTTTTTGAGCACGGGGTCTGGCATATCTGGCTGGGTTTTGACCATGTCCTGTTCCTGCTGACCCTCTTGTTGGGTGCAGTCATGCGCATTGAAAACCAGCGCTGGGTGCCAGCGGAAAGCGTCCGCGACAGCCTACGTGAAACGGTCAAAATCGTAACAGTTTTCACAGTCGCACATACGATCACGCTGTGCCTTGCGACCTTCGAGGTCATTACCCTACCCATAACGCTGGTCGAAGCGATCATTGCCATTTCGATTGCAGTTGTCGCAATCGGAAACCTCATTCCACGTTTCCACGCCAGTTCCTGGAAGGTTGTCTTCCTGTTTGGTATTTTCCATGGCTTTGGCTTTGCCAACGTGCTTGAACCTTTGGGCCTTGATCCAACACGCAAAGCGCTTGGGCTGGCTACTTTCAATATCGGGGTCGAAGTTGGGCAATTGGCCATTGTCATGGTCCTATTCCCAGTCTTCTTTGCCTTGCGCAGATTGACGGCATACCGGGTGATCGGGCTGCAATTTGGTTCGATCGCGTTGATCGCTATCGCCGCCTTCTGGTTCTATGAGCGCACCGTGGGCGTGTTCCCTGAGTTTGGGAACTCAGTGGCAATGGTTGCCAACTGATGGGGAAACCCATGTTCCTTGACGACGTGCTCGGGCATCAAGCCCGGGCCACCCCAAACGCGGTTGCCGTAAGCATGCTTGGCGAAACGACAAGCTATGCCACACTGGATTCGCGGGCGGATGAAATTGCAGCACATCTTTTGCTGCGAGGGGTCGGACCAAAAGATCGCATTGTGATTTGTTCAACAAAAGGGCCAGATGCGATTGCAGCAATATTTGCAATCCTTCGGATCGGTGCGACATACGTTCCCGTGGACCCTGCGGCACCGACCACGCGTATTCTAACCCTGATGTCGACTGTGTCGCCTGCCTATGTTTTGACGGACACCTCCCGCCTCAAAGAATTTGCCGACATCTTTCAAGGGGGCGTTTCCGATTTATCTCAGCCGTTTTTGCCTCCCTCAGAGGATATCCGGCACGAGCTAAACGGGGACAAACGTTCAATTGAGGACCCCGCCTATATCCTTATGACATCCGGAACCACAGGGACACCTAAAGGTATCGTTCATACCCATGAAAGCGGGATGGCTTATGTGAAAATGGCTGCCCAGCTTTGCAAGCTATCGCCACGGGATCGGGTCAGCCACCACACGCCTTTGCATTTTGACATGTCGATTTTCGACATTTTCTCAACATTCTCGGTCGGAGCGTGTGTCGTCGTCATACCCGAAATGCATACCAAGCTGCCTGCGAGCCTGTCACAGTTGACCCAGCAGGAACGCATCACCGTCTGGTACTCGGTGCCGTACGCCCTGATCCAAATGGTTGAGCGCGGCGCATTGAACAACCGGGATCTGACCGCTCTGCGTATCGTGATGTTTGCCGGTGAAAAAATGCCTCCGGCCAGTTTGAAAGCCTTTGCGGACCATGCCCCCCAAGCGACATACATCAACGCGTATGGTCCAACAGAAACCAACCATTGCACATCGGCTGTCTTTGCTGCCGAAAATCTGGACGGCGTTAGTCCGTTGCCAATCGGCGAACCAGTCTGCGAAACAATCATTCACCTTCTGTCCGAGGGCGAGGACGAAAACACTGGTGAATTGCTGGTCGCGTCGCCCCAGCTCATGACTGGTTACTGGGGCAACCCAGATCAGACTGCCAAGGCATTTTGCCATCTACCTGACGAAAACGGAACGTCGCGACGGTTCTACCGCACTGGTGACATCGTGCGGCAAAACGAGAACGGTCAGCTGGAACTGGTCGGGCGCAATGACCGGCAAGTCAAAATACGGGGTTACCGCGTTGAACTTGATGAAATTGAGCTTGCCCTCGTGAACATCCCGGGCATCAGCGAAGCCTGTGTGTTTCTTCACGGTGATGCCCTGTTGGGCTTTTTCAGCGGCAGACATATGCCAGAGAACGCGGATGTGCTGGCGCAGCTAAATAAAGTTCTTCCAACTTACGCGGTTCCGCAAAGCCTGTGTTGTTTGACGGACATGCCGCGCACGTCGACAGGGAAGATAGACCGCAAGAAACTGATGGGAATAGCCGATGGACAACAGGCCGCATGAACCACGCACAGTGGCGTTAAGAGACTACATCCAGGGCACCCTGCTTGGGGGTCGTACAGTCGCTGATGATGATGATCTTCTGCTAAGCGGCATGATCGACTCGCTCGGTGTCATGTCGCTGGTGACGTTTGTCGAACAGACCTATCAGATCGAAGTACCCTTTGAAGACGTGACGCTTGAAAATCTCGGGACGATTAGCGCGATCGATAAATTTGCGTCTTCCCGGACCGGATATCTGGCGGGTTGAATAATGTCTTTTCCACTTACAGAAGCTCAAAGAAGATTTTGGAACGGTCACCAAATTTGGCCGGATCAACCAATATACAACATGGCCTGGCGGTTTGATCTACATGGCGAACTCGACCCCAAACTTTTTCAATCTGCTTTTTACGAAGCACTAAAACGAAATGAGGTTTTCCGAACCGTTTTCCGCGACACACCTGACGGCCCGGTTCAAACCGTGGAGAGCATTCAACTCGATGTTCTCGAAATCGTCGACTTAAGCCATGAACCTGAACCCGAAACGGTGTTGGCTGACAACACTGACAACTGGGTTCAAACCCCTTTCGACCTGACACGCAACACACTGCGAAGCAGATTGGTCAAATTGGCTGCGGACCACTGGGTCTGGCTGATGTGCCAGCACCATATTGTTTGCGATGCACAATCGGGGGCGCTTTTCTTTGAGCAGGTCTCGCAGAACTATGCTGATTTGCGGGATACAGGCTATTGTGACCCGGAACCGATACCCAGCTTCTTTGCACGGGACATCGAGTATGATGCAAACACGGCCAACCCAATCTCGCAAACACCCAGCCCGTCATCGCCACCCTATGGCAGCAACCCTCAGCGCACGTCTAAATCGCAACGCGTTCATATACCGATCAACGAGCAAACTCGTAATTCGTTGGAGGATGTTCTTACGCGGCCTGAGTTTCGCTTGTTTACCCCAGACCTGTCCCGTATCGCGGTGTACCTGACGGCTTATCTGGCTTACCTCCACCGAATAACTGGTGATGAGACCATCACGATCGGCTTGCCGTCCCACAACCGCCTAACCGATCAGGATCGCAGGACACTGGGACCTTATGTCGAAGTGCTTCCGTTTTCAGTCACGGTAGATACGGCGGACACATTGAAAGACCTGCACACGAAGGTCCGGAAAGCCATCGGGACATTCCTGAAATCCGCAAAACCAGGTGCGGTTGCAAATACAAACACGGCCGACATCACTGCTGTCTGCAACTATATTCAGGCCCGTTTCGGCGACTTTGCCGGCTTTCCCGCGCGCGTTCAATGGTTACACAGCGGCGCGCACGACGCGGCCCACGCCATTCGGCTGCACATCACCGATTTCACCGGCAACGGACAACACTCGGTTTTCATGGATGTCGCGGACGAGGTTTTGGACGCCGTCCACCAAGACCGTGTTGCCAGTCACTTTTCCCGGTTCTTAACAACGGCAATCACGGCCCCAGATACTCTGGTTTCCAACGTAGACTTCGCCGCGAGCGATGACGATCGATCAGTGGTTTATGGCCCGCAAGAGGCGCCGGACATACCGCTTACCATTTTGGACGCCTTTGCCGCTTGCGTTCACGACGAACCGGACGCAGTAGCGATGTGCCAAAACAGCGACCACATGACTTACGGCGATCTGAATGCGTGGAGCGACGCAATTGCTGCGCGAGTTGTGGATATAGGCATTCCAGCAGGTTCTCGTATCGCAGTTCACTTGCCGCGATCATTCGACTTCGTGGCGGTTGTCCTGGGGATATTAAAAGCAGGCTGTAGCTTTGTGCCGCTGGCTGCCAACACACCCAAGGCGCGCGTCGATCAGATTTTCGGCAACTGCGACGCTGCGGCGATTTTCGTACCTGCGGGTAACGCTCAAACATTTCCGTGTCCTACCTTAACCACTGAGGTCGACACTACGGCGGCATTCAAACCGGAACGCCAAATACGGTCGGAGGACCTCGCCTATGTTCTTTACACCTCGGGCTCGACCGGAATTCCCAAAGGCGTTGCCGTCAATCACAAAAACCTTTCACGGTATGTTCACTGGGCCGTTCAAGAGTTCAGCCCGAACCAACCAGCCCATTACGCGTTCTTTTCTTCGACCTCTTTTGATCTGACGCTTACCTCGGTTTTTGCCCCGCTGGTGAGTGGCGGATCGATCAGAGTTTACCCGGAAAAAACAGACCCAGATCTGTCCGTTCTGGATGTTTTTGCCGAGGACAAAGTAAACATCGTCAAACTCACGCCTTCACATCTGGCGCTTGTTTGTAAGCAAGGGCAGCCGTGTCGGCGTATCAAAACCTTAGTTCTAGGCGGGGAAAACCTGACATCGCAATTGTGCAACCGCGCCCAGCAGGTACTGTCGACTTCGTTGCGCCTGATCAATGAATACGGGCCGACCGAGGCCGTTGTTGGGGCCATGCAACACAGCTTTGACCCGACAAAGGATCAAGGCCCATCAGTTCAGATCGGAAATCCTGCGGCTGGCATGGTCATCAGCGTTCGTGATCCGGCGATGAATATCTGCCCAAAAGGCGTGGTCGGCGAAATCACAATCAGTGGCCGCTTAGCAAATGGCTACCTTGGGGTAGATGCGTCTGACAACGCGGCTTTTCTGGAGGATCCGGAAAATGTGACGGAACGCGTATACAGAACCGGAGATTTGGGCAGGATGCACCATAATGGCCGGTTCGAATACCTTGGGCGCGCAGACCAGCAGGTCAAGGTTGGTGGCGTGCGTCTGGAACTGTCCGAGATCGAGAACACGCTGCAAAAGCTTCCCGGTGTCGAGGGCGTTCACATCCTCCAGGGTTCAAAACAGAAAGACGCTCAGCCGACACAACACTGCAAGCAATGCGGCCTGACAAATGAGGTACCCGGCATCACCTTTTCCGATCCGGGCCTGTGCCACATATGCGCTGAATTCAAAAACTACGAAAACCGGGCCAAAGCCTACTTTCGACCCGAACCCGAGTTGGAACGCAAGATCGCGGAGGCCAGCACCAAAAGTACGGGGAACTACGACGCTGTAATGATGTTAAGCGGGGGCAAAGACAGCACCTATGCCGCCTACCGCCTTGCGGATCATACATCGCGCGTGTTGGCCGTTACTTTGGACAATGGCTACATCTCGGATGAGGCGAAAGCCAACATTAAGCGGGTGGTAGAGGATCTGGGTTGGGAACACCGATATCTCAGCACCGACAAAATGAACCAGATTTTCGTGGATAGCCTTAAGGCGCACTCCAATGTTTGTCAGGGATGCTTCAAAGCGCTCTATACCTTGGCATTCCGCACCGCCTTGTCCGAGGGTGCCCCGCTGTTGGTCACCGGCCTGTCACGAGGCCAATTCTTTGAAACGCGCCTGACCCCAGACTTGTTCCGAAACAGTGCGCCCACCTGCGCCCAGTTGGATGATATGGTGACACAGGCCCGCAAAGCGTATCATGCAGAAGATGACGCGCTTTCCCGTCTGCTGAAAACCGACGATCTGAAAGATGGAGGCTTTCTGAGCAAAGTCGAGGTTTTGGATATCTACCGCTACATCGACGTTCCCGTTTCCGAGATTTACGACTTTCTCAATACGAAAATGGCGTGGCAACGACCCTCAGATACGGGGCGTTCAACCAATTGTCTGATAAACGATGCCGGTATCTATCTACACAAGGCCCGGGAAGGATTTCACAACTATGCACTGCCCTATTCGTGGGACGTACGCATGGGCCATAAGACACGGAACCAGGCGTTAGAAGAGCTGAACGACGATATTGACACTCAAAAAGTCGAAAAAATCCTGAACGAGATTGGGTTTGACGAAGCTGTGCTGCCTCGCCCGAAACTATCCGTCTTTGTGCAAGGAACCGACCTGTCTGCTCAAGATATATGGGACACCCTTCGTGCCCAATTTCCGCGAGAGATACTGCCGCATGAGGTCGTTATGTTGGACGAGCTGCCTCTGACCTCGAACGGAAAAATCGACACTGCGCGTCTTCCGGTTGGAACGGGCGTAGGCCCGTCAACCAATGATTACGTCGCACCAAGTAGCGATACGGAAGTAAAGTTGTCCCAAATTGTTTGCGTTGTCTTGGGAACAAGTCGAATAAGTGCTTCGCAAGAATTTTTTGACCTCGGCGTGGATAGTATTGCAGCCATCGAAATTGCGATGAAGGCCAACGAAGAGGGGTTGGCTCTGCCTGCAACAGCCTTATTCGAATATAGAACCCTGAAAGCCTTGGCAAAATTTGCGGATGAGTTGCCGGATGAACAACGATCCGTTCCAGACCACATGCCGCTGGTTGATCTCGACAGCAGTGAGCTTTCGGCAATTTCCGAGGCTTTGAACTGATATGGGACATCCAAAGGGCGTCGCCGATATCTTGCCGTTGACCTCTGCCCAACGTGGTATGCTTTATCATTCCGTCGGCGACGCAGCCTCAAGCGGGCAATATGTGGCGGTGGTCAGTTGTGAATTGAAAGGCGATCTGGATCCATCGCGGCTGAAAAACGCCTTACAAGGCCTGATCGAAGCACGGGACGCGTTCAAGGCAGGGTTCATTTGGGAAGGTGTAAAGCAACCTTTGCAAATCGTCCGAGAGAACGTAACCATACCCTGGACCCAGCTTGACTGGAGCGGTTTAAATGAACACGAAAGCCGGTTGAACGAATTATTGGTACTGGAGCAAGCCCGGCGGTTCGACCTTAAGAAACCTCCGCTTATGGCGGTTACAGTTATCAAGATGTCCGAGGCGTCTTGGTATCTGGTGTGGACCATGCACCATCTGATCAGCGACGGTTGGTCCACCGGAATTGCGTTTCGGGACCTCTTGAATCGGTATCACGGCGTTACACCCCTGAGCCCGACACCGCCGAGCTTTAGAAGTTATCTTACTTGGCTGCGCAGTAAGGGAGAGCTTACGAATACTGAGTTCTGGACCAAAGAATTTGAAAGTCTGGAGTCCCCGAGCCTTTTGCCAGAAAGAAACACAAAAGCACTAACAACCCGTCAACAATCTCTGGAGCGATGCTTCGGCAACAATCTGATGGGACGCATCGAAGACCTTTCAACACAGCTCAAAATCACACCGAACGCGGTGCTGTCTGGTGCATGGGCGTTGTTACTGCGGCAGATTTTGCAACAAAACGACGTGGTTTTTGGCACAACTACCGCCGGCCGGCCACCTGAAATACCGGGTATCTCTGATGCTATCGGCGCGTTTGTGAATACCCTCCCGGTCAGGTGCCGGATTGATCCGTCTCGATCTACGTCAGAGTTTTTGCGGACCTTCTCGATTGCGGATATCGCACGGAGAAAACACGAATTTGCTTCGTTGTCCGAGGTTCAGAATTGCGCACCGCTGGCGCAAGGCACACAGCTGTTCGACACGCTATTCGTCAACGAAAACACAGCGCAAACCAACTTTGATTCAGATGAAATTGAGATCAAACACCTAAGGACCACGCAGTACGGCAACTATCCCCTTACAATGCTGGTAACCCCGCAATCCCAGCTAAAATCTGAGCTTCAATTTGACCCCAAGCGTGTCAGTCATGACACGGCAAATGATGTTCTAAATCGCTACGAACAACTACTGACGGCCATAGTTGATGAGGCGAACACGCCGATCAAAAACCTGATGCACAGGTTTCACCCTGCGCCCGAGATTTCAACCGTGCCGCACAGTGTTGATGTCGTAGATAGGTTCCTAAATCACGCAGAAAACAATCCGAACGCTGTCGCCATCTCAGACGGGGTTCAAACACTTACATATGCTGAGCTTTCCTTGCGTGCACGACAGATCGCACATGCTTTGCAAAGCGCAGGTGTTCAGTCTTCGGACGTAGTACCGATTGCCCTTCCCCGCGGGGCCGACGCCGTGGCCGCCTTTTGGGGTGTGATGATGTGTGGCGTGGCCTACGTACCAATGGACATGGATTATCCGCCTAAGCGGATCACACAGATGCTTGAGGCAACAAACCCCCGGTTCATCGTCACGAGCCAAGAGTTGGGCAATACCCTACCGGACACTGCGGCCCAACATATCCTGATTGATGCTCTGAGCGACGCGATAAACCCTTCCGACGCCAGGACAGGGGAACGTGCATATGTAATGTTCACGTCCGGATCGCAAAACCTTCCCAAAGGGGTCGAGGTGTCCAGAACGGGCTTGGCGCTGTCGACTGCAGCGCGGGACACTGTGTATGGAACGGCCCCTGATGTTTACCTGCTTTTGTCTTCGCTTGCGTTTGATAGCTCAGTGGCGGGTATCTATTGGACCCTCTGCACAGGCGGCCATCTTGTCATCGCAGAGAAGAACGCTGAACAACATCCAACCCGACTGGGCGCTTTGATTGCCCAGCACGGCGTTACACATACGCTGTGTTTACCGGGGCTGGCTCAGGCTCTGCTTACTGCGGTCCCCTCAAGCGACTTAGCCAGTCTGAGAACCCTGATCACAGCGGGTGAAGCCTTGCATCTGTCACTTGTTAGTCAATGCCGTGCTTCGTTACCGTCTTGCCAGCTTTTCAACGAATATGGACCAACAGAGGCGACGGTCTGGTGCACCGTTTTTGACGCAACGGAAAGCAAGCACCAGACACAGATACCGATAGGCTCAGCCATTCCCGGTACATGGGTCGGAGTTGTTGACCAAGACGACTGCCCTCTAAAACCGGGTGTACAAGGTGAAATCATCGTCGCAGGCAACACTGTCGCGTTGGGTTATCTCGACGACCCGAAGCAATCCGAAAAGTCTTTTTTTCGGTTTGGACCTGACAAAGTTCCAGCATACAGAACCGGCGATCTGGGAGTTGCGGATGAGGCGGGATGCATCATCTTTCTTGGCCGTGCGGACAAGCAAGTCAAAATCCGAGGGCACCGTGTAGAGCTTTCCGAAATCGAAACGACGGCAAGTGCTGTGGCTGGCGGCACAAAAGTAGCTGCCTTGGTCATAGACCGCCCCCCAACGAGATCCTTAGTTCTTGCGGTCGAAACCCCCCCATCCGACGCGCTGCGTTCAGACATCGACAGGCATATCAGGGCGACCTTACCCACCCATTTTCATCCAAGCGCAGTGATTGCTGTGAACGCGTTCCCGACGCTTCCAAACGGCAAGATGGATCTGCCTGCACTGACCGAAATGGTTTCCGACAGGCCCGCCAATCAATTGAGTGAAGCACCGCGCAATGAATTGGAACGCGCCGTAGCTGCCCTTTTTGCAGAAGTACTTAACATCAGCCCACCTAGCCGTGACGAGAACTTTTTTGACCTTGGCGGTGACAGCCTGACCACCATTGCCACCTATGCGAAGGGACAAGACCACAATCTCGAATTTGAACCGACAGATTTGTTTAGCTGTCCGACGGTCGCGGAATTAGCGGCGCGCATCGTGGAAAGGCGAGCTGAATTCAGTGAATTCGACAACAATTGCGCTTTTCAAATTTCCAACCCGGGTCCGAACAAAACAACTGTTGTCATCTCGCACTGTTCGATGAGGTTCAGCCGGTACATGGCCAAACACCTTGGCCCTGACCATTCCGTTGTGCTTATCCCCAGCCATCGCACCGAAGGCCTGCGCGTACCCTATGGCAAGTCCTTCAGTGAGCTGGCAGACGAAGCAATTCTACGTTTGGCAGAAACCAAGAACACGGGCCCGTTTTTGTTTTGCGGGTATTCGGCGGGCTGTCCAATGGTCATGGAAATGGCCGAAAAGTTGGGGCCGCAGAAGGTAAAAGGCATGGTTTTGCTGGACCCGCCGTATAAGACAGTAGGCGCTCAACCAAGGCTACAACCATTGTATTTTCGCACGTACAAACGTTGGCGTTATTTGTTCAAGGGCTGGAAACGAAAGAGACACGCGAAAAGAGTATTGCCGCCGTTAAAGGCTGCTTTGGCCGCCAATCAAGGTTCAGAACGTCATCGGATCCGCGCCGTCGAAATTGTGCATGGTTTGGCCATTAGCGACTTTCGAGTTCCGGTATTCACCCCACCTGCGCATGTGTTTTTGACGCCCGGAAACCTATCCATGACAAAGGGCGATGTTTTGGAAACCCATATGCGCAATACCACCTTACACGACCTAAATATGAAGCATGTCGAGTTGATGCGCAGGCCTGATGTTTTTGAGAATATTGCCCGCGTGATCAAAAGCTTATCCCAAGGGAAACAGTAACTTCTTCTTTTTTGAAACCGATTTTGTTCGCCAATCACCACAGTGCTTGGCTAACCGGTTCGGACGGCCCGGCCTGAAGCCCTAAGCGTAAGCCAAAGCAAGACGCGGATCATTAACGGAATGTAAACAAAGCATTCCTGCTTGGTTCAATGGCTTTGCGTTAGTGTGTTGGGCATAAGCTACAACTCTGTGCGGGAGTCTTCTGTGCTGGATTACTTGATGACAACTTCAATTGCAGTGACTTGGGTCGCCACCGGCATTATTGCAGCGTTCGTCTTGCTTTAGGCCAGTGGCTCGCGATCCGTTGCTAAGGCAAAGGAAAAACCTGACACTCTGATAGGCTGAATACAGCCTAAGGTAAGTGCGGGCGGTCCACCAATGTCAATCAAGATAAGTGGTGCGGGTGGAGGGACTTGAACCCCCACGCCTTGCGGCGCCAGAACCTAAATCTGGTGCGTCTACCAATTTCGCCACACCCGCATCCATGACATCAGCTGTCAGATTGAGCGGGTGAATAGCAAAGCTTTCGACCGAGTGCGAGAGGGAATTTCATCATTTTCGGATGTTTATTTTCCACTCCGCCGCCGCGAGAACAATACCACGCCACAGCAGGCATCAACTGTTAATAAATGCAAGCTGCATTTCTTAACAGCACCCGCATGACGAGCAAAGGTCAGGTTACCTTCAACTCCCTGACCTACAGCGACATTGCGTCAACTTACGTGAAAAGCAGGCTTGAATAGACGGAACGTTTTGGGCGGTTGACTATGAATTTTCCAAACATATTCTGATACTTAGGTACTCTTGGATAAAACTCCACGTGGTTTTCCCTTGTACCACCGGCACAGCAAATCCTGTTCAAAATCTGATTCACTTCACGGCCTCGAAACAAACGGTAGGCCGCCAAAAACAACTCACATCACAATTGCGCCACAATTCAAACGCCAAAAAATCTTATTCGCGTCAAAATAAGAACGCCTTGCCAGTAGTTGATGTGGAGCAGGACTTACTGAGTCTTTTTGCCTTCGGGTGAAGCAAGAGTTTTCCGCTCAACTCCAACACAAGGGCCTCGCTGTGACCAACATGATGAACTCCGCTGCCACCGAGCAAGACGCCGTCGGTCTTGCACGCGAAAGTTTTCTTGGGGAACTAAAATCCCTGACCCGGGAACATCCCAACACAGGTTTTGGCGTTTCACTGCGCACGCATTCTGGCGGCCACTATCTTCTGGCAAATTCTCGCATGCCTTTGCCGAAAACCAAATCTGCGGGCTTCCCTACGGGCCGCCGCCTAGCTTGCCTTGAGAACAGTGAATGTTTCAGCTCGATCGAAGTCCTCGCGGACTCTCGTGCCTATGAAACGATTACGCCCGGCGCCGAAGCGGCGATTCTCGGCAATGCCCTGAACCTGATCGCGCGGATCGATACGCTGACCAGTGGCCTGCCTGATCAAATCGAACATCCCGTCGCCGCGACTGGAACCGGAGGCTAACAATGGCGCGCAATGATCATCTTTTGTCCGTCGGAAACGAAGCACTAACCCCCATGACGTCAGCCATGTCGGCGCTGACAACGCAGATCGACCAGTTGACCGAGGTGGCCGACGCGCGCTCAACGGCGCGCCTTGCGACGCTAAAGACCAAGATCGAGAACTTTACCGCCAGTGTTACGCTGGTTGGTCAGGTTAAGGCGGGCAAATCCTCTATCGTGAATATTCTGGCGGGCCGTCCGGCCCTTTTACCGTCAGATGTGAACCCGTGGACGTCGGTCGTAACGACCTTGAACATCAACACCCGAACCGAGGGTGATACACGGTCAAAATTCACGTTCTTCGAACAAGAAGAATGGGACAACCTCACGATCGGTGGCGGTCGCTTGGGTGAACTTGCCAATCGCGCGGGCGCCGATGATGAGATGGATGATATCCGTCGCCAGATCGGTGAAATGAAGGCAAAATCCGAGGAACGTTTGGGCAAACATTTCGACCTGATCCTTGGGCAGAGCCACCAATACGACTATTTCGACGAAGAACTGATCCAGCGTTATGTCTGCCTCGGGGATGAGGACGATCCTGACATCGACCCCAAAACCGGGCGTTTCGCGGATGTGACAAAATCTGCTGATCTGTTCATGGACATTCCGCAATACCCGATCTCGCTCAAGCTGTGCGACACGCCCGGTGTGAACGACACCTTTATGGTGCGTGAACAGATTACACTGCGCAGTCTGCGTGGGTCTGAGGTATGCATCGTGGTTCTTGCCGCAAGCCAGGCTTTGACCACCATGGACATGGCGCTGATGCGCATTATCGCGCAATTCGAAAATCGCCAGATTATCCTGTTCGTCAACCGCATTGACGAATTGGCTGACCCGGTCAATCAGGTCCCCGAAATTCGGGACCGCATTCAGGACACGCTCAAACAGAACAACATCGATGCAAATACCAGTGTCGTTTTTGGCAGCGCACTTTGGGCCGAGGCCGCGATTACAGGCAACCCTGACATCTTGAATGAAGAGTCGCGGCAGGCATTGAATACGTTCTACCTTGCAGCCGGTTTTGGCGATCAGGCACCTTCGCTGGATAAAATCTGGGCGCTGTCAGGCCTGCCAGATCTGCTGCTCGCCATGAATGAACGCATCGCTGAGGGCGCAGGCAATCGCATGCTGGAACGTGTCCGTCACCGGGCACGAAATATCGCAAGCCAGATCCGCGCGACTGCGGTCGCAAAAAGCCTGTCAAACAGCGACGGGCTGGTGCGTGATCTTGATGGCGTTTCGACCGAAGAAGCGATCGCCAAGATCTCGGAACAGTATGAAAAGAAAGCGGCCGAATTGACCGCGTCTCTGCGCGACAAAGTACTGGAACGCCTGAAATCCGCAGAGAGCAATTTTGTGAAACGCGCAACGGACTCGTTGATCTCGCACCTTGAGCAGAATGGCGAAGAAGGCACGTGGCAATACGATCCGGCCGGTTTGCGGACCTTGCAAAAAGCCGCCTATTTCAGCTTTGCTCGCGGTATGCGCAAAGAGGCTGGTGCGCTCTACTCCTCAGCGGCATCTGACATCGAAGCGCTGTACCACAAACTGCTCGGCAATCACTTGGGTGAGTTCGCCATCGAGGCGCCAATTGTGCCGCGTGTGCCCCCACCGCTGGGGATCGGGCGTACAATTGCGCTGGACTTGCAAAGCACTTGGTGGCGCCGTTGGTGGCAACGTCGAAAAGGCTTTGAAGCCTATGCTGCCGATTACACACGACTGATCGCGTCCGAGGCGAATTCGATCACCAAAGATATCGAAGAAAACCAGATCGCAGCAGTTTTGGAAAACGTTCGGGCCATCCTGTCTGACTTCTTGCGTGAGCAGAAAGAGACATTGTTGACCATTTCGGCATCTGCCGAAAAGGACGCCAGCCAGAATGCGGCGTTGATGGCAGGCACCGCGCCGAAAAAATCGCGGGACGAAATCCTGGGCGACATCCTAAAAGATCTTAGCAACGAGGCAGCATAAGTAGCGACATGGCAAAAGATTCACACATCCGCTTCGTCTCTCCTAAGGCTTGGGAACGCATCGAACTGTGGTCCCGCCGCAAGCCCATCTTTGCACTTATGGGAGAATTCAGTGCTGGCAAATCCACGCTGATGAACTTTCTGCTGCGCTCGCATACTTTGCCAACGCAGGTTACGGCAACGCAACTGCCGCCGGTGTGGTTCAGTTGGGGCGACCGACCCGCATACATCCAGCGGCCAGACGGAACGCGTGAAGAAATCGCCTTGGATCAATTGGAAGCTGTCGGCGTAAATGACGCCCAGTTCGTGCGCATCTTTGTTAAGGCGGACATTCTTGAGGCGGTCGATCTGATCGACACACCCGGCATTTCGGATCCAAAGATTGCGGATGATGTATGGCGTCGTGCGGTCGGTCAAGCCAACGGGGTGCTGTGGTGCACGCACGCGACCCAAGCGTGGCGTGAAACAGAACGTGCCACGTGGGTGTCTTTGCCCGAACGCCTTCAGAACAACTCTTTGCTGCTTGTCACCCGTGCCGACGTACTGGGCGCAAAAGACCGTCAGAAAGTGCTGCGGCGCGTAAACCGCGAAGCTGGCCACCTGTTCAGCCGCTCCATCCTGTTTTCCGCGCGCGACGCGATCGTTGCACGGGACAAGAGTGGTGATGCCGAACTTTGGGCGCGCAGCGGCGGCGGCAAAATGGTCGACAGCTTCCTCGAGATTACTGAGCAAATCATGGATCATCGGGCTGAAATGCTGGCGCGTTACCAAGTCGATGACAGCATGTCTGAACAGAACGATGCCCCACGTGCGTTTATTGCCACGCCCGAAACGGCGTCGCCACTAACGCTAGTGGACTCTGTGGAAGACGAACAGGACGAGGTCGTCACCAACTTCCCGGTCCGACCTGCGCGCGTCGAAAAACGCGCAGACGACACTGAGCGCGCACCGCGTATTGACTCGGATGAGGCCGAGCGCCTTCGCTCGGAAATGACGGCTTCTGTTGACGACATCGCTCCGATTGTCGAAACAAAAGAGCAAGAAGACGATCTGCGCGAGTTCTTCAAAGAAACGCCCAAACCGACGCTCAGCTTGTCTGACTCGGCTATTAACTTTGCCGAAGAGGACGAGTTCGACTTACTTGATAACAGTGTTTATGACGACGCAGAAGTGTCGCCAGAAACCGACGAGGTGTCGGATGAACAAACAACGGAAGAGTCTGAAACCTTTATGGTTTCATTGGAAGACAAACTAGCTGCAACACCAGAACAGGCTGAAGACATCAGCGACGAAGATGACGAAACGCCGGCAGACGTGTCCGTGTCGTCAATCACCGCGCTGATGGCAGAACAGCCGAACGTGGATGAGGACGAGTTCGAGCCCGAACCGGAAACAAATGGGTTGATCGACATGCAAGTCGTTTCATTGCCAAATGCCGGTGGGTTGGAAGCAATGGATCGCCCTGAAAAACTGGAAGACCTGTTGAATGTCCCCGCCGGTTCGCCCCTGAGTGCTGCATCCATGTGGCGTGAGATCACTGAAGATGAAGAACTGCCCGAAGACACTGACGATCTGAAAAAGATGTTCACATCGTTTCTGGAAGAGTTCGACCAGATCGCCGCTGAACATATCGCACGTGGCAACAAAGGCACTGTTTCAGCCGTTCCGAAATCAAGCAAAAGCGGCGGAGCTGAGTGGCATGTATTGTAGCATGAAACAAAGTTAGAAAAGCAGAACGCACGATGTCTATCGAAGCAGCTTTGACCGACGCCATGGGCTCCATACCCGACTGCATTGCAGCCGGGTATGTCGATATGGAAACAGGGATGTTACTGGCAGCCCATTCACCAGATCCCGAGGACGCGCCGGTTCTGGACAGCCTGGCTGTTGCTGTGGCCAATCTGTTTCAGGGCAATGGTGTCAACGGGTTTGCAAACCTTCTGAAAGCAACAGGAAACGCAGAAGCGCAGGAAACCGGCTTTGGCGAAATCGCAGTATTCTCTGGGGACCGGATCAATATTCTGCTGCGCACGCGCGCCTACCCGGATCACGTCATCTGCTATGTCTGCCGCAACAGTGCAAATGTCGGACTGGCATTAACGAAATCGCATCTCAGCCTTGGGGCTGTGACAGCCGCAGTTTAACGGGACCAGAGGGGGTCACGGTATGATGGATACGGACATTCTTGATCTGCTCGAGGACATCGGACGCTCTTCAGTGGCGCGCCTGCATCCGGCCGTTACGCTGACAGGGGACACAGCAAAAGCGCGGCGCGAGCAGGTATTGCGTACCATTCGTGGGACAGTCCTACCGCGTCGTCTGGAATTCACGGCCGCGAACGGAGATTGCCTGGCTATTGAAGTCAACAGCTCGCGCGTGACGGATGTGTTTCGCGTTCGCAATGGCGTTGTCCCTGATTTTGAGACTGAAGCACGGGAAAGCCTCACTGGTAAACTGGCCGAAATCGTCACTGATATTGCCGCCGCACCCGGGCCGCTGGAATTGATTTCGTTGCAACCAGATACCGCGCTCGAAGCGGATGATGTCGGCATTACGTTCAGTGAAATCTCAAAGGCATGCGCCGGGATAGAAATCCCCGCGGAGCCCGTCGTTTCGATAGTGCCGGATCATCAAGATGCGCCTATGAGCGATCTTGAGGTTGTGACAAGCGATCAACTGGCCCAACAGTTCTATGACGCGTCTGAGCGTTTCGCAGTTGGGCGAGTTCTGTCAGACACTGACAAATCAGGCACGACGCTGCACGATGGTGTGTGCGCAACTGACCAACCCGCGCATGCCGATCACGACCTTCTGGCTCAGTTTGCAAAAGATCTGAGCGGCTGGAACGCGGACATCGCAGCACAAGACGACCAACCGCAGCTTATTGTCATGCGACCAGAAGGTGGCAAGGGAACTGCGTTGGCTGTCTTGAAAGACGGCGACCAAATGGCTTTGGCTGTTCACGAGGCCCGCAAATTGGGCGCTGTCGTTAACCTTTGGAAATCACTGACGGGATCAGGAAAATGACCCAGCGTGAAACCTTCCAATTTTCTAAGAATTCGAACCGAGATTACGAGTTATCAGGGTAAGTGTTATGAGTGAAAATCACCGTCGCGAGTTAATTCGCATTGCCGAGGACCTTAACGGGCTCAGCAATGAAGAAACCCGCCAGTTCATTTCGCGTATCGTCACCGATCTTACCGATCTCAAGCCCTCAATCGCGTTTGTGGGCCAGATCAAGGCTGGCAAATCGCGCCTGATCAATGGATTCACAGGGCAAGCCGAGTTTTTGCCCTCGGATGTGAACCCCTGGACGACCGTGATCACCGATATGCATTTCGGACACCCGTCGGGACGTACGAGCGGTGCAGAGTTCCATTTCTTTGACAATCGCCAATGGCAATCCTTGATCGCCGAGGGCGAGGAATTGCGCAACATGTTCCCCGATGACGAGGACAGCTATAAGCGCGAAATGATCGAGGAACAGGTCGAGGCCATGAAGAACCGCGCCAGGGCGCGCCTGGGCCTCAGCTATAAAGACCTGCTAGGTCAGCATCACGATCTGGAACACCTGACGACGGACGATCTTGCGCGCTATGTCTGCGCCGGGGACGATCCAACCGAGGCGGGCAACCATGATCCCGGCTCGGATCGCGGTCTTTACAGTGACATTACACGAAAGGCCGAAGTCTATTTTGATATCGGCCATTTCCCATTTCCCGTAACCGTTACCGATACGCCCGGGGTCAATGACCCGCTGTTGATCCGTGAAGAAATCTCGCGCCAATACCTCAAGGAATCCGACTTTTTCGTCGTCGTCTTGTCCGCGCACCAGGCTCTGTCGCGGGCGGATTTGAAACTTTTCCGGCTCATGCAAGCGCTCGAACTTGGTCAGATCGTGGTCTTCATTAACCGCGTGGACGAGCTTGGCGGCGGCGCAGATGACGCCGTCAAAGTGCGGGCGGATGTTATAGACGGTTTGGACAAGGCTCTTGGCAACACCGATATCGACGTCCTGATGGGCAGTGCGCAATGGGCACATTACGCTTTGACGGGTGACGACACGGGCGTGAACCACGATGACGTTCTGGCATGGCTGCGCGCACATCCCGAGCAGATGAAACAATATCTGGATGGTGTCGAAGAGATCAAGCAAGGCCCGGGTCCAATCAGCCGTGAAGGTGTTTTGCGCTTCGCTGCGATGATTGCCTCAGGCTTGCCTGATCTGCGACGCCATGTGACACAAGCTTTGACCGAAGGTCCCCGTGACGAACAGCTGCGGATGGCGTGGCAACACCTCAACAGTTTTGCTCAGGGCGAGTTGGAGCGTTCGCGCGCCCATCTGCGTGCGATCGAAGAAGAGCTCTCGGGCGATCCGGAAAATGAGGATGACAACGGCAAGACGCTGAAAGACCTGCGCGCGAAGGTCGCTGAGAAAACCGCCGAAATCACCGATGGAATGGACGATGTTCTCGCGAACCTGCGCGGCGTCATGGATGACACCGTCGCCGAAGCTGTTTCGGACGTTGTGCGCGGTCCCAACGGCGATTCACCGCTGCTCGCCAAGGGCGGAGAAACCGAATTGAATTTCGGACCATTGCGGGATCGTATGCGCGAGCTTGTTCAGGGGGCCACGCAGGTTGTTCGACAACGCATGCTGAGCGAGCTTTACGCGATCGATATGCAAAGCAACGCCGCATTACGCGCCCTGCCCGGTTGGCAGGATCATAACGACAACAGAATGAACACAAGCGCTGTTCGGTGGTTCCGCCCAGACACAACGGCACTGACACGTGGCATAACCGTGGAGCTGCGCGTGACATGGCTGTCACGATTGATCTCGCGCAAAAGCGTCGTGTCGCGGGCGGAAAACATGATCATCCAGGAATTCGAGATGATCGGCGACGATCTTGTGGACACCGCCCGCAGCGACCTGTTGGAAAGGCTGAACACAGTGTTGGATCATTATCTGGCACTTTTGGCAGGACATCTTGAATCCCGCGCCGGTGTTGGGGAAACCAACGCCAAAGCCGAAGCACAAAAGGCGTATAACGAAGCCCGGCGTGTTGCGGATGAACTGGATGCCGTTTTCGGCACCGACCCCACGAAAGAGACTTTACCTGAGGCTGCGGAATGATTGAATTTCCCGGAACCGAGCAGGAAGTGCGCAAACTCGAGCGCTTTCTGACCGCGACTGAAAACCTGGCGTCGGACACCAGACTTGATGATATGCGTGCGCGTGCGCTGGCGCATGCAGAACGTCTTTCGAATGCGGTGAATATTGGTTTTGCGGGGGAATTCGGCGCAGGTAAATCCAGCCTGGCCAACATGCTTGCCGGTGCGGACATACTGCCGACGGGTCCACAGCACTTAAAACTGCCGTTGGTCATCGTGGCCTATTCGGACGTGCCTGAAACAACGGTTGGCTGGTGGGGAAAAGAGCCCAAGGTGTATTCTGGGGTCGCCCTGGAAAAAGCCGCCGCCGACAATCCAGACTTTATTTCAGTAGGTCTGAACACCCCTGCCCTGCAGGAAATCTCGCTGTTCGATCTACCGGGCTCTGGCGCACTGGACGACTCGTACAAAACCACGCTTGAGCTGTTGAAATTCGTGGATTGCGCGATCTGGTGTACGAATGGCACGCATGCATGGCGCGAAACCGAACGCCATTTGTGGTCTCAGGTCTCACAGGAATTGCAGCAAAACAGCCTGTTGGCTGTAACTCATGCCGATCTTCCGCCGGTGCGGGATTCATTGGACCGTGTCGTTGCGCGCCTCAACAAGGAAAAGGGTACTCTGTTTAAGTCAGTTGTACCCATTGGGACCCCTGTTGCTGTACGAGCAATGGCGCAAGAGCCTGAACCAGATTTCGATATGTGGGAAACCTGCGGTGGGCAAAATCTGGCCGAGCAGGTTCTACAAGTCGCTTCGAACCGGCGACTGGCCGACATCAAAGCCGCGCGTTTAGATATCGAGAAAGACTTCGGCCCGTACCTTGAAGAGTTGGACATTCCTGATATCGACCATGCCCAACCCGACGCACAGCCCATGCAATCGGTGCTTGAAGCGGCGCTTCCACCATTGGAAAACCCAATTCTGGAAGATTGGCTGGCCGCTATCGCAAGCATTTACGAAGACCTAAAGGAATCGTCGGATATCGACCCCGCGTCTTTCCTGAACAGTTGCCAGGAGATTGTCGAAGACTTTGCGGAACGTCTGGAACAAGGCGGGGAAATCGACCCGGATGCTGACTGGATTCCGGCAGAGTTCGAAAAAGCCACCGACCTTTTGCTATTGTTGCAGTTCGAAAGTGGCGACGCACCGTTGAAAGACGCCGTAAGTATTCTGGCACAGCTAAGCGACAACCTCGCCTGGGCTGGTAGCCGGGCAGGCACGGCGCAACCCAGAACCGGCACGTAACACGATCTCGTTAAAATTGAGTGACAGAACAGCGATTCGTCGTGTCAAGAATCATGCGCGCATTGTTTCGGAATCGCGCAACAATCTTTGAAAAACAGGCTTTCAGTCCGCAGTTTTTTGCTGGCGATCCTCAATATATTGATCACGCGGTGAGGTGAATACAATATGTTGATTTTCTCCCGGTCCCGTTCTCAGTGAAGCCATGAGGCGGCCCCAATAAAGTCAAATTTGAAACGTCTAACGTACTTAGTTGTCCTGCGGTTGTGTTTGGTCGTGAGTTGACGGGCTGTTTATCGGGTAAAGCAACCGCAAAATGATTAGAATGGGCGGGAAGAAATGAGCCATAACCAGGCTGTCGATGCGACGCACGACGAACCGAAAATTGAAGGATTGCAACCGGGTGCCAAGCTTTTGCGAGGCCAGTATGAGATCCTGCGCTTTATCAGCAACGGTGGCTTTGGGATCACGTATCTGGCCCGTAACAGCCTTGAGCGCGAGGTTGTCATCAAAGAGTGCTTCCCCGGAGCTTTGTGCCAACGCGATGGCGACCTTGTCGAACCGATCGACCCTGCACACAAAGAAGACTTGCGGGCCATTATCGACCTGTTCATTCAGGAAGCACGCAACCATGCACGATTGGTACATCCCAACATCGTAGATGTGCACCAGGTCTTCGAAGACAACAACACAGCCTACATCGCCATGGATTACATCCGGGGCTGTGACCTGCTGGACTACGTCGAAAACCCGGAAAACAAAACCGGGCCGGACTTTATCGTGTCGGTCACCGAAAAGATGCTGTCCGCTGTGTCATTCATCCACCAAAGCGGAATGCTGCATCGCGATATTTCACCCGACAATATCCTGATCGATGAAAACGGTGAGCCCGAGCTGATCGATTTTGGTGCAGCCCGTGAGCAAGCCGCAAACCAATCGGCTGCTTTGCTGACCCTGCGCGTCATCAAAGACGGATATTCACCGCATGAGTTCTATGTGCGCGGTGCGGAACAAAACCCAAGCAGCGACCTTTATGTTTTGGCGGCAACGCTCTATCATGCGATTAGCGGCGAGCGTCCAGTCGACGGGCAAACACGACTGAACGCGTTCAACAACAGCCAAAACGACCCCTATGTGCCTTTGGCGGGCCGTTACAAAGGTTACCCCAAAGACTTCCTCGAAGCGATCGACAAGGCGATGGAAGTTCACGCAACTGATCGTCTGCAGACCGCATTGGACTGGCTGCGCATGTTCCGGGGCCCGGGCGTAATGTTCGACACATTCGAATATCGTCCCGTCTCGGTAATTGTCGCAATGGACCGCAAGGACGAGGCCGCCGAAAAGGCGCGGATCAAGGCCGAAAGCGAAAACGCCGAGGCCGTAGTTACTGCGCTGTTGGCGGGGAACCCCGATATCGCCCTGGGTCACGAGGACAAAAAAGAAGACGAGCTCGCTACATATAAAGCGCCCGAAGAACCTCCTGTTGCGGTCGATACCGTGGTCAAAAGCGGATCAGGTGGTGGAGCCAGATTGATGGCTGGCGCGGCATTTGTAGCTATCGCTGTGGCAGCTGGTGGCTTCCTTCTGCTGACCGGAGAAAAAGAAACACAAGCTCCAGACACTTCGACCGTGGCGCCGACAATTGAGCCTGTCATCGCAGCCGTCGAACCGGTTGCCGAAGAAGTCGAACCGGTTGTCGAAGAAATTGAGGTAAGTTCCGAGCAAACACCCAAGCAGGTGGAACCAGAGCCAGAACCTGTCGAGCAGACCCTGGCTGAACCGGCTGCCATAGAAGAGGCTGAAGCCCCGGCAGCTGGTGCCCCTGCTCTGGAAACCGCAGTTGCTGAAACCCCTGTTGTTGAACCCATCGAGCCGGTTGTACTTGCTGAAAACCAAATTGAGTTTTCGGTCTGGGACGTGGATATCCCCTTCCAGTTTTCCAGACGGCGTGCCTCGACCGGTAACGTAATTGCCGTGACAGATGTTGACCCGTCTCTGGACCTGTCAATCGTGGGCGAGTGGGTGCAGAAGGGCGCGGCAATCTACACGCTCAACGGTGAACCCGTTCAGGCAGGGTCAAGCTTTGCTGCGCAGGTTCTGAACGATCCCAACGTGGATCCTGATGGCTACATTCGCGTCACTGCCCGTTATCGCTCGCTTGGCGAAACACGCGCTCAGAATGGGCTATTGGCTTTGCCCGCAACGCGGATGGTCGGCCTGGAAAACGGGTATGGCTTTACGATCACGAACCCTGACGGAGCAGGATGGTCGACGGTTGTAAAAACAGTTCCTGCAGACGCTTCCGGGGACCTGCAAGCCGGTGACGTACTGATGTCTGAAGCACAGACCAGCACCGTAATCGACACCCCGGAAAGCTTGAAGACGTTGTTGGCGTCCATGGTAGCCGATGGCATGCCACAAGCCCGCCTGACTGTTTTGCGCAATGGTGAACCCACCGATGCCGTCATGAAACTGGCGCAGGAGTAATCAACCCGGATCGTTTGTAACCCGCCAGTGTGTGTTTGCTGAGGGCCGTGTGGCGAACCACACGTCCCCGACGGGGACCGGCCCGTCGCGGAAAGTAAGAGTGACTTTGGTTTTCAATCATCAGTGCCCATGCGCGATCCCGCGCAGAGGTGAGTAGCAGCCCACGGGTTAAAATCCCGTGCCAAGAAACAAAGGTGTCGTCACCATGTTCAAATACAAAAGCCCTCTCAGCCGGCTTCTCGAAGGTGCCGGCAAACCTAAAGAAAACGAAGCCGAAGACGCCGTCTCGGTAGACGCTGACAAACCTGAACCGATCGCGGATTTCAACGCGCTTCGTGTGGCTCTGGCCGGCAACAACATGCCGTCTTCAGACAGCTACGAGGATGCTGAGGATTTGATCCCTGAAGAGGAAATGTCCGATTTCTCCGAAGGTGACACAGATGAAACAGTCGACACCGAAGAAGAGAATATTCTGGCCGACGTTGCAGCCGAAATTGATGATACGGCAGACATGGCAGTTGAGGATGCTGATCCGGTCGTAACGTTGCACGTAGCCACCGAAGAGGTTGCCGACGAAGAGGAAGAAGAAATCGTCCTGTTCGACGCGACACCGGAAGAGGCCGTCGTCGAAGAAGACGTACAAGACGATGAGGCCCCCGAAGAACCCATCGTCGAAGTTATCGCCGAAGACCCTGCACCACAGCCGGAAGAGGTCGAGGAAGTCGTCGTCGCTGAGACAATTGCGACGCCACCTGCACCGGCACCGGAGCCATCACCCGCCGACCGTCGTGGGCGCGTGAAAACCACCTTCCTTGGTTTTGAGCGCGCAGACACGCACGTTCAGGATCTTATCGAAACCTCGGAACCCGTAGCCAAAGCGGAAACAGCGCAAGAGACGTTCCCCGTTGGTTGGTTGGTCGTTACCGCCGGGCCTGGCCGTGGATCGTGCATCACATTGACCGAAGGTTTGATGCAGATCGGCCGCAATGACGATCAGGCGATCCAGCTTGATTTTGGGGATACCGGTATTTCCCGCAGCAACCACGCCGTAATCGCCTACGACCCCGAGGATCGCAAGTGCTACCTGGGTCACGGCGGCAAGGCCAATCTGGTGCGCCTGAACGGGAAACCAGTTCTCAGCACAGTCGCGTTGGCGAGCGGTGACCTGATCCGCATCAGCGAAACATCCATACGCTTCGCCGCTTTCTGCGACGAAGGATTTGACTGGCGGGACGCTTAATAGATGCTGGCGACCCCTGCATACGACATTGCGCTGATCCTTGATCAGGGTCAGCGTGAAACGCAGGAAGATGCGGTGGCCTCTCGCACATTCGACGGGGCAAACGCAGGCTATATCGTTGTTGCGGACGGAATGGGAGGGCACGCCGCGGGCGAAGTCGCCTCTGACCTCGTGATCAAAGCGTGGCACGAAGCGTTGGACACGTATCTGGAAAGCGAAGCACCGTCTGAAGCCGACCTGATCGACGCCCTTCCACTTGCTGCAATGCAAGCCAACGCCGCAGTGGCAGCGTATTCGGACGAACAAGGTGAAGGGTTCAACATGGGTTCTACCCTTTTGGGTGTGCTTATGCTGGATCGTCGGGTCTTTTGGATTTCGATCGGCGATAGCCCTCTGTACCTTTTCCGAGACGGAATTCTGCACCAGATCAACGAAGATCATTCGATGGCTCCGGCCATTGATGCACAGCTTGCCAATGGTGATTTGACCGAAGACGAGGCCGCCAACCACCCTGACCGTAATCAACTGACCTCGGTGATCATGGGTGCGGCGATCCCCAAAGTGGACTGCCCCGAAGAGCCACTGACGCTCAGCGTTTCAGATGTGCTTTTGGCGGCAAGTGATGGGCTGCAATACCTCAGCAACGCTGAGATCCTGTCCATCCTTTCAGAAAATGCAAACGCCTTGGCACAGGATATTGCCGACGCTTTGCTTCAGGCGCTGCGCGTCAAGAATGACCCCGATCAGGACAATATCTCAATCGGTGTCGTGAAATTAACAAGAAACGAATGAAGGCAAAGCGACAGGACACATGAGACCTCATCTTATTATCTCCAGCCTTGCACTTGCGGCCGCAACTGGCGCGGCCTCTGCGCAAGAGGCATGCTCAACATACGAAATTCAACGCGGGGACAGCCTGCGCGAGCTGACAATCCAGGTCTATTCGACTGAGGACTTCAGCATCATCTTCGACGCAAACCGGGACGTGATTGGCAACAACCCCAACATAATCCGGGTTGGCGATATCTTGACCCTTCCATGCCTGGAAGACGTTGGTCGCGCGCCTGCTGCCCCTACGACCGAAGCCGAAGCCATGGCAGCCGAGATGGCATCCGAATTGGTCAAAGCCGCGGAAGAACGCGCGGCAAAAGCTATCGCAGAAGCAGAAGCCCGTGTTGCAGCTGCGGAAGCAGAAGCCAAACAGGCAAGTCAAGACGCTGTAATTGCAGCCAAAGCAGCCGCCAAGCGGGAAATCGAGGCAGCCCGCAGCGAAGCCGCCGCATTGATCCGAGAAGCCGACACTGGTGAAAGCCCCGAAATCCGCGAGCGTCAGCTGCTGCTGATTACGGGCGGAAACTACGCCCCATTTACCGACGAAGCCCTGCCTAATCGCGGCTTGTATACGGATTTGGTGGAAACCGCGATGTTGCGTGCGGCACCGGAACAGCCTTACAAAATCCAATTCGTCAATGATTGGTCGTCGCATCTGGACCTGCTGATGCCAACACTGGCATTCGATGCAACCTTCCCTTGGTCGCGTCCGAATTGCGAAGAAGCCGCAGCACTTTCGGAAAGTGACCGTGAACGGTGCGAGACCTACAACTTCTCGAACCCGTTCTACGAAGTCGTTGACACGTACTTTGCGTTAGAAGGCTCTGGTTACGAGACTACTCTGACTCATTCCGATTTTGTTGGCGCAACGATTTGCCGGCCCGAAGGATGGTCCCTGTCGCATATGGATGCCGTCAGCTTGCATGAACCAATCATCGAGTTGATGCGCCCGGTTTCGCCCGATGACTGTTTTCACGCGGTTATGGACGGAACAGCCGATATCGTCGCGATCGAAGCTCATCTTGCAGAAGAAGCGATCGGACGTCTGGGCTATCGCCACAAGATTATCGAAAACCCCAACCTCGCGGCGATCAAGTCGCTTAACGTTATGACCCACAAAGATAATCCGGATGGGGAAGCGATCCTTGAGACGCTCAACCAGGGTCTTTCAATTATGCAGCAATCCGGCGAATGGCGCGACATCGTGTCGACCGCTCTGCGCTATCAAATGGAAAACGGCTAAGGCCAAAAACTAGCCTGACAAGAAAAGTCTGGAGGAAGTGGACATGTTTAACAAGAAACTGAAGAAAGCCGTACTTTCGGCAACTGCCCTAACAGCCTTGAGCGCCGGTGCCGCCGCCGCGCAAGAGGCATGCACCAACTACACGGTTCAAGATGGTGACACTATGGCAACCATCGCCATCGCGGCCTATGGTACCTCGAACTATCAGCCGATCTTCAACGCGAACCGCAACCAGATCACAGATCTGGGCGCGCTTGAGCCTGGTCTGGTTCTGGCTCTGCCCTGTGAGGATGGCAGCCTGCCCAACGGCCAATCCGCGCAAGAAATCATCGCAGAGCAGGAAGAACGCGCCGCAAGCGTAAAACGCACCAACGTGTACGCTCCGCCAATCAAAATGGTGGCCGGCAACGGTTGGGAGCCGTTCACAACTGAATCACTGGGCGGCGGTGGCATCATGACGCGCCTGGCGACTACCAGCCTGCAGCGTGCAGGTAACAGCCGTGACTACTCGGTCAGCTTCGTAGATGACTGGAGCTCGCACCTGGATACGCTTTTGCCACTTGGTGCTTTCGACATCTCGATCGCTTGGACCGTGCCGGATTGTACAAACCGCTCGTATGAGTGGTCTGCCGAAACCGAGGCGCGTTGCACACAATTCGTTGCAAGTGTTCCGGTCTACGACGTCGTTGGCGGTTTCTACACCCTGCCAGAAAGCGAATACACGAACGCCACGAGTTTTGCTGACCTTGAAGGTTCGACCATTTGCCGGATGCAAGGCTGGAGCATGGTCGTTCTGGAAGAAGTGGGCCTGAACCGTCAAAACAGCACCGTTATCCAGCCGAACTCGGCACGCGAATGTCTTGACGCCGTTCTGACCGGCACCGCAGATGTAGCCGCATTCGAAGTTGAACTGTTCGCTGCGACAATGAAAGACATGGGTTTGACTTCGTCCGATATCGTTGAAAACCCCTATGTTTCGACCCTGTCGTCGATGAGCTTCCTCGCACACCGCACCAACCCCTTCGCACGCGAATACATTGCGATGATGAACAAAGGGCTGGTCGAGATGCGTGAATCTGGCGAATGGTACGCGATCATCTCGGACACCCTGCGTGAGCAGAACGAAAAGCTGAACGCTGCATCGAACTAAACCTGCCGAGGGGACCAGAAGATGTTCTGGTCCCTTCTTGCAATCTCTGACCACGGCCTACTGCCCTACGGGAAACCCCGAATAGGCAACAGCCACACCGACAAATAGATTGCGATCAACCCTACCGGAGAGGCTTCGGCCTCCCCACTCACTCAAAAAGGGACCGACTTTGGGGGTCGGTCCCTTTTTAATTCTGGTACCACTTACCTCGTCTTGAAACGAGGTCGGCCGCTTAGTCGATCAACGCATTCAGCGTTGCGCTTGGACGCATGACAAGTGCGGTTTTTGCAGGATCTGTGTGGTAATAACCCCCCAAATCTGCAGCTCCACCCTGTGCCGTCGCCAACTCTGACAGGATAGTCTCTTCACCGTCAGCAAGTGCTTTGGCCAAAGGTGCGAATTCGGCAGCCAGTTCCGCATCATCCGACTGGGCAGCCAATGCCTCAGCCCAATAGCGTGCAAACCAGTAGTGGCTGTCGCGGTTGTCAGGCTGTCCAACTTTCCGGCTTGGAGATTTATTGTTGTCCAATATCCCTTGGGTCGCCGCCTCAGCCGCTGCACCCAGAACGCCAGCCTTGGCGTTGCCTTTGCTGTCGGCAAGGAAGTTCAGCGATTCACCCAACGCACAGAACTCACCCATCGAGTCCCACCGCAAATGGCTTTCTTCGACCAATTGCTGCACGTGCTTCGGTGCCGACCCACCTGCGCCGGTTTCAAAGAGCCCACCACCGTTCATCAGTTTGACGATCGACAGCATTTTGGCCGAAGTTCCCAGCTCCAAGATTGGGAAAAGGTCGGTCAGGTAGTCCCGCAGAACGTTGCCGGTAATGGCAATCGAATCCTTACCCGCGGTGATAGTCTCCAACGACTGGCGGGTTGCTTCACGCGGTGCCAGGATCAAGAAATTGTCGGCAACGCCCGCTGCTTCCAGCGCCGGTTTCACGTATTTGATCAACTCAGCGTCGTGGGCACGGTTTTCGTCCAGCCAGAAGATCGCCTCGGACCCGGTCAGGCGCTGCCGGTCCATTGCAAGCTGAATCCAGTTCTCGATTGGCGCTTTCTTGACAGTGCAAGACCGCCAGATGTCACCCTGTTCCACATCATGCGAGTGTAGTGTTTCGCCATTGGCAAGAACGATCCGGATCACACCATCAGCGGGCGCTTCGAAGGTCGTGGGATGGCTACCGTATTCTTCAGCTTTCTGCGCCATCAGACCCACGTTGGCGACTGCACCTGCAGTCGCAGGATTCAATGCACCGTTTGCTTTGAAGAAATTGATCGTTTCGTCATAAACGGGTGCATAGCAACGGTCCGGGATCACACAATTTGTATCACCTTTTGCACCGGTCTCATCCCAACCTTTGCCGCCCGCACGGATTACAGCGGGCATCGACGCGTCAATGATCACATCGGACGGCACGTGCAAGTTGGTGATGCCCTTATCGCTATCGACCATGTACATGGATGGGCGGTCACCCTTGATTGCGTCAATGGCAGCCACGATATCCGCATTGCCGGCAACACGTTCCAAAAGATCGCCCAGACCCGAGTTCGGGTTCACGCCCAGGGCATCCATCTCGGTGCCAAATTTCTCGAACACCGGGGCCAGCCACGCCTTGACCGCATAGCCAAAGATGATCGGGTCCGAGACCTTCATCATCGTGGCTTTCATGTGCAGCGAGAACATGGTGCCGTCTTTCTTGGTGTCTTCGATCGCATCTGCCAGGAAGGCAGACAGCGATTTGACGGACATGAATGTTGCATCGGCCACAGTACCTTCGGCCAACGGCCAACCGTCTTTCAGAACGGTAACGCTGCCGTCTTTACCGACGAACTCAATCTTTGCATCACCCGCCTGCGCGGCAGTGATCGTCGCCGATTTTTCGTTCGCATAAAAGTCATTGCCCGACATGGACGATACTTTGGTTTTGCTATCCGAAACCCAATCACCCATCGAATGCGGGTTCTTTTGGGCGTAGTTCTTCACAGCGCGCGCTGCGCGGCGGTCAGAGTTACCTTCGCGCAGAACGGGGTTCACGGCGGAACCTTTGATAGCGTCATAACGCGCCCGGATCGCCTTTTCCGCGTCAGTTGCAGGCTCTTCGGGGTAAGTTGGGATGTCATAGCCCTGCGACTGCAGCTCTTCTATGGCTGCCACCAACTGCGGAACCGAAGCCGAGATATTTGGCAATTTGATTACGTTGGCATCAGGTGTCTTTACCAATTCACCCAGTGCAGCCAGATCATCGGTGATACGCTGATCTTCTGTCAGGTTCTCAGGGAAAGTCGCCAGAATACGCCCCGCCAGAGAAATATCTTTTGTGCCAACACTGACACCCGCGGCCGAAGCGAACTTGCGAATGATGGGCAGGAATGAGGCGCTGGCCAGCTCGGGCGCTTCGTCTACAATGGTATACAATATGTCGAAGTTCGATTTATCTGCCATATTCTTTTACCTTTTTTAAGCCTTTCGGGGCGTGCGATCCAAGAGTGTGCCACTTTTTCGTGGCGTGGGCGGGGCGCGTTTAACCTACCGCCCCAACGGTGACTCTGATTTGACAGGGTTTCCCTTAAATGACGTTTGGCTTGGGATCAATCGTATCAACCCGCGCATTTTGACACGTTTTGCGGAAAACCGTGTCATCCAGCGGGTTCTGCACAGAAATCAGACACCCCAAGTATCGCTCAGCTTGTATCCGCCGGGCCAAGGGTCATCCGGGTCTAACATGTGTTGATGGGTCCCGGTGATCCAACCTCGACCGCTGATTTCAGGAATTATCGCGGGTCTGTCCGCCACGACGGTTTTTTCAACGATCTGTCCGGTAAAGCGCGATCCGATAATAGAGATCGCTTCCAGGGTTTGCCCAACGGCCAGTTGCCCCTTTGCCGCCATCAGCGCCATACGAGCGGAAAGCGCTGTTCCAGTAGGCGAACGATCTACCTTGCCCGGCTGCACCGCAACCGCCGACTTGCTGGCAAACCCCGTTTCGGTTTCGTCAAGCGGGCCGCAAAACGCGCAGAAAGAGATATGCGACCAGTCCGGGTTGTCAGGATGATGAAATCCAAGCTGTTCGGTAGCAGCATTGGTTATTGCAACTCCCGCACGCGCAATATCGCGGGCTTCGTCCTCGACGATGTCGAACCCCAGCGCTGTCGCATCGACCACAACGAAACTGTCGCCGCCATACGCTGTGTCTACGGTTAGCGTTCCCAGACCCGGCACTTCGAGTGGTACCCCGATCTGACCCGCAAAGCTGGGCACGTTCTGCACATAGATACGCTCGGCTTTGCCCTGCCGACATTCGGCCCGAACGCGCACCAGCCCGCCGGGCGCCTCGAGCGTCAAGGTCGTTACGGGCTCTTGCATGGGTACAATTCCGCTGTCCAACAGAACGGTCGACACACAAATTGCGTTCGACCCGGACATTGGCGGATTGTCTTCCGGCTCCATGATAATAAACGCAGCGTCCGCCTCGGGGTGTTTGGGAGGAACCAACAGGTTTACATGCCGAAAAACACCGCCACGAGGCTCATTCAGTACGAAGTTGCGCAAGGTCTGATCGCGTTCAATGAACGATCGCTGCTCCCACAGTGTTTGTCCCGGCGGGGGCAGAACACCGCCCACAATCACATCCCCAACTTCACCTTCTGCATGGGCGGAAATCACATGAACGGTCTTTATGCTGCGCATGCCCGCTCCTTAAAACCTGCTGGGGGCATATGGATGCGTTGAAATCGGATCAGCATCCCCGTCTACCATCGCACCAACCATCTCGGCTGTCCCGGCAGATTGGGTCAAACCCAGATGCCCATGCCCAAAGGCGTAAATCACATCTGACGCTTTTGGCGACGAACCAATAACCGGAAGACTGTCAGGCAAAGATGGGCGGAAGCCCATCCACTGCGTGCCACCAACTGTGTTCAAACCCGGCAGGAACTGAGCGGCCTTTTCCAGCAAAGTATCAGCACGCTTGAAATTCGGAGGCAGGTTTAACCCGCCCAGTTCAACGGCCCCCCCTACCCTAACGCCGCCATTAATCCGGCTGGCCACAAAGCCGTGGCGCGAAAAAGTCAGGTGCATGCGCAGGTCAAACGCGCCGGGCGGCAGAGTAGTGTTGTATCCGCGTTCGGTTTCAAGCGGGATGTGATCGCCCAGTGTCCGTGCAAGATGATGTGACCATGCGCCCGATGCTACGACTACCTTTCTTGCATCCAGATCACCGTCTGCAGTGGCGATACGAACCCCGCTTTCCAGCGCTTCGAGTCCCCGAATTTCCCGCGTTTCAATACGGCCCTGACGTTCACGAAACGCTTTGGCAAGGTATTCGACCCATTTTTTGGGGTCGACCGTGTTTAACCAGTTCGGGGTGTAACCCGCATGCGTAAAGCGCTTGCTGAGGCCCGGTTGTTTTTCTGCGATGGCTTCCGGGCTTTCCAGTAGTTCGAACGCGATACCGTGGGCGCGCTTCAACTCCCACGTTGGTAAGCTGGCGCGAAACTCGGCCTCAGATTCATAAAGCTGCATCTGGCCGTCGCGCTGCATCATATGCTCGCCGTCCACCGTAGCAATAAGCCGATCCAAAGCCGCGCTGGACAGCTTCATGAGATTGGCTTGCGCTTCAAGCAGCGCGGTATAACGATGTGGCTGGCTGGCACGCCAGAACCGATACATCCAAGGAGCGATCTGCAGCGCATAAGACGGAGGTATGGACAAAGGCCCCAGCGGATCCAACAGCCACTTGGGCGCTTTTCGCATGATACCCGGTGTTGCCAGCGGCTCGACCTCGGAAAAGGCAAAAGCTCCGGCGTTCCCGGCTGATGTCTGGGCTGCCACACCGTCCTTGTCCAGAACCAGCACGGAATGTCCACGGCGTTGCAATTCCAGCGCTGTCGTAATGCCAATTACGCCTGCACCAATGACCACAATCTGGTCAGTCATAGTTCGATCCCCGCGCGGAATGGGTCCTGTTCCGCAAAAACAAGTTTGGTTTCTGCTGTGACGAAAGCCTGGCCTTTAATCGACGGGATAACTCCGCCGTTTGAACCCGGTTGATAGGACAAAGTGTACGAACTGCCGATCACACTTTGCTGGATGATCTCTTCACCGGGGGCCAACACTCCGTCTGCAGCAAGGCACGCCAAACGCGCCGAACACCCTGTGCCACATGGGGATCGGTCATAATTGTCGTCGGGGCACAGCACAAAGTTCTTACCGTGAATGTTATGGTCCGCAACGGCATCCTGAAAGATCACGTGATCAATTGGCTCACCGAGCTCACCACCGATACCTTGGGCGATTGAAGCCTCGCGGGTAGCAACGGCCAAATCGGTAAGCGCCCGGATGTTTTCCGGTGCCACAGGCACAGGGCTGGGATCGACAATAAAGAACCAGTTCCCACCGTAAGCCACATCACCGATGACAGACCCATGTCCGGGAACATCTAGCCGCACATTGCGGTGCACGCGTCGGCTTTCGATATTCTGAACGGTTACGGTGTTTGCATCATGCAATTCGACCGTAACGACACCTGCCGGAGTTTCGATGCGGTGTGTTCCTATTCCAATGCGCCCCAGCTTAGCCAATGTGACTGCCAGACCAATCGTCCCATGCCCACACATACCCAGAACAGCATCGACGTCAAAGTAGATCACTCCGGTGACGCAGGACGGGTCAACGGGCTCAACCAGCAGGGCTCCGACCATTGCAGGTTGCCCCCGCGGCTCGAGCATGATGGACCGATAGAACGCCTGAAACTCGGTGGCCAACCTTTGCGCCCTGCCCGCCAATGGACCGGAACCCAGATCGGGAGCGCCGTCCAAGATGACACGCGTAGGCTCTCCTCCGGTATGGCTGTCGATTACATGCACTCGGCGATTACTCCACCTTGTTTGCTCCAATCTGCAAACCAAGTTTTAAACAGAGCATATTGCTGCTCGCAATAGATGCGCTGTGCGTCTGTCAATTCATCGGTTTCGTTGAAATGCAGGCGGTATTCCTGTTCACCATTCAGCACCAGCAGATGCTTGTAGTAGAGAACCAAATCCGGGCCCTCATCAAAGCTCGACAAAACATGAATGGCTTCGGTCAACTCTTGCGCACGTTGCCGGGCCTCGGCATTCCCCTGTGCAGCTTTTTGGGAAAGTGCGGCCAATAACAAGGCTTCGCGTGGCAGCGCAGTACCGATACCGGTGATTGACCCGGTCGCACCGCAATTGACGAAGCCGTGATAGACCTCGGTGTCAACACCAACCATCAGCGTCACCTGATCATCCTGACTAGTGATGTTTTCAGCGGCGTACCGCAGGTCATCTTTGCCACCGAATTCCTTGAACCCAATCAGGTTGGGATGTTCTGCACGCAAAGCGAAGAACAGATCTGCACGCGTGGCAAACCCATAATATGGGCTGTTGTAGATAATCGCGGGTACATCCGGCGCGGCAGACAGAATTGCTTTGAAGTGATGTTTTTGCGCATTTGGAGAGCTGCCCCGAGACAGGACACGCGGTATCACCATCAAACCAACTGCACCCACCTTTTGAGCATGCGCCGCATGAGCCACTGCCGATTTGGTATTGATCGCGCCCGTGCCAACCACCACTGGCAAACCGGCCCCTACCAGACGTTCCACCCCTTCCATTCTTTGCTCATCAGTCAGCAAAGGCCAATCACCCATCGAGCCGCAATAAACGACCGCAGACATCCCCGCTTCGATCAATTGCTGACCCTTGCGTACCAAAGCTTCGAAATCAGGCAGTCGGTCTGCTTTGCAGGGCGTCATGAGTGCAGGCATCGTGCCCGAAAAGACATTGGTCGACATTGGCGTTTCCCTTAGTTTAACCGCAGGTGCGAGACACATGAGCGTCTCTTTTTCACTTGCGTTAGCGGATATTGGATACAAAATCCAGAGTAATTTCTACAAACAAAAGGCGTCGAGTTTTCACCCAACGCCTAAGATCTAACTGCTGGAAATTCTTAACGCAGTCGTAAACCTGTTTCGCTGTCAAACAACATGGCGCGTTCGGCTCGGATGGTGATGCCAATTTTAGAACCTTGCTTGCTGCGCTCGTCTTCACGCTCTTCCACGATCAGCTTGTCGCCATTTGATGTCAGCAGGTAGGAATAGCTCACGCCACCAAGCGCCTCGGTCAGATCGACGGTACATGTATCGCCGGAACGGTCGACTTGAATGTGCTCGGGCCGGATACCGAGCGTCACTTTTGTTGCACCTGCCGGAACCGAAGCGGTGACCGGTAGCTCTTGGCTGATAGCCGGATGAACGACCCGACCATCCACGATATCGCATTCCAGGAAATTCATAGCGGGTGAACCGATAAAGCCAGCAACAAATTTGTTGTCGGGATCACGGTACAAATCCATCGGCGCACCGACTTGTTCGATCCGACCATCGCGCAATACAACGATCTTGTCGGCCATGGTCATGGCCTCAACCTGATCGTGCGTCACATAGATCATCGTCGCACCGATTTCATTGTGAAGACGCGCGATTTCAACGCGCATTTCAACGCGCAGCTCAGCATCAAGGTTTGATAGCGGCTCGTCGAACAGGAAAACCTCTGGGCCGCGGACGATGGCACGGCCGATGGCAACACGCTGGCGTTGACCGCCCGATAACGCCTTAGGCTTACGCTTGAGGTATTGATCCAGCTTCAGAATATTCGACGCTTCGTGCACCTTTTTGTCGATTTCAGCCTTGGGCACACCATTCATCCGCAGACCAAATCCCATATTCTCGGCCACGCTCATATGCGGATACAAAGCGTAGGTCTGGAAAACCATCGCCACGCCGCGTTTGGCTGGATCCATATGCGTCACATCCCGTGCGCCGATATGAATTTGCCCCTCGGACGTTTCTTCAAGACCCGCAATCATCCGCAACAGGGTTGATTTCCCACAACCCGAGGGTCCGACGAAAACGCAAAACTCGCCATCTTCGATCTGCAAATCGATCCCATGAATGACCTGAGTCTGGCCATACCGTTTGATCGCGCTGTTGAGTGTAACGCCGGTCATTATGCTTGCATCCTGTTCTTTTGGCTCTCGGGGAACCGCCACGCTTGTACTTCTGTTCCGATTTGCTCGGCAGCATGCTGAACCATCGGAACCCATTTCTTCAGTTGTTCGAACCCCATCCGTGCGGTAGCGCCCGTGATCGAGATTGCCCCCACCGGTCGCCCACCTGAGGTCAGAATTGGGCATGCAACACAAATGATGCCGGGCTCATGCTCTTCGTCATCCAGCGCGTACCCGCGCTCACGAATGGCTGTAAGGTCAGCGCGCAAAGCAGCGTCCGAGGCCAGTGTCTTATCCGTAAAGCGATGAAAGCTTTGCTGCGAGATGGCCTGATCCAGCCGCTCCTCATCCAAATAAGCGAGCATCGCCTTGCCCACGCCCGTGCAATAGGCGGGGCCTACCTTGCCAGCCTCTGAGTACATTTCGATCGGGTGTCGCGCATTGCGTTTGTCCACATATAGAACCTGACTGGAATCCAGTTGCGCCAGATGCACCGTCTCGCCTGTTTCTAGGCTCAGCCGGTCAAGGATTGGCCGCGCAATCGGAGCAATGGAACTGTGTGTCCACGCGGAATGCGCCAAACGCACCAGGCGTAAACCCGGCGAATAGGTCTGCCGGTCCGGATCGTAGTACAGCATGCCCTGATTGCTCAGGGTTTGCAGAAAACGATAAAGCGAGGCTTTGGGAAAGCTGCTTGTTTCCAACAGCTCGGCAAACCGAACAGGGCGTTCGAACGCTGCCACCTGCTCCAGCACATCGCATGCTTTGCCTATTGTTCCGTCACCAGCCAAAAGCCCTGACCTCCTCCTGCAGCCCCGCGTCTCCTCCACGGGGGTCTTGACAACGCTAACTGATTCGATGTGTAGTTTTCAATATGTAAAACAAGGTTTCAATAAATGAAACCACTATGGAAGCTAAGGGAGGACACCATGCATTCCATCTACAAGCGCACTGCGGCCGCGCTGGCCATGAGCGTTGCACTTGCTGCCCCGGCAGCCGCCGAACTGACCGGCGAACTTCGGATTTTCCTTGATACATCGAACCCAGCACCGCGCGCGACGATGGAAGCTGCGATCGAACGTTTCGCTGCAAAACATCCTGGGCTTGAGATCGAAACAACCGTGATCGACCGCGAAGCCTATAAGACCCAGATTCGTAACTTTCTGACTGCTGATACGCCTGACGTTGCCACCTGGTACGCTGCCAATCGTATGAAGCCTTATGTTGAGGCGGGATTGTTCGAGGACGTCTCCGATCTGTGGGCAGAACCCGAAATCGCAGAAAATCTTGCATCGACCAAAGGCGCGATGACCATCGACGGCAAGCAGTGGGGCGTTCCGTACACGTACTACCAGTGGGGTGTCTATTATCGTAAAGACATCTTTGACGAGTTGGGCCTGACCGAGCCGACCACATGGGAAGAAGAACTGGCCAACTGCCAGAAAATCGTCGATTCCGGTCGCGCTTGCTACACCATCGGCACCAAGTTCCTTTGGACCGCAGGTGGCTGGTTCGACTACCTGAACATGCGCACCAATGGCTTCGACTTCCACAATCAACTGGCCAACGGCCAGATCAGCTGGGAAGACGACCGCGTCAAGCAAACGTTTGCCAACTGGAAGCAGTTGATCGACATGGGTGCATTCATTGACAACCACCAGACCTATAGCTGGCAAGAAGCGTTGCCCTTCATGGTCAACGGCGATGCCGCGGCTTACTTGATGGGCAACTTTGCCGTCGCTCCGCTGCGCGAAGCAGGCCTGACCGACGATCAGTTGGACTTCTATCAGTTCGTCACCATCAATCCAGATGTCGAACTGGCCGAAGACGCACCAACGGATACGTTCCATATTCCCGCCAACGCTTCAAACAAAGAAGCTGCGCGTGAGTTCCTTCGCTTTGTTGTGTCGGCGGATGAACAGACCATCATGAACGGTAAAGATGGTCTGGCTCAGCTTCCTGTAAACGCGTCAGCGAAGATTGATGACGACAAGTTCATCAACCAGGGCTTCGAAATGCTGTCGTCCAACAGCCCCGGCGGCGTAGCTCAGTTCTGGGATCGCGACGCACCTGCGGAAATGGCCAAAGTTTCGATGGAAGGGTTCCAGGAATTCATGGTCAAACCAGACAATCTGGACAGAATTCTGTCCAAGCTGGAACGGGCCCGCGGACGTATCTACGAAAACTAACCCGGTCGGGCCGGCGTATGCCCGGCCCGCACCAAGACCTGCGTAAGGTGGGTGTTAGCCCACCTTACTCCTTTGACCTAGCCGAGTTTCCCCATGACCGTTGTCACCGCCGACGTCCCCGAGCAGGAAAGCTGGTTCCACAGAAACCAACAGCGTATTGCACCTTGGTTATTTCTGGCTCCGGGCCTGCTCTTCTTTATGGTCTACGTGATCATCCCGGTTTTCCAGTCTTTCAACCTATCGCTCTACGAATGGGACGGGCTCGGCACCGCCGAATATGTCGGGTTCCGAAACTATGAGGATCTGTATTGGGAATGGGTCGATCGTGATGCATTCTATACGTCGCTCAAGAACAACCTGATCTGGCTGGTTCTCTATCTGGCAGCGATCCCGGCAGGCTTGTTCATCGCATTGTTCCTGAACCAGACGGTCTGGGGCATCCGACTGTACAAGTCCCTGTTCTTCTTCCCTTTCGTGATCTCTCAGGTCGTCGTAGGCTTGGTCTTCACCTGGTTTTATGACCCAACTTTCGGACTGCTCAACGAATTCCTCGGAGTGTTCGGGCTTGGCCCAATAAACGTCTTGGGCGACGAGCGGTACGTAACCTACGGCATCATCGTTGCAGGCCTTTGGCCGCAAACTGCTTACTGCATGATCCTTTATCTCACCGGCCTGAACGCCGTCGACCCCGAGCAGATTGAGGCCGGACGTCTGGATGGGGCAAAAGGGGTACGTATGCTGTGGCACATCATCCTGCCGCAACTGCGCCCTGCGACTTTCATTGCCTTTGTTGTGACGATCATCGGCGCGCTGCGCAGCTTCGACCTGATCTCGATCATGACTCAAGGTGGCCCGTTCGGTTCGTCCCGCGTGCTGGCTTATTACATGTTCGAGGTCGCCCTGTCCGAATACGGGTTCCGAATGGGGTATGGCGCAGCGATCGCCGTGATCCTGTTCCTCATCATGCTGTGTTTCATCGCTTACTTCCTGTGGTCGATGTACCGCGAAGAAAAGGGGCACTGAGATGTTTCCCAAACCAATCGAAAAACAACCCCGCGCCGCTCAGATTACCTATCAGGCCATGCTTCCAATCGCGTTGCTGCTGTGGCTTGGGCCATTGCTTGCGGTTGCTCTGTTCTCGGTGAAACCGGCGGCCGACTTTACCAACGCAAATTACTGGGGCCTGCCCTCCAGTTTTGAGGGCGCATTCAACTACGGTCAGGTCTTTTTCAACTCGGACATGCCGCGGTATTTGCTGAACTCGTTCCTGATCACCATCCCAACCGTGATCGGAGCCGTCGCGCTTAGCTGTATGACTGGGTTTGCGCTGGGAATCTACAAATTCAAATCGAACCTCTGGATCTTTTTCATGTTCGTTGCCGGGAACTTCGTACCGTTCCAAATCCTGATGGTTCCGGTGCGCGATCTGACGCTGGAATTGGGCTTGTACAACACCAAGACCGGGCTTGTGCTGTTCCACATCGCCTTCCAAACCGGGTTCTGCACCCTGTTTATGCGCAACTTCATTCGTGCCCTGCCCTACGAATTGATCGAGGCCGCGCGCGTCGAAGGCATCAGCGAAGTCCGCATCTTCTGGTACGTTGTTCTGCCACTGATGAAACCGGCTATTGCCGCGCTCAGCGTTCTGATCTTCACGTTCATCTGGAACGACTATTTCTGGGCTGTTGTTCTGACACAAGGCGCGGAAAGCCAACCGGTAACTGCAGGGATCACCAGCTTTAACGCGCAGTTTCGCGCCGCCTATCAATTGATGAGCGCGGGATCCATTGTCGCCGCTCTTCCACCGGTGGCCATGTTCTTTCTCATGCAGAAACACTTCATCGCGGGTCTGACCCTCGGTGCCGTAAAATAAAGTCAAACCAGGGGTCCGACCCATGACCAAAATTACCTTTATTGGTGCAGGTTCCACGATCTTCATGCGAAATATCGTGGGCGATGCCCTTCTGACTCCATCTCTGGCCGATAGCCATTTTGCCCTGATGGATATTGACGCCGAGCGTCTGGCCGAAAGCGAAACCGTTGCCCGTGCCATGATCCGCGCAGTCGGAACCGGTGCCACAGTGTCCACCCATACAGACCGCCGCGCGGCACTGGACGGGGCCGATTTCGTGATTACCGCGTTTCAGGTCGGTGGGTACGAACCCTGTACCGTGACCGATTTCGAAATTCCAAAGCAATACGGCCTGCGCCAAACCATTGCAGACACACTAGGCGTCGGCGGCATCATGCGCGGGCTGCGCACCGTGCCCGTGTTGTGGGACGTGGCGCGGGATATGATGCAGCTCTGCCCGAATGCGACGTTGCTCCAATACGTCAACCCAATGGCGATCAACACCTGGGCCTTGGCCGAGCAATTTCCAGCGCTCAAACAAGTTGGCCTGTGCCATTCGGTACAGAATACCGTCGAAGAGCTGGCCCATGATCTGGACCTTCCGAAAGATGAATTCCGCTACAAGGTGGCGGGCGTCAACCACGTTGCCTTCTTTTTGCGCTTGGAACACAAAGGTCGCGACCTCTACCCCGCCTTGCGTCAAGGCTATGCCAGCGGTCAGATTCCCAAGCCACCGCTGCTGATGCCGCGTTGCCCGAACAAGGTTCGTTACGAAGTAATGGACCATCTGGGTTACTTCTGCACCGAAAGCTCGGAACATCTTGCAGAATATGTGCCTTGGTTCATCAAAGACGGGCGGCAGGACCTGATCGACAAGTTCTCGATCCCATTGGACGAGTACCCAACACGTTGCGTCGAACAGGTGGCCAATTGGAAAGAACAGGCCAAGACGCTAACGGATGGTCGTGACATCAAGGTCACCCGCAGTCATGAGTTCGCCGCAGATCTCATGAACTCGATCGTCACGGACACGCCCTATGTGGCTTACGGAAATCTGCCGAACACAGGTCAAATTCCGCAATTGCCACTCGGGGCAGCCGTGGAAACACCCTGTCTGGTGGACAGCAACGGCGTCCAACCTTCGGTCGTGACGGATATCCCGCCCCAACTGGTTGCCTTGATGCGCACGCAGATCAACGTGCAGGAACTGACAGTTCGGGCGTTGGTCGACCAGAACCCCGAATTCATCTATCACGCCGCGATGATGGACCCGCACACTGCCGCCGAACTGGACCTGCGCCAGATCCGCAATTTGGTGTCCGATCTACTGACCGCACATTCTGACTGGCTGCCCGACTGGTGTCAGCCTGCCAAAGCCGCTTGAAAGGGCCTAGCCAATGACCAAGAAACGCCGCTCGGAACACTGGTACGGAAAGCTGGACAAGGATGGTTTCATTCACCGCTCGTGGATGAAGAACCAGGGCTTTCCCGATCATGCCTTTGACGGGCGTCCGATTATCGGCATATGCAACACGTGGTCTGAACTAACCCCCTGCAACTCTGGCCTGCGCGATCTGGCCGAGGGCGTCAAACGCGGCGTGTGGGAGGCCGGAGGGTTCCCCGTCGAATTCCCAGTCATGTCGCTGGGCGAGACGCAGATGAAGCCCACCGCAATGCTGTTCCGCAATCTGCTGGCCATGGATGTTGAGGAGTCGATCCGCGCCTATGGCATTGACGGCGTCGTTCTGTTGGGCGGCTGTGACAAGACCACGCCGGGGCAGTTGATGGGGGCGGCCTCGGTCGATCTGCCCTCTATTGTGGTCAGCTCGGGTCCGATGCTGAACGGTAAGTTCAAAGGCAAAGATATCGGCTCTGGCACGGACGTCTGGAAATTCTCGGAAGAGGTCCGCGCGGGCGAAATGACTCTGCAGGATTTCATGAACGCAGAATCCGGCATGTCGCGCAGCAAAGGTGTCTGCATGACAATGGGCACCGCATCCACCATGGCATCACTGGTTGAGGCGATGGGCATGTCCCTGCCCACCAACGCCGCCCTGCCCGCCGTTGACGCCCGCCGCATGGCACTGGCGCACCTGACCGGCAAGCGGATTGTCGAAATGGTGGACGAAGACCTCAAACCATCGGACATCCTGACAAAAGAAGCCTTTGAAAACGCAATACTTACAAATGCTGCTGTGGGCGGGTCGACCAACGCCGTCGTTCATTTGCTGGCGCTGGCAGGTCGCGTTGGCGTTGACCTGACGTTGAAAGATTTTGAGATCGGTTCTGAAATCCCGCTGCTTGTGAACTGTATGCCATCCGGCAAATACCTGATGGAGGATTTTTGCTACGCGGGTGGCGTGCCGGTCGTCTTGAACGAGCTGAAGACGTTCCTGCGCCCTGCCAAAACCGTGTTGAACAAAGACATATCGGCCCACTATGAAGGTGCAGAATGCTATAACTCTGACGTTATCAAAAGCTTTGATGACCCGGTTAAACCCGCGGCTGGTCTTCGTGTCCTGCGGGGCAATCTCGCGCCCAACGGTTCTATCGTTAAACCCTCAGCGGCAACAGATGAACTGCTTGAGACCGAAGCCGAAGCGTTTGTTTTCGAAAGCATCGAAGACCTGAAAGCCAATATTGATCGCGATGATCTGCCCGTAACGCCCGAGACCATTCTGGTTCTCAAAGGATGTGGCCCCAAGGGCTATCCGGGTATGCCTGAGGTCGGCAACATGCCAATCCCGGCAAAACTGGTGAAAGAGGGCGTGCGTGACATGATCCGTATCTCGGACGCGCGCATGTCAGGCACCGCATTCGGCACTGTTATTCTGCATGTCAGCCCCGAAGCCCAAGCGGGCGGTACGCTGGCGCTTGTCAAAACAGGCGACCGCATTCGCGTATCGGCCAGCAAGGGCGAACTTGAGCTGCTAGTGGATGAACAGGAATTGGAAGCACGCCGGGCCGAATGGCAGCCGGAGGATCCACACTACACCCGCGGCTATGCCAGACTTTACATCGACCATGTGCTGCAAGCTGATCAGGGTGCTGACCTTGATTTCCTAGTGGGCAAAGACACCCGCCTCGTAACAAGAGAGAGCCACTGATGGACCAACCCGCCAAATTTCAAGACCTTGAGGGTGCCTCGGTTTACATCACCGGTGGTGGATCGGGGGTTGGCGCATCTTTGACCGATGGATTCCTGGCGCAGGGTGCCAAGGTGGCTTTTATTGGCCGCTCGGATGCCACCGAATTTGTTGAAGAAATGCGCGAAAAGCACGGCCGCGCTCCGCTGTTTCTGCAAGGCGACATGACGGATACCGACCTGCTTCGAAGCACGATGAAACAGGCCCAAGAGGCGCACGGCCCGATCAGCGTTTTGATCAACAACGCCGCCAATGACAAACGTCATTCCCTCGAGGAAACGACGACCGAATTCTGGGACTGGATGATCGAGGTAAATTTAAAAGCCTATTATTTTGCCTGTCAGGAAGCCGCACGACAGATGCAAGGTAAAGGCGGCTCAATCATCAATTTCAGCTCGATCAGTTACATGATGGGCAATGCCGGATATCCGATCTACGCCACATCGAATGCGGGCATCACGGGTATGACGCGGTCATTGGCCCGAGAGCTTGGGCCACAGAACATCCGCGTTAATGCATTGGCCCCCGGTTGGGTTCTGACGCAAAAACAGATTGATCTTTGGGCTACGCCCGAAGACTTGGCCGCTCATCTGGATCGCCAGTGTCTCAAGGAACATCTCAAGCCTGAAGATATGATCTCACCGACGCTTTTCCTAGCGTCACAGGCCAGCCGCGCAATGACGGGCCAGTGTATGGTCGTGGATGGCGGCGTGGTGGTAACGGGGTAACGTCATGACTATCGAATGGATCGCGGTAGATTGGGGCACCTCACACCTGCGGGTTTGGGCCATGCAGGGAAACAAGGTTGTGGATCAGGCGCAATCCGAAAAAGGCATGGCACGCCTGAGTAAAGATGAGTTTCAGGGTGCACTGTTGGAACTTATCAGCGACTGGCTCGACACTACACCCATTGACGTGGTGGCCTGTGGTATGGTCGGCGCACGTCAGGGATGGGTGGAAGCCCCCTATGGCTCTGTTCCTTCCGCTCCTGTTCCTGCCCCGCCGATCCGCGTGCCCGGTACAGACCCCCGTATTCGTGCATTCGTGGTTCCCGGCCTTAAACAGGCCAGCCCGCCGGATGTGATGCGTGGCGAGGAAACTCAGATCGCCGGCTATCTGGCCGGTCGAAGCAATTGGGATGGCGTGATTTGCCTGCCCGGCACACATACAAAATGGGTTCAGGTCAGTGCGAGCGAAGTTGTCAGCTTTCGGACGTTCATGACCGGCGAATTGTTCAACCTGCTGCGCGGACAATCCGTCCTTAGGCATTCAGTTGGCGATGGTTGGGACGATGAAGCCTTCGCTGAAGCCACGGCCGATGCAATTGCCAAACCGGATCAATTGGCAGGCCGGTTGTTTACCCTGCGCGCTGCAGACCTTTTGCAAGCACAAGACAAAGGCATTGCAAGCGCCCGTCTATCGGGTCTGTTGATTGGTTCAGAACTTGCAGCCACGCGACCGTACTGGTTGGGTCAGCAAATCGCGATCATTGGTGCAGAAGGATTATCGAAGATCTATGCGCAAGCTCTTAAGCAGCAAGGCGCATCTGTCGAGATTTCTGATGACACCAATTCAACTCTATCTGGCCTGCAGCAGGCCCGAAACCTGACGAGACAAACAGCATGAGCCGCCCCATTATCGCAATCCTACGAGGCCTCACCCCTGCAGAGGCCGAAGACGTCGGGCAAGTATTGATCGACGCCGGAATTGATCAGATAGAAGTCCCTCTTAATTCGCCCGATCCTTTGGACAGCATCAAACGTCTGGCCGACCAGTTCGGAGATCGCGCCTTGATCGGTGCCGGGACCGTTCTCACCCCAGAACAAGTCGAAGAGGTCGCAAATGTCGGTGGAAAGCTGATCGTTTCGCCCAACTGCGACGTTGAGGTCATCCGACGCTCGGTCGCCTTGAACCTGCAAAGCTGGCCCGGGATCTTCACGCCAACCGAAGCCTTCGCAGCGCTGCAGGCTGGGGCCACAGGGCTCAAACTGTTTCCCGGTGTTATGGCGGGCCCGACTGGTTTGGCAGCTCTGCGGCCGATATTGCCGACAGGCACACAGGTCTACGCTGTCGGTGGCGCAGGCCCTGGGAATTTCGGCGAATGGATCAAAGCGGGCGCCGATGGCTTTGGAATAGGATCGGCTTTGTTCAAGCCGGGCATGTCTGTTCCCGAGATTGCGGACCGCGCAGCACAGATTGTTAGCGCGTACGACAAGGCAACCGGATGAGTATTGTTTTTGACGACCGTCCTTGTGAATTGGGCGAAGGGCCATTGTGGCACCCAGAGCGGAACCAATTGTTCTGGTTCGATATTCTGGGCAAACGTCTTATGACGCAGCAAGACGGTGAGCAACGCAATTGGCAGTTTTCCGAATTTGTCTCGGCAGCTGGCTGGGTGGATCAAGAGACGCTGTTTATGGCGTCCGAAACCGGCTTGTGGCGTTTTAACATGACGACCGGCGCACAAGAGTTGATCGTGCCACTCGAAGCCGACAACCCTATTACGCGATCAAATGATGGCCGCGCGGACCCTTGGGGCGGCTTCTGGATTGGCACAATGGGCAAAAAGGCAGAACGACATGCCGGGTCAATCTACCGTTATTGGCGCGGCGAACTACGACGGCTCGTTCCGGACGTAACAATTTCGAACGCAATCTGTTTTGCGCCCGATCGCTCATGCGTTTATTTCACAGACACCGCGACCCAAAAGGTGATGCGTTGGTCTTTGAACCAAGAAAACGGTTGGCCCGAAGGGGAAAGTACGGTTTTCGTGGATCTGCGCGACCAGGATCTGAATCCGGACGGCGCAGTAGTGGATCAGGACAGCAATATCTGGATCGCCCAATGGGGTGCTCATCGGGTCGCGGCTTATGATCAAAACGGCCAGCTCATCAAAGCCGTGCAGTTCGATGCCGCACATACATCTTGCCCGGCTTTTGGTGGGCCTGACTTGACCACCTTGTTTTGCACAACGGCCCGCCAAGGCCTGGATGCAGCAACTTTGGAAACACATCCGTCAAATGGCATGACCTTCAGCGCAAGCGATGTTGGCCAAGGCCAGCCAGAACACAGAGTGATCATATGAAACCTGAACTTGGTGTTTGCTACTATCCCGAACATTGGCCCGAAGACACCTGGGCCGAGGACGCTGCGCGCATGGTCGATACAGGTCTGACTTGGGTCAGGATCGGCGAATTCGCATGGAGCCGTATGGAACCCACACCTGGCGACCTGCAATTGGAATGGCTGGATAAGGCAATCGACACGCTTGGCGCAGCTGGTTTGAAAGTCGTTTTGGGAACGCCAACTGCGACCCCACCTCGGTGGATGCTGGAAAAGCATCCCGACATGCTGGCCTATGATGAGGAAGGGCATCCGCGCAAGTTTGGATCACGCCGGCACTACTGTTTCAGCCATCAAGGGTACATTGAGGAATGTGAACGGATCACCCACATTCTGGGCGAACGATATGGTCGCAACCCTCATGTCGCTGCATGGCAGACCGACAACGAATATGGCTGCCATGACACGACGCTGAGTTACAGCAACCCGGCATTGGCCGCGTTTCGGTCTTGGCTTGAACGGGAATACGGAACTATTGCCGCGTTGAACGAGGCATGGGGCAACGTTTTCTGGTCAATGGAATATGCCAACTTCGATGATATTGACCTGCCTAACCTGACCGTGACGGTGCCCAACCCAGCGCATGTTTTGGCCTTCCGTCGTTTCAGCTCGGATCAGGTGGCAGTGTTTAACAAGGCCCAGGTCGATGTCTTGCGTCCGATGACAGATGCGCCGCTGCTGCACAATTACATGGGCCGGGTGTTGGAGTTCGACCACTTTAAGGTTGGCGCAGACCTGGATATTGCAACATGGGACAGCTATCCGATCGGCTTTCTGTCTGATCGGCTCGAAGCGGATGACGCGCACAAGGCGGCGTTCCTCCAGCAAGGTGATCCCGACATGCAAGCCTTTCACCATGACTTGTACCGCGCCGTTGGCCGTGGCCGCTGGTGGATCATGGAACAGCAGCCGGGTCCGGTAAACTGGGCACCTTATAACCCCGCCCCTCTTCCTGGTATGGTGCGTCTTTGGTCGCTTGAGGCGGTGGCGCATGGGGCAGAGGTCGTCAGCTATTTCCGATGGCGGCAGGCCCCTTTCGCGCAAGAACAAATGCATGCCGGATTGCTGACATCCAACAGCGAACCCGCTCCGGCATCCGCCGAAGCGCGGCGTACCGCTGACACGTTGGCGAAATTGGGGGATGTGACACAGGAACAGGCCCAAGTGGCAATCGTGTTTGACTATGCCTCGGATTGGGCATGGGCGACGCTGCCGCATGGGGCAGGCTTTGACTATTTCCGCCTTGTTTTCTCAGCATACCGCGCCTTGCGGCGTGCTGGGTTGTCTGTCGATTTCCTGTCTCCCGATGCCATCCCCGAAAAGGGGTATAAGGTGATCGTGGCCCCCGGCCTTGCCACAATGAACGACGCACTGGAAGAGCGGCTGATCAAAGGTTGCGATCTGGCAATCCTTGGGCCACGTTCTGGCGCGATCACGCGAGATTTTCAGATCCCCGGGTCTGGCCGGCCCGGCCTGGCCGAATTGAACGTCAACGTCGACTTGGTCGAAACGCTTCCGCCGACGACTCATCGCACAGTGGTCGATGGTGGGGCCGCGTTGCATTGGGTTGATCGCTTGTCCGGTGCCGCGCCCGACCTGCTGACCTTTGCGGATGGAACGGCTGCGCTGAAAGGCACTGAAAAACTATGGTATCTGGCTGGTTTCCCAGACGAAACGCTCTGGGACCGTGTAGTCAACATGGCTGGGCGCCACGCAGGGTTGACGCTGCACGATATGCCCGGCGGCCTGCGCCGCCGTGACACGGCAGAGCACACGTTCCTGATCAATTACAACGCTCAACCGGTGACGTGGAATGGTCATGTGATCGACGCCTGCGATGTCACCATCCTGAAAAAGGGTGAATTGGCAGAGGACTAACCTCTGCCAATGGGAAACAGCACAGATCAGCGCCTGTTATTCAGACTTGAGACTGTTTGGATCGAACGCCCCACCGAACCCTCCGTTCCCTGAGGGTTCCGGTGCGCTTTCCGTTTCCGCATCTCCTCCGCCCAAAGCATTGGGCGCAAAGACGTTACCAAAGCCACTGTTGTTCGAAGGTTTGGGTGCGGACTGTTGAGCGCCGCCCTGTTCGGCCTCTTCGGCCTCTCGCTGTTTGCGTTGTTCTTCGCGCTGTTTGCGCAATTCCTGAATACGCTGTTCCGCTTCCAACTGCTTTTGCTCTTTCACGTTGGCGATGCACTGCGCAGGATTATACGCGGTGGCCGTTCCGACGACAGTAATCGTTGCGATTGCGAAGATGACCAGAAACACAGCAGCCATGTTGCCCGCAAAGAAACCGGGCAATTTGATCTTGCCTGCCAGTTCTTCCACGGTCGCATTTTTACGAGCCGCTGCAACCAGTTCCTGACGCTTGAGCTTTGCCTCGTTCAACAATGCAAAGAAAATGGTGAGCGCTACAATGATAAACGCCAACGCCGAGATCGACGGCGTGATGCCATAACGGACCTTCTGCGCCAATTCGATTGTAAGCGTCGGATATTCACCAAAAGTGAAAGTCGTCGTGTTGTAGTTCTCGAAGGATGCAAGAAACGCCAATACGGCCGCGCTGGCGATGGCAGGACGCATGAATGGCAACAAAATCTTGCGAAACGCCTGCGCGTGGCTTGCACCCAGGTCCAGTGCCGCCTCGGTCAAAGCCACATCGTAACGCTGCAAACGGGCGACCAGAACAAGCATGCAATAGCTCGCGATAAAGGTGGACTGGCCAATAACGGTCAGGAAGATTCCGTTCGACAGAACGCTGTCGGCACCCAGCCCCAACATGCGATTGATGCGGTCCCAGAACACCAGCGTCGAGATACCCAGAACCACGCCCGGAATCAGGATCGGCGCGATGATGATCGTGTAATAGGTCGCACGCAGCTTGGGCCATATCTGCGTCAGCATCAGCGCGCCCGCCAGACCCATCGCCACTGACAGGACAACGGTACCAGCTCCGATGATCAGCGAGTTTTTGATACCGTTGAGGATGCGTTGATCCTGAAATAGCTCTCCGAACCACTGGAAGGTCAGGCATTCCCAAGGCGTCATTCGCGGAAACGCGGACGAATTGAAGGCCGTGACCGACATAATCACCAGAGGGCCCAAGAGATACAGAAAAAACAGGGCCAGATAGACCCAAATGCTGACACGCAGGAAGGACAGGTTCATTTCCCGATATCCCCCATGTTCACCTTGAACAGGCGCATGACGGCAAGCACAAACAGGATACAGGTTACCAGTAGAACGATTGCGTATGCCGCGCCCTGCGGCCAGTCATTGTTATCGTTGAATTGCTGGTAGATCAGTTGCGTAAACCACAACGAGGACGGCCCACCCAAAATCTGCGGCGCAGCCAGCGCCCCTGCGGACAGCATAAACACCATTGTACAGCCAGAGCTAATGCCCGGCTTGGCGTAAGGAATAACAACGCGCCAGTGAATCCGCCACCAAGGTGCTCCCAGATCACGCGCCGCCTCTATCTGATTGTGATCGAGGCTTTCGATCACGTTGTAAATCGGGAAGATCATCAAAAGGATGTAGGCATAGCCCAGCCCGGCATAGAGCGCGATATCATTGCGGATGAAATCGAACGGTGTGTCAAAGATACCCAACCCGACGAAGAGCGTGTTCAACACACCGGTTTCACCAAAAATAATCCGCAAGGCGAATGCGCGCAGGATTTCGTTGATCCAATAGGGTATGATCAACATGATCGCAAAGATGCGGATATGGTTACCCTTGGATTGACCCAAATAATACGCAATCGGATAGCAGATGATCAGATTGAAGATCGTAACGCAAACCGCCGCAATCAAAGTGCGGAAAAACACCCGTAGATCGACAGCATTATAGTCCTGACTGCCGCCCTCGGGGCCGTAAATCAGGTATTTGTAATTCTCAAGGGTATAGACGTCCTTCGGCCCACCAATCTCGGGCGGTGGTAAGTTCGGGCGGAACGAAAAGTCCAACATCGACAATTGCGGCAGAATGATCAGTCCGATCGTCCAAAAGATCACCAGACCCAGGATCGCCAGACCCATTCCAGTGCCATTGCGATTGAAGAATTCTTTCAGGAACCGGGGCATCTTTTCTATCCCCCTTATTCCGCCGCCAATTCACCCGCCGGAACCAGAACCGCATTACGGGTCTCGTATTCCAGGGTGATTGTCTGGCCTGTATGATCCTCGAATGATTGCCCGATATTCGGCAGCGAGACCTTGATCTCTTTTCCACCTTCACCTTCGGTGAAAATGTTAAAGACATTTCCTTCGAATTCTTCGTGCTTCACGCGCGCAGTAACAGAGTTTTCTCCGGGTGCCTCTGTCGATGCGATCGCAAAGGCCTCGGGGCGCACGAACATCATCGCGGCATCGCCTTCTTTCATTTTGCCTTGATTGGCTGTCGAAATGCGCGCGACAAGATCGCCACTACGATTGGTCGCAATTAGCGCGTCATTTCCCATGATTTTCTTGATCTTTCCGCGAAACACGTTGTTTTCGCCGACGAATGACGCCGCAAAGGCAGTGGATGGATCATTGTAGATCGTCTTACCATCCGCGATCTGGTCGATGACACCGGCTCGCATGACCGCAATACTGTCGGACATGGTAAGCGCCTCGCCCTGATCATGCGTAATGTAGATAAATGTAATGCCAACCCTCTGCTGAATTTCGCGTAGCTCTGTGCGCATGTGCTGCCGCAGTTTCAGGTCCAGGGCAGACAAAGGTTCGTCCAACAACAACACATCTGGTTCAGCACATAAGGCGCGCGCAATCGCGACACGTTGGCGCTGACCACCTGACAATTCGCTGGGCAGTTTGTCCCCCTGCCCGGGAAGTGCGATCATATCCAATAATTCATCAGCGCGCTTTCGACGCCGAGCAGCCGTGGCACCTTTGATCTCCATCGAAAAGGTGATGTTCTCCCACACTTTCATCAGCGGGAATAAAGCCAGGTTTTGGAAAATCAAAGCGGTGGGCCGTTTATTCGGCCCGATGCCCTGCATGTTTTTTCCGCCGATCAGCACCTTCCCTTCACTTGGATCAAGAAAGCCTGAAACTGCCCGAAGGATCGTTGTCTTGCCGCACCCAGAAGGGCCTAGGAACGAGAAAAAGTCCCCACCGTTGATATTTACGTTGGCATCTCGGACGGCGACGAAATCGCCAAACCGGATCCACAGGTTTTCAAGATCTACGCCGACCCCAGCACTCATCTCGGTATCTCCAATTGGTGCGATCGCGCTGCGCACCTTTCTTGTTTCCGTCACGCATAGGCGGACGGGCGGATAACCCTCCGCGACATCGCGGAGGGCACCGTTTCAAAGCGATCAGGCGCTTTTGAACTTGTTGACGAACTCTGTTCTGGTCTCGGCGTACCAAGGAGCTTCGGCAGGCCAAGGGTTCAGGTTGGCAAGCGAGTCGCCCGGGTAAGCTTCGGCAAAGTTCTTTTTGTAGGTGTCGCCAGAGTACTGGTCGGCGCCCAGAACTGGCGAGTTATAGCCGTGGCTGTCGATTGCCACACCTGCCGGTTTCGCCTGATAGGCGAAGTCGATGAACGCATAAATCTGGTCGATATTCGCCGCGCCCGTGGGAATGGACATACCATCGACCCAAGCCATCGCGCCTTCGACAGGTGCCTGATAGTGCACCGGCTCACCAGCGGATTTAAGCGCCAAAGGTGGGCCATCCCAAGTCTGACCGACAACAACACCTTCATTCAACAGGCCGTTCTTTTGGGTATCGGCATCGTTCCAGATCAACTTGATCCGGTTTTTGCGCGCGATGCACCAGTCAGTGATCTGACCCCAAACCTTCCGCATGGTCTCTTCGTCGTTGTAGGCAGACCAAACAGAACCCGGCTCCATCTCACCTGAGCGTTCCATGTAAAGACCGGCACCCAGCATCATCGAATGCGCGCGACCCATGGTTTTGCCAGCGTTTTCTTCGGACCAGATGTCACCATAAGAAGGCGCGTCACCCTCGGGCAACCACAGATCTGTGCGGTAAGCGACGCCCTCAGTACCCCAGATGTGTGGCAACCAGTGGACACCTGCATCGCCAAAGTTCCACGCATCCGTACCGATCGCTGCCATAGCTGGGTTCACAAGGTCAACTGGCACTTTGTTCATGTCGAAAGGCTGCAGCAACTCTAGCGGTTCCCACTGCAAAGAGCGGTTGTTGGTCGGCGACACGATGTCGAAACCCTGTCCTTTGGTGGCCTTCATTTTGTTGATGATTTCCTCGTTCGACCCGATACCGGTATAGTTCACCTTGATGCCGGTCAGGGTTTCGAACTCTTGCAGGAAAGTGGGCGGCAGATAGTCGGACCACATCAGGATGTTTATTTCACCCGACGAAGCCAACGCGCTTTTGCTATAAAGCGCAGCGGCCCCTGCGCCTTTGAGTATTGTACGTCTGGACAGGTTTTTCCGTTCAGTCATAGTCGTCTCTCCCGTTGTTAACTTTTTTGTTTTTGTGGTTACACGCTAGACTTTCCCGACACGGCTGTCAGTCCAAAAGTTTCAGTTCCTTATTTCGATAGGTCCAGTTTTCATGAAATTCAGTCGTTTCGCGGAAAACACCATCGTCATGGCACCGCTTTAAGCCGCACGGTTTTGAACGTGGCGCATTGCGACCGTGACCCTATTGTCTCATTGAGATGCCATCGTGAAATAGATGAACTTTGTCCGGGTCTGCCGCAACCGAGACGGATTGACCACGCATGTTTCGCTGAACGCCAGGGAGCTTTGCAATCATCGGATCGGCACCCTCATGAGCTGCAAAGTATAGCAGCGTCACCTCTCCAAGCGCCTCGGTGAAATCAACCAGCCCTTCTAGAATGGGGTTTTCATCTGTTGGACGAAAGTCTTCTGGACGCACACCGATATTGACCTTTTTACCCGCATCCGACGCGTTGGTCGGGATGCTTGACACGGCCTCGCCTCCGCCATCCAGTTTTACTGTGGTTTTTTCGCCGGTCTGCGTAATTACCCCCGGCAAAAGGTTCATTGCAGGCGAGCCGATGAATTGAGCGACAAATTCGTTTTGGGGTGTCTCGTAAAGCTCAAGCGGGGTGCCAACCTGGGCGACTCCCTTATTCGCCAAGACCACGATCCGGCTGGCTAACGTCATCGCCTCAACCTGATCATGCGTGACATAGATCATCGTGCTGTCCGGCATAGCCTCTTTCAGACGTGCAATTTCGATCCGCGTAGCGACCCGCAAAGCGGCGTCGAGGTTCGACAACGGTTCGTCGAACAAATACACTTTGGGATCCCGCACGATGGCTCGCCCGATGGCCACACGTTGCCGTTGTCCGCCAGACAAAGCCTTAGGCAAGCGATCCAGAAACGGCTCAAGCTGCAAAATACGTGCCGCACGTTCAACTGCGGCATCCACTTCAGCCGCTGGCATTTTGGCGATCTTGAGCGCAAAAGCCATGTTCTCACGGACCGTCATGTGGGGATAAAGCGCATAGCTTTGGAACACCATCGCGATGCCACGCTGTGCCGGGGGCACGTCGTTCATCACCTGACCCTCAATCTCAAGCGTTCCCCCCGAGATTTTTTCGAGCCCGGCAATCATCCGAAGCAATGTGGACTTCCCGCACCCAGACGGGCCCACGAAAACAATCAGTTCACCGGTTTCGATGTCCAGATTGATATTTTTAAGGACATCAACGTTGCCATAGGTTTTGGCCACATCCGTGAGATTGAGTTCTGACATGGCTTATCCCTTCTCTTCGACCATCAAACAGAATTGGGCAGCGTCCAGGGACACCGTCCCTGTTCCCGCAACGCTGCCCAATTCCTCCCCGATCACCCGCCAACTGCCTTGCGGCAAGCCGACCTCAGCGGTGTCTGTCCCGAGGTTAAAGGCGCAAAATACGCGCTCACCTGCGTCTTCGCGAAAGAACGTGAGAACAGATCCTGTTTCGGTCATCTGCTCTTGAGAGCCCGTCATCAACGCCGGATGAGCATGCCGAAGGGCAATCGCAGCACGATAATGATGCAGCAAGGAGTTCTGGCCCCTTTCAAGCCGATCTACCGCGCGTTCTGCCTGCGCCGAACTGACCGGCAACCAAGGGCGGCTGGTGCTAAACCCGGATTGCTCGTCCTGTGACGTCCAGACCATTGGCGTTCGGCACCCATCGCGACCCTTAAACTCGGGCCAGAATTCGATGCCGTACGGGTCCTGCAAATCTTCGAATGCGACGTCTGCTTCGGGCAGGCCCAGTTCCTCGCCTTGATATAGGCAAGCTGAACCGCGCAGGCACATCATCAAAACCGCGTATTGACGGATAGCCGTATCGTCCAGATCCCATCGAGACGCATGGCGCTGCACGTCATGGTTAGAGAACGCCCAACAGGGCCACGCATCACCGGCCTTATCCTCAAGCTGATCGAAGACTTGTTTGGCATAAGGCGCCGTCAGTTTACGCTTTTCAAGAAACTCAAAGGCATAACACATGTGCATGCGCTTATCGCCGGACGTGTACTCTCCCATGATCTCAAGACCGCGTTGGGCGTCACCAACCTCGCCCAAACAGGCGCGACCTTCGTATTCGTCGGTCAGCGCCCGTAGACGTTCAAGGAACGCGATGTTTTCCGGCTGGCTTTTTGAATACAGGTGATCCTGGTGGTTGTACGGATTGACCATCGGGGCAATCGACGCGTTGCGCTGATCCAGCGGCAGACCGGGATTGTCACGCAGTTGGTCGTCGTGAAAATAGAAGTTGATCGTGTCCAGACGGAACCCATCGACACCCAAATCCAGCCAAAACCTTGCAACATCCAGCAGCGCGTCCTGTACATCCTTGCAATGAAAATTCAGGTCTGGCTGCGACGTCAGAAAATTGTGAAGGTAATACTGCAGCCGACGTGCATCCCATTGCCATGCAGAGCCGCCGAATATCGACAACCAGTTGTTAGGGGGCGTTCCATCCGGTTTGGGATCGGCCCAAACGTACCAATCCGATTTCGGGTTTTCCCGATTTGCGCGGCTTTCACTGAACCAAGGGTGCTGGTCCGACGTGTGCGACAGAACCAGATCAATCATCACCTTCAGGCCATGACAATGCGCCTGATCCAGCAGATCCTTGAAATCAGCCATTGTGCCAAACATCGGATCAACATCCCGATAATCGCTGACATCATAGCCGAAGTCCTTCATCGGGGATTTGAAGAACGGAGATATCCAAATCGCATCGACCCCAAGAGAGGCAATATAGCCAAGACGCTGCGTGATGCCCTTCAGGTCGCCGATCCCGTCACCGTTACTATCCTGAAAGCTGCGCGGGTAGATCTGATAAATCACCCCGCCGCGCCACCAATCCGCGTTTGCTTTGGTTGAGTTTGACGTTTTCACACTGTTTTGCACGTTCATCGGACGCCTCTATTTGACGGACCCGGCCAACAGACCGCGAACCAGGTATTTTTGCATTGCGAAGAAGACCATCAGCGGCACGGCAATCGACACGAAAGCCGCCGTGGCAAGGATTTCCCAGTTACCGCCGCGCGTCCCCAACAACTCGACGATTTGATTGGTCATGACGGTGGTTTGCCCTGATGCGTCGATCAAAAACACTTTGGCAACCAGCAGATCGTTCCACGTCCATAGGAACTGGAAGATGGCAAACGAGGCCAAAGCCGGGAAGCTTAGGGGCAGTATCAGCTTGGTGAAAATCTGAAACTCGGTCGCACCATCGACCCGAGCGTTTTCAATCAGGTCGCGCGGAAGACCCGCCATATAGTTGCGCAAAAGGTAGATCGCCAAAGGCATCCCAAACCCTGTATGCGCCATCCAGACACCAAGGTAACCCTTTCCAATGCCGATATTCAGGTGGAATTTAAGCAACGGGATCAGGGCCAATTGAAGTGGCACGACAAGAAGACCGACAACGGCAGCAATCAGTAACGCACGACCCGGAAAATCCATCCACGCCAGCGCGTAGGCCGCAAAAGCAGCCACGAGAATTGGGATGATCGTGGCCGGAATGGTCACCGTCAGGGTGTTGAAAAAGGCGCGCCCCATGCTGTCTGTACTGTCTTCGGCCAGCAGGACTTTGTGGTAATTGTCCAACGTAAATTCGGGCGGCAACTCAGCGGTGACAAAGACACGCGCGCCCCGACTGCCCGAGAACGCCTCGGTATTTTCCATTCTGTAGTTGCCCTGGGCGTCCACCGTGACAGTGCCGCCCCGGCGCAACTCTGCTGTTTCACCCGGCACAAATGCATCGACCGCGCGAGAGCTGACACCCCATTTCGAAATCGTTGCCGTTGTTCCGGCGTCAAACAGGTTACCCTCAATGACGTATAACCCGTTTTCCTGCACCTGAGTATCTGGCGGGGCGGTTCGCAGCGTCAGGTTCTGTTCTGATGGAAACAGAGACTTCCACCAGCCACTGGTCGCGATCTGGTCCGCTGTTCTAAACGATGAAATCAACAACCCCAGCGTCGGCACAACCCACAGCACCACCAAAAAGATGACCGAGGCATGGACGACCCAGCGGAGCGCCGGTTTGGTTCCTGCAATATCGCTCATGGCCTCACTCCATCTCTTTGCGCGCGTTGCGCACGTTCCAGATCAGGATTGGTGTCACCAGCAACATGATCACCATGGCTGAGGCAGATCCAACGCCCCAGTCATTGGCACGGAACAGTTTGTCATACATGTAATTGGCCAATACCTGCGTCTCCCACTGGCCGTTGGTCATCGCGAACACGATGTCAAAGACCTTGAGAACAGTGATTGTGATCGTGGTCCAGACAACCAGAATGGTGGTTTTGATCTGCGGCACCTTGATGCGGAAGAAAATCTGGAAAGGGTTGGCGCCGTCCAGAATGGCAGCCTCAATGGTTTCTTCGGGGATACCGCGCAGGGCAGCGGACAGGATCACCATGGCAAATCCAGTCTGAATCCAGATCAGCACCACCATCAGAAAGAAGCTGTTCCAAAACGGGATGGTCAGCCAGGTCTGCGGCTCGGTTCCACCGAAAAAGATGTAGAGCGCGTTCAGCATCCCGATCTGATCTTGCTCAGCCGGGCGAGTGTCGTAGACCAGTTTCCAGATCACCGACGCGCCTACAAAAGAGATCGCCATCGGCATGAAGATCAGCGACTTTGCGACGTTGCCCCAGCGGATGCGGTCGGTTAGCTGCGCCACCAACAAACCAAACGCGGTAGACAGCGCAGGAACAATGATCAACCAGAACATATTGTTGCGCATGGCCTCCCAGAATTTGGGTTCGTTCGCCATCTGCACATAGTTGTCCAAGCCGACCCACTCGTACCCGCCCCCGGGCACCCGGTCTGTCAACGACAGGCGCAGTGTTTCGACCACTGGATAGGCCAGGTAAAGACCCAAAGCGGCAAGAGCCGGGAACAGGAACAGCCAAGGCCGGATCATATTGGCCCGGTTGATGTTACGCCCCGCATTGGGCCCCCGCGCGGGAAACAGGATTTTGTCCAGAAACTGGTTCGACAGGTAAAAATAGCCCACACAACCTGACACGCCGATAGCGATGGTCAGCAGGCCTTGTAATGCCGGATGCATGCCGCGTCTCCCTTGCGACGATGTGTTTAGGCAACCCGAAAAGACGGGTTGCCAGGGATCGAACGCTTAGTCGAGCGCTTCCCAAGAGGATTGGATTTCATCCGCAACCTCTTGAGCAGGTGCGCCGCCAGCGTAGTCAACCATGCCGGTCCAGAACGTACCGGCACCTACGCCACCAGGCATCAGGTCAGATCCATCAAACCGGAAGGTGGTCGCGCCCAGGAGAATGTCGTTCATCTTTTTCAAAGTTGGATCTGAGAACAGGGACGTATCCACACCCTTGTGCGGAGTCAGGAAACCGGTCAGCTGCATCCAGGTCTCATGCGCCTCGGGTGTCTGCAGATACTCGATCAGAGCATGCGCGCCGGGACTGTCATTGGTGATCGCCCAAAGGGTTCCGGCCCCCAGAACAGGGCTACCGAGATCCTTGCTTTCGTAGGCAGGGAAATAGAAGAAGTCCGCGTCTTCGCCAACAATCGTACCTTCGGGAAAGAACGCCGGAATGAACGAGGCCTGACGGTGCAGGTAGCATTGTGGCGGTGAGCTGAACATGCCCTTGGGGCTATCTCGGAAATCGGTGGTGGCAACTGCGCCTGCGCCGCCCGCGACGTAGTCATCATTGCGTGCAAAAGCACCGAATTCTTCGATGGCGGCAACAACCTTGGGGTCATTGAACTTCATCTCATTAGAGACCCAGGCGTCGTAATCCTCGGGCGATTGGGTCCGCAACATCAAGTCTTCGACCCAATCTGTCGCTGGCCATCCGGTCGCTCCGCCAGAGCCCAGACCGATGCACCACGGTGTCTCGCCATCCGCCACGATCTGGTCTGTCAGAGCCTTAAGCTCCTCCATCGTGGTTGGCACCTCGTAACCGGCATCCTCGAAGTTTTCGGGCACGTACCAGACCAGAGACTTCACATCGACCTTATAGAAAAAGCCGTACAGGTGATCCTGCCCGTCGGCCCCTTCATACGTCCCCAAGTCAACCCAGGACTGGCCAGCTGCATAGTTGTCACGAATCCAATCTGCAGTTCCATCACCTAGCGGGGTCAGAAATCCCGACTTCGCCATATCCGCTGCCAACCCGGGCTGTGGGAAGACCGCCACATTGGGCGCAGAACCCGCTTCGGCGTCGATCCGGATCTGCTGTTCAAAACTGTCCGAGCCGACATAGGCGTACTCGTGTCCGGTTGCTGCGGCAAAGCCGTCCAAGACCTTTTCCACGTTTTCCTGATCCGGGCCCAACCACGGGCCGAACACGGTGACCTTGTCGGCCTGCGCCGCGCCCGCCATCAGGGCGAACGCTGCCGCACCTGTGTAAAGCGAGTGTTTCATGAAGTATCCTCCCAACATTTTCACGCGCATGTGACTCGTTTTTCAAAGCGCTTTGAATGACAGATTTTATCCGTCAACAATCACATTCTGTCAATAATTCGTTTTTCTTCGGCGTAATTTTAATAAAATTAGATATCCCGTGAAAAATGTTGACCTATGCACGATTTGCCCACAAAACGTTTTAAGTATGAATTTGAAGGCGCTTTGAATACTATGAACCTAAAGCAGCTCTCAGAAACCCTCGGGCTTTCGCAGACAACGGTAAGTCGCGCACTAAACGGATATCCCGAAGTGAACGAAGCCACGCGGGAACGGGTTCAGGCTGCGGCGGCCAAGTATGGGTATCGCCCGAACAGCCGGGCGAAAGGGTTGGCGACAGGCCGGTCAATGGTTATTGGACATGTCATCCCCAGCTCATCCCAACATGAAATGGTGAACCCAATCTTTGGCGATTTCGTCGCGGGTGCCGCCCGCACTTATGCTGAACATGGCTATGACATGATGTTCACGAATGCGGCCGACACGTCGATCGAACGCGCCTATCGGGACCTTTTTCAACGCGGAGCCGTCGACGGCGTGGTTCTGCAGGGCCCAAAGGTCAATGAACACCGCATCGAAGTCCTGAACCGCATGGCCGTTCCTTTTATCGTACATGGGCGTTCGACCGGTGTTGAGGTCCCTTATGACTGGATTGATGTGAACAACAAAAGCTCATTTCTGCGCGCGACTCGGTTCCTGATCGACCTAGGTCACCGCCGGATTGCACTGATAAACGGGCTTGAGGATATGGACTTTGCACAGCGGCGTCGCGCCGGGTATCTGGAAGCCCTGGGTGAGGCCGGATTGACCGTTGACCCGGCCTTGATGCGCAGCGCCGAAATGACCGAGGTTTATGGGCATCGCGAAACGCGAGACATGCTCCAGTTGGAAAACCCGCCGACGGCAATACTTATTTCATCCATGATTTCAGCCATAGGGGTTCGCCGCGCTTTGAACGAAGCCGGTCTGAAAATGGGTCGCGATGTATCCGTCATCGCGCATGACGATGACTTGTCTTATTTGAAAAACGGGCAGGACGTTCCGATTTTCACCGCGACACGGTCGTCCGTCCGCCAAGCCGGGGAAATGGCCGCTGAAATGCTGATAGATCGGATCAAATCACCGGATGATCCGGTAAAAACTAGATTGCTGGAGGCTGAACTGGTAGTTGGCGGCTCAACCGGCCCCGCTCCCAACAGGTTCTGATTATGAAATATACCCGTACTGACTTCCCCAAAGATTTCATCTTTGGTGTCGCAACTTCTGCCTACCAGATCGAAGGTCATGCACAGGGAGGCGCGGGAGAAACCCATTGGGATACGTTTGCCAGAACGCCGGGAAATGTGGTGCGTCAGGAAAATGGAGATCTGGCTTGCGATCATCTGAACCGCTTTGCGCAAGACTTCGATCTGGTCCGGGATGCGGGATTTGACAGCTACCGCTTTTCGACCAGTTGGGCCCGCGTCATGCCTGAAGGCCGCAGAGCAGTAAACGAGGCTGGGCTGGACTACTACGACAGGCTCGCAGACGCACTGTTGGAGCGCGGCATCCGCCCCTGTGCAACACTCTATCACTGGGAACTACCCTCCGCGCTGGCCGATTTGGGCGGTTGGCGAAACCGGGATATCGCCGGGTGGTTTGCGGACTTCACCGAAGTCATCATGGGCCGGATCGGCGATCGGATGTACAGCGTTGCGCCCATCAACGAACCTTGGTGCGTCAGTTGGCTCAGCCATTTTGATGGTCATCATGCACCCGGTCTGCGCGACATCCGGGCCACTGCGCGTGCGATGCATCATGTGCTGCTGGCCCACGGAAGCGCGATCGAGGCGATGCGCGGTTTGGGCATGTCAAATCTTGGCGCAGTATTCAATCTGGAATGGGCTGAACCCTCAGATGACAGCGCGGCAGCAAAAAAGGCAGCCGATCTTTACGATGGAATTTACAATCGCTTTTTCCTGAGCGGCGTTTTCAACAAAGCCTACCCGGAGAACGTTCTGGAAGGGCTTGAACCGCATTTGCCTACAGGCTGGCAGGATGATTTTCCCACCATTGGCACCCCCGTCGATTGGTGCGGCCTGAACTACTACACACGCAAGCTGATCGCACCTGCGGAGACCTCTTGGCCCAGTTTACAAGAAGTCCCCGGGCCACTGCCGAAAACGCAAATGGGCTGGGAAATCGAACCCTCCGCTCTCACCCGGTTTCTGAAACGGGCGGCAGATGACTATACCAAAGACCTGCCCATCTATGTCACAGAAAATGGCATGGCCAGCCCCGAACGACGGCAGGATGACGACCGGATTGATTACCTGAACAAACACTTTGGTGCCGTACAAGACGCTTTAGATGCAGGCGTGCCGGTCAAGGGGTATTTCATATGGTCGCTGCTGGACAATTACGAATGGGCTTTGGGATATGAGAAACGTTTCGGGCTGGTTGACGTCGACTTTGAAACGATGGAGCGCACGCCCAAAGCTTCGTATCAGGCACTGAAAACGGCGCTGTCTCAGGGTTCCGTATCATTACCTCTGGCTCAGCCAGCAGGCGCGATGCACGAGCATTGGAACCTTGTCGCTGACATTGGCGGCACAAACACGCGGCTTGGGGTTATCTCAAATGGCAAACTGACCGAGCTCAGAAAGTCGCCGACAGGTCAACTTCCTCAATTGCTGGAGGCGTTTCAAAGCCTGCGAGACGAAATAGGTACTGATCCACGTGCTGTGGTCGCAGCCGGGGCCGGACCCGTTCACAATGGAACGATCCGCCTGACGAATGCCCAGCTTGACCTTTCCGAGAGCGATATCGCCCAGGCGACCGGAGCACAACATACCTTTGTGATCAACGATTTCACCGCTGCTGCATGGTCGGTTGCGGAGGTCACAGACGATGATGTTGACGTGCTGCAAGGCCTTCAAACCCCACCGGTCGGGACCCGTCTTGTCGTAGGCCCCGGCACAGGGCTTGGCGTCGGTTCGCTTTTGCACTCGAACGGCAGGTTTCACACCGTGTCTGGTGAGGGCGGTCATGTGGGGTTGTCGCCCCGGCAGGACGATGAGGTCGAGATTTTCCGCGCCGCGCGTCAGGTCGCACCGGACTGTTTTTTTGACGACACCCTAACGCTTGAGGCCGAGATGTTCCTGAGCGGTACGGGATTGCCGATTTTGTACCAAGCTATTAGTCTTGCCGCGGGTCAACCCGTATCCAAGGAAAGCTCGGCCAAAACCATACTCGAAGCCGCGCGCGACAACTCGGACCCGTTGGCTGCAAAGGCGGCTCATATGTTCACAACCCATCTGGGGGCTGTGATGGGCGATTTGGCCGTCGTCATGATGCCTGCTGGCGGTGTTTTCCTTGTTGGCGGTGTAGCCGAAAAAAACCGTTGGCTGTTCAAAGACGCGTTCCGCGATGCCTTCAACGCCGGGGGTCGGTTCAGTGATTTACGCAGGTCGATGAACCTTTATGTCTCGAAACAGGACGAATTTGGCATTGTTGGCGCTAACAACTTCTGTAAAAGTGCGCTTGCGCGGTAGATTGACCGCCTGACACTCGGACACAGAAAGGACCCGGCATGATCTTATGCTGCGGTGAAGCCCTGATTGATATGATCGCCGCCCCAACAGTTTCAGGCGAACAAGGTTTTGTGCCGCATTCCGGCGGCGCGATCTTCAACACGGCCATCGCGTTGGGCCGATTGGGTGCTTCAGCCGGAATGCTCACCGGGCTTTCAACAGACATGTTCGGAGTGCAATTGACCGAAGCGTTGAAAGCCAGCCATGTCGACGTAAGCCAGGTCATCTTTTCAGATCGTCCATCGACTTTGGCATTCGTACAACTTGTGGACGGCCACGCCACCTACAACTTTATCGATGATAACTCGGCTGGTCGTATGCTGATGCCGCAGGACATGCCACAGCAGTTACCGGCTGTTTCCGCCCTCTATTTCGGGGGAATAAGCCTGGCGTGTGAACCGTGCGCTGATGCCTATGCCGCCCTTCTGGAACGGTTTGGGCCGGACCGTGCGGTCATGATGGATCCAAATATCAGACCCGGCTTCATTCAGGACCAGACCCGGTATCGCGCGCGTTTGAACCGTATGATTGCTCAGACGGATATTCTAAAGGTTTCCGATGAAGATCTTGATTGGATCATCCCCGGCCCAGAAGATATTTCGCAAAAGGTGTCGATATTGCTGCAAACGGGTCCCGCTGTCGTGATTGTAACCAAAGGCAGCGACGGCGCAGTTGGGTACCTTGCAAACGGCGGTGAAACCTCGGTGCCGGTGAATAAAGTCGATGTCGTCGATACGGTTGGCGCGGGCGACACCTTTAACGCTGGCGTTTTGGCCGAATTGGACCGCGCGCAACATCTGACAAAGCAAGGGCTGCGCAGCATGGGGTCAGACGCATTGCACGCCGCGCTGACAAAAGGTGCAGAAGTGGCCGCCGTCACCGTATCCCGTGCCGGGGCCAATCCGCCTTGGGCACATGAACTTTGACCCGCGAGAGGGACACCAATGAAACGATCTGAGATCAACGCAATCAAGACAGAAGCCGAGGCATTCATCCGGTCCTTCGGCACGGTGTTACCCCCATTCGCTGATTGGTCTCCGGATCGTTTGCGTAGCGACGAGGCGAAAGGCATCCGTGAACGGGGTCTGGGCTGGGATATAACCGATTATGGTCAGGGAAAGTTCGACGAATTAGGGTTGTTCCTGTTCACCCTCCGCAACGGAGATGTGGCCGATCTGAACAAAGGCCGGGGTATGCTCTATGCCGAGAAGCTGTTGGTTTCTCGGGACAAACAACTCTCACCCATGCATCGCCATATCATCAAGGCAGAAGACATAATCAACCGCGGTGGAGGGGACCTTGTGATGGAGATTTACGCCTCTGACCCCGACGGCGGTATTGACCGCGAGAACCCGGTGACGGTGCCTAGCGACAATTGCCCCATAACGATCAAGCCGGGCGAATTGCTGCGCCTAAAACCCGGCCAAAGCGTTACCCTGATGCCCGGCATTTGGCATGCCTTTTGGGCCGAACAAGGGGACTGCCTTATCGGTGAGGTTTCGACCGTGAACGACGACCGGACGGACAACGTGTTCGAAGACCCGATCCCGCGTTTCGCAACCATCGAAGAGGACACAACTCCGGACTTTTTGCTTGTCGCGGATTACTAAGATCAATTCGGGTCAGCGATGAAACGGCCACGTCTATTACTGGCGTCTGGATAAGCTCTTTCCCTAAAAAGGAAAAACCGATTACCATATCGTCAAATCAGTAAGCGATACGGGCGCATACCCGGTCAGGTTTGAAAGGGCCGTCACGATGGTAACAAAAGCCGAGCTGGAAGCAGAGGTCGCCGAACTTCGCCGACAACTGGCTGAACACACCAAGACAGAGCCACCAAAAGGCGAAGAAAGCGCAAGTGCATCCTTTACCGACAATCTCGATGCGTGGTCTGCCCAAATCGACGAAGTGCTGACCGAATTTGAGGATCTGCCGCATAAGAAACCGATCCTCTTTGCGCTTGGTGTTTTTGCGGTTGGCTACCTTATCGGTCGGTCCCGGTAGGAGTGCGCAAATGAGCCGTATCTCACGCAATATCTCGATCATCCTGCGCGCAGAACGCCTTATCGCTCAGCGTCAGGTCGCTGTAGCGGCCAAAAAGACAGGGTTCTACATCGCTGCGGGTTTTGCCGTAGGCCTTGCCGTCATAATGCTGAACGTGGCCGCTTTTTTCTGGTTGTCCGCAGCGCTCACCAAACCTGCCGCGGCGCTTATTCTGGCTGGTGTAAACCTGCTGGTCGCAGTGGGGCTGGCCCTTTTCGCGAACGGAATGACGCCGCCAACGGACACATCTGCAGCGATCGAACTACGTGATATGGCCCTGCAAGACATCGAATCCGAGATCAAGGAAAGCCTGTCTGAGGCTCGAGACGCCGTAACCGGCATAAGGCGCGACCCGATCGGGACACTTACGCCAGATATCGTCAGCGCAATTCTAAGCACCGCGATCAGATACGCGCGCAGTCGCAAGAAATCTGACGACTGAACCTATCGAAGCATTTTCGCCGCCGCGCGCGCGATGACCATCTCTTCGTTCGTTGGGATGTTCAAGATGCGTACGCGACTGAAATCTGTGGAAAGAACCGTGCCACCATCAGCATTCCGGGCATGATCCAGTTCGATCCCGATCCAGCGCATGCCATCGCAAACCAGTTGCCGGATCTTGGCCGAGTTTTCCCCGACACCACCAGTGAAGACCAGCGCGTCGATCCCCTCCAGCGCGGCTGACAACGCTCCAAGCTCGCGGCGAATGCGGAAGACGTAATAATCAATGGCATTGCGCGCTTCGGGCGCATCTGCAGCAAGCAAAGTGCGCATATCCGAAGATATGCCAGACAACCCCAACAAACCGGATTTACGATAAAGCACCTCAGCGATTTCGTCAGCGGTCATTCCGTCTTGTTGCATCATGTACAGCACGACACCCGGATCAAGCTGCCCACTGCGTGTACCCATGGGCAAACCGTCCAAAGCCGAAAAGCCCATGGTCGACGCGACGGCCCTCCCGCCCGATACCGCACACATGGAAGCGCCATTGCCAAGATGCGCGATAACGACCCGACCGTCATAGAGGCCCGGCGCGATTTCCTTAAGCTTTTGCGAGACATAGTCATAGCTGAGACCGTGGAATCCGTACCGCCTTACCCCTTTTTCATAGTAACTTTGCGGCAGCGCGAACGTATCGTTAACCCACGGGTGCGTGCGGTGAAACGCTGTGTCAAAGCAAGCGATCTGAGTGGTGCCCGGAAAAGCCGCGCTTGCGGCACGGATGCCGGCAAGGCTGTAGGGCTGATGCAGAGGTGCAAATGGGATGAAGCTGCTTAGGGTTTCGATGACAGCGTCGTCAATCAAAACGGGCTCAGAATAGATCGTACCGCCGTGGACAACCCGGTGTCCGATGGCCCGGACATGGATATCTGGCAGATATTCCCGCGCTGTCTCAAGGAACGCATGGATCGCTTCGTCATGTGTTTTGGTATTCGCCAATGGTCGGTTGATCGACCGGCCACCCGCGGACTGCGCCATCAAGCGCGGTGCATCCCCAAGCCGTTCAATCTGACCCCGCCATCGCATGCTTGGGCGGTTATCTTCGACCAATTCGTACAATGCGAATTTCAATGAGGAAGAACCGGCGTTCAACGCCAATACGTGATCAGCCATGAATTATACCCTTCGTTGCAACTGCGTGTAGTGCGGCCACCGCGCAGGATGCCAAGCGCGATGCGTCATCGTCCGATCGAGACGTCAGAATGATCGGCGCAGCAGCCCCGAGAACGATACCTGCAGCTTCGGCGTGAGAAATAAAGGTCAGCTGTTTGGCCACCATGTTCCCCGCCTCGATATTCGGGGCGACAAGAATATCGGCTGCGCCGCCAACCTCGGATTTGATCCCCTTGGTTCGGGCAGCGTTCAGGTCAATCGCGTTGTCCATCGCCAAGGGGCCATCCACCAGACCGCCGGTAATTTGACCCCTCTCAGCCATCTTGGACAAAAGCGCCGCATCAACTGATGACGGCATGTGCGGGTTTATGGTTTCCACAGCAGACAAAACGCCAACCTTGGGTGTCTGGATTCCGATCGAATGGGCCAGATGAATTGCGTTCTGGACGATATCCGCTTTGGTTTCCAATTCCGGCGCGATGTTTACCGCAGCGTCTGTAACCATGATCGGGCGCGACATGCCGGGAACGTCCATAACGAAAACATGTGACAAGCGCCGCCCGGTGCGCAGCCCTTTTTCACGGCGCAAGACGGCGTGCAGCAGTTCATCCGTATGAAGATATCCCTTCATCAACGTCTGCGCACGCCCCTCGAAAACAAGATCAACCGCACGGTGTGCTGCCAACCTGTGGGTAGTTGCCTCGACGATTTCGATCCCGTCCAAATCGGCATCCAACTCTGCGGCAGCCTTGGCAATTCTGTCTGGATCGCCCACTAGAATGGGTAAAATGATCCCGTTGGAATAGGCAAGCAGCGCACCCCCAAGCGAATTTGGATCCTCGGGCGCCACCACGGCAGTTGGCATAGGCTCCAGCGGTCGGGCTTGTTCGAGCAGAGCATCAAAGTGGCGATGCCGCTGTACCACAAGCCCCGGCACTTCGACCGAGTCGAATTCCATGTGTTGGGTCGGCGGCGTAACCTGAACAGAACCGCTTAGCACCTGAATGTTATCGCCCACTCGGTGTACTTCTGTTGTGCATACCAAATCGCCGTCGTCGCGCTTTTCAGCGACTGTGACAAAGGCCGTCAGCTCATCACCGGCTACCACTGGCGCGTGAAACGTTAAGTCCACGCGACGGGTCTGTGTACCGGCGCCCGGTAAGATATTGCCAAGAACAGCGGCAATAAGTGCTGCTGGCCAAAGCGCGGGGGCGATCGCTTCTGGTCTCCCATCCCCATCCCCGTCATAGGCAGCAAGGTGCAGCGGGTTGTGATCGCCCGATGCTGACGCAAAGGCATATAGGTCGTCTACTGTGCACAACCGCGTCAACTGCGCCTGATCTCCGACGTTCAGCTGTGAAAAGGTCCGATTTTCCAATATCTTCATGATCTGTCAGCTTTGCTGTTGGCAGCGGGTCTGTTGCAAGGAACGCTGATCTGGAATTGAGAGGTCGCCGCCGTTGTAGGCTTCGGGTCAGTCAGGTCAAGCGCCATAACTAATTCCCATGAAATTGCGACAATTCGATTACGTCTGTTTTCGTATTGACCAGAAATACGATCTCGGGCAATGACGCGACAGATGGTTCCCAAAGGCTGAGCCCAAGGGATGAAAAGGGAATACGGTGAGGCGCGAGAACTCGGGCCAAATCCGTAACTGCCCCCGCAACTGTAAGCGGTGAGCGACGCCAATTTCCCACTGGCCCAATTGGGCCGGGAAGGGTGGCATAGCTTTGATCCGCAAGTCAGGAGACCTGCCATCTCAAGTGTAACCAACCCGGGGCGGGGTGTCCTGGAAGGAGGCATCATGGCGCTGCATACGCCGGCTGGCATCGTTTCCAAATCGCCCGGCTCACGGGCGTTCAGCAGGCTGTGCCATGTCTAACGCGGCAGATCACGTTCTTTTGGTATGCTCAACCTGTCGCGGGACAGTGAACGCCGACGCAATTGCAGCGGCTTTGCGCCCGGAACTTCCCAACAGTTTTGTCATCCGAACCGTCGATTGCATGGCCGGATGTGCATCCCCAACCACGGTTGGATTTCAAGGAAACGGAAAAGCACATTACCTCTTTGGGGGAATTGAAACAGCGCAGGACCTTAATGCTCTGGCCGAATTTGCGCGCCAATATGATAAAAGCGTCGACGGTTGGACAAACGCCTCAGATCGACCTGCCGCCCTATACAAAAAGACGCTGGCGCGCTTGCCAGCGTTGGTCATGAGGCCCAAGAAATGAACCTGAAAACCTTTTTGCAGGCCAGTGACGTAAGCTATTTTGCCCAATCCGATGAGGCGTTGCTGCAGGATGTTTCATTCGACCTTGAGGAAGGCTCTATCCTTGCAATTGCGGGGCCCAATGGCGCGGGCAAAACCACACTCTTGAACCTGCTATGTGGCGCAGAGACGCTGGTTCACGGCGCTATAGAAATCAAAGGGCGCAGTCTTCGCGCATTGTCGGCGGTCGAACGGGCAAGGATGATCGCAGTTGTCAGCCAGCAAGAGCTGCCCGACGGCCGCTTGTTCCTTAAAGACTATGTTGCTTTGGGCCAGATACCGATCCAGGCAGACCGCTCTGTCGATCAGCACGCACGGGATTTAGACCGCATTCTCGATCGTACTGGTCTGACCGCGTTGGCGAACAAGCGTATGGCCGTTTTGTCCGGTGGTGAACGCCAACGGGCGCATATTGCGCGTGCGCTGGCACAAAGACCGTCGCTTTTGTTTCTGGACGAGCCGACAAACCATCTGGATCCGGACGCCAAGGGTCGAATGCTTTCCTTGATTGCAGATCTTGGAATCACCGTGGTGATGATCGTTCATGATCTGGTCATGATCCCTGAGTTCGCCACCCATGTGGCATTGATGAAATCTGCGAGGCTGTCCGGGTTTGGTGCAGTGGCCGACGTTCTGACAGCTGAGCGGGTACGTGACACCTTTGGCGTTGAGTACCTGCGCTTTCACCACGAAGGGCGCGAGATCCCGGCGCTCGATATCCGAAAATCCTCTGTTTCAAATTCTAACCGGAGTTCCCCTGAATGAAACTAGTTGTGTCTATGGCTTTGATTGCAGCCATGACAGGCGGTGTTGCAGCGCATGAAATCACCGTCGACAATTGCGGCGAACCGCTTGTGTTCGAAACACAACCCGAACGTCTGGTTGTTCATGATATGAATATGACCGACATGGCTTTTGTATTGGGTCTGCAAGATAAAATCGTGGGTCTTACTGGTATTACCGGTTGGTATAAGACAAGCCCCGAGTTCGACACACTGCGAGGTGACATTCCCGAACTTGCTCCGAAATATCCCACCATCGAAAATCTGGTAGCGGCAGAGCCAGACCTGTTTTTTGCCGGATGGTACTATGGCATGCGACCTGGTGGCGAGGTGACACCAGACACTTTGGCGCCGTTCGGGATCAAGACAATGATCCTGACGGAAAGCTGTGTTCACATCAACAAAGACCGTCCGGTGGCCAGCATGGACCTTTTGTTCAACGACATATTGCGCCTGGGGCAAGTGATGCATGTCGAAGAAAAAGCTGAAACCTTGGTTCGAGATTGGAAAGATGAGCTTGCCAAAATCCAAGCACAAACGGCGGGTCTTACAAAACCTCGCGTCTTTCTTCTGGATGGTCCGGCAGACGCGCCATTTACCGCAGGTAAATTTGCAATACCGGATGCCATGATTGCGGCGGCGGGTGGAGAAAACGTAATCCATAACATGGACACCAGTTGGGGTCGCACGTCATGGGAGACTGTGGCCGCCGCCAACCCAGAATTCCTTGTCCTGTTGGACTATCAAACAGGAAACGGTGCCGAAGACACGTTCAAGTTTCTTCAAGAACACCCTGTTATGTCCCTAACCGATGCCGTGAAAAACAAACGCTGGATCGGCTTGCGTTACGAGGAACTGACACCCGGACCCGCAAATATCGAGGCAATCTCGAAAATGGCGCGGGCCATGCATCCTGAACTGAATTAAGTTGGGGCGTTTGGGTCTGACACTGCTTGGGGGGGCGGCTATTCTGGCGGCCCTCTTGTTGGTTTCAACAGTCTACGGAACGACCCACATACCTGTGTCGGAGACTTTCGATGCCATTCTGTTGGGAACCGGTCTGTCAGTTGGCGAAATGTCCCCCCTTCATCGCATCGTGTTCGATCTGCGCTTACCGCGGGCTCTTTTCGCGGCGGTTATTGGCGCGGGCCTCGGCGTCGTCGGTGTAGTGTTGCAAACCACCACGAGAAACGACCTGGCCGATCCGTTTTTGTTCGGGCTGTCTTCCGGTGCGGCGGCAGGGGCTGTGTTTGTCATCACCGTTACCGGCGATATTCTTGGGGTCTGGACTTTGCCTCTGGCCGCCTTTTGCGGAGGGTCGGTGGCCTCTGGCATCGTGCTGGCTTTGGTGCATGGCTTACGCACCAGCGCACCCGAAAAACTGATATTGGCCGGGCTCGCGGTGTCATTTCTTTTTTCCGCAGTAACCAATTATTTGATTTTTGCTGGAGACAATCGCGCGGCACATTCTGTGATTTTCTGGATGCTGGGTGGTCTCGGTCTGGCCAGATGGGAGATGTTTCCATTGGTTTGCGCCGGTTTGCTGCTGGTTCTGGCATACGCGCTTTACCGAGGGCGTTGGCTGGACGCTTTGCTCACCGGTGATCTTACGGCAACGACATTGGGCGTTCCGGTTCAGGGGTTGAGGTTCAAGATGTTCTTCGTTGCGGCACTGGCGACGGCTGCATTTGTGTCAGTAGCGGGCGTTATTGGATTCGTGGGCCTGATGGTGCCGCACATTGCTCGCGGCATCGCGGGTCCGCTACACCACCATCTGATTCCAACGGCGGCAGTTGTTGGGGCTGTCCTGTTGACCGGATCAGACATACTCAGCCGCCTCCTACTAGCGCCTCAGGAATTACCTGTGGGTATCGTAACGACTTCTTTGGGTTCGGTATTCGTTTTCATTCTGCTTTTGCGCACAGCCAAGCAAAAACGATGACGCGCTCATGTCCCATGTGGGCACAATTCGCTCCGCTTGATCAAAAACGGATTCGACCGCATGATCTCAGAATGAGTTTTGAGGTCGGCCCTTGGCTGAAAGAACTTGGACTGGACCAGTATACTGACGCGTTTTTGGAGAATGACGTCGACGGTCGTGCTTTGCCGCTTCTGACAAATGATGACCTCAAGGAAATCGGTGTCTCTCTCGGGCATCGGAAAATTCTTCTGGCCGCTATCGAAAGCATGAAACAGCTGCCTGAAAGCACAGCTAGTACACCTCAAGTCTCACCCCAGCCTCCCACTCCCGCCACAGCCGAGCGAAGGCATCTGACTGTATTCTTCGCTGACCTTGTTGGTTCGACCGAACTGACAAACCGGCTCGACCCTGAAGACATGCGCCTGTTGTTACAGAACTATCAGGATGCTGTGGCGGGTGCCGTATCCAGATACGGTGGATATGTCGCCAAGTATCTGGGTGATGGGCTTTTGGTTTTTTTCGGCTGGCCCAGAGCGTTTGAAGACCACGCAATCCGCGCCATCAAAGCCGGGTTGGACTCTGTTGCGCGTGTTCAGAACTTGAAGACACCAGACGGCCAACCGCTGGCCGCACGGATCGGGATAGCAAGCGGTGACGTTGTTGTTGGTGATACCATCGGCGAAAACACCCACGAAGAAGGCGCGATGACCGGGCCAATCCTGAATCTTGCAGCACGTTTGCAAGAAAAAGCCCTTCCGAACTCGGTCGTGGTGACACGGGAAGAAACCGAAGCAAGCCTGCACCGGATTTTCGAGTTTTCCTCTTTGGGCGCGACACAATTGAAGGGCTTCGACGAACCGCGTGAGCTGATGCAGGTGGTATCCGAACACCAAGCGGAAAGTCGGTTCAAGGCATCCTATAGCGAGGATACCAGTACCGAACTTGTGGGCCGCAGTTTTGAAAAGGGCATCTTACAACAAACATGGCAGCGTGCGCGAACAGGGCATGGCGAAGTCATCCTGCTGGCAGGCGAACCCGGTATCGGCAAATCTCGGCTGACAGAAGAGTTTCTGAACGATGAAACCATCTTGGACCACGCCGATATCATCCGGCTGAATTGCTCGCCCTACCTGACAAGCAGCCCATTCCACCCTGTGACCGAGCGCATCTCAAGCGATGCAGGCGTAGAGCCCGGGTTTGATGACAATCTGGTTCTAAGTCACGTGCGCGACATGTTGAGTTCTAGGCAGGGATTAGAACTGGATCAGGTCTTACCCGTTTTCGCAGCTTTGGTGGCACCGCGCAGCGATCCTGCTCGGGAAGTTCTGGAACTGTCGCCTAGGGAACAACGGGACCTTACTATCCAGACCTTGATCAACACTGTAAAAGCGCGCTCAAAGGTAAAACCCGTCATTTTATGCGTCGAAGACGCCCATTGGATCGACCCATCCACCAATGCGCTTTTGGAGCGGTTTCGAGCGATCTGCTCGGACTTACCGCTTATGATCCTGATCACGCATCGCCCCGGGTGGGATCTGAAACAAGATGACGGCGATCCCCATGTGCAAACCCTGCACCTACGGCGGTTCGACTACGCGCAGGTTGCCAATCTGATAAAGAACATATCTGGTCGCGATCCGGATGATCAGCTTGTCAAACTAATCGTCGAAAAAACGGATGGCGTACCGTTGTTTGTCGAAGAACTGACCAGCGCCTATCTGGACGCTGGCGAAGACGGAAACATCGCGGTGCCTTCGTCGTTAAAAGGCGCGTTGATGGCCCGTTTGGATGCCGTATCACCACAGGCCAAACAAGTTGCACTCGCGGGGGCAGTCATCGGGCGGGAATTCTCGTCCGACGTCCTTTCCGATGCAATGAGCCAAAGCATTGAGTCTGTGAATCCAGGATTGAACGAACTCTGCAAATCCGGCCTGATTTTTGAAAGCGGCAACAGCAAAGGCAACTATGTTTTCCGTCACGCTTTGATAAGGGACACCGCCTACCAATCCATGCTGAGCTCTACCCGCCGACAACAGCACGCAAGTGTTGCGGCCGCGTTGACCCGCCTGCGCGCGGCTGAGATTGCCCGTCGCCCAGAGCTTGTCGCGCACCACCTCACTGAAGCACAAGACTGGACCGCAGCGTTTTCCAACTGGCAGGTGGCTACAGAGATGGCTCTTGCCCGGTCGGCCAGCCAGGAAGCAATGGTCAATGCAAACGAAACGCTGAACGCGGCCAAGAACCTTGGATCGCAGCAAAGCGTTGAGACAATCAAGGCAATGGTCCTTGTAGGGCGCAGCTACGACAGTTTGGGCGAATTGCCTCAGGGAATAGCAACACTCAAGAAAGCTTCGGACGCCGCACGATCGCTTGGCCATGCAGAGCTTTCCGCCGAAATCGCACATCACTTTGCCGACTCGTGCATGATGTCGAGCCAGCGCCACAATGAGGCTATCGAGCTTTGCCTTGATGCGCTTCGCGAACTGCCCGAAGACGACGAAAGGCGGCAATGCCAGTTGATGAGCCAGCTGGCACGCGCGTATCTGTTTGTTGGTCAACTCTCGGAAGGCGCACGATACGGGCATCAATCAATGGAACTTGCCGCTAGGTTGGGGGATCATAAATCACAGTTTTCCGTGATGATGATGCGTTTCGGCGCGCCGTTTGTGGCACGCCAGGACGAAGAGGCGCAAAACTGGCGCCAAAACCTGAAAGCCATGCACACAGTGGCGGAAAAGCTGGGAACTATTGACCAGGGTCGTGACCGTACGCTCAGCCTGTTTGTCGGGATGGAAATGGCCGATCGGGCGTTAGTGGATCGATCCTTGAAACTTTTGACCGAAGTTTCGCAGAAAGATAACCACCTTCAGCTCTATTGGGTTCAAATCCACGCCCGAGCGATGATTGCCATCATGGAGGGCGACTGGGCACAGGCCGAGAAATTCGCGAACGAAGCCGTCAAAATAGGGCGCAAAACCCACGGGAAACACATCGAAGGCGTCTATGGCGTCCAGATGTTCACCATTCGGCGCGAACAGAACAGGTTGCAAGAAGTAGCCCCGGTCATAAAGAAGCTGATGTCGGATGATCCCGAAGACACAAAGTGGAAACCCGGTTTTGGTCTTATTGCTGCTGAACTTGGTTATCTTGAACCCGCTGAGCGTATCTTGAACGAACTGGCTGAAAACGGCTTCACCTTGCCGGCAGATGCAATGTATTCGACCACCCTGTCCTATCTGGCCGATATCTGCGATGCCGTGGGACGCAAGGATCATGCAGAAACGCTGTTCGACATGCTTCTGCCCTACGAAGACCTCACCATCACTGCTGGCGCAACAACGGTTTGCACAGGTGCCGCAGCGCGCCGCCTTGGTAAGCTGGCCGCCCTTTTGGGAGATTGGGAGACAACTGAACATATGTTCACCAAAGCGATTGAGATAGACACACGCATGGCCAGCCCGCCCTGGATCGCGCATAGCAAAGCAGCGTTTGCCGCCTGTATGCGCAAATTCGGGCATAGGCAGAACATGGAAACGGCATTTCGCCTTGAGGCCGAAGCGTTGGCAACTGCGCAAAATTTGGGTATGGTTGCACTTATGTCTAAGCTTGAAGGTACAGTGAGTTAGTCCCTGAACACATGCCCTGGGGGGTGCATATGCCAAGGTATATTATTGAACGCCATTTCGCCGAACAACTAAGCATCAACGACGACGACAAAGCTAAAATTAAAGAAATAAACGACGAGGAAGGGATCGAATGGATCTTTTCGTTCCTCAGTGCGGACAAACGCAAAACCTATTGCTTGTACGAGGCACCTGACGAGGAAAGCCTGAGAAAGGCCGCCGAGCGCTTAAACATTCCGGCTGATGTAATCACACCTGTGGATCGAATTGATCCGGGCGTGTTTGCTTAAAGGCCTCGTATTCGACGGGGCATTGCGCCTTTAATTATCGACGACCATCAATGAACTGTGGCTGAGGCAACCGGCAAGAAACCTTCCTTAAGAACGGAAGGTATTAAACATGTTCGATTCAAGAACTCTGGATGGCAATTCGACGGAAGTTGATCAGGTTGCGCTGGATGCGCTCAGCGCGTCTCTCCGAGGTGCGGTTCACGGCCCGGGTTGCGAAGAATACGACACGGCCCGCACGACATGGAACAGCATCGTGGATCGGCATCCCAGTTTTGTCATCCGCGCCTTGGGCGCCAGTGACGTGCAAAAGGCTATAAATTTCGTCCGCAACGCTGGTCTGGTTTTATCCATAAGGTCCGGCGGGCATCAGATCGCCGGTCACGCTGTGGCAGATGATGCAGTTATGCTGGACTTGTCCCACATGCGTTCAGTTCACGTCGACCCGGTCGCGAAAACAGCCCGCGTGGCCCCCGGCGCCGTGCTGGGCGACGTGGACAGGGAAACCCAGGCACATGGGCTTGCGGTGCCACTCGGCATTAATTCCACGACAGGAACAGCTGGTTTGACCTTGGGCGGTGGCTTTGGCTGGATTACCCGCAAATTCGGAATGACCATCGACAATCTCATCTCGGCCGAGGTTGTCACGGCCGACGGATCGATTGTCACTGCATCCGCATCGAACCACCCCGATCTATTCTGGGCGATACGTGGCGGTGGCGGCAATTTCGGGGTCGTAACGTCCTTCGAATTCCAGTTGCACCCGCTGGGGCCCGCGGTCCTTTCAGGGCTGGTCGTGCACCCGATCGAAACTGCACCTGAACTGCTGGCCAAATACGCCAGAATTGCAGATTCGGCACCTGACGAACTGACCGTCTGGAGCGTCATGCGAAAGGCCCCGCCCCTACCGTTTTTGCCCGAAGACTGGCATGGCCGCGAAGTTCTGATCTTTGCCGCCTGCTATACAGGTTCTATGGAAGACGGCGAAAAGGCAATGGCAGAGCTGAGAGGTTTAGGTGATCCGATCGCCGATGTTATCTCACCCCATAGTTTCGTCGACTGGCAGGCTGCATTTGATCCCCTGCTTACACCGGGCGCGCGGAATTATTGGAAGAGCCATGATTTCAGCTCTCTATCTACAGAGGCAATTTCTGGCCTGCTGGACGCGATATCCAACCTTCCTGATCCGGCCTGCGAAGTGTTCATCGCGCATGTTGGCGGCGCAATGGCGCGTGTACCAGCCGATTCAACGGCATATCCCGAAAGATCGGCACATTTCATTATGAATGTGCACACACGCTGGGAAGATCCCGCCAAGGATGACACCTGCATCGCGTGGGCACGAGGTTTGTACGATCGCATGACACCGCACGCCACCGGCAGCGCCTATGTGAACTTCATGCCCGCTGACGAAACAGACCATATGGCTGGAGCATACGGTGCGAATGCTGCAAAACTGGCGGAGGTCAAAAGAACTTATGATCCGGATAACCTATTTCGGATAAACCACAATATTCTGCCAGCTTGAGCCTACTCTTTACATCGAAAAAGAGGCCCGAGCCAACCAGGCACTTAGGTCTTTCTCGGCCGCAGCGATGGCTTCGTTGTTCAGGATTTGCGAAGTCATCGCCTTAGACACAGCGCGTACGCGTTTGTTGATCGCGATGTCGTCCGTATCGATGAGCAGATCGTTTACATCGAGCTTCTCATAGATTGAAAGCAACCGGTTTTGGATCGTCCGCAGCGCCAGTTTTCTGCGCGTGGCAATGGCCTTATCTGGAAGGCCAAGCGCCAGGTCCGTCAAAATGGCCAGTTCGACTTCTGTAAGTGCCTCACCAGAACGGCTTTGGTCCCGCTGAATCTGATGAATCTCACGATCGACCATGATTTGCGCTTCCAGTAAGACAGCACGCAAGGCCAAATGCATCCGCGACGGGCTGGCCGTTTTCAGGACATACCCGTAGGCTGCTTCTTTCGGAACGATCCGTGCGATCCCTCGTAAATACGCCTCATCCGAGTAGTTCGACCAAAACAGAATACGCGTATCCGGTCGTTCCGACCAAATGGTTCGCGCGGCTTCAATGCCGTTCCGCTCTTTCATCCGAAGGTCCATTACAATCGCTTCGACCGCGTTTTGGCGCGCTTGCACTTCGCCGTCCCGGCCATTCGTCGCAAGGCTGACATCCGTGGCCTCAGGCAAGGCTTCTTGCACCAGTTCCTTGAGGTAATTGGCATGCATGGCGTCATCTTCAACCAACAGAACTTTCATGCGACTACCTCTTTGCTGGGGCATTCCGACGACGGCAAGCGCACGCTGATTTCGGTCCCGTTTGCGTATTGAATGTCGAATTTTGCTGCGATCAGATGCGCACGTGTTCGCATATGTGTTAACCCGCCAGACACTTTTGTCGGCTCCATCGCTGAGTTGGATGCGCCGTTGTCACGAATCCTGAGATGCAAACCGTCCTGACACGCAATCTCGACCTCGATCGAGGATGCCTCGGCATGGCGCACGGCATTGTTGATGGCCTCTTGCGTAATGCGAAACAGAGCAATCCGCTTAGTTTGTGGCAAATCGTCAATCAAACCGTCGGACAGATCTCGGACATCAATCTCGATGTCCTGATTGGTTCCAACCGCACGTTCAAGATGGGTTCGCACAGCGTGCTGAAATCCAAACAACTCCAGCAAAGACGGTATCGACGTATCAATAATTTCACGCAGACCCTGTATGCAATTTTGCATATTCCCGCGAAGCGTCTCGATATCCTGCCGCGTTTTACAGCGTTCAAGTTCGCGGCTGATCCGGGTCATGTCGGCCAGGGTTTGGTCATGAAGATCCATGCCAATGCGCTGCCGTTCCAACTCTAGCGCATCGGTCAAGCTAAGCGCCCCAAGGCGCAACCCTTCTTCGCGCGCCTGCAACTCAGCACGCATGATCGCCTCGCGCTTGGTTTGTTCGTTGGCACGTAGAGCGTAGAAGTATGGGGCTAGAATATCGGCGATATTACGAACTTGTTCGACGGCCTCTTCATCGTAGAAGTCCTTCTTTTGCGACGAACAATTCAAGGCCCCAATGGTGCGCCCCAGAACTTTCATGGCGACGTTAACACGGCTGCGCATCTTGTGCTTTATGATCGGCTCGCAGTCGGCGCCTTCGAATACATACCGGGGGTCTTCCAAGGCATTTCCAGTCAACAGACTATCGCACTGACCACTCAGGATATCCCGAACCGGCGACACTTCTATAGGTGCCCGGGTGCGGCTCCAACTGGTGCGTAGCCCAACCTCATAGCTGGTGTTCCAGCCGCCTTTATCGTCGATCAGGCAAACATCCAGATGGTCGACCTGCAAAATGCGGTCGATCTCGGATTTGACCGAGCGCAGCGCGGATTTGATATCAAGCTTGCCAGCCAGATGGTTGGAAATCCGCAAGTAGTAGGCAAGATCAGCCATGAGTTCACTTTCAAAAAACCAGACCGCAGCAACTGGCGATCCAGAGTATAGAACCCCACCGGCACCATGTCATGCGGATTGCCGCAGCAGTTTTGCGGGAACCCGCAAGCTTTGCGCGCATCCTACTCTTACGCTTTCAGCCCCTTCACGGAATCCTTTCGGCGTCGGCCCGCAACAGTGGGCGCGGTATTTGGGCGGCGTTTTGGCCGCCGAGGGAGGAAAGAATGACACTCAAGGCCATAATGCTCGGCGCGGCAGCCGGGATCACGGTATTTGCAGCGACCAACGCCGTGGCGGACACGTCCGACAAACGCATCGCTCTGTCCAACAACTATGCTGGGAACTCTTGGCGGCAGGCCATGCTTGAAAGCTGGCAGAAAGTTGGGGAAGCGGCTGTCGCAGACGGTATGGTTGCCGCTGCGGACGCATTCACAACATCCGAAAACCAGGCCACTGAACAGGCCGCCCAAATCCAGAACATGATCCTGCAGGGTTACGACGCGATCGTGATCAATGCAGCTTCGCCAACAGCGATCAATGGCGCGGTCAAGGCTGCCTGTGATGCGGGAATTACAGTCGTTTCGTTTGACGGCATCGTGCAGGAGCCCTGCGCATGGCGCATCGCCGTCGACTTTCAGCAAATGGGCCGCGAACAAGTCAAATACCTTGCTGAACGCTACCCAGATGGTGGCAACCTGCTGGAAATCAGAGGATTGGCAGGCGTTTTTGTAGATGACGAAATCAGCGCCGGCATTCATGACGAAGTCAAGAACACGAACTTTGAAATCGTCGGCTCGGTTCACGGCGACTGGGCGCAGGACGTGGCGCAAAAAGCTGTTGCCGGTATCTTGCCGAGCCTGCCGGAAATTGTCGGTGTCGTGACGCAAGGCGGCGACGGTTATGGTGCTGCACAGGCTATCGGAGCGACCGACCGCTCAATGCCGACAATCGTGATGGGCAACCGGCAGGACGAACTGCAGTGGTGGGCTGATGAAAAGGCGGCAAACGGCTACGAAACAACCTCGCTTTCTATTGCCCCCGGTGTAAGCACCCTTGCCTTCTGGGTTGCTCAGCAGGTTCTGGATGGCAATGAAGTTCCGAAGGATTTGACCGTTCCCTTCCTGACCATCACGCAAGGCGAATTGGAAGAGTCTCTGAAAACCACGCCCAAAGGGTCCGTGGCCAACGTGGAATATACGTTGGAAGAGGCCAAAGGCGTTATCGCCTCGGCCAAGTAATCCAATGAACGACGCTCAAAAGATACCCGGCGCATCAGATGCGCCGGTTGTCACGCTGGACGCAGCCCATATGTCGTTTGGACCCGTTCAAGCGTTAAAGGCAGCGTCGCTCGAGATTGCAGCTGGCGAATGCGTCGGTTTGGTTGGGCACAACGGTGCGGGGAAATCGACCCTCGCCAATGTGATCAACGGACGCCTTTCGCCGACCCAAGGTGCCGTACGGTATCGCATAAGTGACCCGGCGCTTAAAAACAGTCAGAACGCTCAGGCGTCCGGCGTTCGCAGTGTTTTTCAGGAACTGTCCTTGTGTCCTAATCTGACAGTTCTTGAAAACCTGCGGATCCCCTATCGCAGCATGCCGCGCAAGGGCTGGCGCAAAGTTGCGCAACAAAAGATGGCCGCGGCGCTTGATCTGGTCTTCCCCGGACACGGCATTCGCCCGCGTGCAACCGTCGGTGACCTAAGTATCGCCGAGCGCCAAATGGTTGAGATCGCGATAGCCTTCGCAGATCGTGACCGCGAACCTAGCCTCGTCATTTTGGATGAACCCACGTCTTCGCTGGATGCGGCGATCGCCCAGCAGCTTTTGGACCACATAAAACGGTACTGCGCGGCGGGTGGAGCCGTTTTGTTTATCTCGCACATGATGGGTGAAATCTTTGAGGTTTCGACCCGCATCGTCGTCATGAAGGATGGCCAGATCGTGGATGATCAACCGGCGCAAGCCTTCACACGCCAAAGCATCGTGGACGCCATGGGGCACGTGGCACCAGATGACGACGCCCAAGGTTCCGCACGCTCTGAAAAAACTCTGGGCCCGGAAATCGTAAGCGCCCCCAATGGCTTGAACGCCAAACAGGGCGAGATTGTGGGCCTTGCCGGCCTTGCGGGACATGGTCAGGCAGAAGCCCTGGCGCAAATATTTTTCGATCATTCCTCGGTTTGGAAATCCGGCAAAAAGCCCGAGGTCGTCTTTGTTGCAGGCGATCGTGCACGCGATGGTGTCATGCCCTTGTGGTCGATCCTGAAAAACCTGTCCTTGACGACGTTGCCCGAATTCAGTCGCCGGTTCCTTGTGGAACGCGCAAATGAATCCCAGTTGGTCCAAGGCTGGAAAGAACGTATCGGGATTCGCACCGACAACCTGTTGAACCCCATCCTTTCCCTGTCCGGGGGCAACCAGCAAAAAGTTCTTTTTGCACGCGCGCTTGCTTCGAGCGCACCGCTGGTCGTGATGGACGATCCGATGCGCGGCGTGGACATCGGAACAAAAAAAGAAGTCTATCAGATGATCCAGAATGAGGCCGCCAAAGGCCGCAGCTTCTTGTGGTATTCGACCGAAACTGACGAAATCCTCGAATGCGATCGGGTCTTCGTGTTCCGGGCCGGGGAGATTTCGGCCGAACTGACCGGCGACGACATTAGTGAAGAGAACATCCTTCACGCATCTTTCGAAATGCAGGACGCCGTGCAATGACCAGTGATCGCCTGCGCCTAGCCCTGCCCGTTTTGTCTCTTGTCGTTTTGCTTGGGGCAGTATTCTACCTGCAGCCACGCGCCATGAGCTATTTTGGCCTTAATCTGCTGTTTAACCTGGCTATTCCCGTTGCGCTGGCAACCATAGCGCAGATGATGATCATCATGGTCAACGATATTGACTTGTCCATCGGAACCTTTGTCAGCTTCTGCGCCTGCGTTACCGCGACCTTCGTGCATGACACGCCGCTATTAGGGTACGCCATTCTGGCCGCCGCCATCATGGGCTATGCAATGCTGGGGGCGTTGATCCAGCTACGCGGACTGCCCGCAATCGTTGTCACCTTGGGAATGTCCTTTGTCTGGGGCGGCCTAGCCGTGTTGATCCTGCCCTCACCGGGCGGGGCGTCGCCTGAATGGCTGAAATCTCTGATGAGTCTGAAAACTCCTTTGGTGCCGATTGCCGTCGTCGCCCCCCTCGTCATCGCTTTGGTGGTACACTTGCTGATCAAGAGATCATGGGTCGGGGTTATCCTACAGGGCGTAGGTGGGAACGACCGCGCGCTGGAACGCGCCGGCTGGTCGCTGGTCCGGCTAAGGGCCTCGGCTTATGGGCTGGCTGGGCTGTTTGGCGTCCTCGCCGGGATGTCACTAGTCGGGCTCACTACTGCAGCCGACGCTAACATCGCCTTGCGATACACATTGCTATCTATCGCCGGTGTTATCTTGGGTGGCGGTGAGTTCGTGGGCGGCCGGATCTCTCCGTTCGGTGCGGTGGTTGGTGCGCTTACTTTGACACTCGCAGCAAGTTTCCTGTCCTTTCTCAGACTGTCGCCAGACTGGCAAATTGGGGCGCAGGGCGCGATTTTGATACTGGTTCTTGCCGTACGCTTGGTATTCGTTCGCAAGGGGGCTCCGGCATGACTGACAATGCGTCCAACCCTGTCGAACAAAACAACATTGCGCGTGCGATACTGGGAAAACCCTGGATTTGGGCGTATCTTGCGGCGGGGATAACGCTGGCCGCAACGAGTTTGATCGCCGGTTCAGGGGCTGGTTCGCTGGTCTATGCGGCCCTGACCTTTGCTTCCTTCTCGGCAATCGTCGGGATCGGTCAAATGCTGGTCATTACGCTTGGGCCGGGCAATGTGGATCTGTCCATCCCGGCTTCGATGACCTTGTCGGCCACGCTGGCCCTAAAATTCATGAACACCGAAACATCTTTGATTGTGCCAGGATTGCTTGTTGCGATTGGCGTGGGCATCGGATGTGGCATTTTGAACTTTGCGCTCATTCTGCTGCTGCGAATTCCACCCATTATTGCCACGCTATCTGCATCTTTCCTGTACCAATCCCTCGCAATCTGGTCGAACAGGGGGCTACGCATAAAGCCACCCGAACCCCTAGCTGATTTTGCCACCGGAGGCGCCCTGGGCATTCCCAACGTAGCCGTGGTTGGAATCGCACTGGCTGTACTTGCATGGGTCGTTCTGGAACGCGCCATTGCAGGGCGGTGGATATCTGCCATTGGCCAAAACTTGCGCGCCGCACGCCTAAGCGGCGTACCCGTAAACGCGGTCCGCTTTGGCGTCTACGTAAACTCTGCCGTCTGTGCAGCTTTGGCCGGCTTTTTGCTGGCAAGCTTTTCGGGCGGCGCAAACCTGAACATGGGCACTGAATACATGCTGATGTCCATTGCCGTGGTCGTTATCGGAGGGTCGTCGATCGGTGGCGGGAATTCGAACGTGCCCGGGATCTGGGGCGCGGCCCTGTTCATGTTCTTAATCGTTTCAATGCTGAACTCTTACGGGCTTGGGGCCGGAATCCGCTTGATTGCAACCGGTATTGTCATCGTAGGCGTCGTCGCATTGGCCAGCCGCAAAGGATATGACGTATGACGCATACACATCCATATGACATCGTACGGCCAGAGTTTTGCGATCTGATCCACAAGAATGTCAGCTTGTCACGGCTGTCTTCCGGTCACATTTGGACTGAGGGCCCGGTTTGGTTTCCAGCGCATAACCTTCTTCTTTTTTCCGACATCCCAAACGAGCGTCTGTATCAATGGACCGAAAATGGCGGGGTCAGTGTTTATCGTCAGCGATCACATTATGCGAACGGCAATACACGCGACCCCGAAGGCCGTCTTGTAACATGCCAGCATGGAACACGGTCTGTGGTGCGGACGGAACATGACGGTCGCGCGACCACCATCGCCGAAAGCCACGCTGAAAAAACCCTGAATTCGCCGAATGACGTTGTCGTTCGCTCGGATGGTTCAATTTGGTTTACTGACCCGACATACGGCATTTTGTCCGATCTCGAAGGATACAAAGCAGAGCCGGAACAAGACGGCAGTTTCGTCTACCGCGTCGACCCAACATCGTTTGAGATAAAGGCCGTCGCGAAAAATTTTGTGCAACCAAATGGATTGGCCTTCACTTGCGACGAAGCAAAGCTGTACATCGCAGAGTCTGGCAGCAGCCACGACCCATCGGTTCCTTCGGTTTTGCGCGTGTTTGATGTGCTTCCGACCGGAGACCTCAGCGGTGGTCAGGATTTCTGCCAGATCGATAATGGATTGCCCGACGGGCTGCGAGTTGATCGCCATGACAATATATGGTGTTCAGCCGCCGATGGTGTGCACGTGTTCTCTTCAGACGGAGATTTGCTTGGCAAGATCCTGGTCCCAGAGACCGTCGCGAACCTGACATTCGGCGGGCCACGTGGGAATATCCTTTTTATTACGGCTTCAACGTCGGTTTATTCGATTTTCGTGAACTCCGCTGGCGCAATATCATAAGTTATTGATTTTACGAGGTAGAACAACAGATAGCGTAACTCTCTGAGCCTATCTTTTTGTCAACAAAAACACTTTCAAGCGTCGCACACTTCCCGTTGCGAAGTGAGTTTGGTATTTGTTTTTTCGATGCTAATTAAAAAATAAATACTCTGGATCAATGCTTAAATCCGAACTTAGGTCGTTTCATGCCGTCGCCACGTTTCGCGGGTTTTCCGCTGCTGCGAAAGAACTGAACATCACGCAACCAACCCTTTCCACACAGGTAAAAGACCTGGAGAACCGATATGGGATTGAGCTGTTCAATCGGGTGGGCCGCGAAGTTCACTTGACCCATGCCGGCCATGAGCTGCTTGCGATAACGTCTCGCCTGCAACAAGCTGAGTTGGATGCCGAGACATTGCTGGAATCCTTTCGCGGTTTTCATGCCGGGCGCCTCAGTATCGCAGCCGTCGGACCTTTTCATGCAACGGACATGATCGTCGCTTTCAAGTCCAAATACCCCGCGATTGATCTGCAAGTTTGGTTCGGCAATTCTCAAAGATGCTTTGACCGCGTCCTGTCCTATGACGCCGATGTTGCGATCCTGGCCGAAGTGCAATCTGACCCCCGAGTAACGACGCAGCTTTACAGCACGCACGAGGTCGTGGCCTTCGTAAACTCGGAGCATCCTTTTTTCCACAAAGACGGGATCTCGATCTCTGATCTGCACAGACAAAAAGTTGTTCGCCGTGAAGCTGGCTCCACAACACGATCAGCCATCGAATCCGAGACGAAAAAACGCGGGATCGAAATGGACACGATACTAGAGCTTGGCAGTCGCGAGGCGATTTGGAAGGCTGTTGAGCAAGGGATCGGTATCGGTTTCGTTGCGGATTTTGAGTTTGTGTCGCATCCCAACCTGCGCGCAATTCCTATACGCGATTCGAAAATTGAAACACGTTATTACTTGGCACACCTGAATGATCGCACGGAGTCACGATTGGTGCGATCATTCTGTAAAACTGCACTAGAGACAAGCAAACGATAGCAACCCGCCTACTTGCGTTGCATTAGACTGCGGGAATCAGCCGGAATTTTGAAAGCGTAAAGACTCGCATTTTGTCTTACTATCAAAAGTGATTATATGCCGTTCGGTATTGTCCACCCAAGGTTTCGTTCGTGAAAGCTAACAACAAGCAGAAAATTCAGCCAATTGACGAAATGCGTGCTGCACGCAACCAAGGCCTGAACTTTTTGGCACTGGCGTTTCTTTTCAGTATTTTCGTCAACCTGTTAATGCTGACAGGACCTCTGTTTATGTTGCAAGTTTACGACCGGGTTTTAGGATCCCGGGCCGTAGAAACGCTGACAGCGCTTTTTTTGTTGGTGGCCCTTCTGTACGGCCTCATGGCGATGTTGGACTACGCGCGAGGACGAATCGTTGCGCGCTTCGGTGCTCGTTTTCAATCTCAACTAGATGAGCGCGTTTTTAGCGCTACAATGTTGCAGTCGTTGCACCCGCGTGCTCGCTCAGCCCCTGCAACTGCGTTGCGGGATTTAGAATCCATTCAAAATTTGTGTTCTTCACCAGTTTTACTTGCTGTTATGGATATGCCGTGGACACCAGTATTTCTGGCTGCCATCTTTTTGTTCCACCCTCTATTGGGATGGCTCGCCTTTGCAGGTGGTGCGATTCTCATCATAATCGCATTGGCAAACCAAAAACTGACGCATCGCAAGGTGGCACAGGCCCAATCTGCATCGGCCCTGGCGAATGCGTTTTCCGAGCAAGCTCGCCAAGCCGCAGAAGTGGTCAGATCACAAGGCATGAAGGGAGATGTTACCGCTAGATGGCAACGTCAAAGAACAGACGCCTTGCAGCAAACAATTTCCGCAAGCGACTGGACTGGTAGCTTTTCATCCCTAACAAAATCGCTCCGATTGTTTCTTCAGTCTGCTATGTTGGCACTCGGTGCACTCTTAGTTTTGAGAAATGAATTGACGCCCGGGGCTATGATTGCTGCTTCAATTCTTCTGGGGCGTGCATTGGCTCCAATCGAACAGTCAATTGGACAGTGGGCAATGGTCCAGCGAGCTCGCGACGCGTGGGTTTCCCTTAACCGCTTTCTGGAGGCCTTCCCGCCCGAAAAACTACGTACGAAATTACCTGTGCCCAATGCTGACCTGGTGGCAAAGGCGTTAACACTGGTTCCTCCTGGCGGTGATAAGCCGACACTGCGCAACGTCTCAATAGCGTTGACGCCTGGAAAGGCCCTAGGTGTAATTGGCAAGAGCGGCTCAGGAAAATCCACCCTAGCAAAGGCTTTATTGGGCTTGTGGCATCCTGTACATGGTGAAATTCGGCTGGGCGGAGCGTCTTTGGACCAATACGACCCCCAGGACCTAGGTTCTCATATTGGTTACCTTCCACAGGAAGTCACACTGTTTAACGGGACGGTCGCTGAAAATATTGCGCGAATGTCCGAAAGCCCAGACTCAGAAGCGGTCGTCAAAGCAGCCAAAAAAGCAAAAGCGCATGAACTCATCCTGTCTTTGTCCGATGGATATGACACTGTTTTGGGTGGAAATGACAGTCAACTATCAGGCGGACAGAAACAACGGATCGCACTTGCGCGCGCGCTTTACGGAAACCCAGTTCTGCTCGTACTAGATGAACCTAACTCTGCTTTGGATGCCGATGGCACCGATGCGTTAAACGCCGCCATCCGCGAATTAAAAGCAGATGGGAAATCTGCAATTATTATGACCCACCGGCCACAAGCGATTTCCGAATGCGACGATTTAATTGTGGTCGAGCGCGGTCAAGTTGTGAGGTCGGGGAGGCGAGACGAGGTCTTGGGCGCCATGGTTCAAAACGCCGGAGCCATCAAACAGGGCCTACGCCCAGTTGGCGTGCACTCCGATCTCGAAAAGGCAACTAAGTAATGCAGCAGGCATTTGCTACCCAAAAAGGCCCGGTCTGGCGCATCACAGTTCCAGCAACAGTAGGCTTTGTTGCATTGGCGATTTTAGTCGGCGGATTGGGCATCTGGGCTGTTCAGACGCGACTGGCCGGTGCAATCGTTTCGCAGGGTATCATCGAAGTTGAAAGCAACCGTCAGGTGGTCGAGCATCCGGATGGTGGAGTGGTTGGGGAACTTTATGTCCGCGACGGTGATGCCGTCGACAGCGGCGATCTTATGGTTCGCTTGGACGACACCTTTCTGACGTCCGAGAAAACCATTGTCGAGGCACAGCTGTTTGAACTGTTGGCAAGACGAACGCGACTGGAAGCCGAACGTGATGGAGTAAATGCCGAAGCTCTCCGCAGCAGATTGAACGAACTTCTGCTAGGTGAAGGTATCCCTTCTGATTTGATTGACGGCCAGCAACGCCTGTTCGAAGCACGTTTGGACACGCTCGATCAACAAACAGAGCAGTTGCGCAAGCAATTGGTTCAGATCGAAAGCGAAATCGGTGGAAACGACGCGCAGTTGGCAGCTCTGCGGCGGCAAATGGAGCTTATACAGCAGGAACTGGATGACCAGCAGTCACTTTTCCAACGCGGGCTAACACCTGCAAGTCGGGTTTTGGCATTGCAGAGGGAAGAAGCAAATCTGACTGGCGAAATCGGTAGGCTCGAAGCGTCCGTGGCCCGGTTGCGCGGACAGATATCTTCTACCGAAATAGCGATTGTCGAACTGACAGCTACACGACGGGAAGAAGCGATCGCGACGTTGCGCGACGTGCAGTCCCAAATTCTGGAGCTGGCGGAAAGACGGCTTTCGTTAACAGTACGGCTATCGCGGTTGGACATCCGGGCTCCGGTCGCAGGGACTGTATATGGAAGCCAGGTATTTGCGCTGCAATCCGTGGTGCAGCCGGCAGAACCGATGATGTATGTTGTGCCACAAGACACGCCATTGCTGGTGGCTGCACGCGTCGACGCAATCCACATCGACCAGTTGCATGTTGGACAACCTGTGCTGTTGCGTTTCACGGCATTTAACCAGCGTGAAACGCCTGAGATATCGGGCAAAGTAACCAACGTTTCAGCGGACACATTCACCGATGAAACGACAGGTCAGACATTTTACCGCGCGGAAGTGGCTCCGGACGAAGGCGAAGTTGAACGGCTCAACGGTCAGGAGCTTTTGCCCGGCATGCCGGTCGAGACGATGATCAAGACAGATGAACGTACGCCTTTGTCTTTTCTGCTCAAACCATTGTCTGACTATTTCAACCGGGCGTTTCGAGAGTGAAAAACGCTTTTGGTCAAACCTGTTCGAGGTTGCCCAAAAGTATGGACGTCATGTCCGTTGCGAAAACATTGTCGATCACAGTAAGTTCTGCGCCGACCTCGTAATTGACGTTTGATTTCGTGATGCCAGACAGATCAGCATCTGAATCCAGAAACACCCATTCAGGCTCGTGGGACGACGGCTGCCCAACTGCAGCACGTAACACGGCAAGGGCATCCGACGCGTTAACAGTTCCGTCCCGCGTTATGTCAGCCGCGATCAGATTCTCTGCAGATGCTGCGCCCCATGTCGGATCAAGACCGACCGAAATTCGCAATACCTGCAAGGCATCAAGTGCGGTGATTTCGGAACTGGCGGTCGAATAGGATTTGACGATTTCCAGTGTTCCGTCGAACGTCCCGGAAGGTAGCTCAAGATCGAACCGGCCGTCATCATCAGCTTGGACGCTGATCGTGCCACCACCATCCGGTGTAAAACGGATTTCAGCATCGCTAAGCGCAGCGTTCTCCGTTTCCGAATCTATGTTTACGTCGCCTTGAACCCCGTCCGAGCTGTCTGGCTGCAAACCTCCGAAGTTTCCAAAATCAACGGGGATGTGGTCAGGCCCTTCAAATCCCGCTCCAAAGATCTGCTCGATCGAAAGTGGCCCGCCTGAGGACGAGAATACCTCAATCTCTTCATTTAAGTATTGGATCAGAGCCCCCATAGATGTCGGGGTGAAATCCAGCTGCGAAGGTGTCCTCAGCAGCGGATAGTCAAACAAATCCAAACGATCTATCCCGGCCTGAAAATCGGTGATGGTCATGAGATCGCTTCCAAATTGAGCGACAAAAATGTCGGCCCCTGTTCCACCTGTCATCGTCGTAGAGCCAATACCCGAGATCAGGATATCATCGCCTGCCCCGCCAACGAGCGTGGTCTCTAGAATGCTACCACTCAGGATGTCATTCTGCGCAGTCCCGGAAACGGAACCAAAACCGGTCTGCACAGTACCGAGTTGGGACACATCCACCGTCAGTTGCGTCAAGCCTGCATCCTGCTGAGATGACGCAAAGATTTGCAACTCGTCACCAACATGCGCGACACTCAGCGTCTCCACATTCTGCAGACCAGTTTGCAATGTATCTTCAAAACTGTGCTGGTGCACCAACTGCCCGCCCGGCGTCATGGTGAACAATGAAACGCCATCATCCCCACCACCTGCGACGACAAAAACATGGCCATCCACCTCAATGATTTCCAGATCCTGGACACCACCGAAACGCGTGTGAAGTGAATCCAACACGTGGTCCGTCGGGCTTAAACTCCCGTCATTTCCGAGCTTCATCACGCTCAAAGAGCTGCTTTGAGCACCGGCTACGATGACCCAAGACTGACCGTAGGCCTGTACAACTTCAACAGCAGTTGGCACCGCGATACCCAAGGTCCCAAGGGTCTCTTGGTTATCAACCGGGTTCATGACGCCGGTATTACTGTCGACAGAAAAGGTTTTGATTGAGTTCAACGCAGCGCTGGCAGCGATGACGACCGGGCCGGATGCTGTTTGCAAAACCTGCATCGAGTCTGCGTGCCCAGCGTTCACCCCTACAAGACCCAGCGTCCCGTCGTTGTTGAAGGTGTATGTTGTGATTTGATCTGAAGATCCGTTTGCGATCGCTAAGAAATCTCCGGCACCGGTCGACCATTGAACCACGGATGAAACGTCACCACCACCAGTAAGCGACCCGGTTTCAATCAGCACACCGATTGTACCATCCGGGTTCAACTCATAGCCTATCAGACCCGTTGCAATATCAACGTCCAGAATCAGCTGATCCTCGTCAGCCAGAGAAACTGGAGTCGCTGTTCGACCGACCTGAAACGCAATAGTACCGCTAAAATATTCGGTATCCTGGACCTGCGGCACCGAACCCTCGTCCAGCTTCCAGACCACGATCCCGCCACCCGCTCCTGTCACGCTGTAGAGATACGTATCGCCGTTAAACGTTTTTAAAGCCGTATCGCCGATACCTGAATCAAGCGCTGCGCTGCTTGTTGCAACCACACTTTTGAACTGAAGCATCATAACCAATCATCCCACGCCGTTACCTGGCCCCATCAACAGGATGATCTGATGCCCAGGCCGAAACCAAAGCGGGATTGTGGTGAAAACGAGAAGTTCAGTTTGAGTTTAAATTAATTTTTCCCATCCGCTCGCATGAGTTTCGGACGGGTAAGACAAATGAACGGCAACCGACCCCCTCGGGCGGACACGAACACCACATGTGAGGGTATGATGACCAAAGAAACAAGATCCCAAGTAAATGACTCTGAAAGCAACTCGGCCTCTCAGTCACGGTTGCAAAAATGGATGGATGCTAAAATGCGTCGTTGGGCGGGTCGCGGGTTGGCCAGTGGTCTCGCGTCGACTTTGCTGGCGCTGCCAGCGTTTGCGCAAGCCACCATTGAAGAACTCTATGCGTTTCAGTTTGCTGACACCATAACTGGGGTTCGCTCCGTGAAACTTCTGGAGAACGGTGACGTTCTTTTGAAAATGACGGATGGTCGAAAAATAGTTGTGGATGCAGAAAACGTTCAGGTTCTGGACAGCGGTGCAGTCATGATTTCAGAAAGCGCAGTTGCTGAAATTACCCAATTCAGTCTTGCTGCTGAAGCGGGCGGCGCAGCGGCAGCGACAGGCGGCATTAGTGGCGCAGGGCTTGCACTTGGCGGTTTGGGGCTGGCTGGAGCTGCCGCCGCGGGAGGCGGCGGTGGCGGTGGAGGTGGTGACGAAGATACGACACCTGCGCCCCCACCTACTCCGACGTATCCGCACTTGAATCTCGCTGGCGCACAGGCCGACGCACTCAGTAGCGCTGCTCTGAAAATAGCGGCTCCTGCAGACACCGCCGCTGTCGAGGTTGTCATTGGCTCATTTACGGCTCCGGCAATCCTGAATGATGACGGAAGTTGGAGCTTGTCACTCACACAAGATCAAGCTGAGAACCTACCTCAAGGCGTCACAGACATCACGGTGCGAAGCCTGGACTCGGAAGGCAATGAGGTGTCAGTCGACAGTGTAAAAATAGATATCGATACGGTGCCACCAACAATATCCATCACTGGGTTTTCCAGTGGCGCAATACTGAACGCGGCCGAACAGGCCTCGAACCTCGCTATCACGGGTGCGACAAATGCAGAAAACGGACAAACTGTGACTGTCACCGTCGACGGTCAAACCTACAAGGGCAGCGCGGAAGGCGGAAAGTGGAAAATCGAGGTACCTGCTGCCGATGTCGCCCAATTAGCAGATTCGTCGACAATCGTGGTGACAGCCGACGTCTTGGATGAAGCTGGCAATCCTGCAACTCAGGCAAGTTCCAGTTTCCTGACGGATTTCACTGCGCCGACCGTCTCGATAGATCAGGTTGCTGGCGGTTCGATTGATCTGGTTGACGTAATCGGCGACCTGACCGTGTCTGGTTCAACTTCCGCAAGTGACGGACAGAACGTTGCCCTGACATTCAACGACCAAACTTATACCGCGACCGTTTCAGGTGGGAGCTGGAGCGTTGACATACCAGTAGCTGACCTATCTGAACTATCGACAGGGATACCCGCGTCCTACAGCGCCGTTGTAAATGATGCGGCAGGTAATGTGTCACTTCCAGCGACGGCTTTCGTACCAGTTGATCTTACTGGACCATCAATCAGCATTTCTCCAGTGTCGAGCGACGGCGTACTAAATGCTGCGGAAATTGGATCTGACCTGTTGATTTCCGGTTCTACAGGCAACGTGCCTGACGGGCAGCAGGTCACCGTTATGCTGGATGGACAGTCTTATACTGGAACAGTGTCCGGTGGCAGCTGGAGCGTGACCATACCATCCATGGATCTCGTCAACTTGGCGGACGGCGGATCGTTTGCGATTACTGCTGATGTCTCTGACACTGACGGCCTTCCGGCACCTCAGGCAAGCGTCCCCGTCGAGAAAGACGTATCCGGCCCAAGCCTGAGCATTGATACCCTCTCCGCTGGTTCGGTATTGAATTCTGCGGAGGCCGCTGTAGACCTCGTAATTTCCGGTTCGACAGACGCCGAAGATGGCCAAATCGTCACTGTTGCCCTGAATGGCAGTAGTTATTCGGCCACGGTCTCGGGAGGGAATTGGAGCGCTACAGTCCCATCCGCCGACTTAGCCGCAATGCCCGACGGTGCAACAATGGCTATATCTGCTGATGTATCCGACGCTGCCGGAAACCCCGCAATTCAAGCAACTGATAGCTTCGCGACCGATTTTACCGCTCCGATGATTTCAATCGCCAGTGTTTTTGATGACGGCATTATGAATGCTGTAGAACAAGGCACAGACCTAACAATAACCGGAACGTCTGACGCTGTGGACGGAACGGTTGTCGCGGTAGAAATCGTTCAGCCCGATGGCACGGTGGACATTTCTGGAACAGCCACGGTCGCTAGCGGCAACTGGAGCTATACAGCCACGGTCGCAGAACTCGGCGGTTTACAAGACGGTATAACTTACCAGGTTAGTGCCAACGTCGAGGATGCCGCCGGAAATACCGCCAGCGACACTGAGAGTTTTTCCACTGATTTTACCGCCCCGTCGATTACTATGAATGCATTGCCCGTCGGCGCAACACTGGAAATCACCGAAACGAGCAATGATCTGACTGTCTCGGGAACAACAAATGCCGGGGACGGACAAACCGTCACAGTTACTCTCAACGGTCAGACTTATACTGGGATTATCTCAGGAGGGACTTGGTCGGCAACATTGCCTGCAGCTGACTTGGCGGCGCTGCCCGATGGTAGCAATTTTGAAGTTTCCGCTGTTGTAAATGATGGTGCTGGCAACGTATCAACACCGGCCACGGCAAGTCTGGCAACCGATCTGCGACCTATTCTCAATATCGACCCAGTGGGCACCAATGGCGCTATCTCTTTGAGCGATGCACGAAATGATGGTCTGACCATTTCAGGCACGTCGGTCGGCCTCGCGTCCGGACAAATTGTCAACGTAACTCTGAACAACGGATCTGTCGGCAGCACCACTGTTGCGCCCGACGGCAGTTGGTCATTGGCGGTAGGGTCTGCCGCGTTTTCCGGGATCAACGTCGGCGACAGCATGGATTTTCAAGTACAAGCCACAGTTGCCGCGGGACCGGATCCTCTACCTGCATCCGAGCAGAACACGGCCTACGAACCAGCGGCTTATACGATCGTGGAGGCTGGAAACAACGGCACAACCATCACGTTCGAGATCTATGCGGACCCCGACCGTGATATTTCCAGCGGGCTAGCCGTTACCGCTGAGTTAGGTTTCGATCCCACGGTCGTTACCTTCGACAGCGGATCAGATGTAGAAAACAGCGCATTCGATCTATTCCTGACCAACCCTTTGAACGGTTCTACAGTCAGTTTTGGAGGGGCGGCTACTGTCTTTAATGACCTTTCCCAACCGCTGGTCACCTTTACGATGACGGTTCAAGACGCCACTCAACCAGTTGAGCTGTCCATTACAACTCCAGATGGTGGCCCAACTATGTATGTCTTAGGCACCAGCGAAAACGATACGCTAGTCGCTTCGGATGTGGACGCAGTGATCCGCGGTCAGGAGGGCAACGACTCGATTGATGTCTCCGATGCAGGGCGAGATGTGGTCGTCTTTGAAGCAGACCCTTCCACAAACGGTGTGGATACCATTACAGGGTTCACACTCGGCCCTGCTACAGATGTCACGGACGCCTTGATGTTCAGCGGGTTGGATATCAGTTCTCTCAGAGGCAACGGAACAGAAGTGGAAACCCTGGCAACGGGTGGCGCCTTGGGAACGAACACGGGCGTTGTCGGGCTGACAACAGTACTTGATGACCTTTCGTCCGCAACAGTCGAAGACGCGGTTGAAAGCTTCATCGGTACCCAGGCAGGAGATGAGATCTTCGTTTTAGCAACTGACGGCAATGACAGTGTATTGGTCAAGGTTGACTATTCCAATCCAACCACTGCCTCAGTTGACACTATGGCCCACTTCGACGGGTTGGATGATCTAAGCGGTCTGACTTCTGACAATATTCTGCACACCGACCCAACTGGCGCGACGGCCTGATCCTATTTGCCCTGCTGGCGTCAAATGCCGGCAGGGTTGTTTAATCAAAACGGGCTGTCAGGGGAAATAAATTTCGTCCCAGTAACTTATGTCCCTCGCAGAAACCGAAGTTGGTCGAGTTTTTTACCAACTAATTATTCGCGAACGAACAGTTTGAATCAGAGATCGTTCATATCGAAGCCGTGCATGTAGCAGCGGCGTTTCCGATTAAATTCCAAAAGATGGTTACCGCATTGTACCGAGAGCGTTGTTCTCCTTAACGCAAGAAGGCAAACCCGCCTTCGTCTCGCCAGGTGGGCGTTGGCTTTCGGGTTACGTGCTATTGGCTCTTAGCTGTACCCAGTTTCAACTTGGATATTACGCTCCACGCGCAGAAGGCAGAAAACTCCATTTGTCTGTGGACTAAGCTTCGGGGCTGGTCGGGGATTGCCCGACAGAAGAAGTATTCTTCAGTGATAGCGACAATCTGTCCAGTGAGTTGCAAAAGGTTCAGACTTTTCTCCCAACCCTTAGAGATTTTGCTGATGAGATGAATGTCATGCGCTAAAGCCTCTCGTTAACAGTGTTGAGATGCAGTTGTTTTACGCACATCTTGTTTCGCTGTCTCACTGCGCGTGGTTGGCCAACGCACAAATTGATTTGCCAACAACGCTACCTCAGAAAAATTTACTGATAATTCAGGTGTTTCCGATTTCATGAAGGCCTTCGCGAATGCCCATAGCGGAGACCTATTGGAATTCAGTGAGGTGTGAAACACCAATGCTCAATCGAAACAACGCAACAAAAGCGCTTGTCTTAACGCTGGCCAGTTGGATGTCGGCCTGTGTTCCAACCCCCGATATTTCCGGAGTGCGTGTTCCTTTGCAAACTGGTTCAGTCGATGCAGATTCTCAAACGAAATTTCCTGAACTGTTAGAAAGTGCATTTAGACAACGCGTCAAGTTTGCCGTCGAAAACAACCCAGCAAAAGCGCAAAGCGATGCGAGATACCAATCAGCGACCGCAAATCAGGTTGCCGCAAGAGGTGCATTTCTTCCCCGCGTATCATTGGGGATGAACGCCAGAACGGAGCGTATCGACACTGGTATCGCAGATGTCACTCCCTTTTTACGCGTATCGCAACTTCTCTATGACGGCGGAGCCGCGTCTGGGGATTTGGCTGCTGCAAAAGCCAGAGTTGTCGAAACCCGTGGCGAGCAACTCCAGACCGCGTCTGCCATCGCACTGAAAGCGATCGAGGCGTATGTGGCCGTTCGCGATCATCGTGAGATTCAGAAAATCCTGGTTCGAAACGTGGAGACTCATCAGGAATTTGTTCGGCAAACAAAAGAACGGTTTGATCAAGGGGCTGGGTCATACGCAGACGTTTTGGCAGCAGAGTCCAGGTTGGCTGATTCCCAGACACGCTTGGCTGATGCAAATGCGCGAACTGACCGTGCCGAAGCCAACTTTCGCGAAGTCTTCGGCCAAACGCCAGGTCCCTTGGATCCACCAGTTTCTGCACCACGCCTTGCGCTTTCCGATGTTCAGATCATAGAGAACAGCCCTCTGGTCCGTCGCGCAGATGCTGCACTGATCGCCGCGCGTGCTGAACAAACGGCCGCGATCGCAAGACGCAAGCCAAGTGTTGAGGTCGCCGCCTTTGCAGATCGAGATGATAACAACGACGCAAATTTCGGGATCGATATGTCTTTCAACTATGAGTTGGACAGCACAGGTCGACGGCGCGCCGCAATCTCAAACGCGGAGGCGAACGTGCGCGAAGCAGAGTTTGCACGCGAGAATGTTGTTCGGTCCATTAGACGCGAGTTAGAGTTCATTCGTTCAGACCAGCAAGCCGGAGCGGAAAGACTGCGGGCTGCCCGTATTGCGGCACAGACTAACGCCGATAACGTAACGGCCACTCGTGCCCAATTTACAATCGGGCGCCGCAGTCTGATCGAAATCTTGGACGCACAACGTGACTTTGTGAACGCTCAGGAAAGGCAGATTTTGGCAGAACAAAGCTTTTTTCTGACAGAGTATTCAATCCTCAGTTTGACTGGGGACATACTGGACTTGCTCGGGGTATCTTCTGAACAACAGGGCCAATCCCGATGAGTATCGTTCAACCTTTCCCGAACAGCCCCAGATTGACAGAGATTGAAGCTTGCCTGTTGCATGTCGCCGATCACTTGGAGTGCGCACTTACACAAACAGCTCTTTTTGCCAATCAATCTGGAAGAACCGAGGAAGCCAACATTCGAGATGTAGTTGACGCAGCGCAAACTGCGGGGCTTCAGACCGGGTACGGCAACAGGAAACTAAACGACTTCGATGACAGTTTGACGCCTGCAATCCTTCTGTTGGAGAACCAACGCGCTGTAGTATTTCACGGGCGTTCAAAATCAGGCAAAATTCTAATTTTCGATCCGAGTCTTGGTGATGAAATTGGCCAGATTGCAGAAAGCAAACTAGACAATTCGTATACCGGGTATGCCATTTTATTTCGAAGGGCCCATGAGCGAGACCCGGGCCTAAACGGAGCAAACGCTCAAGGGCACTGGTTCTGGGCAGCAATGCTGGCTAACCGTTGGTCGTATACTCAGGTCATTTTGGCTGCTGCGTTGGCTAACCTGCTTGGTTTGTCGACATCGGTTTTCATTATGGTGGTCTATGACCGTGTATTGCCTAACGAAGCAACAGAATCCCTGATCGCACTTACAGTTGGCGTTGGTTTGGCACTGGTATTCGACTTCCTCCTTAAACTATTGCGTGCCGGATTCATCGACCGCGCAGGGCAAAAGGCAGATATGTTGATGGGCCGTCGGATATTTGCGCAGTTGTTGAACATCAAAATGCGCTCCCGAACAGGATCTACCGGCGCAATGACCAGCACAATCCGAGAATTCGAAACTCTGCGTGAGTTCTTTACTTCGGCAACACTAGTGGCATTAGTCGATCTGCCCTTCATCGCGCTGTTCATCTTGGTAATACACATGATCGGGGGTCCGCTCGCCTTGGTTCCCGCCTTAGCAGTCCCAATCGTCTTGGTGACGGGCCTACTAATACAACCGTTTCTCTCAAGATTGGCAGATGATAGCTTCAAAGACGGTCAGTCGAAACAGTCCGTCTTGGTTGAAACGGTGTCGGGACTTGAGACAATCAAGACAACGACAGCGGCGCTGCAAATGCGGTCACGCTGGGAAGCCGCGATTGAGCGGCAGTCGTCACACGGCACGCGCAGTCGAGCAATAACTCAATTCGCCCTGAACTTGACGGGTTTCACTCAACAAGCCGCGCAAGTGCTGATCGTGTTTTTTGGTGTATTTCTAATTTCGGACGGCCAGGGAAGCATGGGCGCTTTGGTGGCATCTGTCATGTTGACCGGTCGTGCCCTTGCACCGCTAGGGCAGCTTGCTCAAACTCTGACGCGCGTAAATCAGGCCAAAAGCGCTTATCGAAATCTGAACGCTCTTATGAGCGCCGAGAATGAAAGGCCCCAAGGACGCAAATGGATCAGTCGCCCAACTTTCACAGGCCAAATTTCTTTTAAGAACGTCAGCTTTAGCTATCCCGATCAAACCGACAACACCCTTTCAGACGTATCGTTTGAGATCAAACCAGGCGAAAAAGTTGCGATATTGGGCCCAATCGGATCCGGGAAAAGTACGATCGCGCGCCTGCTTCTCGGTCTCTACGAACCGCATTCAGGCTCAATCGCAATGGATGGCATTGATATTCGCCAGTTGGATCCGGGTGATCTGAGGCAAAGTATCGGTTCTGTTTTGCAGGATGTCTGGCTGTTTTCAGGCTCTGTCCGCGACAACATCGCCAGCGGCAGTTTTCGCGCACGTGACGAGGATATCCTTCAAGCAGGGCGGATTGCAGGCGTTGATGCGTTCGCCGCACGCACCTCAAACGGATACGAGATGATCCTATCTGAGAGAGGAGAAGGGCTGTCTGGAGGGCAACGACAATCCATCGCCCTTGCAAGGGCTTTGGTCGGTCAACCTCCGGTCTTGCTGATAGATGAGCCGACAAGTGCCATGGACATAAAGACAGAAACGGAAGTCATCCAACGCCTCAAACAATCAACTGCTGAGACAACGACAATAATTATCACACACAAGCCAAGCCTATTGGCCCTTGTTGACCGTGTGATTGTTGTCGAAGCCGGTCGGATAAAGGTGGATGGACCCAAGAGTTCGATAGTGAAATACGCTGAGAAAAGCAGAGGGCACCTAAATGTCGCGACATAATGACTTGGCCAATCTGGCTCGCGAGATGCGCGGACGATCACCATTGCGAGGTTCGTTACTGCTGCTTGCCATTTTGGGCTGCCTTGTAAGTGCTGGGGCGTGGGCCTGTTTGACAGAGCTAGACGATGTAACGCGCGTTGACGGCAGGGTCGTACCCTCTGCCGATGTTCAGGTTATCGAGGCAACAGAAGCCGGGGTTCTTCAATCTCTGTATGTCAGGGAAGGTGAGATTGTGGAAAAGGGTGCGTTGTTGATGGAATTTGATGCCACCCAGATCGATAGCCAATTCAGTCAGGAACAACAACGCGCATTTGGATTGATGGCACGCGCTGAGAGGCTACAGGCAGAAATCGAAAGAAACGCTCTGCTTTTTTCCCCAGAGCTCATAGACGGAGCACCAGACGTAATCCGATCTGAAACGGCACTTTACCAAGGACGCCAGGCTGAACTACGCGCTGAAATCGCAATCCTCGAGCGGCAAAGACAACAACGACAGCGAGAATATGAAGAAGGGCTGGTTGATAAGGTTACAGCTGATGAAACACTCAGGATACTCGCTGAGGAACGCGCAATCATGACGCCGTTGGTGGAACAAAGGATGGAACCTGCCACCACATTGCTTTCGTTACGACGCAGTGAGGCGGAATGGATGGGTAGAAAGACCAGAGCCACAGCGGTAACTAACAGGTTGCAAACCGGGCTCGACGAAATTGACGATCGCATCAACGCAGCACACAGCCGGTTCAGAAGTGCCGCGCTAACAGACCTAGCAATAACAACCGCGGAGCTTGCCGCCCTGAAACCCGTATTGCCAGCTCTGCAGGATCGGGCAAACCGCGCTTTGGTCAAAGCCCCGGTGCGCGGCATCGTCAATCGGATTCACCGAACCACGATCGGGGGGTTAGCGCGCAGTGGTGAAGAGCTTGTAGAATTAGTCCCTTTGGATGACAGGCTAATGGTCGAAGCTTACGTCAGACCCGAAGACATTGCATTTTTGCACGCCGGGCAACCTGTAAAAGTGAAACTGACAGCGTATGACTTTGCGCGCTACGGCGCACTTGATGGTGAAATAACACGAATAGGAGCCAACACAATTACCCGATCTGAACGCAATGATGAGCAAGTCTATGTCGTGGAAATTGAAACCCATCAGTCCATCTTGGATGCCAATGGTGTAGCTGTCGAGATCATTCCCGGAATGATTGCCGAGGTAGACATTCTTTCTGGTCGAAAAACCGTACTGGAATACCTGATGCAACCGGTCGTCAAAGTTAAGGAGCGGGCACTACGAGAATGATTTGCCCGCTCTAGTTTCCGCTCAAACCTTTTTAATTTAAAAATTAATTGGGTTTCTAGGATTCTTTGTTCAGCGCCACTCGACGTCGCCTAAGAAAATGTAACCCGCACCGTAAATGGTTTTGATCAACCTTGGATTCTTGGGATCCTCACCCAATTTGGTACGCAAACGCGATATGCGCACATCCATTGCCCGATCAAAACTGTCACCGGCTGCACCACCTAAAGCTTCTTGCATCTGAGCCCTACTGATCAAACGCTTCGGGCTTTCGAGAAACAAACGCAGCACCTCGCCTTCGGCATGACTAAACGGTGTTTCAGCGCCGGAGCCGTCTTCCAGCACATAACGATCAAAATGCGCCGTCCATCCGTTAAAGCGGGCCAGATCTGAATGGGTCATCTGGGTTCTTGGCGATCGCAACCGAGCGCGAATTCTGGCTACAACCTCGGCCGGGTCGAAAGGCTTTGTGATATAGTCGTCGGCACCCAACTCCAACCCGGTTACCCGGTCCTGGACTTGCGCACGCCCCGAGATGATTATCACCGCTGCACCTTGCTCGAGCGCAAGACGATGTACCAGCGCCAACCCATCCGTGTCGGGCAAAGATAAGTCCACAAGGCAAACATCGGGGGTTACGCGCTTCAGCGACGCTTCGAACTCGCGCGCACGAGAGAAGCTTTGGGTACGAAACCCGGCATCCTGAAGCGCATCCGTCAAAATCCGCCTGATCTCGGGTTCATCGTCAACAATGGTAACCAAAGGCTGAGTCATCAGGCGGCCTTGCTTCTGATCAAGGTAGACAATTGAGCACGCGTAAAGGGCTTTCGCAAGACCGGGGCGAGTGTCAGCGCCTGTCGGTGCAATGGATCCGTGTACGGGAGTGATGTCATCAAAATACTAGGTAAAGATGGCGGCAGTTCATCTAGCAAGTCCAAGCCGGTCTCCGCCCCTTCCAACCGAATGTCGGAAAGGACAAGGGCAATATCATCGATATTAGCCGCCAGTCCCAAGGCCTCATCTTTTGTTGTCGCTTCGATCACCGAGAATCCAAGATCAACCAGCATCTCACGGAACTGGCTGCGAAGGTCGTCATTGTCTTCCACCAGCAGCACCAGCCCATCTTGCACAGGCGGAGCAAGACGATACGGCAATCGCAAGACAACAGATGCCCCCGACGGGGTATTGCGCAGGTTTAGATCACCCCCCGCAAGTTTCACCGTGTCGTAGACCATGGGCAGCCCCAACCCTGAACCTTTGCTGCCTTTTGTCGTGAAAAATGGGTTCAGGGCCTTATCCAATGCCTCGGAAGAAAACCCGGGGCCGGTGTCGGAAACCGCAATTTCGATCCAAATATTGTCGATTGAATGCGAACTGACAGTGATCTGACCCGATCCCCCACAAGCGTCACGGGCATTTAGAACAAGGTTTAACAAAGCATCCTGAACCATACCGGGATCCAGCATCAGGACCTCATCCGGCAACGTGTTGACCACCGACAATCCCACGCCCCGCGGCAGCGAAGGCGACGCCAAGATGCGAAGATCTTCGAGCAGGCTTCTCATGTCCGTCGGTTTTGGCTGGAGCGTTCGGCTTCCCGTCATATCCGCAATCCGGTTCAACAATTGCCCACCTCGGCGGGCGGTTTGCTGGGTCGCCTCGACCAATTCGCGCGCGTATTCTGGCAAATCCATTTTTTCCAAACGCGATTGCATGCCCAGGATTATCGTCAGCAGGTTAGAGAAGTCATGCGCCAAGCCGTTCGTCATCTGCGCCGCCATCGCACGCCGGCGCGTCTGCTGCAATGCAACCCGGGCCTGCGTTTCTTCAGTAATATCCACCGACATAATGTAAATGCCGCCATCGCCATCCGGAGAAAAAGAAACACGAATGCGTCTTGAGCCTTGATCCTCGGTAAACTCGAACACGGAAGTTTCACCCGCATATGCTTTCTGCAAATGAGGTTCGACCCGGACATAGGCCACTGATCCAAGAGCCTGAGAGATATGCATCCCCACGATATCAGACGGTCGACCTGGCATGACAGAGTTGAGGCGGCGGTTGGAATAGTCATAACACCCATCGGCGTTCAGATGAGCGATATGCGCCGGCATCATTTCAGTCGTCATGCGCGTGCGCGCCTCGATCTCTGTCAACTGGCGCTTAGCTTCTTCCAAAGCCGAGTTGGTCGCGGCCAGTTTCCGGTTCGTCGCAGAAAGTTCCTCTGCCCGGTTCAAAAGCTGACCTGACAACTCAACGGACCGTGCTCGCAAGAGAGACTCGGCTTGTTTGGTATTGGTGATGTCAGTATAGACGGCAACCCACCCGCCTTTGGGCAGGGGTGCTCCTTCGACCGAAATAACCTGACCGTTGGAGCGAATACGTTCCAGATAGTGAGGTTCAAACGTCAAAGCCTGCTTCACGCGCCGCTCGACAATCTCATCCACTTCGGACTTGTTCCCATACTCTCCGTTTTCCGCGAGGTATCGAATAGTGTCCCGAAACAGCGCGCCCGGTTGGACCAATTCGTCCGGCAAATTGAACATGTCCTGAAAGGGTCGGTTACTGACAACCAGCCGTAACTTGCTATCGTATATCGACAGACCTTGACCGATCAGGTTCAAACCGGCAGTCGTCATCGCCTTGATCTGGTCTTCGGTAATGTCCAATTCCAACCTCCCTAAGGTTACATGGGTAGCATTGGAATAATCACAGGTGTAGGGGGGTCGGGCGCGACAGATTAGGCTAGGCGCCTCAGTGGCGGGGTTTCAGTTTGGGCCCCTCTGGCGTGATAGAGTGCAGCGAAAGTGTATGATCCATATTGCGCATCCTGTGCCGCAACATCTGACGGCTCAGTCGCGCCAAGTCCGCCGCATAGTCAGGATTTTGCGCTATATTTTCAAGTTCACCGCGACCTTGTTGGTCGAAAAGAAGCGGCGGCAAATCTGCCGCGAACTCGACAAGTGTAAACCGGTCGTCGCGCAAAATGGCCAAGCAAGAGTCGCTGTCACCTGTTCCAAGATGTTGCTGCCAAAGCGTCTGTTTTTGTGGATCGCCAAATTCCAACTCGCTGAAAGAATACTGTCGCCAGTCTTTCGGGGTCTCTCCTTGCAGCACAGGTATCAGCGAACGCCCATCCATTGAGTTGGGGATCGGCTGGCCGACCCATTCGAGAATTGTTGGCGTGATATCAATGGATTCCGTTGGAGCAGATACGGTCGAACCCGCCCTATCTTGGTTACCCGGGAGACGGATCAAAAGAGGGGTGTGGTAGGCTGCGTCATAAACCGTCATCTTGCCCCAACTGTGCCGGTCACCCAGCATTTCACCGTGGTCTGCGGTGATGATCAGCAACGTATCGTCATATTGCCCAGTGTCCTTCAGGAACTGAACAACCCGCCCAATGTGATGGTCCACTTCGGTTGCTAGACCCAGGTAGACGGATCGCAAGGTCTGGACGTTCTCAATCGTCGGTTCGATATCGTCAAAACCCAACACAAAGTCTGCAGCTTTTTGTTTTTGCATCGTCGGGCGGAAGAACGGATGCATACCAGCCTCGTCTTCCAATTCCGAATGCCCAGCGGGATGCGGCAGTGCAGATGGATCATACATATTGTTGTAGGGTGCCGGCGCCACCAACGGCGGATGCGGTCTGATATATGTCAGGTGCGCGAACCAATTTTGGTCGGTCAGCGGTGCCAGACTGTCGAGGAAACGATCGGTCAGAAACGCAGTATCGCTGTCTTGAGACGTATACATGGCAGGGTCGTTCAATTGTCGACCGCTATTTTTTTCGGGGGCCGGGGTGTGTACATCCCAATAGTCGTCGAACTTATACCCTTGTTTCATGAGGTGCGACCGCCAGGGAAAGGACTCTTCCAGCCGCATCTCAACAACTTCTTCAAAACCCGTCATTGGCTGTTCATACGACCGCAAAATTGGGTCATTGGCATCATGGACCCTTGGGTCAGCCGACGTATCGGTGTAGCCAAAAAGCATGGGTAAATACCCAGCTTTTCTCATTTCAGTTGCGATGTTTGGCGTGTCGTGACGCAGCGGGGTTCCGTTGCGAACCGAACGATGGTTCATCGCGTATTGACCGGTCAGAATCGAGGCACGAGATGGTCCGCAGGGATTAGTTACTGAAAAATGTCGCTCAAAGGTCACCGCATCTGACATGAAAGCGCGCAGATTGGGCAGATCGACATGGTCCGCCAATGCACCGGCGAGACAGTCGGCCCGGAGTTGATCAATGATAATAAACAGAGCGTTTCCGGCTTGCCGCATTCCGACTTCCCTGATTCCACAGAATTGGTTTCCGTGCGGACTTTGGCTTGGTTCCAACATAGCGGCAACAGGGCAAGTTACTCAGAAAATCATATTTGTTCAGACATGAGACAAGTATGCTGTGCCCAACGCTCAAAGGCTGTTCTTTCATTGCCACACCGGCCTACCTGCCGGCAGGCAAATAGCAAGTATGTGACAAATATTCATTGCAGCCCATGGCCGTTTCAACTCACATACGCCTATGACTGAACCTGCACTTCAACTGGACCGGGACGCCGATGGCGTTCGTATTCGGGTGTCGGGTGAATTGTTGACTCAGTCCCTCAGCAGCGTGGAAAACGCCTTTGCTGTTTTTCGCCCCGAAGGTGATCGCGTGGTTTTGGACTTGTCTGACGTTCAGGCGATGGACACGGGCGGAGCCTGGCTTGTGGCTGACCTTGCACATCGCGTCAGAAAAGCAGGCATCAATTTGCAGTTTCAGGGCGCTTTGCCCGCTTATTCCGATCTCATCGACACGGTTTCCAAGAATATCCCAGATGAGGCGACCCCAGACATCCAAAAACGCAGCTTTACGGATTGGGTGGAAGGCGTCGGCAAAGGCACAATGGGCGCGTGGCAAGATACCCTTTCAATACTCGGGTTTCTGGGCTTGACCCTGCATCGCCTTGTGCGGACTTTGTTGCAGCCAAGCCGGCTGAGAGGTGCAGCGCTTGTTTCCCAAATGGAAGAGACAGGTTTCAAGGCCATCCCGATCGTTGCTTTGATGGGTTTTCTGATTGGCGTTGTCCTGGCGTTTCAGGGTGCAACTCAGCTGAAACAGTTCGGCGCAGAGATTTTTGTGGTTGAGTTGATCTCTATCTCGGTCCTTCGGGAACTGGGTGTTTTGCTGACCGCCATCATCGTTGCCGGTCGGTCCGGGTCGGCATTCACCGCCTCGATCGGGTCCATGAAGGTTCAGGAAGAAATAGACGCCATGCGGACACTGGGCCTGGACCCAATCGAAGTTCTGGTTATCCCGCGTGTTGTTGCACTGTTGATAATGTTGCCGATCCTTGGGTTTATCGCTGATATCTCGGCCCTGATTGGCGGCGGATTGATGAGCTGGATTGATCTGAACGTCAGCCCGGGCATGTTCGCGACACGGTTGAAAGAGAATACCGGCATTTGGCAGTTCGCCATCGGGATGATCAAAGCCCCATTCTTTGCTTTGGTCATCGGCGTGATTGCCTGCTGGCAAGCCCTGCAAGTCAAAGGATCTGCCCAAAGCGTCGGGCAGCGCACCACAGCATCTGTTGTTCAGTCCATTTTCATGGTCATTGCCTTGGACGCGCTGTTTTCGATCTTCTTCTCGGTGATTGGGGTGTGACATGGACGGAACCGTTCTGCAACAAACCAACAAAGAGGATACTCAACGCGAGGCTGTCATCCGCGTTCGCAACCTGACAAATCAATTTGGCCCGCAAGTCGTACATCAGAACCTTGATCTGGATGTTTGGCGCGGAGAAGTTTTAGGCATTGTTGGCGGATCAGGCACGGGCAAATCCGTTTTGCTTCGGACAATCGTCGGGCTCAACAAACCCGCCGCCGGCAATATTGAGGTTTTGGGCGTCGACGTTTTAAACGGCCCAGAACAAGAACGCCGTCGCATTGAACAACGCTGGGGCGTCGCCTTTCAGGACGGCGCTTTGTTTTCATCTTTGACAGTGCTGCAAAACGTTATGGCACCACTACGAGAACATACCGGCCTAAGCGAAAGCCTTATGTCTGCGCTTGGAAGCTTGAAGATCAGTCTTGTTGGTTTACCGCAACTCAGCTGTGACAAATTCCCTTCGGAATTGTCTGGCGGGATGCGCAAACGCGCTGCGCTGGCTCGCGCACTGGCTTTGGACCCCGAAATTGTGTTTCTTGACGAACCTACCGCTGGTCTGGATCCGATTGGGGCCGCAGCCTATGACGATTTGATAGGTGAGTTGCAGGATGCACTTGGATTGACTGTTTTCATGGTCACGCACGATCTCGACAGCCTCTATGCCATTTGCGATCGGGTCGCAGTGCTTGCCGAAAAACGCGTGTTGGTCGAGGGACCGATTGAAGAAATGACCAAAGTCGATCATCCTTGGGTACAAGAATACTTCACCGGCCCTCGGGCGCGTGCGGCGCAAGAGAAAGGGCAAGACAGGTAACAAGCCATGGAAACCCGAGCAAATTATATCCTGATCGGCGCGTTCACCCTTGCGGCTATTCTAGGCGCATTCGGGTTTTTCCTGTGGCTGGCAAAGTTCGAAGTATCACGCCAATACGCCTATTATGACGTGCTGTTCGAAAACGTCTCTGGCCTGTCTGCGGCGGGTGGTGTCAGTTATAACGGATTGCCTGTTGGTCAGGTCATATCGTTAGAATTGGATGAGAATGACCCCTCAAAGGTGCGCGTGCGGCTTGAAGTTGATGCAGATATTCCCGTGACCTCAGAAACCGTAGCCCAACTCCAGTCACTGGGGGTTACTGGAGTAAGCTTTGTCGAACTGACCGGAGGGTCAGCCAACGCTGAGCGGCTGCCTCAGAACAGTTTGATCCAAAGCAAACGCAGCGCGATTCAATCTTTGTTCGAAGGCGCCCCGCTGCTGATGGAAAAAGCCATCACATTGTTGGAAGACATCAACCAGGTCGTTGACGACGAGAACCGACAGGCGGTATCGCAAATCCTCGAAAACGTGGCCTCAGCAACAGGCCGTCTGGACAAAACCCTATCAGACTTTGAATCCCTTTCGGCTGATTTGGGCGGCGCGGCCAGAGAGATTTCGGCCTTTTCCAGACGGCTGGACCAATTGGCCGATACGGCGGAAACCACGCTGGAAACCGGTACAGACACCCTTAAAAGCGTGAAAACAGCGTCCGAGTCGGCCGCAAATGCACTGGATAGCGCCCAGATTACTTTTGAGACGGCGGACCGTGTCATCCAACAGGACTTGAAACCGTTCATCGACCGCGCATCTTCACTGGCAGACAACCTTTCTCGGTTATCAGGTGAAGGCAGCGTGGCCATCGCGACGGTTTCTGAAACCTTCCTGAATGCGAATGAAACACTGGGCTCGATCACAGGTGCGATGGAAACCGCCGAAGGAACCCTTGTGTCGGCTCAAAAGGCATTCGACTCGGCCAACCGGGTGATTAACGAGGACGTCGGGGCCGTGGTCGACGACATACGCAATGCCGCCAATCAGGTTGCCACAACTGTTACAAGGGTCACAGATCGGATCGACGAAATATCCGCAGACATCCTGAGCGCCTCTAGATCGGCATCCGACCTATTGGCCACAATCGATGGCGTTGTGCAGGAAAACCGGCGGCAATTGTCCGACTTCCTACGCGTGGGTCTGCCCCAATTCACGCGCTTCATCGAAGAATCCCAGCGGCTGGTCATTAGTCTGGATCGCTTGGTGGATAAGGTTGAACGGGACCCGGCCCGCTTTTTGCTGGGAACCCAAGCATCGGAGTTTCGTCAATGATTAGGACGATCCTGGCGGCATTTGCCGTTTCGGCGGTAACCGGCTGTACCGGGTTGGGCACGCTCCAACAGGCGTCAAAGCCAAATGACTTGTACCTGCTGACGCCCAAAAGCACCTTTTCCACGTCGTTGCCGAAGATACAAAAACAGATCGTTGTCGAAGAACCGACAGCCACTGCCGCAGTCAATACCGACCAGATCGCCGTGCAACCCTCGCCCCTTCAGGTGCAATACCTTTCCAGAGCCCGCTGGGTTGATCGAGCACCGCTTATTGTTCAGGCGCTCATGGTGGAGAGTTATGAAAACAGTGGAAAAGTGGCTGCAGTCGGTCGCTCGACCGTGGGTCTACGTGCCGATTACGTAATCGTTCCCGACCTGCGTGAATTTCAGGGCATCGTCGTAAGCGAGTCAGAGGACGCGAGCTTGGTTCGTGTCGAAGTTCGAATGAACATCAAGATCATCGACGAATTTGAAGACAAAATCATCGCGTCCGACTCTTTCAGCGAATTCGTGATAGCGGAAAGCGATCAAACCCCTGATCTGGTGACAGCCTTTGATGTTGCTCTTGGAAAAACGATGCGGGATGCAGTCGAATGGAGCATTCGCAGAATCCACACCCACGCAACGAACAATCCAAGGTAAGACTGGTCACCGCGTGGGCTGAGAAAGTAAACAAGGCTATTTGGTTAGAGACTGCGCAAGGCGCATCAGAGTGACCGCCTCAGAGCGGTAACCGTACGGATCATCGCCACGGGATGTATTTGCCAAAGCGATCGCGTCTTCATAAGTCCACTCGCCCAAATACGGACTATCGCGCAACAACTGGCCGAAACCTGCAATTGCATATGCGAACCGAACGTCTTCGGATTCGTCCCCCTGCCCGAAATAAATCGGCTGTTCCAGCAATTGGCTTTGGGATGCACCCGGCGTTTTGTACCGCAATTTGAAGTACCCAATCTCATCCGTCTTGTCCGCAGAGGTTTGGGTGCCGTAACGCAAAGGGCTGTTGCGAACAGCATCAGATCCAATGGGTGTCACTTCATAGATCGCAGTGACTGAGTGACCTGCGCCGATGTCACCTGCATCTACTTTGTCGTTGGAAAAATCTTCTCGCTTTAGTGCACGCGTTTCATATCCGATCAAACGATATTCGGCGATTTGCGCAGGGTTGAATTCGATCTGGATTTTCACATCATTGGCAATCGGAAACAACGCGCCTTCCAATTGGTCAACCAGAACTTTGCGCGCTTCTCCCAACGTATCGATATAGGCGGCCTGCCCGTTTCCATTCTGGGCCAAAGCCTGCATGGTAGCGTCATCCAAGTTACCGCGACCAAATCCTAGAACACTTAGAAAAGTACCGCTGGCGCGTTTACGCGAAATGAATTCCTTAAGTTCTTCTGGATCAGCCAAACCGACATTAAAATCTCCATCCGTTGCTAACACGACGCGGGTTACTTCACCGTCAGACGACATAGCTTCTGCCACCTGGTACGCCTGTTGCAAACCCGCCTGACCGGCCGTCGACCCACCAGCTTCGAGCCTGTCGAGCGCCGCTAATACCTTGCTTTGCTCTGATGCGGCAGTCGGTTCCAGAACCTGACCTGCGCTGCCTGCATAGGTTACTATCGCTACCTGATCTTCCGGTCGCAGCTCGGACAGCAGCAATCGGAAGGACTGTTTCAGAAGGGGCAGTTTGTTGGCATCCTGCATGGATCCAGACGTATCAATCAGAAAAACAAGGTTCAGGGGCGGACGGTTCTGAACCTCTGGAACTGCACCTTGAATCGCAACATGCACGAGCTGAGTGCCTTCGTTCCAGGGCGTAGGACTTACCGTAATTGAAGGGCGAAATGGAACCTGACCATCTGGCACCGGATAGTCATAGGGAAAATAGTTCACCATTTCTTCGACACGAACGGCATCCCGGGGTGGAAGATGACCACCCATCAAAGACGATCGGACAATTGCGTATGAAGCCGTGTCGACATCGATCGAGAATGTCGAAACAGGTTCGTCGGCTGTCACCTTCAATGCGTTGCTTTCCGCATTCGCAAAGGTTTCATTGTTTGTTTCGGCGGCAATCGGTTCAGATTGCGTTCTTTCAATCAGCGTTTCGCTAGCAAAGCCGTTCGAAACAGACAACTCTTCCGCGACCTGAGAGCGGCTTAAGGCACGTGGTTCTGCGGGCACAGGTGTTTGCGGCTCGATCTCCAGGTCTGCAGTGAGCGCTTCTGCCAATGCCTTTTCCACCTGTGGCGATTGAGCTATCGATTGCACGGCATGGTCTTCAGACCATTGGTCTGGCTGCTGCCAAAATCCTTGGGTTTGGGGTAAAAAAACAAACAACGCGACTGCTGCAATTGCTGTCGTTGCGGTCAATGCGCTGCGGCTTGAAAGCGTATTTAACATGGATTGCGCTCCTTCTGTCATGCGGGCCAGTGGGCCTCGCCTGACAGTGGGACGGCTCTCAGGCCGCAATCCTTGGGCTTTAATGAATTTTTCGCGGGCCAAGGTTGTATTGCTCGCCCGGCGCGCTGCATCCGCAGTTGGGGTCACCGCATCCATAGCCTGCTTTAGCTGTTCAAGATCATCTGTCACGGGGCCAGTTCCTCCTGTCTCAGCGCACGAAGACGTTTTCGGATTTCCGACAACCGCCACGACACCGTTCCTTCAGACACACCAAGGACCTCGGCCGCCTGAGCATGAGTCATCTCGTCTTCCAGGATCAACGCCAGTGTATCTTGCAAGTCCTGAGGCAAGGTGCGCATGGCTTTTTGCAACCACTCGACTGCTTCTGCTGTTTCAGCGGCCTCGGCACGGCGCATATGTTCCACATCACCCCACCCGACCGAAGCGCGCGTATGGCTTGCCCGTCGTCTTCGCGCATCTTCGGCAGCATTGACAACCACACGGTATAACCACGTCGTAAACTTGGACCGGCCCCGAAAACTCAAAAGCTTTCTTGGTAAACTTACACAGATTTCCTGCGTTAGGTCTTCTGCAAGATCTGGCACTCCGGTCAGCCGGAAAGCCAAACGGAAAACGCGATCGTAATGCCGCTGCAAAAGGGTTTCAAACGCATCCGCGTCCCCTTCTATTGCAGCTTGTGCCAAGTCCTCATCCGACGTTTTCATGCGCATCACGATGAGTAAGACGGACCACAAAGGTCAATCCTTGGCGAAACTAGATAAAAAAGTCAGAACTGTTCCGCAGATGCCATCTTCCAGTCTGCTGCGAACTCATCCGGGACAGTGTCCTTCAGCAACGCGCCGTCTTCGAGCAGAGTATATAGGTCCGCATAGCTATGCTCTCGCTCATCGGCCGTGCGGCGGCGTATGTCCGAGGGGTGCAGGTCGGAGACCTTCTCTTTGCCCATCGCCCCAAGGATTTCGCGAAAGCTTTCCAACGTTGCATCATGGTATCGATGAACACGCTGGCGTTTTTGCGGGACATTAACCGCCCTGCCCCGTATTGGATCCTGCGTCGCAACACCTGATGGGCAACGGTTCGTGTTGCAGTGCAACGCCTGAATGCATCCAACCGCGAACATCATGGCGCGTGCCGCATTGCACATATCAGCGCCGAGCGCGAATTTCTCAACAAGATCGTATCCCGTTGCAACCTTGCCTGCGCAGATGATCGTAATCTGGTCGCGCAGCCCGACGCCCCGAAGGCAGTTGTTCACGAATATCAACGCCTCGTTCAACGGCATTCCCAAACGGTTCGTAAACTCAACAGGTGCCGCACCTGTTCCACCCTCTGAGCCATCGATTGTGATGAAATCGGGTAGAATACCTGTTTCCAACATTGCCTTGCAAATGGCCATGAATTCGCAAGGCCGACCTATGCAAAGCTTGAAACCAATCGGTTTGCCATCAGACATTTCGCGAAGATGTTGCACAAAATGCAGCAGCCCTGTTGGCCCTTCGAACGCTGAGTGGACCGGAGGAGAGATGACATCCTGATTTACCGGCACGCCGCGAATTTCAGCAATCTCTTCATCGACTTTCGCCGCCGGCAAGACACCACCATGCGAAGGTTTCGCCCCTTGTGAAAGCTTGATTTCAATGGCTTTGACCACGTCCTTCTTAGCTTTCTCGGCGAATTTGTCCTTGTCGAATTCACCGTCGATGGTTCGGCAGCCAAAATAACCCGTGCCGATCTGCCAGATGATATCGCCGCCTTCTGCCAAATGGTGAGGCGACAGCCCCCCCTCGCCCGTGTTATGCGCGAAACCACCGTCTTTGGCACCACCATTCAGCGCCCTGATGGCATTCGCACTAAGGGCGCCGAAACTCATGGCGGAAACATTCAGTCGCGAGGCGTTGTAAGGCTGCGTGCACTGCGGCCCGCCAAGGGTTACGCGTTCTTCGCTTTCGCTCACGTGTTTTGGGGCAAGAGAATGATTGGCCCTGTGGTATCCCACCGAAAGAATATCATACTGTGTGCCAAACGCCTGTGTATCCACCTGACCTTTCGCGCGCGAATAAACCAAGGCGCGAATGATCCGGTTATAGGGGCGCCCGCTTTCGTTTGTTTCCACAAAATACTGGCGTATCTCGGGGCTAACAAACTCAAGCATGTACCGAAAATGCCCCAAGACCGGGTAGTTGTTCAGCACGTTGTGTTTTGTGGTCAGAATATCATAGAGGCCAATCACCGCGTAGGGGACCAAAAACAAAAGCAGCCAGTGCACAGGTGACCAGAAAAACCCCAACACCAAGGTCAGCGGCAGACACACGCAACTCAGGAAATAATAGAGTTTGCGAACAATCATCGGGCTCTCCTAATCTGGCAAAGACAATTATGGACCGTGAAACCAATTGGCCCCTATTTGCAAGCGTTTGTACCATGTATCACGGGAAAGGGTGGTTTTGTGAAATACATGGAATACCCCGGCCGCTGGTTGATACAAAACGCACCTAATTGTATGCCGGTCAAAGTATAAACTTGGGCGCTTGTATTGGACGACAACACGACAAAATTGGCGGCACCAAATGCGACCTTAATGTTTGCCGCAGTGTTCGTGGGCGGTGCCGTTGGATCCTTGCTGCGTGAGAGTTTTTCTTCGCCGATCATGGGTGCTCCGTTTCTGACCACTACGTTTGGCATTAATGTTGTTGCCTGTTTTGTTCTTGGTTGGCTTTATTCCATTCGCAACCGAGTGCACGCGCATGTGCTGCATTTCGGCGCGGTCGGGTTCTGTGGTGGGCTTTCGACGTTTTCGTCCTTTGTGGCTGACCTGGATGTTATGGCGTCTCAGAACATCTGGCACGCCGTCACAGCGGCGGCTCTTGAGATTTTCGTCGGTTTATGTACCGCAGTGTTGGGGGAAATGCTTGGAAGGCGGGTTCTGGAAGGGAGGTCATCGGATTGACCGACCTGTTCCTGCATTTGATGTTCGGACTTGGCGGTGGGCTTGGTGCCGTTTTGCGCCATTGGATCGCCTTGGTGATCAAACACGAGCTTCCACTCTCGACTTTGATCGTGAATGTATTGGGCAGCCTTTTGCTTGGAATTTGGGTCGGCTACCTCGGAGGGACAGTCGAAATGGCCGAAGAACAAAAGCGTCTGGTCTTCGGTTTTTGCGGTGGCTTCACCACTTTCTCTAGCTTTGCCTATCAGTCGCTCGAGCTGCGAAAAGAACGCACCATCGTTTTTGCTGCAGGCAATATTCTTCTTAGCGTTGCATTATGTTTGGGCGCCTTTTGGATTGGTCTGGCGATAATGCGATGAGGTCACATCGGATAAGTGTGCATGCGCACTGCGAGATTGCCCATGATCCAAATTGTGCCCACGATAATGATCAACAGCACCAATGTTGAAAACAGCACAAGATCCAAATCTTCGCGGCTGCTGCGTCGGCGGTCGATGTGCAGGAAATACACAAGCTGAATGATCAACTGGGCCAAACCCAGCAAACCGATCACAAGAAACACACCTTTCGTTTCGATACCAAAGACATAAGCAGTGACAAACACCAGCACTGTCATAATCAGGGAACCGCCATATCCTATGATATAACGCCGCCTCTCACGGCGGTGCATTTCGCTCCGGTTATCCATAAGCAAGCCCCCCGAAATATACGATCGTGATGATGCCGATCCAGATCAGATCCAGAAAATGCCAGAACAGAGCCAAACGCACGACACGCGACATCAACAAATCCGTCAGTCCAGAAATCCTGAGTTGAACACCCAAAACAACCAACCAAATGCAGCCCGCGGCTACGTGCAAACCATGCAGAGGTACTAGCCCATAGAAAGCAGACAAAAAGCCACTACGCTGTGGAACGCCTCCGTTCTCGGCCATCGCCATAAAGTCTCTGATCTCGAGAACCAGAAAGCTGAGGCCCAGAACGAGCGTTACGCCGAACCACATCACTATACGAGAACGAGGCAGATTGTATTTCAGCGCCAGCATCGCGAGACCCACTGTCAAACTGCTGGTCAGAAGTATGAGTGTTTGGGCGAAAATGCTGTGGAGGTTAAATAACTCATGCGGCCCCGGCCCACCGGCCTGCGCATCGATCATGGTGATATAGATCGCAAACATCAGGCCGAAATAAACCAGGTCGCTCATCAGAAAGACCCAAAAGCCAAAAGTCACAACCTGACTGGCCTTGTCGGCACCCGGATGTCGACGACCAAGATTCAAGCCCGGATAGCTGTGCGTCGGCGCGGGCTTCATATCGCAGCCTCCATGTCGGGACAGGCCAAACCACGGTTTTCAGCAGCGGTTTCAAAATCTCGATCGACCGGAGCTGCGTTTCGAACCTCATCCAGCCACGCTTCGTGTTGCCGGCGGACTTCATCGGCTGGAATGACTTGTTCAGTGTCGGTTCTGAAGGTCCATGCGATAAACGAAAGGATGATCAAAGCCGTCATCAATGCAGCCAGCCACCAAATCCACCAGACCAGCGCAAACATCCAAACACCGCTAAGCACGCAGAGCACAAAACCAATGGCCGTGTTTCGCGGCATCACAATGTCTTCATATGCGTCTGGCGTCGGATAGGCACGACCAGCCTCTTTTTCTGCTGCGAAATTATCGCGATCCGTAACGTTCGGGATGATGGCAAAGTTATATGCCGGTGGGGGCGCTGGAATCGACCACTCCAACGTGCGCGCATCCCATGGGTCGCCGACTGGGGCACGGGTCTTTTCCCTGTCACGAATACTGACCCAAAGCTGCACCACAACCGACAGCAACGCCGCGAGGATGACCAGCGAGCCAACAGCCGCGACAATCATATAGGGATGAAAACTGGGATCTTCCCAACTGTAGGATCGACGCGGCATTCCCATCAGACCCACGAAATAAAGAGGTAAAAATGTCAGCATAAAGCCAACCGTCCAAAGAAAAACGCTGATGCGGCCCCAGCTTTCATTCAGACGAAATCCAAACGCTTTTGGAAACCAGTAATTATACCCGGCCAACAAGCCAAATAGCACGCCTGGAAGCAGGACATTGTGGAAATGGGCCACCAGAAACAATGTGTTATGCACTTGGTAATCCAAAGTAGGATTTGCGAGGATAACACCGCTCAGACCACCGATTACGAACAACATTAGGAACGCCAGACCATACAGCATGGGTACGGAAAACCGGATGCGTCCCCGAAACAGGGTCGCCATCCAGTCATAGACTTTCACCCCCGTTGGAATTGCGATCAGCATGGTTGCGATGCCAAATACTGCGTTGATCAACCCGCTTTGACCCATGGTGAAAAAATGATGCAGCCAGACGGTGAATGAAAGTACTGCGATCGACATCGTCGCGATTACCAACGAGTTGTATCCGTACAGCCGTTTGGCAGAGAAAGTCGCGAAAATCTCGGAATAAATGCCATACGCAGGCAACACCAAAAGGTAGACTTCCGGATGACCAAACAGCCAGAACAAGTTGGCATAGTTCATCATGTTTCCACCCAAGTCGTTGGTGAAAAAATGGAAGTCCAGGTACCTGTCGGCCGCCAGCATCAACGCCGCAACACCAAGCGGAGGCATGGCGAATATAATAAGGATTGAGCTGCAAATAATCGTCCAGCAATACATGGGCAGCCGCATGAACTTCATCCCCGGTGCCCGCAATTTATAGATCGTTACTGCAAAGTTGATACCGGTCAGGGTCGTACCAATACCCGAAACAACAATGGCCCAAATCCAGTAATCCGGCCCTACCCCGGGGTTAAACGCAGCGCCGGTATAGGGTGGGTATGCTGTCCAACCTCCGGTCGAAAATTCGCCCACGACCAGCGAAACCATCAACATCATTCCGGCAGAAACCGTTAAACCAAGACTGATCTGGTTCATAACCGGAAAGGCAACATCCCGCGCACCGATCATCAGCGGCACTAAGTAATTCGCCAGCCCGAACACAAAGGGGACGGCAACGAAGAACACCATGATGGTTCCGTGCGTGCTGAAAAGCTCGGCAAAATGTTCAGCCTCCAGGAACCCATCGCCCGGACCAGCCGCCTGCTGCGCGCGCATGACAACGCCTTCCAACACGCCCCGAGCCAGCATCACAATCGCAAAGACGATATACATGATGCCAATCTTTTTGTGGTCGGCACTGGTCAGCCAATCGCGCCAAAGCGGACCCCAAAGGCGGTAGTATGTCAGAATGGCGATAACGGCTATGGCGCCAACGATCACGACACCCGCAGCAGCATTGGCTACGATCTCGTTGGCATCGGGCGTCTGTATCAAGCCCGCCAACGGGAACGAGTCCCAGCTTAGGCGGCCAAAGAACCCCACACCCTCAGAACTCATTGGGAAGCCTCCTGAGAATATGCGGCGGTTCCAGGTTGCTGATGCGGCTGCAAAGCCTGGCCACCGTGATACCTGTGCAGAATGGATTGAAACAAATCACCCTGATCCAACACGAAATACAGCGCATCTTCGGGCATATTCTGCGTTCCCAAAGCTGCCTGAACTTCATCACGATCCGTGCGCATGGCCAATACCCCGTAGGTGTCCGCATCCAACAAAACACCATTGTCGCGCACACCCTGAACCCATAAGTTAAAGTCCTCTGTTTCCATCGCTCGTGCTTGGAATTTCTGCTTTGTGAACCCACGACCGTTATACTGCGTGTTCTCTCCCTGCATCATTCTGGGAGCATCGGCGGAAACGTGCAGCTTGGTGGTCATGCCCGGCATCGCATAGATCTGACCTGCAAGAGCAGGGATCATGAACGACTGCATCACCGTATCTGTCGTAAGCGTCATGGACACTTGTTGCCCAACCGGAATTCCCATTTCGCCAACGCTTGCAATGCCAAGATCGGGGTAGATGAACAGCCATTTCCAATCCAGGCCAACAACCTGAACGTTGAGGGCGGGGGTCTGCCCGAAATCGGCTGTGTAGGGATCCAGCCGGTGCGTGGACTTCCATAAGTAAAAAGAAAGTACGGCCACGATCAGCACAGGAATGCCCCACATGACAAACTCAAGCGGTCCCGAGAAGTCCCATTTGGGTCGGTAGGCCGCGGCACTGTTGCTGCGGCGGCGGTACCTGATGGCAATCAACGGCACCAAAAGCAGCACGGGGACAACGGCAAGCAAGATCAAAAGCGTTGCCCGAACCAGATGCGTTTTCTGTATTGCCGCGATGGGGCCCTGCGGATCAAGGAAACTGTCGCTGGCTAAGCCTGCCTGGGATAAAAACCCGGTTGCAAGCAACGTGGCAAACACCAGCAAAACCGCGGATGACACTTTGAACTGGGCCAAGCGAGATCATCCTCCTGCGTCGCTGGTTTCCAACAACTATCGGCAGAGTCGCCTCATTTCTCAAGCCTTTTCCAGCACGCATGCATGTTGCGGTTTTCATCAAAACACTGTTGGGCTTTTTTTGACCTTTAATCAGCAGGCCGCAGTTGACTTAACGCGCGCCAAGGCGAATTTTTCGACTATGCGTTATTTGGTTTTCGCCATCTTCTTCATCCTGTGCTCTGGTGCCCACGCGCAAAATCGGGCTGCAATAGAACAACAGTTCCAGCGATGGATCGAAAACACTATCTGGCCAATGGCCAGATCAAAGGGCGTTTCACAAAAGACCCTGAAAAAGGCTTTTGATGGCGTAACGTTGAATTGGACATTGCCAGACCTTGTTCCACCCGGTGAAGCAACCAAAACCCCCAAACGGCAAAGTCAGGCAGAATTCAGGTCGCCAGCCCGTTACTTCAATGCAAATTCAGTTAGGAACGCCACATCGGTTGGTAAACAGATGGCACGTCGCCATGCAACGGTTCTGAACCGCGTTGAAGCTGAAACCGGCGTGCCTGCCCGCATCATCCTTGCGATATGGGGACGAGAAAGCGGTTACGGTCAGGTCGCTGTCCCGCATGACGCGATCGAAGTTCTGGCGACCAAAGGCTTTATGAGCACGCGACGCACGCTCTTTATACAGGAACTGATTGCAGCACTGCAGATTTCTGAAACAGGAGTCGCACCACCCGGTCGACTGAAAAGCAGTTGGGCCGGGGCTTTGGGGCAGCCGCAGTTCATGCCATCGAACTTTTTAGCCTACGCAAAAGACGGGAGCGGAGACGGCCGTGCCGACATCTGGACTTCGCCAGACGACACTATTGCTTCGATCGGGCATTACCTCTCGCAGCATGGATGGGTTGCCGGTCGGGACTGGGGTTTCGAAATCGACCTTCCCCAAAACCTATCATGTGCTCTTGAGGGGCCCGACCAAGGAAAACTCATCAGCGAATGGCAAAAGCTCGGCGTGACGCGGGTGTCCGGTAAACCCTTCCCCGATCATGAACTATCGGGCGAAGGTTTTTTGATGTTGCCAGCGGGCCGAAAAGGGCCTGCGTTTCTGGTCACCCCAAACTTTTACGCTCTTAAAGAGTACAACAAAAGTGACCTGTACGCTTTGTTTGTCGGCCATGTCGGCGATCGTATCCAATTCAACATGAATGACTTTTCCGGCCGTTGGGATGATGTTGGAAAACTGTATCGTTCCGAAATCGCCATCATGCAGCAGGCGTTGGAAAACAAGGGGCATGATGTGGGTGGCGTCGATGGCTTGCCCGGCTTCAAAACCCGCCGCTCAATAGGGCGTTGGCAAGAAGCTACACGTCAGGACCCAACCTGCTTTCCAGAGAAACACATGAAGGCCGCATTGACCAAATAGCGATTCGTCCGCGGCGACCTAATATGCCCAACGTCTTACGTTGGGTTAACCGTCAACCCGTGGCGCAGGACCTTCACTAAAATGTCAAGAACCCTCCAAACAGCGGCATAAAATTTCCAAGACCAAGCCGTTATCTTCACAATCCGCTCTTCCGAGCCCAATTTTCCTGCAAAGCCTTTAACCTTTTTTGAAATAATGCCACCTTCGGCGTCAGTGAGAGGCGACTTTCGCAACTACGTTTCCGACTGCAAACCGAAAGACTGCGACGCGGTGTTCATTGCGATCTGACAAAGCAAAATTTGAACCTGTTCCGGGTGCTTTCCCGGTCGGACAAACATGGTGGCCAAGCGCCACCCTGAACGGGTGCGCGTGCCTTACCCTAGATAACGGGAGTAGAAAAATATGAACAAATACATTCGTACATCGCTGGCGGGGCTGCTGACCTCGACCATGATAACAAGTGCTGCCATGGCGGCTGGAACTCATCCCGAAACCGGCGAAGCACTCGCCGAAGACCAGACTTTTACCTACAGGATTTTGGACGAACACAGCTCAGTTGACCCTCAGGTGGTTGAAGACGTGACAGGCGCTGAAATTGTGCGCGACCTTTTCGAAGGGCTGATGAATCAGGATGAGGACGGCAATCTGGTTCCCGGTGTAGCTACTGGCTTTACCACCAATGACACCAAAGATGTCTATACCTTCACACTGCGCGACAATGCCAAATGGTCAAACGGCGATCCGGTAACCGCCGGTGATTTTGTCTATGCGTGGAAACGCGCCGTCGATCCCGCTCTGTCCTCGCCTTACGCGTGGTTCATGGAACTGATGTCGATCGAGAACGCATCGGAAATCATTGCGGGCAACAAACCCGTTGAAGAACTTGGCGTCAAAGCGATCGACGATCACACGCTGGAAGTAAAGCTGAGCGCGCCCCTACCCTATTTCCCGCAGATGACGACACACTCGACCACCTTCCCTGCGCCACAGAAAGTGATCGAAGAGTTTGGCGACGCATGGACCAAACCCGAAAACATCGTGTCAAACGGGGCCTATGTCCTGACCGAACATCTGCCGCAAGAACGTTCCGTTCGTGAGCGTAACGAGATGTACTGGGACAATGACAACACCATCATCGAAAAGGTTGTGGCGCTGGTCATCAACGATGAAAACGTTGCACTGACCCGCTATTTGGCAGGCGAGTTGGATCGTACCGAAGTGCCCGCCGGTCAGTTCCCAAGGCTGCAGAAAGAGAACCCAGAAGAAGCCATTAGCTTCCCCCGCCTCTGCAATTACTACTATACGTTCAACTTATCGGATGGCGGTCCGGAAGAATTCAAAGATCCGAAAGTACGCCAAGCTCTGTCCTTGGCAGTGGACCGTGACATCATCACCCGCAATGTGAAAGCTGGTGGCGAACCGCCCGCATACACATTCGTTCCTGAAGCCACCGCTGGCTTTACTGTCCCAGCGGTCGAGATGGCGTCTATGTCTCAGCAAGAACGCGACGAACTGGCCAAGGAACTAATGGCCGAGGCGGGTTTTGGCCCAGACAATCCGCTGAGCTTCGAGATGGTCTACAACACTGATGAGGCACACAAGAAAGTCGCCGTGGCACTTAGCCAAATGTGGAAACAAAAACTAGGTGTTCAGGTCCAATTGGCCAATATGGAATGGAAGGTCTTTCTTGAAGAACGTGGCAATCAGAACTTCGATCTGGCCCGTGGTGCTTGGTGTGGCGACTACAACGAAGCATCAACCTTCCTTGACCTGCTGCAGTCGGATTCCGGTTACAACGATGGCAAGTACAACAACGCCAAAGTTGACGAGCTTCTAGCTAAGGCCAAAACCGCAGATGATGCCGCACCTTTATATACCGAGGTCGAACGCATTATCGCGCAAGAAACCCCGGTTATCCCGATTTACCACTATGCTGGCGTTTACATGATGGACAGTGACGTGGGGAACTGGCCGGTCAATAACGTAGAGCAGAACTGGTATTCCAAGAACCTCTACAAAATCGCCGAATAATCATCTTTAGATCACGCTTTGCCCCGAAGAAGTCTTTGGGGCAAAGCCAATAATTGGGGGCATGAAATGCTTGCCTATGTCATCCGGCGGCTACTGGCTGCCGTTCCGACGATCCTATTGCTCATCGTCGCCAGCTTTTTTCTGATGCACTTCGCACCCGGTGGGCCTTTCACATCCGAGCGGCCATTACCACCAGCCGTGCTGGCAAATATCGAGGCGCGTTACGGATTGGACCAACCTTTGTGGAAACAGCTTTGGGACTATCTGTACAACATCGTCGTGCATTTCGACTTTGGCCCGTCGTTCAAGTTTAAAGACCGCGATGTGAACGACATCATCGCACAGGGCTTTCCGATTTCGCTGACCTATGGTTCGCTGTCGTTTCTTGTGGCCACCACGATTGGGGTCGGCTTGGGAATTGCCGCTGCGATCAAACACAACAGCTGGATTGACTATTTTGCCGTGGGCCTGGGCATCGCGGCACAAGCCCTGCCGAATTTCATCATGGGCCCCATCCTGATCCTGACATTCACGCTGTGGCTGGGTTGGTTGCCGGGCGGTGGTTGGAACGGCGGGCAATGGCCGTACCTGATCATGCCTGTCATCGCATTGGCCACGTCTTACATGGGATCCATTGCGCGGATCACACGGTCATCCATGCTGGAAGTGTTGAACTCAAACTTTATCCGCACCGCGCGGGCCAAGGGCCTGCCAACAAGAACCGTGATCTGGCGCCACGCTTTGAAGCCAACTCTGCTGCCGGTCGTCTCTTACTTGGGGCCGGTATTTGTTTACGTACTGACCGGGTCAGTTTTCGTGGACATCTACTTTTCGACAGGCGGGCTGGGTCAGGCTTATGTGGGCTCTGCCTTATCCCGAGACTACGCCGTGCTTTTGGGCGTAACAATCTTGTATGGCGTCCTGACTGTACTGGTGAACCTACTGACGGATCTGGCCTATGCCTGGTTCGATCCGAAAATTCGTTACTAAGGGGCCGGCAATGCTTGGAAAATCACAAAAAGCCGCCCATCTGGCCGAGGACATTACTGATTACACGGTTATTCAGGGTCGTTCACTCTGGCAGGACGCGCGCATGCGCTTTGTCCGCAATAAGGCGGCTATGGCCAGCCTGTTCATCCTGACCCTGATCGTTCTGTTCACCATAATAGGCCCCTTTTTCGCCGTTTGGGACAACGAAGAGATCGACTGGAATGTCATGGGCGACGTTCGCGGGATGGGAATGCCTTCGGTTGAAACTGGTCACTTCTTTGGCGTCGATGATTTGGGACGCGATCTTTACAGCCGGGTCATTCAGGCGACGACAACCTCCCTTTTGGTTGGATTGATCGGGGCAGCAACAGCCCTGATTGTCGGCACCTGCTATGGCATCGCCGCAGGTTACATCGGCGGCCGCACAGACAGTGTGATGATGCGGTTTGTCGATGTCCTTTTGGCCATTCCGGCAACCTTGGTTATCATCCTGCTTTTGGTTGTCGCCGGGCGATCATTCGTCATGCTTTTCATAGCTTTGGGTGCCGTTGGCTGGCTCACAATGGCTCGCATCGTTCGAGGGCAGACATTAACCCTGAAAAACCGCGAGTTCATAGAGGCAGCCCGTGCAGCGGGGGTAAGCGAATTCACCATCATGTATCGGCACATCTTACCGAACCTGCTGGGAGTGGTGATCGTATACGCGTCATTGCTTGTACCCGAGATGATCCTGACAGAAAGCTTCATCTCGTTTCTCGGGCTGGGTATATCCGAGCCTTACACGTCGCTGGGCCGTCTGATCGCCGAAGGTGCCGGAACGATGGCCTATGGAACGCTGTGGCAATTGCTTTTTCCCCTGACTTTCTACGTCGCCATCATCATCACCATGTTCTTCATCGGGGATGGTTTGCGTGATGCTCTGGACCCAAAGGATCGCTGAGATGAGCTTGTTTTCCGTAAAAGATCTGAGCGTCCAGTTCGACACTCCGGATGGCGTGGTCGAAGCTGTCAAAGGTATCAGCTTTGACATCAACCCCGGCGAATGCCTCGGTATTGTGGGCGAAAGCGGGTCCGGCAAAAGCCAGACATTCATGGCTGCAATGGGGCTTTTGCCACCGGCCGGGCGGGCGTCTGGGTCCGCCACGCTGAACGGCAGTGAAATCCTGAATATGCCTGTTAACCGGTTGAACAAAATTCGCGGATCGGATGTCGGAATGATCTTTCAGGATCCATTGACGGCGCTTACCCCGCATCTGAGGATCGGACAGCAGATGCGTGAGGTTTTGCAAGTTCATGAAGGGTTGCAAGGATCAGCCGCGCGGGCGCGCTGTTTGGAATGGTTAGACCGCGTTCGCATCCCCGAGGCCAAGCGGCGTCTGGATCAGTATCCGCATGAATTGTCTGGCGGTATGCGACAACGTGTAATGATCGCAATGTCGATGCTGTGTAACCCCAAACTCCTTATTGCGGACGAACCGACGACGGCTTTGGATGTAACGGTTCAGGCCGACATTCTGGATTTGATGGTCAGGCTTCAAAAGGATGAGGGCACAGCAATTGCGCTAATCACCCATGACATGGGCGTTGTGGCACGGATGTGTGATCGCATTCAGGTTATGCGTTTGGGGCAGTTTGTCGAAGCGGGCGAGACACGTGCAATTTTCCACGCGCCCCAGCACGACTATACCCGAACGCTTCTGGCGGCGATGCCTCGGATCGACGCCGGGGATGCCCCCAAGGCACTGGCCAAGACTGATGATCCATTGCTGAAAGTCGATGATGTCAAAGTTCATTTCCCCATTCAGGTTTCTGGTGGGCTTTTTGGCAAAAAGATTCCTCTCAAAGCTGTGGATGGTGTGAGCTTTGATATTCGGAAGGGCGAAACACTGGGCGTCGTTGGTGAGTCCGGCTGCGGAAAATCGACACTTGCGCGCGCCGTTCTGCAACTGATCGAACCAAGTGGCGGAAATGTCAGCTGGTTGGGCCACCCCATCGTGGGTCTGAAACGGGCCGAATTGAACAAGTACCGCAAGGACCTGCAGATTGTGTTCCAGGATCCACTGGCCAGCCTAGATCCGCGCATGACCATTTCGGCGTCGATTGCAGAACCGCTCAAGACTTATCGCCCTGACCTGACGGATCGGGAACGTAAGGAAATGGTAGCAGAGATGATGGAGCGTGTCGGTCTGAATGCAAACATGATCAATCGCTATCCGCACGAGTTGTCAGGCGGCCAAAACCAACGTGTCGGCATTGCGCGGGCGATGATCAACAAGCCTAAACTCATCATCTGCGATGAGGCGGTTTCGGCCTTGGACGTTTCCATTCAGGCGCAAATCGTCGAATTACTGCGCGAGTTGCAACAGGAATTTGGCTTGTCGATGATCTTTATCAGCCACGATCTGTCAGTCGTTCGGGCCGTGTCTAACAGGATCATGGTCCTGTATCTGGGGCGGATCGTCGAACTCGGCGATGGTGAGATCATTTGTTCGGATCCAATCCACCCCTATACTAAATCGTTGATTTCTGCCGTTCCCATCCCGGACCCGGATATCGAGCGTAGTCGCCACCGTCTGAAACTACCTGGAGAGTTGCCCTCACCCATGGATCCAAAGGCTGCCCTGCGTTTTCTGCCAAGCAGATTGTTTCAGGGGCAAACAGATTATGTTCCCTGCCTCAACGAGGTGAAACCCGATCATTTCGTGGCCGAGCATGACCCACTGGAGGCTATCATGGCCAATGGCTGAAAATGACCGTGGTTTTAAAAGATCAAGGGTTTTGCAATCGCTCAATTCCGACCCAGCTAACCGGCTAACAAAAACAATACATAAATAATTAGTATGATTGTTCAGATTTTACGGGCGACCCAGTATGTACATAGGCATGTGACAATGGATCGTTTTGACTTCCTGTCTCTCGAATGGCACGATCTATCTTGTTTAAAGGCTTGGCTCATGGGGGCGTTGAACATTACGGCCTTACAGCCTATGCAAAGTCCCCGGAACCGATCGGTTTTCGGTTAAAAAATTAAAATTGAGAGGTAATATGGCACGCAAGGTCACCAAAGCGATTTTCCCGGTTGCGGGACTGGGTACCCGCTTTCTACCTGCGACAAAGTCTGTCCCGAAAGAGATCATGACATTGGTCGACCGGCCGTTGGTACAATATGCCATCGACGAAGCGCGTGCCGCCGGGATCAAGGAATTTATTTTTGTAACTTCGCGCGGCAAGTCAGCGCTTGAGGACTATTTTGACCACAACCACATCCTTGAGCAGGAACTGAAAGCCAAAAGCAAAGACGATTTGCTGGAGGCGCTGAATGCAACGAATATGGAAAGCGGTGCAATTGCCTATATCCGGCAGCACAAGGCTTTGGGACTGGGGCACGCCGTTTGGTGCGCGCGCCGCCTGATCGGTGACGAGCCCTTTGCAGTTATGCTACCGGATGATGTGATCGCCGCCGACAAACCGTGCTTGCAACAGATGGTTGAAGCCTACGAAGAGACCGGCGGAAACATGGTCGCGGCGATGGAGGTCCCTCAGGAAAAAACCAGCGCTTACGGGGTTCTCGATGTCGGTGAAAACATCGGCTCGGTCGTTCGCGCCCGCGGAATGGTAGAAAAGCCCAAACCAGAAGATGCACCATCGAATTTGGCCGTAATCGGTCGGTACATCCTCGGCCCTTCCGTTCTGTACAACCTCAATCAGAAGAAAAAGGGAAGCGGCGGAGAAATCCAGCTTACCGACGCGATTGCCGAGGATATCGGAAACGGTGTCCCTGTTTTTGGCCACAAATTCGAAGGCCAGCGCTTTGACTGTGGATCCAAGTCTGGCTTCCTGCAAGCCACGGTCGCATTTGCCCTTGCACGCGAGGACCTGCGCGACGATCTGCGTGAATACCTTCACGACACAATCGCCACGGATCAGGCCGCGCAATAAAAGCCGACCCTCGTTTTTGGTTAAGAGGCATCCTATTCGGGGTGCCTTTTTCTTTTCGGACCCTCCCAGAACATTCATCTTGCGACTTGTGGTGTGGTTCCCAGGGCCAAGTAGTTTCTTTCGAAAACCTTGAGCCAGCGCCCGACCAACTGGCCAAGGGTTAACTAAATTAGGAGCAGTTTGGCGCGCATCTCAATCAGTGGGATAGAATTGCAGGAGGGCGCCAATTGTCACAAAACTCACCCAACTTAGACCTACCGTTTATTCAACCGTCGCAAGCGCAAAAGCACGTCACTCATAACGAAGCTCTACGCCAACTGGATCTTATTGTTCAGCTCACAGTTGTTACGACTGATGCAACTTCACCGCCTGCAGCCCCGGAACAAGGCGCGGTGTATGCGTTGGGCTCTGTTCCAACTGGGGATTGGGCTGGTCAGGGTGGGAAACTGACCGCGTGGCTGGACAACGCATGGCATTTCTTTGAACCCAGTATTGGTTGGAGAGCCTGGGACACCAGCGCAACCTGTTTGAAAATCTGGGACGGCTCTTCTTGGAGCGAACCCACAGCGGCGACCCAGAACCTTGATGGCGTCGGCGTTGCAACGGCTTTCGACGCAATCAACAGGCTGTCCGTCAAGTCCCCTGCGACCTTGTTTAGCCACGACGGAAATGGCCACCAGCTAAAGATCAACAAAGCCAGCGCCAATGATACAGCGTCTTTGCTGTTCCAATCCGATTGGACCGGTCATGCAGAGATGGGGTTGTCAGGGTCGACCGGGTTTTCGATCAAGGTTTCGCCCGACGGGACGAACTGGACAGATGCTATCCAATTTGACCCGACAACCGCACTTGCGACCGGCGCGGCCATTCAGAACGGCGCAGACGACACGACACCGGGGCGTTTGATGCGCGCAGATTTCGGCTTTGGGCCGGGCAACATTTTGGGTCCTGTGTCACAAAATGCCGGGACGCCAACCGGCGCTGTTATCGAAAGGGGGTCCACGGCCAACGGTGAATATGTCCGCTTCGCAGATGGAACTCAGATTTGCACGGTTACTCTGGACGCCGTAAGTTGCACGACCGCGTCGGGCGCAATGTTCACAAGCGCGGTCGGCCAATGGGATTTCCCTGTGGCCTTTGCCAACGGAACAATACCCGTCGTCTGCGGCAGCGGCGGAGAGTTGACTCGTTCGGTCGGATTCAGCGTCCCGACAGAAACCACAGTTTCCTATCAGGTCTTGTCGAATGTTGCTGACAGTGCGCAACATTCACCGGCAGCCATTGCGACCGGTCGCTGGTTCTAAGCGGTCATAGGAAGGTCTTTAAAGACCAATTTGTTATTTGGCTCTAATATCGGCATCCGCCTGCGCAAGGAACCACGCATAGGTTTCGCGGATGCCGTCTTCTAACGTGATACGCGCGCGCCACCCCATATCTGCAAGGCGCGATACATCCATCAATTTGCGCAGTGTACCATCGGGTTTGCTAACATCCTGTGTCACACGCCCTGTAAACCCGACCGTGTGTGCGACCATTTCCGCCAATTCCGCGATCGAGACATCCTCACCGCAGCCCACATTGATGTGGCTTAGCATAGGCTGCGTATTCGCCTCATAAACGTCCCGTGGCAGGTCAAGAACGAACAGAGAGGCCTCGGCCATGTCGTCAACATGGAGAAATTCTCTTCTGGGCTTTCCCGTCCCCCAGATGACCACCTCGTCCAAACCATCACGCTTGGCCTCGTGACACCGTCGAATAAGGGCCGGTAGGACGTGACTATTTTCGGGGTGAAAATTATCCCCCGGACCGTACAAGTTCGTTGGCATTACCGAGCGAAAATCGACCCCGTGCTGACGATTGTAGCTTTCGCACAACTTGATACCGGCAATCTTTGCCACCGCGTAAGGTTCGTTTGTCGGCTCCAGAACACCCGTTAGCAGAGCATCCTCGCGCATAGGCTGATCAGCCGCACGAGGGTAAATACATGAGCTGCCCAATTGCAGCAGCCGCCGAACGCCAGAAGCAAAGGCCTGATGGATCACGTTGCATTCGATCATCAGGTTCTCGTAAATGAAATCAGCCGGGTAAGTGTTGTTTGCGTGAATACCGCCCACCTTCGCTGCGGCCAAAATCACGACATCGGGGCGTTCAGCTTGCATAAAGTCGCGAACGGCGGTCTGGTCGGTCAGATCAAGCTGCGCGTGGGTCTGCGTCAGCACTTTCAGCGCTTCACCTGCATTTTGACGTTGCTGCAGGCGTCGCAGTATCGCCCCGCCGACCATGCCGCGGTGTCCGGCCACGTAGATTTTGCGAACGCCTTGCTGTTTAGCCATTTTCCAAACTCACTGGCAAATCGTAACCATGCTCTTTCAGCAACGCATGACGTTTGGCCGTTTTCAGATCCTCGATTACCATTTCGGCGCACATCTGCTGTACTGTCAGCTCAGGCTCCCAACCCAGTTTGGTTTTGGCCTTGGTCGGATCGCCCAGCAACGTCTCGACTTCGGCTGGTCGAAAATATTGGGGGTCAATCCGCATAACGATATCCCCGGGCTTTAGCGCCGGGGCGTTGCTGCCTTCAACAGACTTGACTGTCGCGATTTCGTCCACGCCCTGCCCCGAGAATTCAAGCATGACGCCCAATTCAGCGGCCGACCATTCGATAAACTGGCGGACGGAATACTGCACGCCCGTCGCAATGACAAAATCCTCGGGCGTATCCTGCTGCAGCATCAACCACTGCATCCTTACATAGTCTTTTGCATGTCCCCAATCGCGCAAACTGTCGATATTGCCCATGTACAGGCAGTCTTCGAGCCCTTGAGCAATATTCGCCAATCCCCGCGTGATCTTGCGCGTGACGAAAGTCTCACCCCGCCGGGGGCTTTCGTGATTGAACAGGATCCCGTTGCAAGCATACATTCCGTAAGCTTCGCGATAGTTCACAGTGATCCAGTAAGAATAAAGCTTTGCTACCGCATATGGTGAGCGTGGATGAAACGGAGTCGTTTCTTTTTGAGGAATCTCTTGAACCAATCCATAAAGTTCGGATGTCGAGGCTTGATAGAACCGCGTTTTCTTTTCCAGTCCAAGGAATCGGATCGCTTCCAGCAACCGCAAAGTCCCAATTGCATCAACATCCGCCGTGTATTCGGGCGATTCAAAACTGACCGCAACATGGGATTGGGCGCCCAGATTATAGACTTCGTCTGGTTGAACCTCTTGTATGATTCTTGTCAGGTTCGATGTGTCGCTTAGATCGCCGTAATGCAGATGCAAACGGGGGTTCGGCTCATGCGGGTCCTGATAAATATGGTCGATGCGCTGCGTATTGAACGATGAGGCCCGGCGCTTAATCCCATGCACCTCATAACCTTTTTCCAAAAGAAACTCGGCCAGATATGATCCGTCTTGTCCCGTTATGCCGGTTATCAGTGCAGTTTTTGTCATTGTCGCGTTCCACAAAACTCAAATCTGGCAGGTAGAACACTCAGAAACAGCAAGAACACCCGGATTGCAACCCGGCGCCCGGAACAGGCATTGAAACCTGCCGAAGTTTGCGGAATGTAAGAACTATAGATGTTACCAGTTCTTTGAGAGGTTTTGGGATATGCGGATAGCGATGATCGGCACAGGATATGTTGGCCTCGTGTCGGGTGTATGTTTCTCGGACTTTGGTCACGACGTGATCTGCGTCGACAAAGCCGCACAGAAAATCGACACGCTGCAAGCCGGACGCGTCCCGATCTATGAACCGGGTCTCGAAGCCCTAATGGCCAAAAACGTTGCAGCGGGTCGGCTGAGCTTTACGACAGATCTGGCAGCTGCCGTAGACGGGGCGGATGCTGTTTTCATCGCCGTCGGAACCCCAACCCGCCGTGGCGACGGGCATGCCGATCTGACATACGTCATGGATGCGGCGAAAGAGATCGCTCAGGCGGTAACCGGCTACACCGTGATCGTTACCAAATCGACGGTACCTGTCGGCACAAACCGAAAGGTGCATGAAGCCGTTACCGCGGCTAATCCCAAAGCTGACTTCGATGTCGCCTCGAACCCGGAATTCCTGCGCGAAGGGGCCGCCATTGATGACTTTATGCGCCCCGACAGGGTCGTGGTCGGAGTTGAAAGCGACCGTGCTGCCGATGTGATGGCCGAGATTTACAGGCCGCTTTACCTGAGGGACTTTCCAATCCTGACGACCGATTTGGAAAGTGCCGAGATGATCAAGTACGCGGCGAACGCATTCCTTGCGACAAAAATCACGTTCATAAACGAGATCGCCGGTTTGTGCGAAAGAGCTGGCGGCGATGTCAAAGAGGTCGCTCGGGGGATTGGCCTCGATGGTCGTATCGGCAATAAATTTCTGCATGCCGGCCCGGGGTACGGGGGGTCCTGCTTTCCCAAAGACACCGCCGCTTTGGCACGCATCGGGCAAGAACATGCCTACCCCATGCAGATCACCGAAACCGTCATCCGCGTCAATGATGGCGTAAAGTCTCGCATGATCGAGAAGATACGCGAGGTTTGCGACGACAGTTTCAACGGCAAGACGGTGGCAATTCTTGGGGTCACGTTCAAACCGAACACTGATGACATGCGGGATGCGCCTTCTCTTACAATCGTTCCAGCCCTGATCGGCGGCGGAGCAACCGTCAAAGTTGTTGATCCACAGGGTAAAGCAGAGGGCGAAGCCCTATTGCCCGGAGTAGTTTGGTGTGATGACCCATATACCGCGACCAAAGGCGCGGATGCAGTCGTCCTGCTAACGGAATGGAACGAATTCCGTGCGCTTAACCTGACGCAGATGGCGCAGTCGATGAAATCCGCTCGGATGGTCGACCTGCGCAACATCTACTCGAATTCGGTCGCGCTCAAATCCGGATTCGAAACATATATCGGTGTTGGTCGCTGAGCCCTGATCAGGAATTCGCATATAGCGGGACAGTATCGTCGGCACCTTTGGCCAAGGCTTTGCTCTGGTCGCGGCGGACCTGTTCGTACAAAGCCAAGGCTTCGCTGGAAAACAACGAACTGGGTGCTGGCACCGAAATGAAGTTGCTTTGTTGGTCCTGTCCGCGCGCCAATAAAGCATAGTCGCGCTCAGCGACAAGTTGCTTAGCGTTTGGGTTCAGGTATCGAATAGCCAGCCCGATTCTACGATCATCTGACTGGTTTGGACCCGATCCATGGATGGTCAGACCATGGTGCAAAGACATCTGGCCCGGGGCCAGTTCGATATGTGTTTTTTCGTCTTCCGAAACCTCCACGGCGATCTCTTGACCCCGCGACAGCAGATTGGTTTCCGAGTAGGTGTCATTATGCGGAAGGATAGGATTTTTGTGGCTTCCACGTACAAAATCCATACACCCGCTCGCGCAGGTTGCCGGCGACAGCGCGATCCATGCCGTTACCTGATCCGGCGTCTCGCCCATCCCCCAATAGGTCAGGTCCTGGTGCATTCCTACTTTATGCCGGGTATGTGGCTCTTTCACAAAAAACTCGGCCGACCAAACCATGATATCAGGACCCAAAACACCCTCGACGACGTCCAGAACACGAGGGTCCGTGGCAACTCGGACCGCCAATGGCATTACAAGGTGAGCGTTTACGCGTTTGTAAGTGTTTAGCGGCAACGGCAAATCAGCCGCTTGCCAGTCCCGTTCTATTTGCTCGAACTCCGCACGAATGTCTGCGGCTTCCTGTGCGGAAAAAACCGACAGTGGGAACAGATAACCGTCCTCCCAATACTGTTCGGCCTGATCTGACGTTAGTTGGTGTGCCAATTGTCTGGACATGCGCGCTCCTCCTCAAGCATGTTCCGACAGGCTAAACCCACCGGCCAGAATCCCAGAGCGTTGAGTCTTGCCCGTCAGCATAAGTTCAGCTTAGCCTGTCTCACATGTCGTCCCGTATCCCGTCCCTCAATTGGTTACGCGTTTTTGAGGCAGCGGCCCGCACCGAAAGTTTTGCCCGGGCCTCTGCTCAATTGAACATGTCCCCAGCGGCCGTAAGTCAGCAGGTCAAAGCGCTGGAGGATCGCCTGGGTACGCCCTTGTTTCACCGGCATGCACACTCTGTCACACTGACCGAAGCAGGCCGGGCATATTTGCCCTCTGTGCAGCAATCATTGTTGATGCTGGAAACCGCAACGACCGGACTTTTTGGAGAGACCCGCGAACAGCGCCTCTATGTTCAATCGGTTCTGTTATTTGCCCATGGCATACTGGCGTCGGGATTACCGGAGTTTCAGCGGTCCCATCCAGCGATCAATTTGTCCCTGAGCACAGGCAATATCGCTTCGGACTTCACAAACAGGTTCACTGACCTGCAAATTGTATTCGGAAACCCATCGCTTTTCGGATCAGAAGGCGACGAGTTGCTGCGCGAGCGATTGTATCCAGTCGCACCTCCGCAAATCGCTGTTCAGATAAACAACCCGCAGGACCTGTTTCAATTCACTTTGATCGAGGTTTCAACCCATCGGGCCAGTTGGCTACAGCTTTTTGAAAAACTTCGCCTTCCCGCAGGACAGGCGCGGTTTTTCTTTGCTGACAATTCCATCATGGCCGCCGAAATCGCAGCCAGCGGTGGCGGTGTTGCATTAGCGCGCGCACCAGCCACGGACCGTATCATGACACTTTCCGGCCTCGTTCCCTGCCTTCCCAAGATTTCTGTAGCCGGGCAAGAAGCATATCATCTGATTTATCCGGCGCGATCCGCTCTTCGACCTCCGGCCCGAGCTTTTCGTGATTGGATCTTAGATCACAGCGCTGCGGTCCAAACGCGATAACGCCCTTGACCCGTCACCTCTCGAACCAGCGCCCGCTTGGTGAACAGATCGATATTGCGTTGCACCGCTGCCCGCGAAGCCCGGGTCAATTCTTCGGCCAACGGCGCGGAAACCATCGGCCAAGCCGTCATAACATCAATAAGCTGAGGTGGTGTGCGGCCGCTCAGGTCAGCAGTTATCTCTCTGGCACGACGCTCCCAAGCACTGACCCGATCCAGATGTAGCAAGGCAGCGAGGGCCGCCTGCCCTGCCCCCGTAATCCATGCGCTAAGTTTTTCCTCGGTCGATCCCACGCCACGCAGCGCTCCGGGGCCTGAAAGGGCGATTGGCATGAATCGCGCCCCACCCCGCCCCATGGCCGCAGCGTGCCGGGCCGCAATGATCGCGGCTTCTGTGTCCTGAGCGATTCCCTCAGACAGTGCGCGCCATGCATGAAACCCAACCGCGGCCTGCGTCACAGGGTGCAGCCCTTGCCCGTTCTCCATTACTTCGGCCAGATCCGCCACGGCCTCAGGAACTTCGTCAATCCCCTGTGCCAAGCGATCCAGAAATGCCGTCAGACCAGCACCCCAACCACCTTCGGACGGACCGGCGCCGGAAATCAACCGGCGCACTGCCCAACCAGCCCGGAACAGAGCTTGTACATCATCCCCAGTCGCTCCAATGCGTAGCCCCGTCCACAAAGCCAGGCGATCCACACCAATACGATCGCCAGTCCACCAACCCAAATCGGAGACTTCCATCAAGGCAAGACGATGCGTCCAACCCTTTGGTCCGGCACGCAGGCGTTCATCTAACGCGCCGAAAGTCGCCGCAAGATCCGCCAATTCCAGTGACAGTTCAGCCTGAGCAGCACGCCAGTCACGCGGGTCGAACAATAAGCGCCGGTCCGATTTAGGTCCCGGCAGCAGGTAATCTTCCTCGACCTCTTCGTCAGGAGGCAGGAACCAAAGGTCCTCATCCTCGGGACCACCTGAGTCATAAATGCTGGGAGGCCCGAGGGGGTCCTCGTCCTCATCAGGTTTGGGCATGACAGGTTTCGACGTCATGCCCGCTATACTTCTGGTATTTCGGTCAGTTCACAAGGCGTTTCGCGAACGAAGACCAATCAGCTTGCAAAGGTTGAGGTCAGGATGTCCAGTTGGCCATCCAGTTCAGTACCTTCATCACTGCCGATCAGCATGTAGCCATACCCACCCTGCGACCAAGTCGCCGTCGCCAAACCACTCAGCGTTGCCAGGTTAACGTCCTTACCCGGCGCACCTGCACCTTGGCGGATGATACAAAACGCAAATGGCTGGCCTTCTTCATCAGCAAATACAACCTGAATCAGGGGCTTGCCATTGAACGACAGCACTTGGGCGCGTTTAAGCTCCATCCCCGGCAACGCCTCGAGCGTTTCGCGGTTCAACGATCGGCCAAGCTGTGCTTCGGCTTGTGCAAACTGCGCATCCAAGGCTTGTTCCGAATTGTCCAGAGAGGCGATCGTATCAGGCACATAGAGTGACTGGTAAATCGCGGCCTGCTCTGCCCAACCCAATGGCTCCGGCCGGGTTGCCCAAACCGTTGCCGACACCGCAATGACAGCAACAGAAGCAGCAACAGCCATCAGACGCCACGGCCCATTAACATTGGCAGGTCGCACAGGCTCGGACGCCTGAGGTTCCGGAAGCTCCACAATGGGGGCTTCGGCGGGTACAGTTTCAAAGACCGCCTGCACCACCGGTGCAATCGGGTCCAGCGCCATAAGGCGCGTTTCAAGCGTGGGGTCGGTCTCAATCGCGGACTCAATCGCGATTGCCTGATCTTCATCCACGTTGCCTTCCAGATACGCCTTTAGCGTGTCATCGGAAAACTTCATTTGCCACTCCGTCAAACGGCGTCTGCCGCATCGTGCTGCATCACGGTTTTCAATTTCTGCCGGGCGTTGGACAACCGGCTCATGATAGTTCCTATTGGCACCTCCAGCAACGCAGCGGCTTCTCGGTAGCTATAGCCCTCAACGAACACAAGCATCACCGTCTCCCGCTGCGCTTCTGGCAGCTGCATTACTTGTTTAAACACCTCAGTGGCGAAAATATTCGTTTCTGAGTCAGGTTCAGACGAAATTAATTCCGCTTCGGGTGTTACAGACAGCGCTTGTGCCTTACGAACAGAGCGCGCGCGCACTTCATTCAACCAGATCGAACGGCAGATCGTCATCAGCCAACTGTCCAATCGATCATGAGATGTCACCTGATGGTGACGCTCTAAGGCGCGCAGGCAGGTTGATTGCAGCAAATCGTCGGCCACGTCCGAGGCGCCAGACAAAGCCAACCCAAACCGCCAGACGCGTTTAGAGTGCGTCTGGATCGCGCCGCGTACGGCAAATTCGGAACTAATTTCGACACCCATCGAATAAATCGCGACCTGTGTGTGTTTGTAATGCACGGACCGGGCCCGCAGGGTCAGGACTGACATAACCTGTGGAGGAAAGAAATGAAACTTCTGTTGAAAGCAGTCACGTTTGCGTCGGCAATTGTTGCAACCCCGGTTTTGGCGGAAAGCTGGACCCTGTCAGCCGAGAACTCACATCTCGCGTACGGCACGATCAAAAAAGACACCGTGGGTGAGGTGAACTCCTTCACAAACCTGTCTGGACATGTGGGCCCAGACGGTAAGGCAGAAATCGAAATCGACCTTTCTTCGGTCGAGACGAATATCGATATCCGCAACGAACGGATGATTGAGCATGTATTCCGCAACGTCGGCACCGCCGCACTGACTGCGGAATTTGACATGGAAGAGGTCTCGGGGCTTGCTGTTGGGCAGACCACAGTCGTCGATGCCGAATCTGTCCTTTCATTGGCGGGAACAGATGTTGAGTTCGACGTCGAAATGTTCGTCGTACGTGTGTCCGAAACCTCTGTAATGGTATCGACAAACGACATGGTCTTTCTGAGCACAGAAGACGCGGGCGTGAACGCAGGCGTCGATAAACTGATGGAACTGGCCAGCCTTCCTGGAATCACGCGCACTGTTCCGATCACCGCGCGTCTGTTCTTTAACCTGGACGACAAAAAAGCCGAGGCTGCGCCTGCCGCCGCCACCGTTACCCTTGCGGCCGTAGATGGCGACATCAAAGCCGGTAAAAAAGTCTATCGTAAATGCAAAGCCTGCCATCAAACGAAAGAAGGGCGCAACGGAGTAGGCCCGTCGCTGTTCGGTATTGTCGGCGCTTCCGCCGGTCAGGTCGATGGTTTCAAATATTCTGACGCACTGAAAGGCTCCGAAGTTGTTTGGGATGCGGAAACGCTGACAAGCTTTTTGGCCGACCCCAAAGGCACAGTTCCTGGTAACAAAATGCAGTTCCCGGGCCTGAAAAAAGACGAAGATATCACCAATGTCATCGCCTACCTGCAAGCAGAGTCGCAGGGCTAAGCAAAAAACGTAATAACTTGAGCTGCTTGCCCGCGCCTTCCTTGTCTATCGAAGACAAGGAGGGCGCGGGTTGTTTCCGTCTTACCCAAATAAATTCTGCCGCAGCTCTCGATCCAGCCTCATGTCATCCTCAATCAACGTAGCAATCGACTTGCGGCTCAAGACACGTTGGCGGTAGGCCTCAAGTTGCGGGAAATCTGCATGATCGACCTTTGCATATCCTGACAGGACGAAGAACCACGCCAGATAGGCGTCAGCGGCTGAAAAACTATCCCCGAGCAGGTATTCCCGATCCTTTAGGTGTGTATCGAGCAATTGGAAACGTGAGGGCATCAAACCTCGAACACGTTGTTTCACCTCATCTGTCGCCTCCTGATAAAAAACGACGCGAAACAGACCTTTGTGCAGTTCGGTGGCGCAGAAAGCCAACCAGCGCAGCATCTGAAAGTATTTTGGATCAGTGGGTGTAATCCGAAAGCCATCTACAAGCGAGTGCGTTTGAATCCAGGTCAGAACGGTTGAGGTCTCGGCCAGCCTCGCTCCGTCATCAGCATCCATAACCGCGACCTGACCCAGAGGGTTGATATCGTAGAGCGATCCTCCTGACTCTGTTTTGCGGGTCGCCAGATTTACCAGCACAAGATCCAGATCGACCTCTCCCTCAGCCGCTGCGAAACGGGCGGCGAGCGAACATGTGAGTGGAGCGTGATAGAGGGTCGCCATATTAGCTTCCTTTTGAGTGACGGCCGGGTGCCGCGCCGAGTATCAATCCGAACGCAACCCGAGTTTGGACAGTAACCGGTCACGTTTCATTAACCACCAACCTGCTTCGATCGGCCAAAGCGCGTGATCGGCACCTTCACCCAGATACGCTGCAGCGTGCAAAGGCCAGTTGGGATCATCCAGCAATTCCCGCGCAAGAGCGACCATATCTGCATCCCCATTTTCGATCACCGCATTGCACAGACTTGCGTCCCAAAGGAACCCAACTGCCATAGTTGGCATGTCCGACTGGGCCCGTACCTGCGCAGCAAAGGGGACTTGGAATCCCTGCGAGATGGTCATTTTCTGTGGGCGTTCCTTGCCCCCGATCCCGCCCGAACTGCAATCGACCATATCCACACCCGCCCCTTTTAGCGCCTTGGCGATTTCGCCCGTGTCGTCGACGGTCAGACCTGCGTCAAGCCAATCGGTTGCGGATAGTCTAAAGGCGAGCGGCAAGTCTTCGGGCCAATTCCGGCGGATCGCACGCGCGACCTCGACGGCGAAACGCGTCCGATTTGCTGCACTGCCACCCCATCTGTCCTGCCTTTGATTGGTGATGGGCGATAGAAACTGGTGCACCAGAAAACCATGAGCGGCATAGATTTCGATCACTTTGAACCCCGCGCGGTGCGCGCGTGCCGCGGCGGCACCGAAGGCATCAATGACGGATTCGATATCCTCTTCGGTCATCTCGCGCGGGGTGGGCCAACCATCGGCGTAGGGCAACGCCGAGGGAGCGATGGCGTGCCACGCTTCTTCGTTGCGTTCGCGGGCATCGACCTCATCCAGTGGGGTTTCCCCGTGCCATGGGCGCCGCTCAGAAGCTTTACGGCCCGCATGGCTGAGTTGAATACCGGGAACTGCGCCTTCCTGTTCGATAAAAGCGCTGATGCGCGCCAGCGGGTCGATCTGGCGGTCATCCCACAGACCTAGATCGCCAGGGGTACGGCGACCGTCGCGGGTGACGGCAGTGGCCTCGGCATAGACCAGTGCGGCCCCACCCATTGCGAACCGCCCCAAATGCGCAAGGTGCCAGTCATTAGCTTGGCCTTCCTTTGCGCGGTACTGGCTCATGGGTGAGACGGCGATGCGGTTTTTGAACGTCACATCCCGAAGGTGGAAACTGCTGAAAAGAGGGGGCATTTTCGTCTCTCAAACCTGCTTCAAAACGTTTTAACGGGGCGACTTACCCTTCGGTCAGGCTGGCGGCGTGACCATAGGTCCGATCCCGCAGCATCGCATTCGAAACCGATAACAAATGTGTTTGCATGACCTCAGCAGCCGCCTGACTATCGCGTGCAGAGATTGTGCTGAACAACTGTTCATGCTGCTCGCCCAGACGCACCAGAGTCGCCGGCGAATAGTGTGTTTCACGCTGTTGGGTCCAGGCCGATTGCTTGCGCACGGCTCGGATTGAATCATACACCGTCAGGAACAGCGGGTTATGGGCCAATTCGGCGATCTTGTAGTGGAACACATCGTCCGCAACGCCATAGGCCTGCGTGTCTGCCGCATCAAGTGTGGCGCGCATTAGCTGTTCAAGCGTGCGCAATTCTCTGGTCGTCGCACGCTGCGCGGCCAAAGCCGCCAAAGCGGGTTCAATCTCTAACCGCACCTCCATGACATCGCGCGGCATCACCTTGGCCGCAACGGCACGGAACGGGCTGGCACCCACAGCAGGCGGTGGCGACACAAAGGTGCCCTGCCCGTGTCTGCGAAACACGGTTCCGTCTTCCTCGAGCTGGTCCAAAATCCGGCGCATGCGGGCGCGGGTCACGGCCAGCGCTTCGGCCAGCGCACGTTCAGGCAGCAGTTTGCCGTTCTTCACGAAATCACCAGTGTCGATCCCCTGACGCAGGGCCGCTGTCAGCTCGGTATCTGTAGGGCAGGTCTCCAAGGTCAGAACGCTCCGATCAGATCGTAAAACATGCGCAGCGACGTAAGCATCAGGAACCCACCAAACGCAAGGCGCAATGCACGTTGCGAGATCGTATGAGCAATGCGAACCCCCACATGGGCAAAGCTGGTGGTCAGCGGAATGATCAGTGCCGCCGCGATCAGATTCACGTAACCTACCGAGAAAGGCGGCAGGCCAGTTTGCCCTAGCCCCGTCGCTGCATAGATCAGCGCGCCCGGCAGGCCGATGACAAACCCGATAGCGGCCGAGGTTCCCACCGCGCGGCGTATGTCATAGCCCAGAAAGTTCAGAACCGGCACACAAACCGTGCCACCGCCGATGCCCATCATCGCCGATATCGCCCCGGCAAACACGCCGGTTGCAGCCCAGACGCGGGGCGAAAAGTTGCGCGGCTTGTCGGCATTGCCGGGTTTGCGAAAGATCATGTCCAGCGCCACCAGCGCAGCAACCGTGGCGAAGACCGCAACCAGAATATAGCCGCTGACCACACCACCTAATATGCCGCCGATAACGACGCCAACCAGTATGGCCGGAGCCCAGCGTTTGAGCAGTGCCATATCCAGCGCCCCACGCTTGTAGTGCCCCCAGCTGGAGGACAGCGAGGTGAACACGATCGTGGCCAGAGAGGTCCCAACTGCGACCTGCATGGTCAGCGCCGGATCGCTGCCGGTCAGAGACAGGGCGAAGTACAGCGCCGGGACGATGACGATGCCGCCGCCAACCCCCAGCAGACCGGCCAGAATGCCGCCGAATACACCGGCGGCACCAGCAATGGCGATCAGGGTCGCTAGGGTTGAAAGCTCAATCCCGCCCATGCATCACGCGGGATCACTGGCCAGCGAGCGGCTGACCCGCCCCTCGGCCTTTCGTTTGGCCTCAGCCGCCGCAATCGCGGCATCCAGTGCGCTCCGGTCGGGGTTGCCTGAAAAATTCTGCTCGCTGGGCATCGCCTCGACGAAATGCAGATACCGTTCCCCCGCCACGTCATAGAGCCGCCGAAGCTCGGCCAACGGATCGGCGTGATCGTCGCTGCGCATGTCCAGCCACGCATGCGACTGGCCCTGATGGATGACCAGACCAGCGGCCTGTTTGCCGCGTTTGTCTCCACCTGCACGCTCGCCCGCCTCCATCGCGGTCATCAGGCGTTCGGGAAAGGGCAGCGCGGTCTCGGCGGCATAGGTTTCAAAGGTGGCATCCACCACGTCCGGCCCCGCTAGCATATTGCCCGCAACCGAGTGTTCATCGCCGACCCGATGCCCGGCCCAGTCGATGCAATCCTCGCCGGTAAAGGCGGCGAAGCGCCCTTGGCTGTCCATCAGATGCGCCTGGCGTGCGGCGCGCCCCTCATCACGCTGCACAAGGTCATCGAGAACATCCTGGGCTGCTTCGCCTGCCTCCAGACGCTTCAACCCTTCGGTCCCCCAAACCGGGTTTGAAAACGCCTGAGACGCAATCGCACTGCGCGCGCCGACACAGGGCACCCGCGCCCCGCAAGCAAAGAAACGGCTGGCCACGATCAGGCCGATAGCACCGGTTTCGGGGTCTTTTGCAATCAGGGAATAGGTCATGTCACCGCCCCACCGCATAAGCCTGCATCAATCGCGGCGTCGCCGCCGCGCGCAGGGTTCCGTCCGTTTCGCGCAAGGCGGCGGTCAGGCGGCCAACCGTCCAAGGCTCGGCCACGGTGACTTTGTGGCCACGCGCGCGCAAATCTTCGATCACGGTTTCGCCAAAGCTCGCTTCGATCATCATCTCACCGGGGGCAGCTGCGCGGGGATAGAACGAGCCCTGAAAATGCATCGAATGAAACAGCGGCGCGTCCATGCATTCCTGCAAACCTAGTCCGAAATGCACAAAGCGCAGGAACCAGATCAGCTGCCACTGATCCTGCTGATCGCCGCCGGGTGTACCAAAGACCAACTGTACCCCGTCCTTTTCCGCCAAACTGGGCGTCAGCGTCGTGCGCGGCCTGCGCCCCGGTGCTAACGAAGTTGGCAAGCCCGGCTCCAACCAGAACATCTGCGCTCGGCTATTCAGCGGAAAGCCCAGCCCCGGAATGACCGGCGAGCTTTGCAGCCACCCGCCCGAGGGTGTCGCGGCAACCATGTTGCCCCAACGGTCGATCACGTCCAGATGCACGGTGTCGCCGCGTTTCTCGGACAGGTGCGACATGGTTGGCTCACCCGCGCTGGCTCCGGTTCTGGCCGAGAAATCGCGCGCCGCACGGGCGATATAGGCGTCGGCCAGATGTTCATATCCCGGCACCCGGCCCGGGCGTTGATCCTGCGAGGCATCCGCAGTGATCAGTGCGCGCCGTTCGGCGGCATAGGCGTCGCTCAGCAGGTAGTCCATCGGAATGTCGCTGTGATCGGGATCGCCGTAATAGGCCTCACGATCCGCATACGCGAGCTTCATCGCCTCGATCACAGTATGTACGAACTCGGCCCCATTGGGGTCCATCGCGCCCAGATCGACCCCTTTCAGGATCGCCAGCGCCTGCAACAGAACCGGACCCTGGCTCCAGGCGTGGGTCTTGTGGACGGTCCAGCCGTGATAGTCATAGGTCAGCGTGTCCTCATAGGTCGCCTGCCAATCGGCCATATCCGCGCGCGTCATGACACCGGCGTTCCGCTGGCCTGAGACATCCATGACCTTGGCGTCGGACAGATAGTCAAAGATGCGGTCAGCCACGAACCCTTCGCGCCACGCCCGGCGGGCGGCGTCGATCTGATCTGCGCGATCCTCATGGGCGGCTTCGGCATCTGTCACAAGCCGCTCATAGGTCGCAGCCAGTGCGGGGTTGGCAAAGTTGCTATTCGGCTCTGGCGCTTTGCCATCCGGCATCCATGTTTCGGCTGATGAGGGCCATTCGTCCTCAAAGAAGTCAGACAGACCGTCGATCGTGTGTGCCACGCGCGGCAGAACCGGGTGCCCGTCGCGGGCATAGGCGATGCCAGGCTCCATCACTTCGCGCAGCGGCAGTTGCCCGTGATCGCGCAGCATCAGCATCCAGCCGTCGAAGGCTCCGGGGATCACCGTTGCCAACAAGCCCGAACCGGGGATCAGGTTCAGGCCCAAACCGTTGTAATGCTCAATCGTTGCCGCTGCGGGTGCGGGGCCTTGGGCGCATAGCACCTGCGTTTTGCCGGTCTTGGCCGAGTGGAAAATGGCCGGCATGTCGCCTGCGGGGCCGTTCAGATGCGGCTCGACCACTTGCAGGGTCATCGCGGTGGCCACGGCGGCGTCAAACGCGTTGCCGCCCTTTTCCAGAATACCGAACCCCACAGCCGAGGCGATCCAGTGGGTCGAGGTGACGACGCCAAAGGTGCCTCGGATCTCGGGTCGGGTGGTGAATTCAGTCATAGTAGATCTCCGAAATCAATGTTCGCGCGGGTCCAGCGCATCGCGCAGCCCGTCGCCCAAAAGGTTGAACCCCAGCACCACGAGGAAGATCGCGATGCCCGGCCACATGGCCATCCACGGGGCCTGGTTGAGGAAGTTCTTGGCGGTGTTCAGCATCGATCCCCAACTTGGCGCAGGTGGTTGTTGGCCAAGGCCGAGAAAGGACAGCGACGCCTCGGCAATGATGGCGGTGGCGATGGTCAGAGTCGCCTGCACCAAAACGGGCGGCAGCACATTAGGGAAGATATATCGGCTGAGGATTTTCGAGGTTGGCAAGCCGATGGCACGTGCCGATGTCACATAGTCTTCGGCCCGCACCGATAAAACTTGCCCTCGTGTGAGGCGGATGAAGATCGGTGTCGCCGAAAGGCCAATCGCGATCATCGCATTGGTCAGCGACGGGCCCAGAAACGCCGCCAGAGCGATGGCGAGGATCAGGAACGGCGCGGCCAGCAGCGCCTCGGTACAGCGTGAGATGATGGCGTCGATCCAGCCGCCGAAATAGCCTGCAATGATGCCCAGCGGAACACCCAGCAGGACGGCAATTCCAACCGACACCACGCCCGCCAGCAAGGATGCCTGCGCCCCCCAGATCATGCGCGACAGCACATCCCGCCCGATCTCATCCGTGCCAAACGGATGCGCGGCGGTCGGTGGTTTGCGCACCGCGCCCCAGTCGGTGGCTGCCGGATCGGGCACTGGTAGGATCGGGGCCAGAAGGGCGATCAGCACGAAGAACGTGACCAGAAAACCGCCCAGCATGGCGCTTTTGTGGGTGCGGAATTTCTTCCAGACCCGGTTTTCGGGACGCCGCGCGAGGATGGGATCAGCCAAAGCCATATCAGGCAGTCCTCAGACGGGGGTTCAGCAGCACATAGGCCACATCCGCCAGCAGGTTCATTACGATGAACCCCACGGCCGTGACCAGAACGATGCCCTGCACCACGGCATAGTCACGGTTGAACACCGCATCCACGACCATCTTGCCAAAGCCGGGGATGGTGAAAATCTGCTCGGTCAGGACGGCGCCTGCGATCAGTTCTCCGAACAGCAGCGCGGTCAGCGTGACAATCGGGGTCAACGCATTTCGAAAAGCGTGTTTCAGCACCACGCGGCGTTCATATAGACCTTTGGCACGGGCCGTGCGCACATAATCGGATTTCAGCACGCCCAGCATCGCCGACCGCGTATGCCGCATCAGTGTCGCGGCCAGCGCGGTGCCCAGCACAAAGGCGGGCATCAGCATGGTGGTGATCGATTTCACCGGATCCTCTGACAGCGGGACATAGCCCGAGGCCGGCAGCAGATCGAGTTTCACCGACACCAGCAGGATCAGCATGATCCCCAGCCAGAAATTCGGAATCGACAGCCCGGACAGCGCCACGATATTGGCCACGTAATCTGTGACCGTGCCTTTCTTGACCGCCGACAAGATGCCCGCCGGTATCCCGATCACCAGCGCAAACAGGATCGCCATGACAGCCAGTTGTATCGTCACCGGCAGCTTTTCGGCGATCAGCTCGGTCACCGGCTGATTGGTCCGCAGCGAAATCCCCAGATCGCCCTGCAGCGCATTGCCGACCCATGTCAGGTATTGCACCGGGATCGGATCGTTCAGGCGATATTTCTCGCGCAGGAACTCCAGCACTTCGGGATCACGCTCCTCACCTGCCATTGCAAGGACCGGATCGCCGGGCAGCAGTTTTTGCAGGCTGAACACGAAGATCGAGATCAGCAGGATCGTCGGGATCGCAATCAGAATGCGACGCAGGATGAAAGACAGCATGGGATCAGGGCTTTCGGATTAAGGAACCCGCCCGGCTGGAGGTCCGGGCGGGCCGTGAGTGGCTTATTTCTCCAGCGTCACGCCTTCCAGACGGATCATCCCGTCAGGGTAAGGGGTGAAGCCTTTGAGGCCATCATCAAGTGCCCAGATCCATGTCTGGTGATAGAGGTAAACAATCGGCATATCCTGGGCGAGAATGTCCCGCGCCGCATCATAGTCCGCCTTGCGTACCTCGAAATCGGTCGAGGCGCGGGCGTTGTTCAGCATCTCATCCACTTTGGGGTCGGAATAGTGGCTGTCATTGATGCCGCCACCAGTGGTCATGAACTGGTGGATATTGCCATCGGGATCGACGCGACCTGACCATCCGATCTGGCTAGCCTGATAGTCACCGGCGCTTTGGTCCGCCAGCAGGGTGGCGAATTCCTTGGACGTGATCTCAATTCTGATCCCGGCCTCGGCGGCCATGGCCTGCACCACCTGCATCAGCTGCAGCGGAACGGTGGTGTTTGGCACCTGAACTTCAAGGTCGATCCCATCGGGGAAGCCCGCTTCGGCCAACAAGGCCTTGGCCTTTTCCACATCACGCGCAGGCACCGGGTGATCGGCGTCATACCAGGGTGAGGTCGGCGGGAAAGGTTGGTTGCCCGGCGCAAAGGCCCCTTCGAACACGACCTGGTTGATTGCATCGCGGTCCAACGCATAGCTGAGGGCCTGACGCAAACGTTTGTCATTGCCCCAAGGGTTGTCGCCCTTGTCGCCATTGTTCACATTGATGGTAATGCCCTGATATCCAAGCGAAACGGCGCGTTCGACATTGATGCCGCCATCGCCTTCGGCCTGCGTCAGATCGGTCGCGGCCAGACGCTCCAGCATATCAATGTCACCCGATTGCAGGTTGGCTAGGCGCACGGTTGTGTCCGGGATCGGCAGGAAGGTGACGCTGTCAAAGTGGATTTCATCCGCGTTCCAATAATCCGGGAACCGTTCCAGCGCGATCCGGTCCTGCGCCACGCGTTCCTTGAACTTAAACGGGCCGGAGCAGACCGGGTTCAGGCCGAAATCAGCCCCCGCCGCCTTGGCTGCAGTAGGGGAAACCATCATGCCCGACCGGTCGGCGAATTGCGCCAGCAGCGTCGCGTCGGGCGCAGCCATGTTGAAGCGGACGGTATAGTCATCGACCACATCCACACCGGTGACCGATTTCAACTCGGACTTGCGGCGCGATTCCTCAAGGTTTTGCGAACGGTCGATATTATCCGCCACGGCCTGCGCGTTGAAGGGCGTGCCGTCATGAAACACCACGCCCTCGCGCAGGGTCATGGTCAGGGATGTGCCGTCCTCGCTCCACTCCCATCCGGTCGCCAGCTGCGGGATCAGTTCCAGATCAGGGGTGATGTCGACCAGCTTGTCGCACATCGAGGCATAGACAATGCGCCCCACGAAAGTACGCGACTGATCGGGGTCCAGCACATCGGCATCCGATTGCAGGGCAATGCGCAGATCGGCGGCCTGGGCGGATAATGCCGTGGCACCGAGTAATCCGGCTATCAGTCCGGTTTTCAAGACGTTCATAATGTTTCCTCTCCGTTTTTGGCAGAATTCTGCGAAGATTGGACAGCCGCGCGATACAGCGCGAACCGCTCTTCTGCTCCGGCGCTGCGACGCCGTGGCGGGACCGGTTTTCCGGCCTCTGGTATGGTTTTCCAGTGATGGCAGGCGACGTGATGATCCCCGCCCGCATCGTCCAGAACCGGGGCCTGCGCCCGGCAATCATCCTGCGCAAAGGGGCAACGCGTGTGGAACCGGCACCCTGACGGCGGAGAGGACGGGCTGGGCGTTTCCCCTTTCAGCGTCATGTGATCCCGCGCGCGCCCCGGTTCGGGTTCCGGGATCGCTGACAACAGTGCATGCGTATAGGGATGGCGTGGCTGTTCGAACACCTGATCTGCGGGGCCGGTTTCGACCACCTGCCCCAGATACATCACCGCGATGCGGTCGCTCATATGCCGGATCACGGCCAGATCATGGGCGATGATCACCAGTGTCAGGTCCAGATCCTGTTTCAGGTCGTTCAGCAGATTGACCACTTGCGCCTGCACTGACACATCCAGCGCCGAGACGGGTTCATCCCCGATCAACAACAGTGGCCCCGAGGCCAGCGCGCGGGCGATCCCGATCCGCTGTCTTTGACCGCCCGAGAATTCGTGCGGGTAACGGTTTGCGTGGTCCGGCAACAGCCCGACCTGCGCCAACAGCGCGGCCACCTTCTGACGGCGCGCGCCCTCGTCCAGTTCGGGCGCGTGGACCTCCAGCGGTTCACCAACCAGCTTGCCCACGGTCATGCGCGGGTTGAGCGAGGAAAACGGGTCCTGGAACACGAACTGCATTTTCTGGCGCAGCGGGGCCATGTCACGGCGGGCGAGATCTTGAACCTCTTGCCCGTCAAACAGAACTTGGCCGGATGTCGGGCGATCCAGACGCATCAGCAGACGTGCAAGTGTGGATTTGCCGCAGCCGGATTCCCCGACGATGGCAAAGGTCTCGCCCTTGCGCACCGACAAGGACACCCCATCAACCGCGCGCACAACCGTCTTGCGTTCGAACAGCCCTGCGCCCAGCGTGAAATGGCGGGTGAGGTTCCGTGCCTCAAGGATTATATCGCGCATCGGACCCCCTTGAGCTGTTCCAGCGGGGCATAGTGACAAGCGACGGCATGCTCTCCCTGCCCTATCTCTGAAAGGCTTGGGCGTTCGGCGCAGTCATCTGTGGCAAAGGGACAGCGCGTTCTGAACCTGCACCCTTTCGGCATATTGGCCAGAGACGGCACCGTCCCCGGCACGGTGATCAGCCGATCCCGCGCGCCGGTCATCCGCGGGACCGAGCTCATGAGCCCAATCGTATAGGGGTGTTGAGGATCGTCGAACACCGCATCCACCGGGCCGCTTTCAACGATCTGGCCGCCATACATGACGGCCACATTGGTTGCGATCTCGGCAACCACACCAAGATCATGGGTGATGAACACCGCGCCCATTCCGGTTTCGGCCTGAAGTTCCCGGATCAGGTCCAGAATTTGCGCTTGAATAGTTACGTCCAGCGCCGTTGTCGGCTCATCCGCGATCAGCAGCGACGGGTTGTTGATCAGCGCCATCGCAATCATTACGCGTTGCCGCATGCCACCCGAAAGTTGATGCGGGTATTCGTTCAAACGCTGTTCCGGGGCCGGGATACCAACGCGGCGCAGCATGGCAAGCGCGCTTGCGTCCGCCTCGGCGCGGCTGCAGTTGCGGTGATGCAGGACGGCCTCGGTGATCTGATCGCCGACCTTGAACGCCGGGTTGAGCGAGGTCATAGGCTCCTGAAAGATCATCGCCATCCGGTCGCCGCGCGTTTCTGCGTCAAGCTGTTCGGTGCGCAGATCATAGGTGCGGCCCTCGAACTGCAACTGCCCCGAAGGGATGTCGATGATGTCGCGCGGCAGCAATCCCATCAACGCCATCGCCGTCACTGATTTACCGCACCCGGATTCGCCCACAATGCACAGCGTCTCGCCCGCTGCCACAGCGAGGTCCAAACCGTCCACCGCCAGTGCGGGCTGGCCGTGAAACGACAGACTGAACGCCGATAACTTCAGGATCGCGGCCTCCGCGCCGTTATCAGTGCTGGAGCTTTGCTTGAGCACAGATTGCAACCTTTATTGACAACCAATGTGCAATTGGTTGCATTTTTGGAAATTCATTGTCAACGAATTGATGGGGATTTTTCGGAATCTAAACCGAACTTATCAAGGCACGCCCGCGAAACAGGCAGTGTCTGCTGATGAAACAGTAGATCGGCACACAGTGTTGCCTGTGAGGAAAATGAGGTCTGCGGAAATTGCAGTCGAATCGTACCGGATTCGTTTGCCCCGAACTGCATTTCAACCGGGTCATAGCTTGCACTCAGCATGACCCGGTTTAACCGGTTTTATGATCCGTACAGCAAATTGGGCAACCAAAGGACCAGCGAAGGCACAAAGGTCAGCAACAAAAGAACACCCAGCAAGGGAACCAAAAACGGTAGCGTCGCACGTACGCATTGTTCGAACGGTACTTTGGACACACGGGACAGGACGAACAGCACCATCCCCACAGGTGGGGTCAAAAGCCCAAGCATCAAATTGAGGATAACGATGATGCCCAGATGCACGGGGTCGATGCCGAATTGTGCGGCAACCGGCATAAGCACGGGAACAAGGATCGAGATCGCGGCAATGGTTTCCATGAACAGGCCAACGACCAAGACAACCGCCATGATCAGCAACAATACAACGGCTTTGCTGTCGGTGAAGGACAACACGAATTCGGCAAAATGCGCTGCAACCTGATTGGCGGTCAGAATCCAGGCAAAGACCGAAGCGGCCCCCACGATCATCATGATCGCCGCAGTCGTTTCTATTGTTTCGAGTGAGATCACGGCCAGTTTCCGAACGGTGAGGGTCCGGTAGACCAACGTACCAAGGATCAGGGCATAGGCTGCGGCCCCAATCGCAGCTTCTGTCGGAGTGAAGGCACCCGATACGATGCCTCCCACGATGATGACCGGAGTCATCAAAGGTAGGAAAGCCGCCTTGAACCGGGTCGCGATGACCGAGGGGCTAAAGCTGACATCGCGCGGATAGTTGCGTGTCCGCGACATCCACCAGATCATGGCAGACAAAGCCACAGCCATCAAAAGGCCCGGAACGATCCCGGCCACGAAAAGTTTCCCGATGGAGACCGAGGCCATGACCCCAAAGATAACCAAAGGCAAAGACGGCGGAATGATCGGTCCGATCGTTGACGAGGCCGCCGTCACACCGACGCTGAAATCATCGTCATAGCCTGCCTCGCGCATGGCCTTGATCTCAATCGCGCCAAGACCACCCGCATCGGCAACAGCCGCGCCGGACATCCCGGCAAAAATAATACTGGCGCCCACATTCACATGACCCAGCCCGCCATGCATCCAGCCGACAATGGCGCGCGCAAACCCAAAGATCCGCGCCGTTATCCCCGCGGAATTCATCAGCGCTCCGGCCAGAATGAAGAACGGAATAGCCAGCAGCGGAAAGCTGTCCATGCCGTTGACCATGTTGTGCATTAACAAAACTGGCGGCAGTCCAGAATGAAGGATGTAAGCGAAGGACGACAAAGCCAGCGAGAACGCGATCGGAACCCGCAGAAGCATCAGGCCGAACAGCGAAACAAAGAGAATGATCAGGCCCATGTGTCGCCACCTTGTGCCAATTGTTTCAGTCGAGAAAAGATCTGGTAGGCGACCACGCCCAGATTGCCGATGGCCAGGATCAAAACGGCTATATGCAGATAGTATTTCGGGAAAGGTAACGAGACCATTTGTTGGAAAGAGGTCCGTTGGATCAATTCAAATGCCGACCAGATGATCACGGCAAACAAAACAAATGTCGCGACCAGCGCGAAGAGATGCACCCACCCCAGTTTGCGGCCGTAGTATTTGTCAACGAACTCCAACACGATATGGCTGCCTACGGCCTGACAACGGATCGCTCCGGCAAAACCTAGCAAGATCAAAAGGTAGCGTGCAGCCTCTTCGGTCCATGCGATGGAATCGTTCAGCACGTAGCGCGTGAAAAACTGTAAGAACACAACGCCGAACAACAGGGCGAACAACGCAAGCAATCCGTAATCTGGCACTGTGATGCGATAGTTTTGGAAATGCGCATCGTCTTCTGCGGCCAATGCGTCGAAATCGATCTCGGGCGGGGCGTCGGTCTGGGCCATTGGGGCACACCTTCTTGACAGATGCCGGACCCGGTTTGGTACCGGGTCCGGCTGGTTGGTTTATTCCTGAATCGCTTGCAGGCGCTCGAACGTCTCAGCATCCCACGGAACAGCATCGCTGCTTAGCAGAGGTGCAACAGCGGCCATAAAGGGTGCGCGGTCCACTTCGTTCACGGTTACGCCCTGCTCGCGGAACCAATCGGCCAGCTCGGCCTCAGACTGTACGATTTCGTCTGATGTCGCCGAGGCGGCCTCGGCCAGCGCGTCGATCAGCGCCTGTCCATCGTCGCCCATCTTGCCCAGTGTCACAGGTGACACCACAACAGCCAGCGAGTTCGTGATGTGGCCGGTCAGGTTGATGTTCGACTGCACCTCATAGAACTTTTTGAACTGGATGGTCGGCAACGGGTTTTCCTGTGCGTCCACAACACCTTGCTGAAGGGCCAGATACACTTCGGCGAAAGCCATTGGCGTCGGGTTCGCACCAGTGGCTTCTGGGAACATCTGATAGGCCGGTGCGTTCGGCGTACGGATTTTCAGACCTTCCATGTCACCCGGTGAAAGAATCGGCTTGTTCGACGTGACGTGGCGGGCGCCATAATAGGTCATGGTCGCAATCGTGTTGCCCGAGATATTCTTGTACTCATCGGCCATCTCAGAGAACAGGTCCGAATTCACATAGGCTTTCCAGTGATCATAAGACCGCATGGTGAACGGATAATCAGAGATGCTGATCGGGCCATATGACTGACCCAGGAACGCAACGCCAGTATAGATCGCGTCAACCGTGCCCAGAGACAGCGCTTCGTTCAGCGCAGCTTCTTTACCCAGTTGCGAGGCTGGGAAAACCTCCATCTTGTAGCGCCCGTCGGTCTTTTCCTCCAGCAACTCAGCTGCTCTTAGGGCGGCCGCGTGATACGGTGTCGACGCCTCGTAGACGTGGCCAAATCTCAGCGTCTCTTGCGCCAGACCGGCGGTTGCGCTGAGCGCAACAATACAGGCGGCCCCAAAGGCCGTTTTTCCAAAATTCAACATCTTATTGTCCTCCAGGTTGGTAGATGCTCGTCCGCCGGTTTCTTGAGCCCGGTCGGACAGTCGGGGTTATTCCGCTGCCAGTTGCCTTGGAAAGCGGAAATCTCTGAGTGTTTCGGGTTTTATTTCAATCGAAAAGCCGGGCTGCGTTGGTGCCATGTAGGCACCGTTCTTGACGACACAGGGATCGACGAAATGCTCATGCAGATGATCGACATATTCGATCCGCTTGCTGTCCTTCTCGCCCGAGATCGCAATGTAGTCGATCATCGACATATGCTGGACGTATTCGCACAGACCCACACCTCCGGCATGGGGCCAGACCGGCAGGTCGTATTTCGCGGCCATCAGCATCACAGCCAGCACTTCGTTCAGCCCGCCCATCCGGCAGCTGTCGATCTGAACAATGTCGATCGCGCCTTCCTTGATGAACTGCTTGAACATGATCCGGTTCTGGCACATCTCGCCTGTGGCGACCTTGATCGGTGCCACACCTTCACGAATGGCCTTGTGGCCGAAAACGTCGTCGGGGCTGGTGGGTTCCTCGATAAAGAATGGTCGTGCAAAGGACAGAGCGTTGACCCACTCAATCGCCTGATCGACCTCCCACACCTGGTTGGCGTCGATCATGATGTTCATGTCCTCACCCAGCACTTCGCGCGCGATGGTCAGACGTCGGATGTCGTCATCCAGATCGCGGCCAACTTTGAACTTGGTGTGCGTGAAACCAGCATCTTTTGCTTCTTGGCAAAGGCGGCGTAGCTTGTCGTCGGGATAGCCCAGCCACCCGGCTGAAGTTGTGTAGCAAGGATACCCTTCGGCCTTCAGCGTGGCGATCCTGTCGGCTTTGCACGGAGCTGCGGCACGCAACATTTCCAGCGCCTCATCCGGTGTGATTGCGTCCGTGAGATAACGGAAATCGATAAGACGCACGATCTCTTCCGGGGTCATTTCACTAACCAGTTGCCAGACGGGTTTCCCCGCCTCTTTCGCCCACAGATCCCATGCGGCGTTCACCACTGCCCCGGTTGCCAGATGAATCGCGCCCTTGTCCGGCCCGATCCAACGCAACTGGCTATCGCCAGTAATATGGCGCCAGAATCGCCCCATGTCCTCGGTGATCCAGTCAAGCTCCAGCCCTTTGACCAAGGCCCCCAGCGCCTTAATCGCAGCGACGCAAATCTCGTTTCCTCGACCGATGGTAAAGGTCAGTCCATGCCCCTCATGCGCGCCATCTGTCTCAAGCACGACATAAGCGGCTGAGTAATCAGGATCAGGGTTCATTGCATCCGACCCGTCCAAACTGTCCGATGTTGGAAAGCGCAAGTCTTCGGTTCGTATTCCGGTGATACGGGTCATGCGCTGGCCTCCACTGTCTGGCGCTGTACACCAAGGCCTTCGATCCCCAACTCCATCTTGTCGCCGGGTTTCAAGTAGGTCTGAGGAGTTTGCCCCATCCCAACGCCCGGAGGTGTACCGGTTGAAATCACATCGCCGGGTTGCAACGACATAAATTGCGACAGATGCGAGATGACGGTCGCCACGTCAAAATGCATCGTCTTGGTCGACCCGTCCTGATAACGGTGCCCGTTGACCTCAAGATACATCGGCAAGTTCTGGGGGTCCGCGATTTCGTCGCGCGTAACCAACCAAGGACCAATCGGTCCAAATGTGTCCGCTGACTTGCCTTTGACCCACTGGCCCGAGCGGTGAAGCTGAAAGTCACGCTCAGACAGGTCGTTTACAACACAATAGCCCGCAACATGGTCAAGCGCTTCGTCTGGAGACACGTATTTGGCGTGTTTTCCGATCACCACGCCCAGTTCAACTTCCCAGTCGGTCTTGACCGACCCGCGCGGTATTTCAACCGTATCATTAGGGCCGGTAATGGCGGACGTCGCTTTGAAAAAAATCACGGGCTCAGCCGGAAGCTCCATACCGCTTTCGGCCGCGTGATCTGCATAGTTCAGGCCAATGCAAATGAACTTTCCCACCTGACCCACGCATGCGCCAATCCGCGGCGAGCCTTCGACCAAAGGCAAGGTCGTCACATCAAGCGCACGCAATGCGTCCAGGCCAGAGTCCGACAACACTTCTCCGGCGATATCGCTGACAACATCGGAAAGGTCTCTGATTGTACCGTCATCATCCAAAAGACCTGGTTTTTCTTGTCCCGCCGGACCGAAGCGTAAGAGTTTCATGTCAATTCCCCCTGATCAAACCGTCCAACCGCCATCGATTGCGAAGGTCTGCCCTGTTGTAAAAGCCGTTTCATCACTAGCCAGATACACGGCCAGTGCAGCAATTTCGTCTGCGCGCCCGATCCGTCCCATGGGTTGGCGCGCGATAAAATCCTGTAATGCCTGATCGTAATCGCCAGTTGCGCGCAACCGATCGTGCAGGCTGGGGCTGTCTACCGTTCCCGGGCAGATAGCGTTGCACCGAATGCCTTGCGTAATGAAATCGGATGCGATGGATTTGGTCAGACCGATCACGGCTGCCTTGGATGCGCAGTATGAGAAACGGTTCGGAACGCCTTTTATCGAGGACGCGACCGACGACATGTTGATGATCGAGCCACCACCGTTGCTCAGCATCCCGGGTAACACCAGCTTGGCCAGGCGGTACATGGCTTTCACGTTCAGCTCAAAGCTGAAGTCCCACTGATCATCATCGCACTCAAGGATCGAGCCCGCACCGACAAACCCCGCGCAATTGAAAAGCACATCCAGTGTTCCAGCGTCCGCGATTGTCCGGGCCACGGCATCTGCGTCGGTAACGTCGAGCTTCAATGCGGTGACACCTTCGATCTCGGACAGTTCCGACAGCGTTGCATCGTTGATGTCACAAGCGAGAACCTCGGCACCTTCCGCCACATACTTCTCAACACTGGCGCGGCCTATCCCCTGCCCCGCTGCTGTGATCAGCGCTTTCTTTCCGGTCAGACGGCCCTGCGGTTTAGTCATTTCATCCTCGGTCTCAACAGTTACGCCCCTCACAGGGCTCGGTTCGGCAAAGTGCATCGTATTTGGAGAGTATCGGCGCCAAGCATCCGTCGGCCTGAACAGGCAGACCCACATCAGATTTCAGGTCGCTGGCGCTTTTTTGTTTGTCCTCCCAGATACTCCAACCCCTCCGTTTCAATTCATATGCAAATCACACATTCATTAATAAATCAACATTGACTTTTTGTGTTAACCCGACAGATGCTGTAATACGCCGGCTCTAGCGATACTGACGGAGGGTGCTGTGACCGAAGGAAAAGAAAAATACCGCGCCCCGGCCCTTGAAAAAGGCTTAGATATTATTGAGCTTTTATCGTCTCACGGGGATGGCCTGACGCAAGGTGACGTCGCCCGGGCGCTGGATCGTTCGCAAAGCGAAATTTACCGAATGCTCTCGACGTTGGTGCGACGCGGATATGTTATTCGCTCGGACGATGACGACCTTTATTCGCTCAGTTTGAAAATGTTCGCCTTGTCCCAACAGCACCCTCCAGTGGAACGCCTATTGGAGCGCGCCACACCGAAAATGAGGGCCATTACGCGAAAGGCTTGGCAATCATGCCACCTCGGGATGGAAAGCAACGGTGACATCGTTATCGTGGCGTCCATTGCAGCGCCCGGCAACTGGGTTTTCTCGCTGCGTGTGGGAACGGTGGTCGGTTTAGGAAATACCGGAACCGGACGGGTGTTAGCTGCGTTTCGAGACGACGACGAGTTGGATGCCCTTTTGGAGAACCACCGGCTTGCACAGGGCGAACCGGAAATTGATCGAAGCGAATTTTTGGATCACATCGCCCGCATCCGCGAAGTTGGTTACGAGCGCATGCCGTCAGCAACCGCAATTGGTGTGACAAACCTCGCGTACCCCGTGCTGAATCGAGATGGGAATGCGATTTGTGTTGTAAACTGCCCGTATGTGAAACGCATCGACCAGTTGGAAGTTCCGCCATTGGAAGAGGTTCACCAGCTTTACAAGAACCTAGCCTCTGAACTTACTGCATATTACACCGGGCAAAGCAGCGACTAAGTCCTGGAAAGCCATGAGAACCTGTAATGGTTCTGTTCCGCGCGAAGTGTCCGACAGCCGCACAGTTATGAAACTAGACTTTTGCGTCCTGGTAATGAAATCCTTCTTGGCTATATTCAAATACCTCAAACAACATAGTGCTCATAAATAATCACTTATGAGCACTACTTTCACAAGCCGCCACTGAAACACAAACACGCCTAGGCAATCCATTCCGCACCACGGCGAAAACTGGTGGTACAAAACTCATCTGCTATGCCAAATACCGCGCAATTTCGGCAAGCACCTCTTCGGCATCCTCTAACGCGACTCCCTGCAACTGCACCTTGATGCGTACCTCATTCGACGTAAGCTCTCCGGTAACTTGACCGCCGCCCGGTAGCGGGACTGACTTCAGCTTCTGCACCTGTTGCGGTCGTCCGCCCTTTGCCTTGCTACTGGATGGTTGTGATAAGCCCTTCAAGGTCGACTCGAGTGCCAGCCACTCCGATTTGGGATCAGCGGCATCTGCCATGGCAAGCGCTTGACGAAGTTCAGGCTGCGCGCCTGACCTCAGCGCGGACGCCAAGCTTAGGCCAGCCTTTTCACTCAGTTCAATTGGGTACCGGAGTAAATCGCCGAGCGCTTCGTGTACGATTGCGAAACTCCGAACTTTTGATCGCTTCGCTTTTGAAGCGGATGCGAACAACATGTCAACGGCAGCCTCAGTTGAGTCGAAGATACCCTGACCTGCAGCCAGAACGGCAATACGGCCTCGTTCGTATGGGCTAAGATTGGACCGTAGTTCATTCTCCTCAACCATCGAAACGTAGGCGCCCTGCCCTGTTCCCGCGTCACGAATGAATGCTGGAATCTCAGCGAACTGGGGATCGCCCAGTGACAACCTGCGGAAGGCATCCAACCTCCGAAAGCCAGAAATCAACCCGTAGCTATCACCTGTGCGCGTCACTTCGATCGGCGTTCGCAACCCGTGTGATTGTAGCGAATCCAACAATTCCCTCATGGCGTCTTCGTCTTCGACCATTCGATCTCGACGTATGTAGTCGGCATCAATTAAATCCAAAGGGATTTTCTCGGCCACTAGCCCAGCGGACTTGGCGTCACGCCATTTGGTTGCATCGCCTTGATCCTTGGCTAACTCAACCCTGTCGGTGACCGCAGCCATTCCGTTAAGCGCAGCGGCCTCGGCAGCGACCTGTGCAATGGGCGGCGTTGCCGCTCCGCCTTCGAATGGGTTCAGAGCAGGTTTCGCGGCGAAACCTGCCTCGAGCTGCTCCAGCTCAGCGGTATCCGGTGCTGTCAGTCTTCTGCGTTTAGCCATCTGCGTTTCCTTCCATTTGGGCGTCGCGCCACCAGCAACCGATCAAAACTTCTTTGAACTCTGCATAGGTTCGATCGAATGTTTCACGGCCGCGTACGTAAGTTTCCCTGTTGAAGTCCCTGTAGTCTGCCTCATAAATTCCATTGACCTGCTCGCCCGCTTGACCGACCAAGGCAGTGTAATCCTGCCTGTATGCGTTCATGAAATCCCCGAAATAGGCCTGAATTACATTGGCCATGTCGGTTTGTTGGCTGGCATCAAATCGGGTGATGATTGCCCTGACGACATCCCACTCGAATTTAAGCTCTGGAAGCCCCGCCGCACGCTGCGCTGCGTTTTCACCATCTTCGATACTGGCGAAAGTTGTATAGAGCATGTCAAAGAAACGACCCGTTGAGTCAAATTCAAGGAACGATGCACCTAAAGGTACCAACAAGATGTCAGCCGCAGCCAAGGCATTAATCGTTAGGTACCCAAGTGCAGGAGGAGTATCTAAAAAAACGATATCGTAATCGTTCAATACGCCCTCGTCTTGAAGGAAGTTGGTCAACCCATCCCACAAGGGCCAATTCCTTAGACCCATACGCCAAACAGGAATTTGGAACTCGGCCCAGTAAAGGTTGAGTTGAGCGCCAATCAGGTCGATATTTGGCCAATGCGTTTTCTGAATAACGTCTTTCGGTAAGGTTTTTAAGGCCTCCTCAAGAGTTTCGTCCAGGCCGATTTCCGGTTGACCGCTAGCGTTTCGAACTCTGTTTTCTTCCTGAACGGCGCGCGCGTAGTCCTTCGCTATTAATGGGAAAACAGTTTGCCATTCATCGGCTACAGAACCGCCAAGAATAGATGTCATGGACCCTTGGCTGTCCAAATCGATAACGAGCACCTTGTAGCCGTCTAGAGCCGCTGACATCGCAAGATGCGCAGCTGTAGAGGTTTTTCCGACACCGCCCTTAAAATTAGCGACCGCTACAATTTTGGCGGGCAAACCCTCAGGTCTGTATGGAAGGTATTCCTTCGTGCTAACGCCTTCCGTCGCAAAGTGACTTCGTAGAGTGAGTACCTCTTCCAAGGTGAACCACTTTGAACCTGCATCACCCTCACCTTGTGGTAAATCCGGGTTTGCTTTTAAAACGCGTCTCAGGTGCGCCGGAGCAACTGGAATTAGGTACTTCGTTATTTCCCAGATTGAGAACCTACGTAAACGTTTTTCCCCGTCCGGAGCATAACCACGCCGAGCAAGGTCTTCACGTCCTTTCGCACAAAATGTCGCTGCTTTGGCGAATCGTGTTGTTCCGATAGGATCAGGTAACTTTCGTGCCGATTGCTCGGGGCTTAAGTTGAAGTACGGGGGCAGAGAAGGTTGGTTCGTTTTGCTCACTGTAGGTGCCTCAGATGAATGTTCGCTCTTTCGTCGAATATTCATCATTCTAGCGAACATTTGCGATAGGGGCTATCCTAGGAATTGCGGTTTTCCACATTATTTCCCGGGTGACCAAGGTTTCGCCGCGAAACTGAAATAAAATTCGAAAGATTGCGCACTAAAGTCATTTATTTTATTTAGTATCTTTAGACTCTTTGGCCGTAAATAAAATAATAAAAACAACTGCTTAAATAAGGAAGGGCATCTGAAAACGGTAGCAAGGGTACCCGTTTACAGTTTCAAAGGTACCTGCATACGGGAGAGTTGGTGCCAGTTTGCGGGAGAAAAGGCCCCGATTCGCAGGATGGAGTGGAATAGCGCAAGAAAAGGCTCTGTTAAGGTGTTTGGGCGCACTTTCTGACCGCTCTGAAATGTCCGGGTTAAGGGATTTTCCGACCATCTCGTCCTTTGCCTGTGGACAACTTCTGTGCAAGTTATCTTTGGTACCCATATTCAGGATGCTCGTCAGACCGTGTTTGGGTACCCAAAACTATTTGATCCGTAGGTACCTTTCGTGCAATTAATTGAAAAAAGAGCAGCCAGGCAGAATCATGCCGGAATCAAAATTGAACATGGATGCTGTCTCAGGTGCATTGCGCCGCGAGACTGTTAAGAAAAATGTAGCCGCTATTCATATAAGCGGAAAGCTTACGTTGCTGCAGCGTAAGCTCTCTAATGTATTATTGCTCAATGCCTATGATGCGTTGACGTCGGCGGCGACGCACACGATTGATGCCCGAACCTTAGCAATGATGGTTGGTTACAACTCCAACGATTTTGATACATTGCGTGCCAGCCTTAGGGCTTTGGCTGAAACTGTTGCTGAGTGGGATATGCTCGATGAACAAGGTCGCCAAGAGTGGGGGGTGTCGTCTCTACTTAGTTTTGCCAAACTGAAGGGTGGTGTTTGTGAATACGCTTATTCTCCAGCTTTGGCGCAAAAGCTTTATGATCCCAAAATCTATGCTCTTATTAACGTTCAGATTCAAAGAAACTTCAGTTCCGGCCATGGCTTGGCCCTTTATGAAAACTGCTACAGATTTGTAAGAACAGGTTCTACTGGTTGGTGGGATCTTGATGTGTTTCGGAAACTGATGGGTGTGGATGGAAGCGATTACTACGCGAGTTTCAAGCACCTCAACGCAAAGATTATCAAGCCCGCAGTGGCCGAAGTTAACAAAAGCTCGGATATCTTGATTGAACCTGAGTTCCAGAAAAAAGGTCGCACAGTCACAGACATTCGATTTCGGATAAAAGGCAATCCGCAAAAAGCGATGTTCGAAATAGACGACGGCGATGGGATCCGAAACCTCTCAATTTATAAAACGCTGCTCAAGCAGGGCGTGTCTGATCGTTTGGCCCGGCAGTGGATCTCTGAACACGGAGAAAACTATGTGCAGCAAAAATTGGACTATGTGGCCGGGAAGAGTGGGATAAAGTCCACGGTTGGTTATTTGTCAGCGGCATTGCGCGATGATTATCAAGCAAATGATGATCAGGAGCCAACCACCCCCAGTCCCGAAGCAATCGAGGCTGCTCGTCAGCGTGAATTGGCAAAGTTGGCCGAGGATCAGGCGTATGCCGAACGCTCGGCAGAGCGAGCGGAACGGTCGCGAAAACTAACGATCGTACAAGAACTGGTTTCGCGGCGAAACCCAACACAGAGAGACGCCGATAAAAGGCTGTTCATGGCGGGGTTGGACAACGACTTAGACCGAGAACATTTTAGATCCCATGGTTGGCGGTCAGGTTTGAACGCAAAAAAAATATTTGAATTCTGGGAGGAACTTGAACCTAATGCCTTCGTCTAGCAATGAGAACTGCGGTTTCCCGAAAGGTTCTGCAACTAAAACTATTTGATGGCTGGTTAGCTGTTAATGTACTGATCATTATTTCTTATTTATGCGGCTTATGGATGCTATCGCGCGTATTGCGCTGCTTAAAAATTGTGGCCCATTTTTTTCAGATTACTAACGTTACTTTGCCGACGGGCCTCGCCGGGTGTGACTGCGTACCATTTGCGAAATGATCGATGGAACGCGCTGGGTTCGGAATAGCCGACAAGGCGGGCGACTTCTCGGATTGGTAGCGTTGTGGATTTCAGAAGATGGGTCGCGTAGTCGCGGCGTCGCTCTTCTTTGATCCGTCGGATGGTAAGCCCTTCCTCGCGCAAACGGCGGTGTAAGGTCGAGCGCGACAGACGCAGTTGCTGTGCAATTTTGGCAGTTGGCGGCCATTCGTGGTAGGGGCCGGTCAGACAGTTTTCTTGAATTTGGGCCTTCAGGCCAAGGATAGGGCGGTATCCCGACAAAATAGCCTCGGGCGTTGTGCGCAAGAACGCCTTTAGGGATGCCTCACTGCGTTGAACCGGGCGGGTAAGATAATCGGCATCAAACGAAATCGACGCTTTTGGCGCTCCAAACCGAACGGGTCTGCCGAAAAAGTCACCATAGTCGTTGAGGGCGCGCGGTGCGGGGCAGGGGAACGCGACGGACCGAAGAGGAATGCGTTCACGCACCAGCCAACAGTTCAAGCCATGCAAAATCAGGAAGAAAGCCCGGTATGCGAATGCCGAACGCGGTCCGTTTTCTTCTTGAAGGATGACGTGGCAAAGTCCGTCCTGTATGCGTAGTGTCCCAAAGGGCTCGCCCAGTACCACTTTCAAAAAGCGCAACGCGCGACGCAGGGCCACGTCAAAGGTACGCGCCCCTCTGACCGCATGACCCATTAATGTGAACGAACCCGGCGCCATCGGACGCTCGGCGAGGCCAAAAAACTCGTCGCCCATTCGCTCAGATAAACCCAGCCAAATATGTGCAAATTCATTGGGTTGCAGCATGTTCAAATTGGCCTCGGACAAGTTCAAGTCGGACAGAAGCGCGCGCATGTCGATACCGGCGCGCGCGCCGCTTTCCATCACTTCATCCACAAAAACTCGGGCGATTGGTGATATGGCTTTTTGTCTCATGATTTTGACATTTAATGGCATTGAGTGCCAAAATTGCAAGAACTACGCTCGCTGAAAGCTGGGCTAAAATGGACCTTGGGTTCCTGATCGAAAGTCCCCGGCAATAAGTGCCTAAACGCAGAAGCACCGAGCCCGTTTTCTGGTCATTGCATGCTTTTGAGTTGCGGAGGGAAACGGCAGCATGTTGGGTTTCGATCATATCGACCGCAGTTACGAAGCGGCGCGGCGCGACTTCAGGATCGACATACCCGAGACCTTCAATTTCGCATTTGACGTTTTGGATGCGCGCGCGCGCGAAGCTGACAAGGATGCTCTGCTTTTCATTGATGTGGCGGCGGGAACGCGTCAAACGATCCGCTATTCTGATCTGGCGGACAGTTCTGCCAGATTTGCACAAGCGCTCATGGCCTTGGGGTTGAAACGCGGCGATGCCGCCTGCGTGGTCATTGGTCGCCAACCAGAGTGGCACAAAGTTCTGTTCGGTTGCATGAAGGCAGGGGTTATCTCGATGCCCGGCACCAATTTGCTGACCGCCAAGGACATTGCCTACCGCATAAACCAGGCCGGGGCGAAAGCCGTAATAGTCTCGCCTATGCATGTCGAAAAGGTTGTAGCGATCCGGCATCAATGCCCGACGCTGCAGCACCTGATTGTTGTAGGTCCTGCCCCGGCAGGTTGGTTGTCATTCGAGGAACTATGCACGGAACAGCCCGGAGGTCTGAACGCCGCTGACCTTCCGACTTTTGCGGCGACAGAAACGATGATGATCTACTTCACGTCGGGCACGACAGCCTTGCCAAAGATGGTGCCTCGGGATTTCGGATATGCATTGGCGCACGCAGCAACTGGGCTGTTTTGGATGGACCTGAGGCAAGATGATCTGCATTGGACGCTGACGGATACGGGCTGGGCCAAAGCGGCTTGGGGGATGCTGTTTCCTCAGGTGCTATTGGGCTGTACGACGGTCCTTTATGATGCACCAGGAATGGACGTCGAGGCGCATCTGAAGGTAATCGGCGAACTGGGTGTCACAACCTTTTGCGCGCCGCCAACTGTCTATCGGCTGTTTGCTCAACAGGACCTGACACAATACGACCTGAGCTCTTTAAGGCGTTGTTTGGGCGCGGGCGAGCCCTTGAACCCAGAAGTAATTCGGTATTGGCGGGATCACACCGGGACGGTCATCGCTGACGGGTATGGTCAGACAGAGACTGTCAATATCGTGGGAAATTTCCCCGACATTGAAACGCGTAGTGGGTCCATGGGTAAACCGGTGCCCGGCTATGATGTGGATGTTGTCGATGACGACGGTAACGTTTTGCCAGATGATGAAGTTGGCCACATTGCCATCCGAACGACCGATAGATGGCCCGCTGGTCTGTTTCATGGATACTTGCGGGATGGGGAATTGGCTACCGAACCATTCCGCAACGGGTGGTACTATACTGGCGATACCGCCTCGCGCGACCGTGACGGATATCTATGGTTTGTAGGTCGTTCTGACGATCTGATATCCTCTGCCGGGTATCGGATCAGCCCTTTCGAGGTTGAAAGCGCGCTATTGGAACACAGCGCAGTTGCGGAAAGCGCGGTTGTCGGTGTGCCAGATGAAACCCGTGGACAACGGGTAAAGGCATTCATTGTGCTTGCAAGTGAATTTGAAGCGTCGGACGATCTTAAGAAAGAAATTCAGGAGTTCTGTAAAAACCAAACAGCGCCCTACAAATACCCGCGTGACATTTCGTTCGTAGAAACCTTGCCCAAGACGATCTCGGGCAAAATCAGACGTGTAGAGCTGAGGGAGACATAAAATTCTGGCGCATGCCGCCGATCAATTAGCATTGCCGAAATGGGAGGAAGCAATGAATTCATTTCTAACGAAGGTCGCCGTGTCAGCGGTTGGCGCATTGGCGTTTTCATCACCCGCGTTTGCGCAATCTGCCGCCGATCTGGTTGCCGACACATCCACACCGGGTGACGTCCTGGTTTATGGGATGGGATACGACCAAAAGCGTTTCAGCGCACTCGATAAGATCAACACCGACAACGTGTCAAAGTTAACACCTGTTTGGGCCTATAGCCTTGGCGACACGCGGGGGCAGGAAAGCTTTCCTTTGATCAAGGACGGCGTAATGTACGCCACAACTCATTCTTCCACATTTGCATTGGATGCCGCGACAGGTAAGCAAATCTGGAAAACGTCTGTTGAATACCCTGCCGAAGCCCCTCGGGTTGCTTGCTGTGGTATCGTGAACCGGGGCGTGGCCATGTTGGATGGCGTATTGTTCCGTACAACGCTTGACGCGCATGTAGTCGCAATGGATGCGGCAACAGGCGAAGAGATTTGGCGCACCAAGTCGATTGATTACAAGCAAGGCTATTCGTTCACTCTGGCACCTTTGTTAGCGGATGGCGTTCTGATCGTCGGGATTTCCGGCGGGGAATACGGGATCCGCGGTTACATAGAAGGATATGACCCCAAGACGGGCGAACAGCTTTGGCGGACCTACACCATCCCGGAACCGGGTCAGCCCGGCAGTGAAACCTGGCCAGAGGGTGACGCCTGGCAGCGAGGCGGTGGCCCGGGCTGGCTCACAGGTTCATACGACCCCGAACTCAACCTCGTCTATTGGGGCATCGGCAATGCTGCATCGTGGAACGCACAGTTACGGCCGGGTGATAACCTTTACACGTCATCTATCATTGCGATGGATCCGAAGTCAGGTGAAATCCAGTGGCATTACCAGACATCGCCCAACGACCCTTTCGACCACGATGGAACAAACGAGCTGGTATTGGCTGAACAGGACGGCCGCAAGGTTCTGATGCAAGCCAGCCGCAACGGTTTCTACTATGTGATTGACAGAACCAACGGTGATTTGATCGCGGCCAACCCGTTTGTTGACAAGGTGACATGGGCCGAAAAGATCGACTTGGAAACAGGTCGCCCCGTATACACCGATGTCTACAAAAAGGCCGTCACAGGCGAAGAGACCCAGTATTGGCCATCGGCATTTGGTGGTAAAAACTGGGCGCCTGTTTCTTATCACCCCGACATGAACACTGTGTTCGTCAACACGTTCAACGTAGGTATGAACTACAAGGCAGTTGAGCCGAAATACCGTGCGGGCGTGTTCTATTTCGGGGCGGAGTTTTCGTGGGCGTGGCCTGAAGGACCGCGCGGAGACCTGCGTGCGATTGATCCGATGACTGGCAAGGCCAAGTGGAAAGTACCCAGCGATATTCCAAGAAATGCCGGCGTGCTTTCAACTGGTGGCGGCGTGGTGTTTACCGGCGCGCAAACCGGTGAGTTCGAAGCGTTTGACGCAGAAACCGGCGAGCTTCTTTGGTCCTTCAACACGGGTTCTGGCGTTATTGGTCAACCGGTGACATGGGAAATGGATGGTCAGCAATACGTATCGGTTCTGAATGGATCGGGTGGTGTTTATCCGCTGTTCTCGGGCGATGAGCGGTTGGCCAACACGCCCGCAGGCGGGTCGGTCTGGACCTTTGCAATTCCAAAATGAGGAAAATCATGCGCTTTTCGAAGCCTCTTTTGGCGCTGGCCCTGTGTGCGGGGCCAGCTTTCGCCGAAGAACAGCATCCGGACTTTGAGGCCGGGTTGGAAGCCTACGAGTTTTTCTGTTCCAAATGTCATGGAAAGGACATGGTCAATCCGGGCGTTGCCTCTTTTGACCTGCGCCGCTTTCCTCAGGACGACAAAGAGCGGTTCTATAGCTCGGTCAACGATGGCAAAGGCGACATGCCTGCGTGGGGCGACGTAATCTATCCCGAAGAGCTTGATGCGCTTTGGGTTTATGTCGCCACGCGCGGTGGTACCGAGCCGTTTCCTGCGGACACAAAAAAAAACTAAGTCAGACGGTTGATCCCGATGATCTAGTGAATCCGGGGTACCTGACTGCTTGTTTGGCGCGTAATGCTGGGGCGATCTCGGGGTTGCGCGCCGATGGTGGTACGGGGATCGACTTTCGGTTGAGCGAAGCACTTGCGGCAAAGCTGGGGTTACCTCTTTCGGTATTGTGGTTTGAAAACGAACCCAGTGAAGAAAACGACCCTGTCCTAGAGGTTTTCGCGATGTTGGCGCATGGCCTATGTGACATGGTGCCATCGCATCCGCTCTACCAACCAGCCATTGGTGCACCTCCGGCGGAAACCGGACCACTGCCACGTTGGTTGGGTATGCCTGAAGTCATTGATGCAGAAACGCAACGCCCAATCGCGGCGCATCTGCCACATGTCGCGCTTGAGCCGATCTCAGTGACAAAGCCGTATATGCGTGCCGAAATCGGATTGGTCTACGCAGAGCATTCGCCAGAGCCTAAAGACCTTGAGGATTTGGCAGGCCGAAAAGTGGCGTATCAGCAGGGCACATTATCCGGTTCGATTTTGCTAACCAACGTACCCGAAATTGCATCTGGGGCGCAGACCTTCAATCCCGGCCCGAAATTCCTATGGAACTTGGAATCTGGGACTGTCGATGTAGCGATTGTCGATGTTGCGGCTTATGATCACCATTTGAAGCACAACAAGATCAGTAAGTTAAAGCTCGCCGAATGGCGTCATCCATTAGGGATGGATATCGGTATTTCGGTATTGGAACGCCAAGAAGACCTGCTCGCGGCACTTAACGCGGGGCTTAGCGAGTTATTCCAGTCAGGTGAAATTGAAGCCATGGCATTGGACGAACAAGTCACCTACACAACGCCCAATTTTGAGGGGCCTCAACCCCCGTTTTCTCTGAAAGACCTGTTCTCCGCGCGGCAACAGTGACGTTCGGTTTGAAACGTCCGCGCGGTTTTTTGGAACGATGAATGTCCCCAAGTGCCGGATAACCAATCTGCAGTTTTGCCAAGATTCTGAGGTTTAACAGGCCAAGGAAAGATACTACCCAGCTTGTTTCACCGCCACGACGGCAAACTCGGAATGCTGTTCCGAAAATGGTCGCCCCGATACGTTCATGTAAGTATCCTCGATCTTGAATCCGGCGTCTAAAAGCTCTTTGCCAAGGCTCTGCGGAGAAAAGTACTGTAACCAGTTGTAAACTGTCTCATCTTCACAGTTCTCCGGAAAGACTGTGTACTTGTCCAAGACGACGGCGTCGGCATCGTATTTGAAGGTGTTGACGAAGCAATAGTAGTCTTCCTCGCACCAGAAATGGTTCAGTTGGTTCTTTTCATATAAGCTGACCTCATTTCTTTCAGCGTATGCAGCCATCGAGTAGACGTCTAAAAGAACCGCGCCTCCTTCCTTCAGAAGGTCACGGAATTTGGTCAACAAGAGTGCGCGTTGTCCAGGACTAAGGGCGCAGAAATCGCACATGATCATGGAGATGAGATCGAAGCGATCGGTCGTTTCGTAGTTAAGGTAATCTACCTGAACGTATGCGATATTTTTCTGCGCTTAATCGGCTTGATGCCGGGCGAACTGGATGGAGTTTCCCGAGAAATCGAGACCCGTGACATGTGCCCCTGAATTCGCAAACCGGGACGTGTACAAGCCAGGCCCGCAACCGAAATCGCAAACGGATTTCCCTGGTGCTAGTTGAAACTTTTTGGTGATCCACGCAGAACACTGTTCGATGAACTGCATATTTCTTGAAGAAACGTCGATGGTTTCATTCAGATGAAAGGACAGCATCTGTTTTGACCGGTGTTCGTCGACCCAGAGCGCGTCAGCGGTGTACACGCTAAAGACCTCAGGTTTGGTGTTTATATCTTCGAGTCTTTTGAACATGTGTTTTTGCTTCTCCACTTCAGCGAGTTTGGAGTTCTGGAAACCTGCTTGCAACGCAAAACCTTTTGCTGGCTTCGCGCAGAAATGAAATAAATTTCAAGCAAAATAAAAAATTGCAAATAGGTGTTGACGATCCACTGAACGCGTCCTTAAAACTGGCTTTGTGCAATAAGAAGCATAAAGTGAAATTTCTTGCACTTGCTGTGTTGGAGGGACATTATGCGGCAAGAGCAGGAGCATTCTGCTGGGAGGAAATCCATGAAATTCAAGAAAACCAGTACGCTGGTTGCGTCTGCTGCTTTGTCCGTAGCTGCCATAACAGCACCAGCCCAGGCCGATGGCATCATGTGCGAGCCGGGCGAGACCTATATCATGAACGTCATGGTCTCGGGTCACCCCTATTGGGTGCCGGTCTATCAGGGCTTTAAACAGGCGGCTGAGGCGTTTGGCTGTGAGACCGTATTCTCGGGCACGCCGGACTATGACATCACCAAGCAGATCGCCTCGTTCGAGCAAGATCTCGTGAAATCGCCCGCCGGTGTTCTGCTGCACCCGATGCAGTCTGACCCGTTCATCGAGCCGATCAACCGTGCCATCGACAACGGCACCGAGATCGTGACCTTCGCCGCTGACAGCCCGAATTCCAAGCGCACCGGCTATATCACTTCGGACAACCATGCCGAGGCGAAATTCGCGGCGGAAGAAATCGTCAAACAAGTCGGTGACAGCGCCGAGTATGCGGTTCTTGAGAATCCGGGTCAGTCGAACCATGACCTGCGCGTAACCTCGCTGATCGCATATATGGAAGCAAACTATCCGAACATGAAACTGGTCGGGCGTCAGGCCACGAACCAGGACAGCAACGCCGCTTACCGTGCAACGGCCTCGATCATTCAGGCCAACCCGAATGTGGCCGCGATCTGGATTCCCGAGGCGGGCTCGGCCGAGGGTGCGGTTGCTGCAAAGCTTGAGGCCGGATCAGACATCCTGATCATGCACGCGGACGTGACGCCCACCACGCTGGAGCATATCCGCGCGGGCAACATTCACATGTCGCTGAATCCCAATCAGGGCGTGCAGGGTTTCATGGGTTTCATGGCGGTTCATCTGGCCAACCGGGCGGACATCTTTGATCCGTTCAACGACTGGAAAACCAGCGGTTTCAACCCGGTTCAGATCCCGTTCATGGATAATGGCTTTGCGGTCATCACCAAGGACAACGCCGACAGCTTTGATCTGAACGTCTACATGGAAGGCCGCGATCCGGCCTGATCGGTACACTCCCCGATGAACCGCCCGCGTAATGCCAATCCAGAGCGCGGGCGGTTCTGGAAGCAAAACCCAAGATACCTGCGCGAAAGCGGAACCATGCAAGACGACGTGATCCTTCAGATATCGAACCTCAGCAAATCCTTTGGCCCGGTCAAAGCGCTGCGCGGGATCGATTTTGAACTCCGCAAGGGAGAAATCCACGCGATTGCAGGGGAAAACGGCGCAGGCAAGTCGACCTTGATGAACGTGATCGACGGGATTTTGCAACCGGACAGCGGTCAGATCGTTCTGGATGGTAAACCGGTCAAAATCTCGTCGCCCACGATGGCGCAGCAGCTAGGCATCGGCTTTGTGCATCAGGAAATCGCGCTGTGCCCGGATGTGTCGGTGGCCGAGAACATTTTCATGGCCAAGACCAATGTCAGCCGGTCGTGGTTGATGGATTACCGCAAGCTGGAACGCGACGCGGTCGAGGTGTTCCGCCAGCTCAGCGACATTGATCCCTCGGTGCTGGTGAAAAACCTTTCGATTTCGAACCAGCAGCTGGTTGAGATCGCCAAGGCCCTGACGCTGGATTGCCGCATTCTGATCCTGGATGAACCCACAGCCGCACTCACGGAAACCGAGGCGCAGACCCTCTTTGGGATCATGCGCAAACTGGCGGATCAGGGGATTTCGATCATCTATATCTCGCACCGGATGGTTGAGATTTTTGACAATTGCGACCGGGTATCCGTGTTCCGCGATGGTCAGCACATTGTGACAAACGATGTGGCCGATATTCAGCCCAGCGATGTTGTCAATGCGATGGTCGGGCGGGTGATCGACAACCTGTACCCCGAAAAGCAGGACGCGCCGTCGGATCAGGTTATCCTTGACGTGCGCAACCTGACAGAGGCGACGCGGTTCCGCGACGTGTCTTTCACTCTGAAGAAGGGTGAAATTCTTGGTATCGCGGGCCTGATCGGCGCGGGCCGTAGCGAGATCGTCAAAGGCATCTGCAAGCTTCAGGGCGACGTGACCGGGCAGGTCTGGCTGAACGGAGAAGAACTGAAGCTGCGCAATTATCAGCACAGTATCGCCAAGGGGATGGTGTACCTGTCCGAGGATCGCAAAGGGGATGGCGTGTTCCTGGACCTGCCCATCGCCGCCAACGTCTCGGCTCTGAAACTGGAACAGGTGGCCAACGGGATCGGTTTGATCCAGTCGGGCACGGAAGAAGCGCAGGCCGAGGCGTTGGGGCGCAAGCTGAACCTGAAATGCGGGTCGCTGAGTGATCCGGTGTCGTCCCTGTCGGGCGGCAATCAGCAAAAGGTGGCACTGGCCAAGATGCTCTCGGTCAATCCGCGCCTGATCTTTCTGGATGAACCGACCCGAGGGGTCGATGTGGGCGCGAAATCCGAGATTCACCGCATTCTGCGCGATCTGGCCAATGATGGCGTGGGGATCGTGGTGATCTCGTCCGAGCTGCCCGAACTGATTGGTGTCTGCGACCGGGTGCTGGTGGTGCGCGAAGGGCGCATCAGCGGGCAGGTCACGGGCGATGAGATGACAGAAGAAAACATCATGCACTTGGCCTCGGTCATGGACGCGCAGGCCTCGGTCGCATGAGCGGAGAGACGAAAATGGACAATACCGTGAACCTGGCCCAAGCAGGTACGACCGACAGTACACCGTTTCTGAGACGCCTTTTGCGGATGCGGGAAACCGGGCTGATTGTTATCATTCTGGCGCTGTTCCTGATCATGTCCTTCGCTTCGCCCTATTTCCTGACCTGGGCCAATATGCGCGCCATGTCGATGGCCTTTGCGGTGGATGGCCTGCTGGTGATCGGGATGACGATCCTGCTGATCTCGGGTGGGATCGACCTGTCGGTCGGGTCGGTCACGGCGCTGGCGATGGTGATCGCTGGGTGGCTGTTCCTCAGCGGGATTGACCCATGGGTGGCCTCGGCCATGGCGATTGCCCTGTGTACGGGGATCGGGGCCTTCATGGGGTTCTTCGTGACCAAGGTGGGGTTGCACCATTTCATCGTATCACTCGCGATCATGGTGATTGCGCGTGGCGCGTGCCTGCTGTTCACCGGGGGACGTCCTTTGGGCCTCTACACCCTGCCGCCCGAGTTCAAATTCATCGGGCAGGGCACCATCGGGCCGATCCCGATCGTGATCGTCATCTTTCTTGTCTTTGTGATCGCCTTTGACTTCATGCTGCGGCGCACGACCATGTTCCGCAAAGTGTTCTATACCGGCAGCAACGAAAAGGCCGCCGCCTATTCCGGTATTCGCACAAAGAAGGTGATCTTCCTGACCACTACTCTGTGTTCGACGCTATGCGGCATCGCAGGCATCATCTACATGGCCCGGTTTGGTTCGGCGCAACCGACCTTTGGACTGGGTTTGGAGCTGACCATCATCGCCGCTGCCGTGATCGGCGGGGCCAGCCTGAATGGCGGCTCGGGCTCGATCCTTGGGGCAATTTTGGGCGTGATTCTGTTGTCACTGGTCTCCAGCTCATTGGCTCTGCTTGACGTGTCGGTCTACTGGCAGGACATCATCCGCGGCTCGATCCTGTTGGCGGCGGTGACCATCGACCATTACCTGAACAAAAGGCGCGGGTGATGGTCGACAAGAAGAAAGACTTTGAGCTGATCCGGCAGATCCACACCGTTCTGGTCCTGCACTACCTTGAAGGCAAGAAACAGGCCGACATTGCGCGGGATCTGAACCTGTCGAATTCGAAGGTCAATCGCCTGATCACGCAGGGCCGCAAGATGGGGATGGTCAAGATCGACATCGAAAGCCCGTTCGAACCCCTGATGGATATCGAACGCGGCCTGACCCGGTCGACTACCCTGAGCGAGGCAATCGTGACCCCCTCGGTCGCGGGCAGTGCCGAGACGACCCTGCAACAGGTCGGGCGCGCCGCAGCCAGCCATCTGATCGAAACCCTGCGTGACGGCGACGTGATCGCGATTACCGGTGGTAAGGCCGTCAGCGCAACGGTCGAAGCTTTGGAGGTCGAACGCCCGTTCGACGTGACCGTGGTGCCGCTGACCGGGGGCATACAGGGCAAATATTATACGGATGTGAACCATCTGGCGACGCAGATGGCGGATCGCTTGGGTGGTAAGACCATGCTGCTGCACGCGCCCCTGTTCGCCGAAAGCCGCGATCAGCGCGATATGTTGGAGCAGGTATCCTCAATAAAAGAGGTGCTGGATCTGGCCCGTCGCGCCAACGTGGCGCTGGTTGGGGTCGGCTCGATCGAGCCCGAAGGCTCCAGCTATTACGATCTGCATCCGGTGCCCGAGGCAGACCGCAAGATGCTGATGGGCATGGGCGTGATCGGAGAGTTCCTTGCCCATCTGATCCATATCGACGGATCCGTGTCGAACTATGCGCTGAACTCGCGGCTGGTCTCGGTTGCGCCGACCGATCTGACCCAATGCACGCGGGTGATCGGTGTCAGTGCGGGGGCGCAAAAGGTATTGCCGATCAAGGCGGTGCTGAACGGAAAGTTTCTCAATTCGCTGATCCTGGACGAAGATACAGCGACCGCAGTCATACAGGAAATGGAAGGAACACGAGATGTCGCATGAGATGCTGACTCGCGAAATCGGAGCATCCGGGATCGAAGCCTCGGTCATCGGGCTGGGCACATGGGCCATCGGTGGCTGGATGTGGGGCGGCACGGATGAGGCCAAATCCATCGCCGCGATCCAAGCCTCAGTCGATGCGGGCGTGACGCTGATCGACACGGCGCCTGCCTATGGGCAGGGCGTGGCCGAGGATATTGTGGGCAAGGCGCTGAAAGGGCGGCGCGATCAGGTCGTGCTGGCCACCAAATGCGGGCTGGTCTGGCATACGCAAAAGGGCAACCATTTCTTCGACTATGATGGTAAGCCGGTGCATCGCTATCTGGGCAAGGACGCGATCATCTATGAGGTCGAACAAAGTCTGACCCGTCTGGGCACCGACTATATCGACCACTACATCACCCACTGGCAGGACCCGACCACCCCCATCGCCGAGACGATGGAGGCGCTGGAGAGCCTGAAACAGCAGGGTAAGATCCGGTCCATCGGGGCCAGCAATACCTCGGTCGATGAGGTCAAAGCCTACGTGGCCGCCGGTCAGCTGGATGCGATTCAGGAAGAATATTCGATGGTCAAGCGTGACATCGAAGATACGCTGCTGCCGGTTTGTCGTGAGAATGGCGTTTCGGTCCTCAGCTATTCTTCGCTGGCTTTGGGCTTGCTCAGCGGCAAGATCGGGCCGGACCGAGAGTTCACGGGCGACGATCAGCGCAAGGACAATCCGCGTTTCTCCATGTCGAACCGGCAGAAAGTGGCTGACCTGATGCAGACCATCGCCCCCATTGCCGAGGCGCATGGCGCGACGTTGGCGCAGACGGTCATCGCGTGGACGGTGCAACAGCCGGGCATCACCTTCTCGCTCTGTGGCGCGCGCGATGCGGCGCAGGCGGTCGAAAATGCAAAGGCCGGTCAGTTGCGTCTGACCGAGGCCGAGATTGCCGAAATCGACACCCAGGCCCGCGCGCATCTGAGCGATCTGGACAGCTAAGCCCTGAACCCCCGCTAGAAACAGGACCACCATGTCAGAACAACGACAACAAAACCTGACAAATCTGCGCAAGAACGCCGCGTTTGACGTGGTGGTTGTCGGCGGGGGTGTCAACGGCATTGGTGTCTACCGCGAGCTTGCCTTGCAGGGGCTTCGGGTGCTGCTGGTCGAACGGAACGACTTTGCCTCGGGCTGTAGTGCTGCGCCGTCGCGGATGATCCATGGTGGTCTTCGCTACCTAGAAAATGGTGAGTTCGATCTGGTTCGGGAATCTCTTCAGGAACGCGATGCCTTGCTGCTGAACGCGCCCCATATGGTGCGGCCCTTGCCAACGGTCATTCCCATTACCTCGGTGTTTTCGGGCATGTTGAACGCGGCGGCAAGCTTTGTGGGTTGGCAGGGAAAGCCCTCCAGCCGGGGGGCGGTGCCGATCAAACTAGGCCTTTCGCTTTACGATTGGGTAACGCGCAAGAGGCGCATCCTGCCCAAGCATCATTTCAACAGCGCCGGTCGCACCCGCAAAGACTGGCCCGCCTTGACCCCAAAGGCCACACGGTCTGCGGTGTACTATGATGCTCAGATCACCCACCCGGAGCGGCTGTGCATCGAGATGATCCGCGATGTCGCGGCCGAAGCCCCAGACTGCATCGCGCTGAACTATGCGGAAATGACGCGGGATGGGGACAGTTATGCCGTCACCGACCGGCGCAGCGGTGCCTCTGTGGCAGTGACACCCAAAGTGATCGTTAACGCGACCGGAGCATGGCTCGACGACACGGTCAACGGGCTGGGTGGCCGGGCTAATGAACGGATGGTTTCGGGCACCAAGGGATCACACCTGATTATTGACAACCCGGCGCTGCTCCAAGCGCTTGGCGATCACATGGTCTATTTCGAAAACACTGACGGGCGGGTCTGCATTGTCTTTCCCTATCAGGGCAAGGTGCTGGCCGGATCAACCGATATCCGCGTCGACAAAGCCGCGCGGGTGCGGTGTGAGCCTGAAGAGTTTGACTATATCCTCGGCTCGCTGCGCCTGGTGTTTCCGGGGGTCGAGATTGCCTCGGATCAGGTGGTGTTCAGCTATAGCGGCATCCGCCCGCTGCCGCGCAGCGATCAGGATTTCACCGGACGCATCTCGCGCGGTCACGATACGCGGCGGCTGGATGGGGACGTGCCGCAATTCTGTATGGTGGGCGGCAAATGGACGACGTTTCGCGCCTTTGGTGAGCAAACCGCAGATCAGGTACTGGCCGAGTTGGACAAGACGCGGCGGACTTCGACCCTTGGGTTACCCATCGGCGGTGGGGTTCAGTTCCCTGACGATCCTGAGTCTTTGAAAAGCCGTCTGATTGCGGATTTTCGCATCGCACCCGAGCGCGCGCATCACCTGATGGATCACTATGGAACTCAAGCGGATGATGTGGCTCAGTTTTGCCAGTCGGTTCGGGATGACATGCCCTTGTCAGTGGAGTCCGCTTATACACAGGCTGAAATCATCTGGCTGATGCGCACCGAATATGTCGAGACCCTGTCCGATATCGTGCTGCGCCGGACCGCGCTGGCCATCACAGGGCAAATCTCGGACGCGCTGCTGGCAAACCTTGCCGATGTTTTTGCCCGCGAACGTGATCTTGGTCCGCAAGAGATCAATGAACAGAAACAAGCACTTATTTACGAATTGTCCGAGTTCTATGGCGTCACCGCCGAAGCTCTGACCGCGCGAAACAAGGAACGGAGAACAGAATGCGTGTAAGCACCAAGGCCCGGATGAACCGGATGTTTACCAATGGGGGCTGTCTGGACGTGGCGATTGACCACGGTGTCTGCAATGAGCCCAGCTTCATGGTCGGGCTTGAGGATATGGCTGGCGTCATGGACACGCTGATCGGGGCCAAACCAGACGCGATTCAGTGCGCTTATGGTCAGGCCGACCTTCTGCAATCGCGGCCTGAAAAGGACAAGCCTGCGCTGGTGATGCGGATCGACATGGGCAACCCCTATAATGATCAGCGGCACCGCGTCATGTGGTCGATGCTGCAAAACGCGGATGAGCCGATCATCGGTGCGCTTGAAATGGATGCAGCCGCCGTTGTGGTGAACCTGTTCATGCTGCCTGATGAGCCCGAGCTGTTCCGCCAATGTGTCGAAAACATCAGCAAAGTGCGCGCTGCCTGCCATAAATACGGGATGCCGCTGATGATCGAACCTTTGGTTATGTTGCCCAATGATGTGCGCGGTGGCTATCAGGTGGATGGCAACGCCGAAAAGATCGTGACGTTGGTGCGCCTGGCCTCGGAAATGGGAGCTGATATCATCAAAGCCGACCCTACCGAAAACCCCGAGGACTTTCACCGCGTGATTGAGGCCGCGCGCGTGCCGGTTCTGGTACGTGGTGGTGGCAAAGAAAACCTGAAAAACGTGCTGATGAAATCCGCTGCTTTGATGGCACAGGGCGCACAAGGGATGGTTTATGGCCGCAACATTTACCAACATGATAATCCCAAAGCCGTTGTGGCAGCATTGATGGCGATGATCCACAATGGCGCCAGCGGTGAAGAAGCGTGGGATATCTACAACCGTGGCTAAGACAGGTTATATCCTCGGTCTGGATGCGGGGAACACGGTCATAAAGGCCGTGCTTTTCGATCTGCAAGGGCGGCCTGTCGCAATGCAGGCGCTGGATGGCCAATCTTCGACCCCGCAGCCCGGTCATGTCGAACGTGACCTGAATGAGCTGTGGTCAAACGCAAAACACGTCATCGGTGGATGTATCAAACAAGCTGGCATCGACCCTGCCGAGATTATCGGGGTGGGTTGTGCAGGCCACGGCAACGGTTTGTACCTGTTGGACAAAGCGGGCGAACCAATTGTGGGGATACAATCCCTCGATACCCGTGCAGCGGATCTTGCCGAGGAGCTTTCGAATGCTGCTGGCGCAGAGCTTCATGCGCTGTGTCTGCAAAAACCGTGGCCTTCGCAAACTCCGGTTCTGCTGGCGTGGATCAAGCGTAACCGGCCGGAAGTCTATGCCCGAACCGGAACAGTCCTGCTGTGCAAGGATTTCATCACGTACCAACTGACGGGCGAAAAAGTCAGCGAAGTCTCGGACATGTCCGGCTGTGGTCTGACGCAAATGCCGGACTGTACCTACAGCGATGTGCTGCTGGAACACTATGGTCTGGCCGATGCTGGCGATCTGTTGCCGCGTTTGATCGACCCTGCGGAAATTGCAGGAACCGTCGACGCAACTGCTGCGGCTGCCACGGGGCTAAAAGAAGGGACACCCGTCATCGGCGGATATTTTGATGTCATCTCAAGCGCGATGGGATCTGGTGTTGTACGCGCAGGTGAAGCATCGATTATCGTTGGAACGTGGAGCATCAATCAGGTCTTTTCTCAAACGCCCGCCGTTAATGACAACCTTTTCATGGTGTCCGGTTTCGGCAAAGACCGTTTCGTCAATATTGAGTCCAGCGCGACATCTGCGGCCAATCTCGAGTGGTATGTCCGCGAGTTTGTAGAGCGCGGCGCGCACCATGATGACCCGTTCGGGTTTTGTAACGCGAAGGTGGCGCAAGTGGTACCTGCGCTGGATGACCCGTTTTTCCACCCATTCCTCTATGGATCGGGGCAGGGGGCGTCGTTCCGCGGCGGTTTTTATGGGTTGGCAGGTTGGCATGGTGAGCCGCATATGCTTCGCGCTTTGTTCGAAGGTGCTATGTTCGAGCACCGTCGCCACATCGAAGTCCTCAAATCTGCCGGCGTCGAATTTGATCGGGCCGTGCTGTCAGGTGGCGGATCACGAAGCCCGGTTTGGCCTCAGATGTTTGCGGATTGCCTTGGCGTCCCGATGTCCGTCGCCGAAGCGCAGGAGACCGGGGCGTTGGGCGCGGCTATCGGCGTGACCGTCGCAGTGGGCGCCTACGCGTCCTACGAAGAGGCGATTGACCAAATGACCCGGCATAAATCCGAGTTTGTGCCAGACACCGCACTCAAAGCACACTATGACGCGCGCTACGAACGCTATTTGGCTTTGATTGAGGCGATGCGTGGGTTCTGGGACAGCGCGCCAAAGATGTCCGAAGGGTAACCTGTATGAAGGCTGTCGGTTTCCTGAAATCGCTTCCGATTACTGCTGCGGAAAGCCTGCTTGATGTCGAGCTACCGGATCCGACGCCGAGGGCGGCTGACTTGTTGGTCGAGATTGAAGCCATCTCGGTCAACCCAGCCGACGCCAAGCAACGCATGCGAACCGCCGTTGATCAGGATCACTCCGATCCATACATACTGGGCTATGATGCTGTCGGACTCGTGCGTGACATGGGGGCTGAAGTTGCGGGTTTCAAACCGGGTGACAGGGTGTGGTACGCAGGTGATGCGAGCCGCCCCGGATCCTATGCCGAGTTGCAGGCCGTAGATCACCGGATCGTATCGTGCGCGCCAAAAACAGTACCCCCCGCGGCGGCAGCTTCGTTGCCTCTGGTTTCTTTGACCGCGTGGGAGATGCTGTTTGACCGTCTGCAAGTGGCTGACGCGGATGCACCAGCCAGCCTTTTGGTTATCGGAGGCGCTGGAGGCGTTGGATCGATAACGCTGCAATTGGCGCGTAAACTCACCGGATTGAACCTGATCGCTACTGCATCACGCCCGGAAACGGTGGCGTGGTGTCAACAAATGGGCGCACATCGGGTGGTCAATCACCGTGAACTGGTTGCAGAGACGCGGGCGCAGGGTTTCGAATACGTCGAGTTCATCGCTCAATACGCCGACACAGCGCTGCATTGGGACGCAATGGTTGAGTTGATTGCACCACAAGGGCGCATCGGTACCATTGTCGAAACGTCCGAGCGGCTGGACATTTCCGCGCTTCAGGGGAAATCGGCGGCCCTTATGTGGGAGCTGATGTTTACGCGCCCCTTGTTTCAAACCCGAGACATGGCGCGACAGGGTCAGATACTGGACCGTGTGGCACGACTGGTGGATGATGGAATTGTTCGGACGACCGAGCAAAAAATACTGCGTGGACTTTCCGCTGACACTTTAAAGCAAGCCCATGCAATCATCGAAACGGGTAAAATGATCGGTAAGCTGGTCGTTGAATACTAGATTGAAAGAACAAGACCCCATGACAGACGCGCAAAAATTTGACGGAGACTACGATTACATCATCGTCGGTGCGGGCACTGCGGGGTGTGTATTGGCCAATCGGCTGAGCGAGAACCCGAAAAACCGGGTTCTGTTGCTCGAGGCCGGAGGGTCTGACAATTACCACTGGGTGCATATCCCGGTTGGGTATCTCTACTGTATCGGTAACCCTCGCACCGACTGGATGATGAAGACTGCATCAGAGCCAGGGCTGAATGGTCGTTCTCTTGTGTATCCTCGGGGAAAGGTCTTGGGTGGCTGCACTTCGGTCAATGGCATGATCTACATGCGTGGTCAGGCGGCCGACTATGACCATTGGCGGCAACTGGGCAATACCGGGTGGGGTTGGGATGATGTATTGCCGTACTTCCTGAAATCCGAAGACCACCATGCAGGAAAGTCCGATCTTCACGGGCATGGCGGCGAATGGAAGGTTTCCAAGCAAAGACTAGAATGGGACATTTTGAAAGCCGTCCAAGAAGGCGCGAAAGAATTCGGGATAATGCCCCGATCCGATTTCAATGACGGAAGCAATGAAGGCACCGGTTTTTTCGAAGTGAACCAGCGCAACGGTGTCCGGTGGAATACGGCCAAAGGCTTTTTGCGTCCTGCAATGAAGCGCAAAAACCTTCGGGTTCTGACGCATGCTGAGACTGAAACTCTTTTGTTCGACGGCAAGCAGGTCACAGGCGTGCGCTTTTCGCAAAAGGGCACCCAATACGACGCGCACGCGAGCGCCGAAGTTATTCTGGCGGCTGGCGCAATAAACTCGCCCAAGATTCTGGAACTGTCAGGTGTAGGCCGTGGGGATGTTTTGACAGAAAATGGGATCGACGTTCGGCACGAAATGAAAGGCGTGGGTGAGAATCTGCAAGACCATCTACAAATCCGTACTGTGTTCAAAGTCAAGAATGCCAAAACGCTGAACACGATGGCGAACTCAATGGTAGGCAAGGCCAAGATTGCGTTGCAATACGGGCTCACGCAATCGGGTCCGATGTCCATGGCTCCCAGTCAGTTTGGCATGTTTACCAAGTCCAACCCTGATCTTGAAACACCTGATCTCGAATATCATGTTCAGCCACTTTCTACGGATAAGTTGGGTGATCCGCTGCACCCGTTCCCGGCGATCACGGTTTCCGTGTGTAACTTGCGTCCCGAAAGCATTGGGACGTGCCACATACAAACTGCCGACAAGGCGCAACAACCGGATATCCGGTTGAATTATTTGTCTACCGAAAATGACAAACGGGTTGCGGTCTCGTCAGTTCGGCAGGCGCGTCAGATCATGACCGCGAATGCATTGAAACCTTATGAACCCGAAGAAATCCTGCCGGGCCCGGTGATGAGTTCAGACGAAGACCTGGTGAAGGGCGTCGGCGATATCGCGACAACGATTTTTCATCCCGTCGGGACGTGCAAGATGGGTTCCGATGCTGCTGCGGTCGTTGGCACAGATTTAAAAGTTCATGGTTTGTCGGGCCTTCGGATCGTGGACGCATCGGTTATGCCGAAAATCGTATCCGGGAACACGGCGTCTCCGGTCGTGATGATCGCAGAAAAAGCGGCGGATATGATCCGCCACGGGCAATAATCAATGAGTGAAGTCGTCATAATAGCTCGTATTGTTGCAGATGCTGAAGATGCCGAACCTGTCCGGTTGGCGATCGAAGAACTGGCGGCAGCCAGCCGCCAAGAAGCCGGAAACATCATCTATGATGTGTTTATTTCCGCTGCAGAAAAACCCGAATTCCTGTGCCATGAAGTTTGGTCGGACAGTGCTGCTATTGAGGCCCATAAACACATGCCGCACATGTCGCGTTTTAAGGAACAGGTCACGCAGAGCACCAGAATCACCGTAGAGAAATTAGCAAAACTCTAACAATTTGAGATTCGCGATTTCCGCTGGATACGGTGCGCAAGGGACTACCAGAGAGCCGTCTTGCTGCCTTGGATTAACGTGATAACGCAGGATATATGTTGGTTAGTTTTGAGGGCATATATAAATCAATAAAAACAAATAATTATGTGATTTTAGCTTCTCAGCCGCACTCGAATTTTTTTAAGCAAAAAGTGGTCAAAAAAGTTGACGGCGAAGGTCTGATTGATAATAATAACAACTACTGCAATAAATTTCAGTTTTGATCCTAGAGGGGGTCAGATGCTGGGATTGCGGCCCGGACAGAATCTGACCGGATCAGCCGCACTCTGGAGGAAACGAAAAGGGAAAGAGAGAAAAATGCAGCGGAGGAATTTACTAAAGGCAAGCCTGTTGGCGACCACTCTGACAGTTGTGGGCGGTGCAGCGGCTTTTGCCGAAGACGGCAAGCGGATCGCGTTCTTTGTGTCCGACTTGTCGAACGTGTTTCACCAATCTCAGGCGGCTGAGGCTGAACGTTACGCCAAGGAAAAATACGGTGCTGAAGTGGTGGTGTTTGATGGTCAGGCGGATTCTGCTGTCATGACGCAGAATGTCGACCAAATCTCGGCAGGTGGCTTCGACGCCGCTACGCTGCACATCTGGGATGCCGAGGCTGCGACGCCGGGTGTCGAAGATGCGTTAGCAGACGACATCGTAATGACATCGTTCTTCAGCCCAATTACCGACACCGGTATTCCAACGGCACGCAGCGACGAGGCTGCCGTTTCGTTCGAGATGGGCGCGCAAATGGCGAAGGCGTGGAAAGACGCGCATCCTGACAAGCCGATCGTGATGGTACAGCTGGGATGGCCGAACCACACCGAAGTAAACTCTGGCCGGACTGCGCCGTTTGCCGAAGGTGTTCTATCAGTTGATCCAGACGCAGAAAACCTGGGCGCGCTGGATTCCAGCAAAGGTCAGGAAGCGGCAAAGCAGATCATCGTTGATTTGCTGACGCAGCGGCCTGAGGTGAACCTGATCTATTCCGAAGCGTCCAACCTGACTGTCGGAACTATGGCAGGCTTGGCGCAGCTGGGACGTGGTAAATTCGACAACGGTAAACCGCTTACTGAAATCGTGGCCAGCGTCGACTTTGACTCGGTCGAGTTCGAGCAGGTTTACGATCCGAATTCCAGCCTCAAGGTTTCGATGGGATTGCCACCGGTGGAAACTGCGCAAGGCCGGATTGATCTGATCATGGACGTGCTGGATGGCAAAGTTGAACGGACGTCGGACACAGCGGAGGAGTTCTTTTACAAGGCTTATACCGTGTCCTACTGGACGATGCCCAAGGATGAAGCCGAGCAGTGGCTGAAAGATCAGTTCGGCGGCTGATGCCCGCGCTGAATAGGTCCTAGATGCGGGTTAGGTGGCTGTGCCTGCCCTGACCCGCAGACCACATTCGCAACAAACTACAATGCCGAAGCTTCTGGTTCGCTGGGCGCTTCGGTGTTGGTGGAACTACAATCAAACTCGAGTAAGCTCTGTCTGAGGCTGCTGCATTCGCGCGGCTAGATGGGGTTTGTTTAAAACAAGGGGATGATCGTGCAGACCGCTTTTTCCGAAAAAGCACTGTCCGTCAGAGAATTGACAAAGGACTATCCCGGTGTGCGCGCTGTGGATACCGTATCTTTCGACATAGATCGGAATACAGTTCATTGTCTCGTGGGTGAAAACGGGGCAGGGAAGTCGACCATCGTCAAGATGTTGACTGGAGCGCTAAAACCTACCAGCGGTTCAATGGCTATTCTTGGCCAGAAATACGACCCCTCAACGACGCAGGACGCGCGCAAAAGCGGTGTCGGCACATTGTTCCAAGAATTGCATGTCGTAGACCAACTGACGGTCCTGGAAAACCTGACTTTGGGAATGGAAGCCAGCCGGTTTGGCTTTCTTGTTAAATCCGATCTCGAAGATCGTGTCGTCAAAACCCTGGCGGCGATTGAGCCAACTATCGACCCAAAGGCGCGCGTCTCTTCGCTGAGTGTCGCGCAGAAGCAAATCGTCGAGATCGCCCGCGCCGCATCGTCCGGTGCCAGTATCATCATAATGGACGAACCCACCGCAGCCCTTTCAGAACGTGAGGTCGAGCGTTTGTTCGGCGTGATCCGTCGGCTCAGAAACGCGGACGTGACGGTCATCTATATCTCGCACAAGCTGGATGAGATCTTCGAATTGGGTGACAACGTCACCGTTCTTCGGGATGGCAAACACATCGCAACGAAACCTCTGACCGAGGTTCAGGGACGCCCTGAACTGATCGAGATGATGGTCGGGCGTGCAATCACGCATGATTATGAACCGCGCGGTGAAAGGTCCGACAAAACAGTTCTTAAAGTCAAAGGGCTGAACAATCACCTGCTGAAAGATGTCTCCTTTGACGTGCATGAAGGTGAGATTGTTGGCTTCTACGGGCTGGTTGGCGCAGGCAAAACCGAAATCGCACGCGCGATCTACGGAGCCGACAAGGCCGAAGGGCAAGTTGAGTTCAAGAACCGAGAACGCCCTGTGTCGCCCAAAGATGCCATCGCCGCAGGGATCGCCTTAGTCCCCGAAGAGCGCCGTACCCAAGGGCTTTTCACCGAGCTGACGATCCGACGTAACATTCCAATCATGAATATCGGAAAACTTGCCCGTTTTGGCATTTTTCAGGATGAGCGCGAAAAGGCTGTTGCGCGGGAATACGTTGGGAAACTGGGTATTGCGACAAACTCGATCGAAAAATACACTGAAAAACTATCTGGCGGTAACCAGCAGAAAGTCGTTCTGTCGAAATGCCTTTTCGCAGACGCCGATATGCTTCTGCTGGACGAACCCACACGAGGCGTTGATGTGGGTGCAAAGTCCGAGATTTACGATCTGATCCGTGATCTTGCCAACAGCGGCAAAGCGATCTGTGTCTTCTCATCTGAATTGGAGGAAGTGCTGGGCATCTGCGACCGGGTATTCCTGATGTATGACGGGCGTATTGAGGCCGAGATTCAAAACGGCGGCGACGTAGACATTCCACATATCCTGAATGTCGTAACAGGCGGGGGCGGTGAAACACCATGACAGACCAGGCTATCGCAGGTCGCAGATTGGCCGAGCGCGACAACAGGCTAAGCGATGAGATGTTCATCACCTCTTTGGTGGCAGGGGCAGCGGTCGCCCTATTCATGCTGGCGTCAATCTTCGTCCCTAATTTTTTCCAGTTCCAGAATGTCGTGAACCTTGTGACCAACAACTGGGCCGTGATCTCGCTGGGGGTTGGCGTGACCTTCCTGCTTGTTTCGGGGAATTTCGATCTGTCGGTCGGTGGCATTGTCGCGCTTTCGGGTGTTTTGGCAGTGTGGTTTGCCCAATCTACTGACGGGGCCAATGCGTTGTCGTCCGGTTGGGGTATGCCGACGTGGCTGGCGATGGTGTGCGCGCTGCTGGGCGCGCTGGTGATCGGTGCGATTAACGCGGTCTTTGTTGTGGTTCTGCGCGTGCCCTCAATCATCGTGACCTTGGGTACGATGATGTTGGCGCGTGGGATTGCGCAGGTGATCACTCAAGGCTCTCAACGCAATACGAATTTGCCTGCGGATTTCGGCGTTTTGGGCAACATGTCCATGTTCGGAACCTCGATCAAGTTGCCGGTAGTGTTGATGGGGCTCTTGATCCTTGTGGCCGTCATTGTGGAACGAAAAACTGTATTCGGGCGACTTACCTATCTGATTGGCGCAAATCCCGTGGCCTCGCGATTGTCGGGGGTCGATAATGCACGTCATCTGGTGAAACTCTACCTGTTCAGCGCTTTGGTTGCAGGTGCGGTTGGTGTTCTCTTGGCGTCAGAGTTCAAATCGGGCTTCTCCAACCGCGGCACGTTGATGGAGTTCGATGCGCTTGTCATTTCGCTGCTGGGGGGCGTCGCTATCGCAGGCGGGTTTGGCTCGGTCATCGGTATGTTCTTTGGTGCCATCGTACTGGCAACTGTGACCTCGGCTGCAACAGGTCTGGTGTTGTCGCCTGACTGGCAATTCACCCTAAAAGCGATCGCGGTCTTTGTCGCGATCATGGCCCAGACCTGGGCCCTTTCCCGGAGGCACGCATAATGGCCGATCTGACTCAGCAACGCGACTTTGGTGATCGCCTGAAGGGGTTTTTGAAGGACTATTATATCTATCTGGTTCTGATCCTGGTGGTGGTGGTTCTCAGTACAGCGAACTTGGACAAGTTCCCGTTGTTCGAACGGGGCAACTTTCTAAGTGAACGCAACATCATCAATATCTTGCGTATTTCTGCACCGATCCTGACCTTGGCGGGTGCCTTCACGCTATTGATGATCTCAGGGTACATTGACCTTTCCGTTGGCAGTGCAATGAGCCTAAGCGCGGTGGTCTACGCCTTGCTTGCGATCAACGGCGTGCCTTTCCTGCCCGCCTTTCTGGCGACCGTTCTGGTGGGTGTATTGCTGGGTGCGATCAACGGTTTTCTGGTGATACGGTTAAAGATCACACCTGTTATTGCCACCTTGATTACACTGAGCTTGTACAAAGGCATCGCGCTGCTACTGGTTGAGGATGGCGTATCCGCCATCAAATCCGGCGGTGGGTTAAAGATGCCCGGTTGGTTCAATGACTACGGGCGTGATGGGGTTCTGTTCGGTCTTCCTTGGGCTTTTTGGGTCGCCATTCTGGTCACCATCGCCATGATTATCGCACAGGACCGAATGAAGTTGGGCAAATACGCGGCCGCGACAGGTGGTAACCCAACAGCGGCGAAACTATCGGGCATCAATACGGCGCGCACGGTAATTATCCTTTACGTTCTGGTGGGTGTATGTGCGGCCCTGGCTGGGATTGCCCGGTCGAGCTTTATGTCCTTGGGGGACCCTCTTTCAGGCGACGGCATGGAATTAACCGCTATACTTGTGGTTCTGTTGGGTGGTACAGCCTTCAGCGGCGGCGAGGGGCGTGTTCTGAAATCCTTTATCGGGGCACTGATCATCATGTCTCTGACCGTTGGAATGTTGACACTCGTGCCCGCCTATTTCCAAACTCTGGTCGTTGGCGCCGCACTGTTGCTGGCGGCAGCATCGAACCACTTGGTAAGCAGAAAGGACAGCGAGAGTTGAACGCAAGCGGACCAGATCCTGATACCCTGCGCCTGATTGCCCGTGTCCTGACCTTGCATTTTCAGGAGGGTTTGCTGCAGGCCGAGATTGCGAAAAGCCTGAAACTTTCGACCGCGAAAGTGAACCGCCTGATCAAACAGGGCCGCGAAATGGGTATGGTCGAATTTCGTATTCACAGCCCATTTCAGCGACTGTTCGATCAAGAAAACAAGCTGAAAGATCGATGGCCGAATGCAGAATTTCTGGTTGTGGATACGGTTACCGAAAACGCCGGAACTGTGCTTGATCTTGTCGGCAAAGCTGCTGCCAGACACTTGCAGAACATTCTGGACGATAACGATGTTCTCGCAATATCCGGTGGAAAGGCGCTGAGCGCGGTGGCAAATCACCTTCGCCCCAGTGGCACGGCTAAAAACATCGTCATTCCACTGACTGGTGGGGTTCAGGGTCAGCATTATACGGACGTTAACCATATCGCGACGCGCATCGCGGACGGGCTTGGTGGCTCTGCCACGCTTATTCACACACCCTTGCACGCCGACAGCAAAGAAGAGCGCGATATGTTGTTATCGATCCGCGCCGTACGCGATGTCTTGGAACAGGCGCGCAATGCTGATGTCTCTATCCTGGGTCTTGGGGCCGTGTCGGGAGAAGACGCAACCTATTACAAGGCCCATCCGTTGTCTGAAGAAACCAGGGCGCAATTGCGCGACGAAGGCGTCCGGGCAGAAGTATTGGGGCATCTTGTGGATTGCGCGGGTGAACTGTGTGACAACACGCTGAATTCCAAACTGGTCAGTCTGCCGCTTACCGAAGCCAAACAGATCCCAACGCGGATAGGAGTGGCGACCGGAGAAGAAAAAGTCGATCCGATTTTAGCGGCACTAAACGGCGATCACATCAATACCCTCGTAGTCGACGAAACGACTGCACGGTCTGTCTTGCAGGCGCGCTAGGTAACCCATTGCAATTCGCGGCACCAAACCAAAACCGCACGATTAAACTGTGCCGCGAATAATCTTGTGTTGGTTGTCGATGGCGATGTCAAAAACCCGCACGATGCTGTGCGTATCGCTGGGTTGATCGTCGGCGCAGATTCTGTTGAGGAAAAATCTGCCGAGGTCACCGAACTGCTTGTCCAAGAAGACAAGGTTGCGGTCCTTTAGTGCATGCGCAACGAATATGTCTCCGATGCAACCAATTCCAACGCCTGCGGAAACTGCGCTGACATACGTTCTGATGCACTCGGTTTGAAACACAGGTTTGGTTTCAAATTCCAAGCTTTCCAAGTAGGGCCTGTCCAGGCCGGGGGCGCACTCCTCTCCGGTGAATTCGACAATTGGAACGGCATCGTTTTTCAGGTGCTCATCCAGAACGAAGTCTTTGCTGGCAAGCCAGCGCACCGTGAAGGGCCAACTGCGTTTGGCAGACTGCGACGACATGTTCTTACTGACAACATAAGCGGTATCGTAAGCATGCTTTAGCAGCGCGTCTTCTAATACATCCGAGCTTTGCGTCGTTATCGAGAAATCCGGGAATGTGATTTCAGTGCTGGTGTTAAAGATTTCATAGACATGCAGAAAAGCTTCGATGAATGAAGTCAGCGCAATACGCACCGGTCTTTCGTGGTCAAGTGTAGAAATCGCTTGAATCTGATCGAGTTTTTTCGAGATGCAGATGCAATGCTCCAGCAATTCTTCTGCTTCGGGTGTGTTGCCCAGTTTGGGATTGCCGCCAACAAAAAGCTGGAAGCCCAACAGCTTTTCGAGTGTTCGCATTCTGTTGCTGATCGCGGGTTGGGACCGCCCCAAAAGCGTGGCCGTTTGCGAATACGACTTTGTATCGCACAGTGTTTGGAAAGACTCCAAAAGCTCCAGTGAAATACGCATTTCAGTTCTTCCCGGGTAATAGTTAAAAAATTGCCGCGCCGGTTAGAAAAACCTTGGAACACAAGTTTAACTTGCCGACGCGGCACACAGTGAAAGCTGGCCTTTAGGGTCTCAGGCTTGGCCAACTTGGTAGGATCGTTTGCCTTTACTCATCTCGGAATGTTTTTGTCATCGCGTCGCGAATTGGGCGGGTCAGATAGGATGCCACCAGGCGTTCGCCCGTTGAGACAAGAATTTCGACCGGCATTCCTGGTACCAGTTCTTTGTCTTCAATTCGCGTGAATTCCGCCGACGAGACCTCTACCTCGGCGCTGTAGTAAATAGCGCCGGTAACAGGATCCGAGATTGTGTCGGCCGAGACCCATTTGACCAAACCATCCAACTCAGGCGTTTGGTTATAGTTGAATGCGGTCAACCTGACCCGCGCGTTCTGGCCCGGGGCAACGCGATCAATCTCTGTCACCGGAATGTTTGCCATCAGAACGGGCTGTTCTGCGACCGGTACGATATCCATCACAGCTTGACCCGGTGCGATGACACCACCCTTGGTATGGAACGCGAGGTTCAAGACCCGGCCATCCAACGGCGCGATGATCTGACTGCGGGCAACCCGGTCGCTGATCGTGGTCTGACGTTCCAGCGCTTCGCGCAATTGTTGCGAAACGACGGAAAGTTCGGTCGATACATCCTCGCGCCAGGTTGCGGCACCACTGACAAGCGCGCTTTCGACTTCGGCAATTTGCGCCATCACGCTGTCGATCTGCGCTTTGTTGCTGGATAGTCCAGCTTCAAGGTCAAGGGCTGTGCGCCGGACCTGCAACAGACGCGTTACGTTGGCCAACCCCTTTTCGTGCAGCCCTGCGACGGTTTCCAATTCTTCCTGGGTAAGCTCTTTGTTGGCCTCCTGGGATTTGATTTGGCTGCGCAGTCCGGCCACTTGCGCCAGAAATGCGTCTTTCTGCGTTTCCAACTGCACGGCATTGGCGCTTTTTGCCAGTGCCCGGCTTTCGAACAGTTGAGCTTCGGCCGCAAAGATAGTTCGGGCACTCTCTGTGTTCGAAAATTTCACGTCCATGAGGGTGAAATCATCATCGGCCAACTCTGCACGCAACCGGGCCTCACGTACGGAAAGCGTCTCGATCTGCGTGGTCAATGCGTTCAGTTCTGCCTGATCACGGGTTGTATCAAGGCTGACCAGAACCTGACCTTGTTGGACGGCGTCATCTTCTGACACATGGATTTCATGAATGATGCCGCCTTCCAAATGTTGAATGGTCTGGCGATCCGTTTCCAATGCCACCATGCCGGGCGCTACGATCGCGCCGTCAATTCGGGTGGTCATCGACCAGTAGGCCAACCCCCCAACTGTCAGACCCATAACGGCGACGGCGAAAAGAACCCATCTTCCAAAGCGATCCGTTGGTTGTGTTACAGCATCACGCATTTGAGCCATCCTCTTGTTTTTCTGCCGCATTAGCGGTGTTTTCACCAGATTTCTTCGCGCGGTTTTCGGAATAGGTCCGCAGGATCTCATCCCGTGGGCCAAAGGCCGAGACCATTCCCTTGTCCATCACAAGAACCTTATCCGCCTGATTGAGCGCTCCAAGGCGATGAGCGATGATGACGACCGTTTTGCCTTCTTCTTTGAGGCGGTCGATCGTGATGCTCAAGGCAGCGGTCCCAGCGGCATCCAGATTTGAGTTGGGCTCGTCCAGAACGATCAGGGAAGGATTGCGGTACAACACACGGGCCAGACCGATCCGTTGACGTTCACCACCGGACAATGCGCTTCCGGCTTCGCCTAGTGGTGTGTCATAGGCGTTTGGCAACTGCAGTATCAGGTCATGAGCATTTGCAGCCTGCGCGGCGGACAGAACGTCTTCGTCAGTTGCATCCGCCTGAAACCGTGCGATATTTTCGCGAACGGTGCCGTCAAACAGCTCGACACTTTGCGGCATGTAGCCAACCGAGTCCCGAAGTTGAGCGGCGTTCCAGTAGGCCATATCGGCTTTGTCCAGGCGAACGCTACCACGGGCAGGATCCAACGCACCGATGATAACGCGGGCCAGAGTAGATTTCCCCGATCCGCTGGGCCCGATCACCGCAAGCACCTCACCAGCTGTGAGAGAGAGTGAGACGTTTCGCAGTGCCATTTTCGCGCCATCCGGTGTGGTGGCAAACACGTTTTTCAGCTCCAGATCGCCACGTGGATGCGGCAACTGAACAGAGCTTTTCTTGGGTGGGTATTCCGACAGCAATGTATTCAACCGTTCGCGTGCGGCGCTTGCGACCACATACTGTCGCCAACTGCCGATGGCCTGCTCTGCCGGCGCAAGCGCGCGTCCAACCAGAACAGAGGCGGCGATGATTGAGCCTGCGCTCAGGTCGCCTGAGATGGCCAGATACGCGCCCAAGCCAAGAACTGCGGATTGCAGCATCAACCGAACAGTGCGCGAGATGGATGAAAGCGTCGCAGCCATATCGCTGATATCGCTCTGTTTGACCTGCGCTTTGCCATTCAGCTTGTGCCAGTACTGGTACAGATCATCCCGCATCCGCATGGCGTGGGTGACTTCGTGATTGCGCGCAACGTCGTTCAGGACACGGGCGCTTCGGGTTTGATATTGGTTGGCCCGCGCAACACCGCGTTGCGTCAGGGCGTTGTTCAATATCGCGATTGCGACAAGGAATACGACGCCCGCTAAGCCCGCATAGCCCAACCACGGGTGCAGAAGGTAAGCAAAACCAAGATAGATTGGCGTCCAGGGAGCATCAAAAATAACGGCAAGGGTCGAGCCGCCGATAAATTCCCGTAAGGTGCCCAGATCACCAATCGCGTCACGCCCTTTGGTGCCGCCTTCCTTGACCGAACGTTCGATCTGAGCGTCGAACACGCGTTTTTCCAGCAGGTTGCTAATCCGGTTTCCGATACGCACAAGGATGCGGGACCGGACCAGAGACAACAGGCCAAATACCAGATACAGGCCCAGCATCAGAACGCTGAGACCAAAAAGGGTCTGATAGCTTTGACTGGGCAGCGCGCGGTCATAGACCAAAATCATGAACAGAGGGCCGGTCAGCATCGTCAGGTTGATAACCATACTCACGGCACCAATTGCGAAAAGACCCGGGCGCGCTGTACGGTAAGCGTTTTGAAGCTCGGTTCGTGTGTTGGGACTATGGGACATGGTGACCCTCTTTCGTGACTGAAATTTCAGAAGAAACGGCGGCGACCCAAGGGCCGCCGCCGCATTTCACTTAGACAAGAACGTTGTCTTCGTTCAGGTCGTCCACCTGGATGCCCAGCAGCGTGATGCTGCCTTCTGCGCCCAGATCGATAACAACGTCGTCACCATCCTGCGAAATGGCACCAGCCAGATCTTCGAAGGTATCAAAGTCGAAATCGGTCGAGCTCAGGTCCAGAGTGTCGCCATTGGCGAACGCCTCGAAGTCAGCGATGACGTCGTCACCAAGACCTGCCTCAAAGACGAAGGTGTCAGCACCGCGATTGCCTTCAAGACGGTCGTTGCCTGTACCACCATTGATGATGTCATCACCAATACCGCCGCAGACAATGTCATCGCCAGCACCGCCGAAGAGGATGTCGTTGCCGCGACCGCCTTCCAGCGTATCGTTGCCGTCACCACCTTCGAGGACGTCGTCGCCACGGCCACCGGTCAAGATGTCTTCACCTTCACCACCAACCAGAACGTCTTCGCCGTTACCGCCGTCCAGCACATCGTCTCCGAGGCCGCCCGTCAGGTCATCGTCGCCGTTGCTTCCGGCAAGCTGATCGTTTCCGGCTTCGCCGTCCAGATCATCATCGCCGTTGCCACCGTCCACGATGTCATTTCCGGCACCGGCCAGAACGATATCGTCGCCGTTACCTGCTTCGATGTTGTCGTCACCGACGCCACCTTGCAGATCATCGTCGCCATTGGTCGGATCGACGTTTACGACAACCTCTTCCTCGGCAAAGATAAAGTTCTCAGCCACAAGCTCATCCGGGGCAACCCCTTCGAGAGTGATCTGATCACCATCACCCAGGTCGATTACGGTGTTCTCGCCGTCGGCCACAATCAACAGATCCGAAAGCTGAGTGATTCCGAAATCGGACACATCCAGGAAGTCGCCGTCTTCGACGCTTACTGAGAAGTCAGCCACAACGTCGAAACCGGTACCGCGACGGAAGGCGAACGTGTCGCGGCCCGACCCACCGATCAGGGTGTCGTTGTCGGCACCACCATCCAGGAAGTCGTCACCACGGCCACCGTCAACGATGTCTTCACCTGCACCGCCGAACAGTTCGTCATTACCACCTTCGGCAATGTCGATCACAATGCGCAGAAGCTGCTCATTGCCACCGTTGCGGGTAAAGTCACCTTCGATCGGGTCAACAATCGTACCGGCAGCGGTTTCGCCACCCAGAATGTTGACAGGTTCGCCGTCCGGGTTGCCTTCCGAGCCGTTGAAGCCCGGGTGCAGACCCACAACACCGTTTTCCACGGTACCCTGGTCACGTGCGGTCTGGTTGAGGAAGGCAGCGCCTTCTTCATTGTTGACCTCGGTGCCAGCGTCCAGAACATCGTTGCCAAAGCGTTCGATGATAAGCGGGCCAATAAAGTTGCCCTCTTCGTCAAAGATCGGATCTGCCAACGCATCATCTGGAACGGCCAGGAACGCGTCGTTCGATGGGATGATCATGGTTGCCCAGGTAAAGAAGCCCTGACCGACCTGATCGGTGTTGACGTTCAGCGTAAAGCTGGCCGTTTCACCGGGATCGATGACACCCGGCGCACCGATGCCGCCCAGAATGGTCGCATCCACACCGTTGTCACCAACCTGCTGGTTGAACTCGGCTGCGATACCTTCGACGCTGCCGTCTTCGGCCAGACGTTCCAGACCCAGGCTGGCTTCTTCGCCTGCGGTGAACAGGTCAAAGTTGGCACCATCATGGAAACCGAACCAGACAGGTGTCAGGAAGGTTCCGCCTTCACCCAGCGTGTTGGTCACCGATACGGTGATGGCTTCGCCGTCGCCAACTGCGTCACCGCGGATAACGTCGTTACCTGCGCCACCGTTGATGATGTCGTCGCCTGCCGCCCCGGCCAGAAGGTTGTCGCCTTCGTCGCCGATCAGGACGTCGTCATTGACGGACCCGGTCAGGTTTTCGATGCTGATCAGCTGATCCTGAACGGCGTTTCCGTTTGGCGCTGCGTAGTCTGCAGTACCTGCCGACAGATCCGCGGTCACACCCGAACCGATGTCGCTGAAGTCAGCCGTGTCGATACCTTCACCACCGTCGGTGATGTCGTTACCGCCACCGCCACGCAGGACGTCGTTGCCTTCGCCACCTTCCAGAATGTCGTTGCCACCACGGCCGACCAGCAGGTCGTTACCGTCGTTGCCGGTCAGTGTGTTGGCGTTGTTGTCGCCGAACAACTGATCGTCATTGGCCGAACCGTCGAGGTTTTCGAACCCGTCGAAATTCTCGAAGATCGTGACGTTCTCGTTGGGAGCATAAGACGCGCTGCCTGTTGCGAGGTCCGCAATCACCTCAGCACCGATACCCTGGAAGCTGTTGGTGTCGATACCTTCGCCACCGCTCAGATCATCCAGACCACCGCCACCAGCGATAAAGTCGTCACCTGCACCACCGTCGATCGCGTTCGGAGCTGCGCCGGTTGCGATGATCGAGTCGTCATTGGACGTGCCGATGATGTTCTCGATACCGGTGAACTCTTCCTCGATCAGCGGGCCGTTACCGCCACCGCCGTTATATACGGCTGTGCCTGTGCTATTCGCCGCCAGCGTGACAGCGACACCTGCAATGGTGGGATCTTCTGCACCAAGGTTGATGTTGGAAAAGTCGTTGGTGTCGATGCCTTCACCACCGTCGATGATGTCGGTGCCAGCGCCGCCTTGCAGGACGTCGTCACCTTCGCCGCCGGTCAGAGTATCGCTGCCCAATCCACCGATTAGGATGTCATCTCCAGCACCGCCGTCGATGATATCATCGCCTGCGCCACCGTCGATTACATTCGGTGCTTCTCCGGACGCGATGATCGAGTCGTCGTTTGACGAGCCTGTGATGTTCTCGATACCGGTGAACTCTTCCTGGATCAGCGGGCCGTTGCCGCCACCGCCGTTATATTCGGCCGTGCCTGTGCCATTCGCCGCCAAGGTGATAGCCACGCCTGCAATGGTAGGATCTTCTGCACCAAGGTTAATGTTGGAAAAGTCATTGGTGTCGATGCCTTCACCACCGTCGATGATGTCGGTGCCGCCGCCGCCGATCAGGGTGTCATCCCCTGCACCGCCGTTCAGGACATCATCACCGCCCAGGCCGCTTAGAACATCGTCGCCGTCCAGACCGTCCAGCACGTTGCTAATCCCGTCGCCAATCAGAATGTCACCATCGTTCGAGCCGATGACGTTTTCGATGCTGATCAGAGTGTCGGTTTCTGTAACCGGAACCGTCACTTCTTCGACGTTCAGAACACCCGACGGGTTTTCTGCGACCGCTTCGGCACTTGCCAGCTCGCCACCGGCGTCAACCAACGAGTCGCGCACAACCGGACCGTTGATCCCGGCGGGTGCGTTATGCAGGTGGATGGCCGAAACTGCGCCTGGGATTGGCGTCAGCAGGTCGGATACGGCCAGACCGGTCACCGACAGTTCGGACGAATAGGTCGCCACACCGTCAACAACAGTGACGGTCACAGTTGCCAGCCCGGTTGCTTCCGAGTCGGAAATCGGGTCAGGTTCCTGCGCTGCATCCAACCGGGCGGTCAGAGTCAGGGTGCCGTTGAGCAGGTCTTCGTCCAGATTGTTTTGGGTAACCTCAAGCTGCCCCCGGATTTCGCCCGCCGGGAAATCGACAGTGTGGATGTTGTAGTACAGGTTGCCGGCCAGAGCTTCGTCAACCAGGCTATCCGTCGGATCACCAAAGTTCGCGAAGGATGCTTCCTCGATCGAAATCGAGAAACCGGTTTCGCGCGTTGCTTCGCCTGCACCCAGATCAACCTGGACAGGAACGTCGATGTCATTGAAGGCTGCGGTGTCGCTACCTTCGCCGCCGTCCAGTACGTCATCGCCCAGACCACCGGTCAGAACGTTGTCGTTCGCGTCTCCGGTCAGAATGTCATCATCATCCGAACCAACGATGTTTTCGATGTTGATCAAAGTGTCGGTTTCCAACACCGCAAGGGTGACATCTTCGACGGCCAGAACACCTGACGGGTTCTCCGAAACCTGGTCTGCGGTTGCCAACTCGGCCCCGGCATCGACCAGAGTGTCCCGCACGACCGGACCATTGATACCTTCAGGAGCGTTGTGCAGGTGGATAGCTGAAAGGTCACCCGGCGCTGGCGTCAACAGGTCGGACACGGCTAGGCCGGTCACTGACAATTCGGACGAATAGGTTGCTACGCCGTCAACGACGGTTACGGTCACCGTGGCAGTTCCGGTCGCCAGTGAATCAGACAGCGGTCCGGGTTCTTGAGCCGCGTCCAGTGTCGCCGACAGAACCAACATACCGTTTTCCGGCATTCCGCTCAGGGTGTTTTCTTCGACTACTAGCTGACCGCGGATCTCGCCGCTTGGGAAATCGGCCGTGTGGATGTTGTAGTACAGATTGCCGGCCAGAGCTTCGTCAATCAAGCTATCCCCGGAATCACCGAAATTCACGAACGGCTCGTTTTCGACCGTAACCGAGAAGCCGGTCTCGCGTGTCGCGGTTCCTTCAAGAAGATCGACTTCGACGGGTACGTCGATGTCGTTGAAGACGGCGGTGTCGATGTCGTCACCGCCATCCAGAATGTCATTGCCCAAACCGCCGGTTAGGATGTCATCACCGGCGTTGCCGTTGATTTCATCGTCACCCGCGGTTCCGACTAGATTGTTGGCGTTGTCGTCGCCATCAATTATTTGGCCCACTATTTCTTCGGGATTCATCGTAAACTCCAAGCTGTTAGGCAAGCACTGTTGTGCTCACCGACCGTTAACTGCGCTTGGAAGAAATCATCGCAACTGTTCAAAAATGATGGGTGGGTCATCACCCTTAAATTAACTGCTAAATCACCCCTAACATGTTAATTTTAAAGGAAACAAATATTACCCCTCACGATCCTACAACTAAAGTTGAAGGTCGTTTTTTTACCGGTAATTCGTGTATTTTCATAAAAAATTATGAAACAGACCTGTCATGACACATGAGAACGAAACGCCAGAATGCTATGAGAAACTTCCAATTCGTGATTGGGATTTAGTACGGTTTCTTTTGTGCGTGGCACGCGCGGGCAGTATCTCGCGCGCGTCGGAGCATCTGTCGGAAAGCCCGGCCACGGTTGGTCGGAAATTGCGAGAGATTGAAAAAGATCTGGCAGTGCCGGTATTTGACCGTGGCACCGCGGGTGTAACGCTGACCAGCATCGGTCAGGAAATACTGAAATCCGCCGAACGGATCGAAGCAGAGTTGACCCATATCGGTGAAATATGCCGAGCGCATCGAGGTCTGAGCGGTGGGCGCGTCTGTGTGTCCACCCCCGAAGGTTTGGGAGAAGCGATTGTCGCGCCCAGGCTCATCGAATTTCATTCGCTGAACCCTGAGATCCAAATCGATCTGTTGCTGTCTAACAAAAGGATAAATCTACACAATCGTGAGGCCGACATCGCCGTGCGCCTCGGTCGATCTGAGTCCCACAGAATATCTTCTGAAAAGCTGGGCGAAGTTGCGTTCGGAATTTACGCCTCTCGCGATTACCTTTTCGGGTTGGACGAGATCAACTCTGCGGCCGAACTGGCGGGTCACAATGTCATCGTCGCCACCGGGGCGCTTAGCCGAACGGTACAGGAGGAAGAATTCCGCAAGATCATCGGTAGATGCAATATCGCTGCGCGAACGGACAACATCAACGCGCAATTGTCGGCTGTCAAAAGTGGCTTTGGTTTCGCGGTACTTCCGAAATACATGACGCGATCACACTCGGACTTGGTTGAGATCATGCCAGGTTTTTTGAAGTCCACTGTCGAGCTATGGATACTCACGCATCAGGATGTTGCCGACTACCCACATGTTCAAACCACCAAACAGTTTCTGGTGGAAATGTGCGAAAGTCTTGTGAATGAGACACTGCCCACGAGGGTCAAAGAACACTGTCAGCGGAATGGCCGGGTAAGATAATAGGCGCAAACGATGCCGCAACTTTTTCGACTGCACATCTAACCCACCCAAGGTAAAGCAAAGCCTTTCAACTATGCAGATTTATATGATCAAAGCGATCAAGGCAGGTAGGGTTATAGCTGAAAAAGCAGTGCCAAACAGCACCGCACGTGCGGCAAGCTGCACATTGATATTCTCCGCGCGCGCCATGACATAGACATTCGCCGCAGGGGGGAGTGCGGCCATGATGATCGCGGTTGCAATCCAAATGGGATCGAAACCGGGTAAGACAACGAAGATGATGGCTACGAGCAAGGGATGTAAAGTCAACTTACCTGCGAGGCAAATTTGAAGCGGCACTTCTAAGTGGTTGGCCTTGTGGCGGGACAGGGTCAAACCCAAAGAAAAAAGCGCCGCTGGGGCCGCTGCGTTTTGGAAACCGGTCAGTGGGGTGTTGATGAAATCGGGCAGGTCCAACCCGCTGGCGGCCAATGCTAGGCCTGCAAGAGTGGCCAGGATAAATGGATGCCGCACTACTTTGCCTAACGACTTGAACAAGCCCTTAATGGAAAACCCGTCGGCGCTGATCATGGCCGGCCAGATCGTAAAGATCAGAAGGACGTCGGCACAAAAGATAAAGGCCGCCGGAGCCCCTGCCGCCGGGCCGAGGACTGCGACGGTCAGAGTAGGCCCCATGTACCCTATGTTCGAATAGCTTGCAGATAGACCGTAGACTGCCGCATGTTCCTTGGCCTTAGTAATCCGACCGACCCACCAGCCGAATAGAAACATCAACCCAGTCGCCAAGGTCGTGAGCGCCAGAAAACCAATGATGTTGGATGATCCGGGCGGAAGATGACGCACTGATTGAAACAGCAGTGCCGGCAAGGCAACGTAAAACACGAAAGCGTCCAGCCACTTTTGCCCCTCTGACGAATGCCTGAGAAGCTTTTCCGCAGCTACGCCAGCCAGAATGTAGACGAAAAAGGGCGCGACAAGCCCGAGACCAACAATCATTGCAGGTATTGGTCGCAAGAAAGGCGGCAGACTGCAAGCATGGTCAAAACGCGGGTTTAGGTGACAGGAATGAGTTGGTGAAATAGTCCCTCAAAACACGCGTTGCGTCAGAGTGTTGGGCTTGTTTGCGAAACGCCATGCCTACATCCATGGTTGGAATGTCCACGCTGGTCTGGACTGTCTCGATCCGCCGTCCCTCTAGTGACCATGGGCGGTAAACCATGTCCGACAAGATCGTAACGCCGTGCCCGTTGGCGACCATTGACCGTACGGCTTCAACGGACGAGGTGCGTAGCTTGATATCGGGCGCGCAGTTGTGGGCGTTCCAATATTTCATGCTGGTATGTGCTGCCTCGTCCACCGTCAGCATGACATAGGGCTCGCGGGCAATATCCTGCAGTGAAACGGGGTCTTCATGTGCAAGGGGGTGCCCTGTGGGCAGCCACAGCCTGCGCTGTGATTTCAACAAGGTAATTGTCTCTAGAGCCGGGTTTTGAATGTTTGAGGTCAGCGCGACGGCCATATCAATTTGACCGGTGACCAATTGCTGCTCGATACTTTGTCGGTTCAACTCGACGATCTGAATGTCCAGGGCAGGGTAAAGCTGGGTCAGTCGTCCTAAATGGTAGGGCAGGAAATACCCGATCACCGTATAGGTCGCGGCCAATCTGATAACACCGGAAATATCGGAGTCGCGCTGATCCAGAACTCGGGCCGCGTCAAGCCTTTCCAAAATATCACGCGCTGAATGCAGGAATTGCTGTCCGGCTTCGGTCATCACCATTCCCTGCGCGCGCCTGACGAACAGAGTCGCGCCTAGAATAGTCTCCAGCTCTCGGATCGCGCCCGTTACTGCGGATTGGGAAATCGACAAAAGCTTGGCAGCACGGCTGACCTGCCCGGTTTCGGCCGTGGCGACGAAGTATTTCAGATGCTTGAAATTCATAACAAAGCCACTCGGAGTAATTATCGAAAATAGTGATAATGTATGAGCGAAAAAAAGAAATACCAATTTCTTGCAAATTGCGAATGATGCCCGTGTACGTCACAACAGGGGGCTTGATGGATGCGAGATATCGTCGATCTGAACTGCGATATGGGCGAAGGGTTCGGCCATTGGGTATTGGGTGATGCCCCCGAAGATAAAATCATGGAGATCATCAGCTCGGCCAATGTGGCCGCGGGTTTTCATGCGGGCGACCCCAATTCCATCGACCGGATGGCCAAGCTGGCGCAGACCCATGGTGTCGGGTTGGGTGCGCATCCAGGCTATGCGGATCTGCGCGGTTTTGGGCGTCGTTATATCAACATGGATTCGGCTGAGTTGATCAATGACGTGGTCTACCAGATCGGTGCTGTGCGGGAATTTGGCCGCCGTCACGGCGCGCCGCTTCAGCACGTGAAACCGCATGGCGCGCTGTATATGGAGGCGGCGGTGAACGAAGACCTGTCGCAAGCTCTGGTCGACACGTTGCAGGCCATCTGCCCGGATGCACCGCTGTTCTGCATGGGCATTTCGAAAACCTATGCCGCCGCGAAACGCGCCGGTCATCCGGTCATTCGCGAGTTCTTCGCGGACAGGGATTATGACAACAGCGGATCCATCGTTTTCGCCCGAAAGGTCGGGCGCCCCGATCTTTCACAGGTCGCCGAGAAATGCGTCAAGGCCTGCAAGACTGGCATGGTTACGACGGTCGAGGGCGACGAGATGCAGATCGAATTTGAATCGATCTGCTTCCACTCAGATACGCCCGGCGCGCTCGAGATGGGGCGCGCCATTCGCAAAGGCCTGACTGATAACGGAATTCGGATCGCAACCGCCGGCGAAATCGCCGCGACGCTTTAATCGACATGTAGGAGATACCCGATGGCAGAGATCAAATCGCCCGTGCCCGGAACATTCTATACCCAAGCTTCACCTGATGCTCCTGTCTATAAGGCCAAGGGGGATACAGTGGCCGTTGGGGACGTGATCGGGCTGGTCGAGGTCATGAAGACCTTCATCGAGATTAAGTCTGATGCAACCGGAACCTTTGCCGGGTATGCCGTCGAAAACGAGGCGGCGGTGACGGCGGGTCAGACGTTGGCGGAAGTGGACGGTTAAGCCCATGCCCATCAGACGTTTGTTCATCGCCAATCGGGGTGAGATTGCCGTGCGCATCATTCGTGCTGCGCAAGGTTTGGGTGTTCACACGATACAGGCGCATTCCGAGGCGGATGCTGACATGTTGGCCGTGTGCATGGCGGATGAAAGCGTTTGCGTCGGCCCCGCGCAGGCGGCGCAATCTTACCTGAACATCGACGCACTGGTGCAGGCAGCCACCGCCTGCAACGCCGATGCGGTACACCCCGGTTACGGGTTTCTGGCCGAAAACGCGGATTTCGTCCGCGCGGTCGAGGGCGCCGGGATGCGCTTTGTTGGCCCTTCTGCCGACACAATTGATCGCATGGGCGACAAGGTCTCGGCCCGACAGGCTGCGCAAGCCGCCGGGGTGCCTGTTGTGCTAGGCTCCAAGGGTCGAATTGCTACGCCTGAAGAGGCTTTGTCCATAGCCGATCAGATCGGCTACCCGGTGATGATCAAGGCCTCGGCCGGGGGTGGAGGCAAAGGTATCCGTGTCGCCCAAAATGCCGAAGAACTGGCGCAGATGGCCCCGCAGGCACAGGCCGAGGCGCAGGCGGCCTTTGGTGATGGTGGTTTGTATCTGGAACGGGCCATCACCGCGCCCCGCCATATCGAGGTGCAGATCCTTGGTGATGGCACCGACGCAGTGCATTGCTTTGAACGCGAATGCTCGATGCAGCGCCGCCGCCAGAAAGTGTGGGAAGAGGCCGGGGCGGTCTGTCTGGACGACGCAACCCGCGACAGGTTGTGCGCGTCCGCTGTCGCGTTGGCGAAATCGGTCAACTATGTCGGCGCAGGTACGCTGGAATACCTGTATGACAGTGCCACCAACGAATTCTTTTTCATCGAAATGAACACGCGCATTCAGGTCGAGCACCCTGTGACCGAGATGATCACTGGGCTGGATCTGGTGCAGGAAATGATCCGGGTATCTGGGGGCGAGCCTCTTTCGGTCACGCAGGACCAGATCAGCCGCAACGGACATGCCATCGAAGTGCGCATTAACGCAGAAGACCCGGCACTGCAATTCATGCCATTCCCCGGTCAGGTCGGCCGGATGCGACTGCCCGAGGGTGACGGCGTCCGCTTCGACCATTTTCTGTACGAGGGCTACCAGATCCCGCCCTTTTATGACTCGTTGCTGGGCAAGCTGATCGTCCACGCACCCACACGCGCGGATGCCATCGCAAAGCTGGCCGCGGCGCTGGATGATCTGACGCTTGAGGGGCTGAAAACCACTATTCCCCTACACCGGGCGCTGGCCGCTGATGCCAATGTGCTGGCGGACCGAATCCACACCCAATGGCTCGAACCGTGGCTGGGCGCGGGCAACCTGACCGTACCGGCCTAACCAAGGAGACGCAGCATGAAGACACGTTACACCTATGGTGGCGACGAACACATCTATGTCGAGATGGATGATGAGATGTCGTTGGACGCCTTCTTCAAATCCCTGTCCATGAGCAACGCGGTGCGCGATGCGCAAATCGACGGGGTGACTGAAATCTGCCCCGCCAACGCATCGTTTCAGGTCAAGTTCGACCCTGACGTGATCAGCCCGGATCAGATGATGGAGCAGATCAAGAATCTGGAGCACAAGGCCGAAGACGCCGAGAAACGGCTGAAAACGCGGATCATCGAAATCCCTGTGTACTATCAGGACCCTTGGACGCATGAGACTTTGATGCGGTTCCGCGAACGCCATCAGGACCCGGACGGCACTGATTTGGACTATGCCGCGCGTATCAACGGCTATGACAGTGCGGAGGCGTTTATCGAAGCCCACCATTCGCAACCCTGGTTCGTGTCCATGGTAGGGTTCGTGGCGGGGCTGCCGTTTTTGTACCAACTGGTCGACCGTGATAAGCAATTGCAGGTTCCTAAATACCTGCGCCCCCGTACGGATACGCCCAAACAGACCGTCGGGTATGGCGGGTGTTTTTCGTGCATCTATTCGGTGCGCGGGGCAGGGGGGTACCAGATGTTCGGGATCACCCCGATGACCATTTTCGATCCCACCCAGCAGGTTAGCTATCTGAAGGACTTCATGGTGTTCTTCAAACCCGGCGACATCGTCAAATGGAAGCCCATCGACCGTGCCGAATATGACCACATTCTGACCGAGGTCGAAGCCGGCACCTATGCCCCGCGCATCGCTCAGGTCGATTTCGATCTGGACGCATTCAACGCCGACATGACCGGTACCAATGCCAAGCTGATGGAGGCCCTCAATGACGCTTAAGATACTCTCTCCCGGCCTGTCGACCTCTATTCAGGACCTTGGACGCCCCGGCTATTTCCATCTGGGCATTCCCATCGGTGGGGCGATGGATCGTTTTGCGCTGCGTTGTGCCAATATGTTGGTCGGCAATCCTGAAGGGGCGGCGGGGTTGGAAGTGGTGTTCATGGGCCCCGAAATCGAGTTCATGCAGGATGCGCTGGTCGCGGTAACGGGTGCGGAACTGCCGCCCAAGGTCGATGGCACCCCGCAGCCGACATGGACGGCGTTCCCGGTCAAAAAGGGACAAACCCTTAGCTTTGATTTCCTCAAGTCCGGCGCGCGGGCCTATATCGCGATTAGCGGCGGGATCGACACGCCGCCGGCGCTTGGCAGCCGGTCAACCTATCCCATTGGGGCACTAGGCGGGATCGACGGGCGCGCGATTCAGGCTGGCGACATGCTCCCGGTCGGAGAGGCCGAACTGATCGAGCCCGGGTTCAGCATTCCCGAACCCCTGCGCCGCGGGCCAGGCTCGCCAGCTGAGTTACGCGTTCTGCCGGGACTTTACTGGCATCGGCTGACCGAGAAGGCGCAGCAGGGCTTTTTTGCCGATGACTGGGCCGTCGCGCCCGAGGCCGACCGGATGGGCTATCGCTTTAAGGGGGGGCAAGCGCTGGAGTTTGTAGACCGGGAACAACCATTTGGTGCCGGGGCTGATCCGTCCAATATCGTGGATGGCTGTTATTCCTACGGCTCGATCCAGGTGCCGGGCGGGCTAGAGCCAATCGTGCTGCACCGTGATGCGGTGTCAGGTGGTGGGTATTTTACCCTGGGGGCGATCATATCGGCAGATATGGACCTGATCGGTCAACTGCAGCCGCATACGCCGGTTAAGTTCAAACAGGTTGATATGGAACAAGCCTTAGCGGCACGCAAAGCGCGGAAAGATATGTTGCGCGAAATTCGAACGCATTTGGGCTAGCACGGTGGCAAAGGCCGTCACCCTGCGCTGAGCGAAAAGTATCCAAGCGACTTTGCGAGGTCTTCTTTCGCGAAGTTGCGGCCAATGAACACGATCTCATTGGCCCGCTGGGTGGACGATGCTGGCAAAATTTCCGGGGCCTGAACTGAATTGCGCACGCCTTGCAGCAACAGATAGCCAGCTGGCGTGTCGAACACACCTTTAACCCGGACAATGTCATGGCCGCGGGCATGTAGCAAAGCCGATAGCCAGACCGAAAAGGCGGCCCAGTCGACACTGGCATCAATCCTTAGTCGGGTGGGTTCGATCGCTGGTAGGTTGGACAGCTCGGCCAAAGCAGGAATGGCGATAGGCTGAGCGCTGGGATCAATCGAAGGTGTCGCGTCTTCGCCTTTGATTGCGGCCGAGATATCCGCACCGGGATTTAATTGCGTCAGCGTTGCGTGCACTGCACTGTATGCTCCGGGCAATTGCGCATCGATCTTAGTCAGAATGATGCGGTCGGCGGCTTCGATCTGAGCCCGGCCCAGATGTTCGGTCCCAAGCTGATGGACAATGTTGACTGCGTCCGCCAACACGATGATTTCATCCAGAAGGATGTGATGAACCAGCATCGGGTCAGTTTGTATCGCTGCCGCTATCGCAGCGGGATCGGCCAACCCGCTGGTTTCCAGCACTATTTTTTCTAACCGTTGCTGGTCTGATGCTGTTTGACTACGCGTGTTGCAAATCTGGCGGAGTGAGCTGATCAGATCGGCTTTCCCGACACAACAGGCGCATCCACCGGCCAGAAGGGTCATGCCACTGGCGTGCTGCTGCAACAGGGTGTCGTCCACCGGGGTTTCTGCTGCTTCGTTGACAAGGATGTGGGCGCGTCCGAACCGTCCTTGAAACAACTGATGACGTAGCCAAGTTGTTTTGCCAGATCCCAGATAACCTCCCAGAATAGTCAGCCGTATTCTGGAATCGTTGGAGGAACCCACCCCTGACATTCAGGCAGCCGCACCTAAAAACCGAGCGTCAAGGGGATCAAGTGGCGCTCCGGTCTGTGCTTCGGCTTCGGACCATACAGCCTCAAGGTCGGGTACGATGACGGTGCGGCCTGTCAGCGCCCGTAACTGGATGCCGGGAATGCGGCCATCGTCATGTACAGAAAGGCCATAGCTGTTCAGGATCTTGTTCAGGATGTTGGCGCGGCGAAACTTCAACTGCAGCTTGTCGCCGGAAGCATCAGCCCCGGCATCTGTCCAATGACCTGGTCTGGTGGGGAACCCACAGGCGCTGCACATCACGTGTTCTCCTTGGAGGGTGTGCCAGAGGGACGACCCCTCTGGCCATGTTCGGGTCAGATGACCTCGGGGCGTTTGTCACTGTCGAAGGGGAAACGCGCGCGGAAGTCATCGGCGATGGTGTTAAAGTCCACCCACTCAACACCCGAATGGCTGTTGATGTGGTCGATCAGACGCTCGAGCATCAGCAGCACCTGTGGGCGACCGGCAACATCGGGGTGAATGGTGATCGGGAAAATGCCGTAGTCCATTTCACGGTAGACCCAGTCGAACTGATCCTTCCACATCTCTTCGATGTCGCGCGGATTGACGAAACCGTGGCTGTTGGGTGCGTTCTTGATGAACATCATCGGCGGCAGGTCATCCACATACCAGTTGGCCCCGATATCCACGAGATCGATTTCCTTGCCGTGTTTCAGTGGGTGCATCCATTCGCCGGCGGTTTTCGAATAGTCGATCACGTTCCACTCGTCGCCGACACGGGCATAGAAGGGCTGGAAGTCGCGATAGCTTTGGCTGTGGTCATACGAGAACCCGTATTTGCCCAGCAGCGCGGCGGTGACGTTCGACATCTCCCACCAGGGCGCCACATAGCCTTTGGGCGCTTCGCCGGTCAGGCCCTTGATCAGTTCGATGGATTTGACCAGTACGTCTTCTTCCTGAGTGGGCGTCATGGCCACCGGATTTTCATGCATATAACCATGCGCACCGATTTCGTGGCCCGCTTCGATGATCATGTCCATTTCCTTTGGAAATGTCTCAAGCGAATGACCAGGAATGAAGAACGAGGTGCGCATGTCGTACTTCTTGAACAGGCGCAATAGACGGGGAATGCCGACTTCAGTTGCGAAGATGCCGCGCTGAATGTCATTGGGAGAATCTCCTCCGCCATATGAGCCGATCTGGCCCGCGACGGAGTCGATATCCGTCCCGAAGGCGCATAGGATTTTCTTTGTCATGATACTTCTCCTCTGTGTTCTCAAAGTTTCCAAATTCTGGGGATGAATCAGCCTCGTATGATGCTCTCGGTCGCCAATGCCGCCGAAAGAACGGCATGGTCCTGACCATGAGGCGCGGACAGCAATAATCCCGTGGGCATACCGTTCCGATCCGTTCCGTTGGGGATGGACACACCGGGCCAGTCCAGGAAATTGCCAAGCGACGTGTTGCGCAGTGTCAGGCCGTTGTGTTCGAAAAACACATCCTGATCGGCCTCAAGTGGGGCGATCTCCATCGCGGTTGTTGCGGTTGTCGGGCAAAGCACAATGCAGCCGCCAATAGTGGCCGCGGTTTCTGCCATCAGGCGTGCGCGGGCCTGTTGCAGCACAACCAGATCTACTGCGGTCATGGGGCTGGCTTGCAGAACACGGCGCACGACGCGGGCATCCATTTGCGCGGCTTCGGGGCCGTTCACCCGGTCTTTGTGAATCGCAAGGGCCTCGGCCCCGGCCAAGAACCCATGCTGTGACATAAGATCCAGAATGTGCTGCAACTGCGGCAATGAGATGCGTGAGACACGCGCGCCTGCGCGTTCCAACCTTGCAACGGCAGCGTCAAAGCGGTCCAAGACATCCTGGCTTGCGTCATCGAACAAAACCTCATCCGGAATGACGAAGTTTAGCTTGTACAATTCCGCAGGATTGATCTGAGGCCGAAGATGACCGCGCAAGACGGTATCGACCAGCACGCAATCGGCTACACTGTTCGCGAGCGGCCCAATTGTGTCCAGTGACGGGGCGAGGGGAAATACGCCGTCCATCGGATATCGCCCCATTGAAGGTTTGTATCCGACCACGCCGTTGAACGAGGCCGGGATACGCACCGAACCCCCGGTGTCAGAACCCATCGAAACCGGCACGACCCCTGCGGCGACGACAGCGCCTGACCCCGAGGATGAGCCGCCGGGGCTGCGCGGGCTGTCTTTGTCGGCATGTATGTTGCGCGGCGTTCCATAATGTGGGTTCAGCCCGATGCCGGAATACGCGAACTCTGTCATGTTGACGGTGCCGACCGAAGTCATTCCGGCGCTGGCCGCGCGCGAAACAATCGCTGCATCGGCTTTGGCTGCAGGGTTTGATTTCAGTACAACAGACCCGGCAGTGGTGACGCGACCTCTGAGATCGAACAAATCCTTCCACGCGGTGGGTATGCCATCCATCGGGCTGATCGGAATGCCTGTACGCCAACGCAGGTGTGAGGCCTCGGCCTCGGCTTGCGCACGGTCTTTCAGAAGGTCGATAAACAGCGCCGGATCATTATGATCGGATAGCCTGTCAAAGACACCTTCCAGCAGGGCGACGGGGTCTGTTTGCCCAGCCTGCAGGTCTGCGGCCATTTGAGTGATGGTCAGATTGCTCATCTCATACAGGCCCCATCACGCGATCATCGTTGCGCCGCTGGCGTGCCAGGCCACATAGGCCGAGGCCCCAACGGACAGGCGTCCGCGATACTTGTCCACATGGCCTTCGGTGTTGATCGTCGCGCCATTCTCTAGCCGGACCAGCATCTGCATGATGTGGCCGATGACTTGCAGACGTTCGATCTGGCAGGGGATGATGTTCGAACCAAAGGTGCCGCGCAGTTCGGCTTCGTCGGTTTCGCCGGGGATCAACTCAACGGCTTCAGCGGGCAGCACGATGCTCATCTTTTCGCCCTTGGTATGGGCGACGTCGATGCGGTTGGTGCCGGAAATTGCGCCGAAGGGCGTGTCGAGTGTAATTGTTTGACCTTCGGTCGCAGTTACGGTGCCGGGAATAATGGTGTTCGACCCGATAAAGCGCGCGACAAACTCGCTGGTGGGGCGGGTGTACAGCTCGTGCGGGGGGCTGATCTGTTCAACCCGACCTGCATTCATCACGATGATCCGGTCCGACAGCGCCAAAGCTTCGGATTGGGCATGGGTTACGAACACGAAGGTAATTCCAAGTTCGCGCTGCAAGAGCTTCAATTCGTTCTGGATGCTTTTTCGAAGATTGGCATCCAACGCGCCGAGGGGTTCGTCCAGCAGCAAAATATCGGGTTCTACGACCAAAGACCGTGCCAAAGCAATCCGCTGACGCTGACCACCGGACAGACGGCTGGTCGGCATTTCCGAGATATCCAGAAGCCCGAGTTTGTCCAGAATGCCATCGACTTTGCGATCAGCTTCGGGTTTCGGAAGGCCTTTGACCTCAAGCCCGAACCGAACGTTCTGCCGCACGTTCATGTGCGGGAACAGCGCGTAGTTCTGGAAAATCATTGATGTCGGGCGCTTTTCCGGGGGCTGGTCATTGACCCGTTGGCCTCGGATCAAAAGGTCGCCGGATGTGACGCTTTCGAACCCAGAAATCATCCGCAGCGTCGTTGACTTGCCGCAGCCCGACGGTCCGAGAAAAGCGATAAACTCGCCTTTTTCAACGTCGAGGTTGAAGTCGATGACGGCAGGCGTGCCGTTATCATAGACTTTGCCAACGTTTTTGAGTTGCAGATCGTAAGCCAAGGACGTCGCACCCTTTTGATTTGATTTCTTGAAAGGCGGGAAGGGGGTTCAGCCGGTCAGACCCGGCTGAACCAGTGTTGAGTTAGGCGGACAGGAACTCGTCCCATTTCTGGATCAGCAGGTCGTACTCATCCGGCCACTGGTGCCAGTAGGCCACGTTCGCCGCGCGAGTTTCGAGCGAGCCACCATCGCGCAGATCACCTTCTTTGATGCCGCGCTCGGTCGCGCCGACCCAAGGCTTGCCCTCGTACCAGAAGGCGTACTTGTCTGGGTCCATGACCTCTTTGACGTTGACGGTGGGCGAATAGTAACCCTGTTCCGACACTGCAATCGCTGGCGGGCCGGATAGCCAGTAATCAGCATAGGCCGTGACCGCTTCGAGGTTGGGCGAGGTCTTGAGCGGGGACACCCCGATGGACCAGCCGCGATAGCCTTCTTTCATCGTCGCATAAGAGCATTCGACCCCCTGCGCCTTGACCGCCATCACCGCAGGCTGCCACGCATCCGCGATCACCATCTCACCCGACGCGAGCAGGTTCACCAGTTCACCAAAGTCACCCCACAGGGCACGGAACTGGCCTTCTTTCTTTTTGGCGATCAGGAATTTTGACGCCTCTTCGATGGCTCCGGCATCCGGGTTGCCGGGGTTTTCAACTTCAAGCAATCCCAGCGCATTCATTGCCAGAATGGCCTGGCCAAATGCGATCAGCGGGTCAACGTTCAGGCCCGTTTTGCCCTTGAACTTGGGATCAAACAGCGCCGCCCAGGTCGAGGCTTCTTCGGCGTCTACCAGATCAGGGCGGTAGCCGATCGAGTCGTAGTTGTAGACCGTCGGCACCATGTTCAGGCGTGTCTGGCTGTCATCCTCCCAAATCTGTCCGACGATCTGGCGGTTGCGATCCCAGCGATCCGAGGCCGTGGTGAACGTGTCACGAATGCCCGACCAGTTTTTCAAGTCGGACGCAGCGACCGGGGCCAGCTTGTCAGTGGCCACCATCGCGGCCAGGCGTTCGCCGATGATCTCCCAGCAGTCATAGGCGTCGGTGCCCGACAGAATCTCGGTCTGGGTGTTGGGGAAGATATCAGCCTTGCCGTTGACCGACCCTACACCCGATTTTTCCTGAAAGTCGTTCAGGATGCGTTCCTGAACCGTCACTGACAGGCCTACGGTGCGCAATTCCTGATTGCCAAGGTTCGCGGCAAAGGCTTGCTGCGCGCCAAGGAATGGCATCCCGCCCGCAGCCAGCGCAGCGCCGCCTGCGGTTGTCTGAAGGAATTTCCGTCGTGAATATGTACTCATCTCAGTTTACTCCGTGTTGCGGTCGTGTGTCTTATTCTTCTGTTTGGGGCCGCTGGCCCCGCTGTATTCAGTACCGTCCGACCAACAGGCCACCATCTACAGCAATCACTTGTCCGGTGAGGTAACGCGCCCCGTTTGAGGCAAGGAAAACAACGACATCCGCGATATCGTCGGGTTCACCGATCCGTCCCATGGGAATGTTCTCGCCCGCTGTCTCGGCCCCTGCAGGACCCAGCGAGTGTTCTTCGGAAAGAAGTTGTGCGGTGCGGATATATCCGGGCGCGACGCCGTTCACGCGAATGCCGTCACGCGCCAGTTCCACGGCCAGCCCGCGCACAAGACCCACCACCCCAGCCTTGGCCGAGGAATAATGGACATGTTCGTCCCAGCCATAAGCCACACCCATGATCGAGGACAGGCAGACGATGCTGCCTGAACCATGCGCGCGCATGTCCGTCAGTGCAGGGCGGATCACTCGGAACATGCCCTTGAGGTCAATGTCAAAGGTGTGGTCCCATTTCTCATCGCTCAGCTTGTCCAGAGGTACGCGGTGGGCGATACCTGCATTGGCGACGATTGTGTCGATTGCGCCGTGGCGCGCCTGAACATCTGCGATCACCGCATCCGAACGGGCCGTATCGCGTACATCCAGCACGTGGAATTCAGCAGTCCCACCCGCTTTTTCGATCTCGGACACCACCGCGCGGCCTTCGGCCTCAAGCACATCCGTCACGATCACGGTGTCACCCTGCGCAGCAAAGGCCAGCGCGCAGGCGCGGCCAATGCCGATGCCGCCTCCGGTGATGAATACGGTCTTGCTCATAGCATCACGTCTCCTGAATTGGGGCAGAGGGTCTGGCCGACATAAAGGCGTGCCGCGTCGGAACACAGGAACGCCACCGTGTCAGCCACATCAGCAGGTTCACCAAAATGGCCCAGCGGCAGTTCAGCCGCCTTTGCCGCCTGCCAGTCGGGCGACAATGCGCGCACCAGGGGCGTGTTGATCGGGCCAGGTGCAACGGCGTTGACGCGTATGCCGTCTGCTGACACCTCGCGCGCAAGCGCCTTAGTCATGCCGATGATGCCCGCCTTGGCCGCCGAATAGTGCACCAGCTCAACACCACCGATTTGCCCCAGTTGCGAGGCCACATTGACCACGCAGCCTTTCCCCGCGCTTAACATTTCGTGAAAAACGGCCTTGGTGCACAGAAAAGTCCCGCGCAGATGCACGGCAATCATGCGATCGAAGTCTTCCAGCGACAGTTTGGCGAAGTTGGCTTGATGCACGTGCCCGGCATTGTTCACCAGATGCGTCGGAGCACCGAACGCCTTGTTGCATTGGACGATCATATCCACCACATCCGCCGGATCGGATACGTCGCCATGATGGGCGATAGCTGCCGCGCCGATTTGTGCCACTGTTTCCTGAGCGGCGCTGGCATCGAAGTCGTTGACCAGCACCTTGTAGCCATCGCTTGCCAGTTTCTTGGCAATGGCCTGCCCGATACCAGACCCTGCACCTGTGACGACGGCGACACTCACGAGATGTCCTCCTGCATCGCGATCTTTTTGGCGCGGCGCACGCTGAGGCCCATGAGGATGCCGTAAACAGCCAGCAGCGAGAATGAGAACAGCGTTGTCATCACACCAAAGGCAAAGATGTTGGGATGAATCTCGACCGAGAACGTACCGTAGATTGCCAGCGGCAAGGTCTGATCCCGACCTGATGCAAACAACGTGCGTGGGAATTCATCGAAGCTGAGTGTGAAAGCAAACAGCATGGCGGACAGGACGCCCGGAAAGATCAGCGGAAATGTCACTTTGCGGAAAGTCCGCGCAGGGGGGACCCCCAGCGACCAGGCGGCTTCTTCCACCGAGCCGTCAAAGCGGTTGAGGATCGCCAGCATCACCAGAAACGCGAACGGGAAGGTGTAGACCACATGGGCGACAAAGGCGGTGGTCCACCAGTGGCGCTCGATCCCGACGACATTGTTGGCGAGCAGCGAGGTGCCCAGCCCGGTCAGAACACCCGGCACCATCATACCCAGTACGATGAGGTAGAACACCAGACCCGCGCCCTTGAACCGGCGGCGGAAGGCTTGGGCGGCCATGACGCCCAGCACCGTAGCCGTGACCATCGTCATGAAGGCCAGCGTCAGTGACCGCAGCAACGCCTCACCCACAGGCAGGGGCGCAATGCGCGAGGGTGGGGTCAGGCCGAACAGGTGTTTATACCAGTAGGTCGACCATTCGATGATCGGAAATTGCGGCCCGCCTTCGGGGCCTTGCTGGAACGACAGGATGCCCAGCACGATGAACGGGCCATAGAGGAACAGGATGAACCCGGCGACATAGACAGCGAGAATGGGTTTGAGAACCTTGGATTCCATGATCACAACTCGCTTTTAAGGTCGACGATGCGCAGGAAACCGGCCACGACGATGCCCAGAAGGATGGTCAGGATGACGCCCACGACCGAGGCCATCGCCCATTTGAGCGAACCCACCTGCGTGACGATGATGTTGCCCAGCAGGTTCACCTTGCGCCCCGACAGCGCGCCCGAGGTTGCGAATTCACCCAGAACCATCACGCTGACAAAAATTGCGCCAACGACCACACCCGGCAGGCTGAGCGGGAAGATGATCTTCCAGAAGATGCGACCAAAACCCGCGCCAAGATCGCGCGCGGCCTCGATGATATTGCGGTCGATGCGGCCCAGCATGAAGGCAATCGGACCGACCATGAACACCACGTAGATCTGTGTCATGCCGATGATCACGGACAGTTCCGAGAACAGCAGAACTTCGATCGGACTGTCGATCAGACCCAGCTTTTGCAGGATGATGTTAATCGCGCCTTCTTTGCCCAGCATTGGCCTCCACGCCAGCACGCGGATCAGGAACGACGTCCAGAACGGGATGACGCACAGCACCAGTAACACGGTCGAAACCGTCTTGCTTTTGACCAGAAGCCCCACGAACAGCGCCGCTGGGTAGCCGATGATGAAGGTCAGTGCCAAAACGATCAGCCATAGCCGCAGCGTCGTCCAGAGCGCGCCGACATAAGCCTCAGAGCTGAAGAAGTTCTTCCAGCTATCCAGTGTCAGCGTCGAGTTGATGGCAAATGTCGTCTGGGTCCAAAACGACACATAGACGATCATCATGATCGGCGCGACCAGGAACAAGATCATCCAGAACACGCCCGGCGCCAGCAGCCATCCGGTAAAGGCGTTACGGTCAGAGGAGGCGGCGCTCATGCTGCGGCCTCCTTGCCAAAGACGATGGCGTGCTCGGGGTTCCAGGACAGAACGTAATCCTGACCGACCTCGTATTCGTCAGGTTCGCCAAAGCTAAGGTGGTGGTCTATTTCGACCTGTTTGTGATCCTCCGTTTCAAAGAACGAGATCACAGAAGACCCAAGGTATTCACTGGCCAGATAGCGTGCGGGCAGGGCGGGACCGGGCAGCTCTTCCCCTTTTCGGAATGCTTTGGTGCGGTCATAGCGGATGGCGTAGACGTCTTTGGCGTTGTGGCATGCGTCTGCGACCTGAACGGTTCCGAACGGGCCGTGAAATTGTCCAGCGTCCAGCGTTCCGTCAAACAGATTAAAGCGGTTCAGGAACAATGCGACGTCCGAGCTTGCCGGCGTGTCATGAATGTCTTCTGGCGTTCCGGACTGGATGATCCGACCCTGATCCAGCACCGCGATCGTGTCGCCCATAGCCAGGGCTTCGGTCTCGCTTCCGGTGACGTGCAAAAAGGTGACGTCGAGCCGTTCGCGGATCTGGCGCAATTCGGTCTGCATCCGACCGCGCAAATTGGCGTCCAGCGCGCCCAACGGTTCATCCAGCAGCACCAGTTTTGGTTGCATCACCAGCGTGCGGGCCAACGCGACACGTTGTTTTTGACCACCGGAAATCTGATCGGGAACGCGGTCTTCCAGACCCTCCAGTCCCACAAGGCCGATCATTTCGGTGACGCGTGCGTCTGTTTCCGCGTCCGGAACATCTTCGACGCCATTGCGCAGGCCGAACGCGATGTTTTCAAAGACGGTCAGATGAGGGAATAGAGCGAAATTCTGGAATACAAACCCGATCCCGCGTTTGTGCGCCGGAAGATCAGTGATGTCCTGACCCAGAAAATGAATGCGGCCTGTGTCGGGCTTTTCAAACCCGGCCATTACACGCAGCAGGGTTGTCTTGCCCGAGCCCGATGGCCCTAGCAAAGAGATGTATTCGTTCTGTGTAGCTTCAAACGAAATGTCGTCCAACGCGGTCAAGTCACCGAAGTGCCGCGAGACACCGTCCAGCCTGAAGATGGAATCTGTCTGACCCATTCACTTCCCCACAAGGTATTCAGGCCGCACACAGCTTTGCGATATCGGTGCCCCCTCAAACCAAACGGTTCAGCGGGGCCACAATTTGCAGCCTCTTAAAACGTACTTCGTATGAAAGTTTGCAAAAAAAGATGGGTCAATAATCATTTTCTAAAAAATAATTAATAAAAAAATCAGAAAAACGCCACGAAAAGGCGTTATCACTAATTTGTAAAATGAGTTTTGGGTACTTGAGTCATTTATAGTGGCGACAGGTATCTCGGAATCGCTTCTGCTTCGGGGACAAGCGCGACGATCTTCAGGCGGGCTACATTCTTGTCTGCCAAGAGGCGCAGATGCTCTTTCAGGTACTCTGCTGCAGCGGTGATCTGGCGAGATCCGATAAGATCAAAGAGGATACGATATTGGTCAACCGCGACGTGGTCTGCCGGCAGACCCAGCCGGTTCAGGGCTTCGTTAACGGAAGACAGCAGCAGTCGGTTGTTGCGTATCATGTCAACCAAAGCGGCATTCGGGGCCCTTTCGAGGCAGTGCTTCTGAAAGGCCGCTTCGTAGGCGGTCGTCTCTCGTGTCAGTCCCTGACGAATCTGGTCGCGCACTTTGTTAATCTCGGCGGGTTCGATGAAATCAGCGGCCAGGGTCAGGGCGGCCGGCTCAACGATGGCGCGCAACTGGTATTTTTCACGTAAAACCCGTGCCGTCAGTGGGCCGGCCAGCCAGTGAGACGACGCGCCCTTGCGGATCAGACCGCGTTCATTCAACCGGCTAAGCACATCGCGGGCTACGGTACGGCTGACGCCGAGAAAATCGGCAAGTTCGGTTTCGATCAAACGGAATTCACCAAAGACCTGGCAGGCTGCAACATCCGCCTCGACCTGATCATAGACGCGCATCCAAGTACCGCGCACAGCCAGTGACGTTCTGGATCGGTCGGGTATATCCAACTGAAACTCGTCAATTGGTCGGCGGATAGGTTCCAGATCGGCTTGCCCGACCAGATATCCACGGCCGCGAAAGCGGTGGATCAACCCTTCTTCATGCAGCTTGCGCAGTGCGACCTGGACGGGCGCGCGGCTGGTCAGCATAACCTTTGCGATTGGCCCCTCGATCAGAACCAAACCACGGGGGAGGCGTCCGGATTGTATATTCCGTCTGAGAATGTCGCTGATAACTTCATAAAGCGGTTCCTGCCCGCGCAAGCCGGCTGATTTGCTCATGACCTGCCCTCTCGGATAGACGAGATAAATCGGTTCCAGGCGCGGGCGGCATAGTTGTATTCATCCATGACCGTGTTCCACAGCGCAATTCGGCTGACCCGTTCGTGATACGCGCCACCTGCGCGGCGGCTTCCTTTGCGAACAACTGTCTGACCGTTGGTGCCAACAAGGTCTGATCGGGCGATCTGACCGTCGTACCAGTAATCCCATTCATCCTCGGACAGATACTCGCGCGTTTTCTCCGGGACGGTCATGTAATAACCCTGTCTGGCCATAACGGCACCCGCTTTGCCCGTCAGCCACCAATTCAGGTACTCGTAGGCCATGCCCAGCTTGGTACCGGTAAGGTGGCGCGCAAGTGATGCGCCACCATGCCAGGCACGATACCCTTCGCGCGGGACACTTTCGACAAAATGCGGCTCCATCGGGCCAAGGTTGCCATAGGACGGTGACCACATGCTTTGGGCCGCAACTTTTTCAGCATGCAGCAAAGCCTCGGCGTCCTGAGCGGATTTCCAGCTGTCGCAAAAGAAACCCTGCTGCCTGAGAGTTTCCAGAAGCGCCATCAGGCTGTCTATCTCATCGACGGTCATATTGCCGATGTCTGCAAAGCTGAGATCACCGCTGGCCTCGGCGGCCAGTGCCACGTCGAACAGACCAATTGCGGGTTCGTCGACGATTGCAATCCGTCCCTTGGCGCGCTTGTCCAGCAACCATGCCCAGCTTGAACCTTCTGAGCCCTCTTCGCCAAATACGCGGCGGTCGTACCCAAACGAGTCTACGTTATGTGCAGTAGGCAGCATTGATATAAACTGCATAGGCTGCTGTCCGATCACCCCGTCAGGCTGGACGTACAGCTTGCGTACAGGGGCGTCCCCGTATCCTTGCCGCATGTATTTGCTGACACCACCCAGTTTGGACAGATCGCCAATGTTGTCCCATTCAGCAATACGCTGCGTATCAATCGGTTGAAGTGCGCCCCAATACCAGACGATGTCGAGGTTGTGGAAGCACTGCTCGTAAATATCATAGTGTTCTGGATGCGTTGCGGCCCGACGCTGACAAGTCAGAAAGTCCAGGGATTCATATTCGATATCGAATTGCAGATCCGCCATCGCCATTTGACGGACGTTTTCCAACAAGGTCACATCTGTTCCGATAACGCGCAGTGTGCGACGTTTGACCCGTGGAGGCGCTGCAAGTTTGTGCTCGACAGACAGGTCGATTGGCATTGGCAATCCAGATTGTTGGTCGTTCCAGAAACGCGAGCCGCCGCAGTGGGCTAGCCCAGTTTGATTGTTAGTGCATTCGTGTGCGTTGATCCACGAGAACCCTTGACCTTGATTGGGAAAGGACGATCTTTCGATGAAATCTGCGTTTCGAACAACCCTACGATTTCCGGCGATTTGCGATTGGGTTCAGTTCTGGGAACCATTGATCGAGGACACGCGTGCACAAAGATCAATTGCGGCTGACAATGAGCGCGCAGTCGCCTTCGCCATATTGGGCAGGATCATCCATTCCAACGCCCAAGCGCTTCCGGACCGCTCCTGTTCATGTACCATTGCGTGATGCATCGCAGATACCTGTGTCGCGTTATACCTTGCCAGCGTAACGAGAAGCTCGGCCAATATAGGGTTCTGTTTATGCGGCATTGCGGACGATGTGCCGCCACCCGTCAGCGTGACCTCATCTATTCCCTGTTGTGCCATCAGGCAGATATCCTGTCCCATTTTGCCCAGCGAACCGGAGATCATTGAAAGAAGCCCCGCGTATTCCACCAATCCTCCACGCGTTGTTTGCCAGTTTTGGTCAGGTACATGCAGGTCAAGGTCGGATGCGATTTGGTTTGCAAGGTCCGGGTGTTTGGACCCTATGGCTTGGTTATCGCCGACTGCGCCGCCAAGTTGCACGCATTCGACGCGAGGGCGCAGTTGTTCCAGTCGGGTTTGATGGCGGCGTATTGGGTCCTGCCAAGAGGCGATCCTGTGTTCTGCCTTTATCGGAAGCGCCGCCTGCATTCGGGTCCGTCCCATTATGGTTGTGTGACCGAAGCTCTGTTTGAGGTGATCCAGATCTGCGCCAAGTTTCGTCAGGCGCGTCGACAAAAGATCCGACATATCCTTCAGGCAGAGTGCAAGCGCCGTGTCCATGACATCTTGCGATGTCGTGCCGGTGTGAAGCGCCTCGGCCAGAGGGCCTGCATCGCGCCTGAGTTCGTGGACCAACGCCGGAACCGGCAGGCCATCTGATGACGCGCCTGTTTTCAACGCTTCGATGCTGGGTTTTGCTTGTTCAATCCAAGCCGCAGCGGCCTGTGCTGTTTCAACGGGAACCTTGCCGATTGCACCAAGGCCGCGAGAATAGGCGGCTTCGAATGCCAACATATGCGCAAGGGATCTGTGGGCAGACCAGATTGCGTCAGCCTCTGTGTCACCAAACAAGCCAGACAACCACGGGTGATCGAAAACGTCGCTCATACCTCTATGCTCTCAGAAGACATGCGCGCTGCATTACGTATCGACCTTGCGTAGGCCCAGTATATCTCGGGTTTGAGAAACGCTTGCGACAGGGCGCGAGTGGTTTTCACAGATTTCCACCGTTCGTCTGACCAGTGCGGCATTCGAAGGGGCCAGTGTATCGCGATCCAGTCGGACGTTATCCTCAAGGCCGGTTCGTGCATGACCGCCCGCAGCAATGGACCATTCGTTCAAAACGATCTGGTTGCGCCCGATCCCGGCGGCACACCAAGGTACATCCCCCAGTAGGCGATGCACAGTTTTCACATAAAAGTCGAACACCTCGCGATCGACGGGCATCGCGTTTTTCACGCCCATGACGAATTGGACATAGGGAACGTCCTTTATTTGTCCGTCCCGATACATTTGTGCTGCTTTCAGGATGTGGGACAGGTCGAATGCTTCGATCTCTGGCTTGATGTCGTATTTTACCATTTCTCCGGCAAGCCATTCAACCAGATCAGGTGGGTTTTCATACACCCGCGTTGGAAAATTGTTCGAGCCCACTGATAAAGAGGCCATGTCCGGTGCAAGAGGCAGCATGCCGCCGCGCGCTTGCCCGGCACCTGACCGCCCTCCGGTCGATAATTGAACAATCATGCCCGGACAGTGTTTTTCGATGCCCTCTTTCAAAGCAGCAAAGCGCTCGGGGTCAGACGTGGGTTTTCCGTCATCGTCGCGCACATGGCAATGCGCAATCGCGGCACCTGCTTCGAATGCGGCATGGGTGCTTTCGATCTGTTCAGCGACAGTGATCGGGACGGCCGGGTTGTCGGCTTTGGTGGGAACCGAGCCGGTAATTGCAACACATATGATGCACGGGGTATTCGTCGCGCGTTCAGACATCCAGAAACACCGTCTCATTCTGGCCTTGCAGTCGGATGTCGAACCGGTACCCGTCAGCTTCTTTTTCCGCGACTAGGGTGGCCCGCCGAGCAGGTTGCTCAATCTGGTTCAAAACCGGATCTGATGCGTTGGCATCGGCTTCGTCGGAAAAATAGAGACGCGTGTTCAGGCCGACATTGATCCCCCGCGCAAGCAAAAGCAGGTTGATATGAGGCGCCATAAGACCCTTTGCGCGATCTGTGACTGGCCCCGGTTTTATCGTTTCAAACGACCATTCTCCGGTTTCGAAATCGGGCGTGACTCGACCCCAGCCATGAAATCCTTCCTCAACTGCGCCTTGCCCCGGGTATGTTCCGGCAGCATTCGCCTGCCAAGTCTCGATCAAAACATCTTTCACGGGTGTTCCAGTTCCATCCCAAACGAGGCCGCGAATAGTAATCCGCTCGCCCGCTGCATTGGGCCCTGCGATGTCCCGACCCAGTTCATGTGTATACACGTCAAACCCCGCCTCGCCCGGTGCTAGCCCGATGTGAACATAAGGCCCCGCAGTCTGAGAAGGAGTCTCTTTGAGGTAATCGAGTTTTTGAACCATGGTCAGTTCCCCTCGGGCCGATTTTCAAAATAGGTCGAACGATGGCCGCGTAGAATGATGTCGAATTTGTAGGCAATGCTGTCGAAGGGGATCGTTGCATTCATATCAAGCGCTGCAACCAGTTGATCAATGGCCCGTTGATCGGGGATCGTGTTCACGATCGGGCATTTGGCGATCAGGGGATCGCCTTCAAAATAAAGCTGTGTGATCAGGCGTTGAGCAAAGCTAGTGCCAAAGACCGAGACATGGATATGCGCCGGTCGCCAGCTATTCACCCAGTTGCGCCACGGGTAGGCGCCCGGTTTGATCGTTCTGAAGATATAGTAGCCGTTTTCGTCAGTAAGTGTGCGCCCACACCCGCCAAAATTCGGGTCAAGCGCGGCGAGATAGGTATCCTTTTTATGTCGGTATCGCCCGCCGGCATTCGCTTGCCAGATCTCGACCAGAGTATTTGGTACGGGGCGCGCGTTTTCATCCAGAACACGCCCATGCAACAGGATGCGTTCACCGATCGGATCGCCCGTCTTGGCGTAGTTTCGCAGTAGGTCGTTGTCCAAGGGGTCGATTTCTCGATGCCCAAAAGTCGGACCGCTCAACTCGCTGGTCGTCGTATCGATTGACAAAAGTGCGTTTGAAGGGGATCGGGTTAGGCTTGTTTTGTAGGCCTGCGCATAAGCTGGCGGATGCCATTCGCGGTCGCGCTGGAATAAATCCTTTGGCTGGGTCATACAGCATCATCCTCGATCTCGGCCAAGGTTGCCTTGGCCATTTTAATTGCCCTGTTAGCGCAAGGTACGCCAGCATAGACGGCTGCGTGCATAAAAGCCTGCATGATGTCGGCTTTTGAAGCGCCGGTGTTGGCGCAGGCCCGGACATGCATTGGTATCTCGTCGAAGTTGCGCGTTGCTGCCAGCAGGGCCAGCGTAATCATGGAGCGTTCGCGCGCCGAGATCGTGTCGTCCGCCCATAGCGTGCCCCAAGCACCTTCGGTGATCATGTTCTGGAACGGCGCATCAAAGTCGGATGCCTGTGCCTGAGCGCGATCGACATGCGCGTCCCCCAAGACCCGCCGCCGGACTGCCATTCCTTTTGAGTATCGATCGGTCATAATCTTTCCTTTGTGCCACGCATCAATATGGTAATCCGACATAGTTTTCGGCCATGGCTTGTTGTGCGGACATGTTTGTGCGCAGGAAATCAATCTCCGCGCGTTGCATTTTCAGGTCAAATTCCGATTGATCTGGGAAACGGTGCAGCAGTGATGAAAACCACCAGCTGAACCGCTCTGCTTTCCAAATGCGCGCAAGTGCTCTTTCGGAATAGGCGTCTATCCCTTTGTGTGAGCCAGTCTCATAGAAGTCACGTAGCGCGTTCAGCAGGTAATGAACGTCTGACGCAGCCGTATTCAATCCTTTTGCGCCTGTTGGCGGAACGATATGCGCGGCGTCCCCACACAGAAACAGCCGACCCCAACGCATTGGTTCGGTGACGAAGGATCGCAGCGGGGCAATTGATTTCTCGATAGAAGGTCCGGTGATCAGGCTTTCGGCATAGGCGCCCGGAATTCGCCGTTTCAGTTCCGCCCAAAATGCCGTGTCGGTCCAATCTTCGGGGGAATCGGAAAGAGAACATTGAATGTAATAACGGCTCAGATTCTCATTGCGCATTGAACACAGCGCAAACCCGCGCTGGGATGAGGCGTATATCAGTTCTTCATGCACCGGGGGCGTTTCGGACAGGATGCCAAGCCATCCAAATGGGTATATCTTTTCGTACTCACGACGGATGGTCAGTGGGATGGTCTGGCGGCTCACTCCGTGGAACCCATCGCAGCCCGCGACGAAATCGGCGTCGATTCTTTGTTCGTGACCATCAACGGTAAAGGTCACGAATGGCTGATCGGAATCCGCGTCATGGATTGTCACGTTTTCTGTATTGAAGATCGACGTCCCGCCTGCGGCTTCTCGCGCGTCGTACAGATCGCGGGTCACCTCAGTTTGTCCGTAGACGACGACGGGTGTTCCGGTCAGGGCTTGGAAATCCACTCGAAAACTGGTGTCCCCTGCTGCGATCAGGGTCCCATTGTGCTTGAAACCTTCGCTGCGCAGACGTTCGGCAACACCGGCCTGCTCCATAAGGTCGACAAATCCTTTTTCCAATACGCCGGCACGGATACGGCCCAAGACGTAGTCTTTGGTTCTGCGTTCCAGAACAACGCTGTCGATCCCATGTACATACAGGAGCTGAGACAGAAGCAAGCCTGACGGTCCGCCTCCGATCACAACGACTTGAGTGCGCAATTGATCCTCCCGATCCAATTGCAAGCAAGATTACACTGCCGCTACCGTTTGGCAACGCGCAGGGAAAAGGGGTGGTAAAACGCTAAGAACACAGGGTCGATCCGAAACTGGCCCTTGCTTGAAAACAGGAACCGGCATCAAATCGACGTCAAAGTTCTGTGTGCGGGTTCGCAAAACGGATAAAAAAGTTGCGATATTGTGCACGTCATGCATTAAATCGCATCAAGATATAAAATGCAGAGGAGGAAACAATGTATATCTCACGAACGCTGATGGGGGCCTTCAGTGCCCTCGCACTTGGTTTCGGCACTTCGGCTACGGCCGCAGAATATGAGTTCAACCTGCAAAGCTTTTTGCCGGCGCAGGCGACGATTCCGGCACAGATTATTGATGTCTGGGCTGACAAGATCGAGGCAGACTCTGACGGTCGAATTGAGATTACGCGTTATCCTTCGATGCAACTGGGCGGCAAGCCGCCAGAGCTGCTGGACCAGGTTATTGATGGTGTGATCGACATCACCTGGAACGTGATCGGCTATACACCTGGCCGTTTCCCGTCGACCGAAGTGTTTGAGCTGCCGTTTCTTGTGAACGACGCCAAACCCGCATCCGCCGCATTCTGGACTCTGCTGGAAGAAGACATCGCAGCACGTGAGTTTTCGGATGTTAAAGTTCTGGGCGGTTGGGTGCATGGTCCCGGCATGATCCATGCCAACAAAGAGGTGCTGACACCCGACGACTTCAACGGCATGAAAATCCGCGGTGCATCGCGTCAGGTCAATTCGCTGCTGAGCACCTTAGGTGCAACGCCAGTAGGTATGCCCGTCCCTGCGGTGCCCGAGGCATTGTCCAAAGGAGTAATCGACGGTACCACCATCCCGTGGGAGGTGACCAAAGCGCTGAAAGTTCCAGAGTTGGTTGAAAACCACACCGAATTCACGGGTCCGATGATGTATACGGTCACCTTTGTTCTGGCGATGAACAAGGACAAGTACAACGCGCTGCCTGATGACCTGAAGGCAGTTGTCGACAAACACTCGGGGCTGGAATTCTCGATGTTCGCTGGCGAAGTGCAGCAAGCATATGACGAACCAGCGCGTGAGATTGCATTGGATCGGGGTAATAACGTTGTCACGCTGGATGCCGAACAATCGGCGGTGTGGGCCGAGGCGGCACAGCCTGTTTACTCAGCATGGTTGGCGGAAATGAAAGAAAAGGGCATTGACGGTCAGGCCCTGATCGACCGTGCCAAGGCGTTGATGTCCGAATACGGCAGCTAAGCCTGAACGGAACCGGTCGCGCGGCACTTGGTTGTGTCGCGCGGCTTTTTTGATGCGCGCGGCCTGGCATTGCAGGCGGAGGGGACATGCACCGACACATTGAAAAACTAGCGCGTGGTATGGCGCTGATTGGGGGCGTCGTTCTTACCGTTCTGATCGTGTTGATCTGTGTTTCAGTTCTTGGTCGGTCGTTGAACACGCTTTTGCATGGCTGGCTTGGGCAGGTGATGCCGGGCTTTTCGGAATGGGCGCTTGGGCTGGGCGTCGGGCCCATCAATGGCGATTTTGAGATCGTCGAGGCCGGCGTCGCCTTTTCCATCTTCGCGTTTTTGCCTCTGTGCCAGCTGAATTCTGGGCATGCTGTGGTGGATATCTTTACCTCAAAGCTGTCTCCGCGGTTCAATCGCGCCCTGCAGATGGTGATCGAAATCGTGTTTGCGGCGGTGTTGGTGCTTATTGCGGTGCAGCTCTTTGGGGGCATGATGTCCAAACTTCGGTTTGGCGAGAACACTTTTATCCTGCAATTCCCCGTCTGGTGGGGGTACGCCGCCAGCCTTTGCGCGGCAGTGGTTGCCGCAATTGTCGGTATCTATATGGCGAGCGTCCGCATCCGTGAATGCGTGTCTGGAAAGGAAATACTGTTGTGAGCGATCTCGCTATCGGGTTGCTATCTTTTCCTGCCCTGCTTTTTCTGATCTTCGCTCGGGTCCCGATCGGGTTGGCCATGTTCGTCACTGGTCTGGTGGGGATCGTTTTGGTAACCGGCAATCCGGATATTCCGCTGGGACGACTTAAATCGGAAACCTATTCGACGTTCTCAAGCTACTCTTTGTCCATCGTGCCGATGTTCCTGTTGATGGGTTATTTCGCAACGCTTGGGGGCATGTCTACGGCGCTGTTCAAAGCAGCTGAGGGGTTTTTGGGACACCGCAAGGGTGGCGTCGCAATGGCCGCGATTGGCGCGTGTGCCGGGTTTGGTGCAATCTGCGGATCTTCGCTGGCAACGGCTGCAACAATGGGTCGTGTCGCCTTGCCAGAGTTGCGCCGATACGGATATGCGGGTGGGTTTTCAACCGCGACGCTCGCGGCGGGAGGGACGCTGGGTATTCTGATCCCTCCTTCAGTCGTGTTGGTGATCTATGCGATCCTGACCGAGCAGAACATCGCCAAGCTGTTTCTGGCGGCTTTCATTCCCGGTATTATGGCAGCGTTGGGCTACGTGATCGCTGTCTCGATTTACGTGCGTCTTCACCCCGGCAGCGCCGGAACGCGCGCGCCAGTTCCATATCGGGAACGCTTTCGTTTGTTGCTGGACGTATGGCCTGTGCTCTTGGTGTTCGGCGGTGTCGTCGGCGGGATCTATGCCGGATGGTTTACACCCACCGAAGGTGCAGCAGTTGGTGCTGCGGGTACCGGCCTGATCGCGTTGGCCAATGGCGGGCTGACGATTGCAACCTTTAAAGACAGTATCATCACAACCGCCAAGTCGACAGCGATGATCTTTTTCATCATTCTTGGTGCCGGTTTTTACAATGGGTTTTTGGCGCTGACGAATGTCCCGCAGGAATTGGCGAATTTTGTCCTGAGCAAAGGGTTCAGCCCGTGGGCCATTCTGGCGCTGATCCTCGTATTCTACCTTATCCTTGGTTGCGTGATGGACAGCTTCAGCATGATCCTGCTGACCATACCAATCTTCTATCCTGTTATTTCCGTTCTGGACTTCGGTCTCGTCGATTTGATCGCGATGCAACATGATGCAGCACGCGCTGCCTTGGCAGGTGCCGCGGACATAGCGCCGGAAATCAAGGCCGAAGTCGAAGCTCTGATCGCGTCAGGTGCTGAAATCAGTCGGGACCTGCAAAAAGAGATCGGCATCCGCGTTACTCAGGGAATGGCTGACCGAATTGCGGAAGAACGGACAGCGATCTGGTTTGGGATACTGGTTTTGATCGTGGTTGAGGTCGGGCTGATTACGCCGCCTGTCGGTATGAATCTGTTTGTCATCAACGCCATGGATAAAACCACGGGCATGCTTGAAACCTACAAGGCAGTTTTGTTCTTTGTGGGCTCGGACATCATCCGCGTAATCATTCTGGTGGTGTTCCCGGCAATCACGTTGTTCCTGATCCCATTTGGCTGACATCTTCACGATTGTGCATGAAAGTGCATAAAAAATAAAAACCATGTTGCAGACTCTGATTTAAGTGATGCAATATAACGCACAGACAGCTCAGCCAGAGGACGCCAATGCCAAAGCAAGACTTTATTCAGGTGCTCGACCAGATTGGGCAGGATATCGCAGGACATGCACTGGACGCCGAGCTTGAGGCCATGCTGAACCGCACCTATCCACCATCCTCGGCCACATTCAAAAAACTGGCGGCGCTGTGCAGTGAGGGAGAGGCCGAAGGCTGGCTCATGGCGCGCGAAGCCGGAGGCATCCGTTACGGCCGCGCCATCAAGCCCGGTGAGATCGCGGGCGAGTTCAGCGTTGATGTTGTGCGAATGAAAGACGTCCGTGGCCCACATCACGTGCACACAACTGGCGAGATCGGCGCGGTCTTTCCGTTGGACGGAGCACCGCAATTCGATGGCAAGGGCGAAGGCTGGTACGTCTACGGCCCCGGTTCAGACCACCATCCGACGGTCGAAGGAGGGGACGCTTACGTGCTGTACCTTTTGCCCGACGGGGCCATCGAATTTACCGGCAAGTAACTGGTCTGCCGAGGGGAGGAGGAACCCGTGTCAGAAAATCAAAACGCAGCTCTTTGGTTTGTCGACCGACATATCGACGAAGGGCGCGGCGACAAGGTCGCCTTTCGCGAGGCTGATGGACAGTGCCGCACGCTGACCTATGGTGAACTCGCGGATCAAAGCGCTGTCTTTGCAGGGGCTCTGACGCAGCATGGTGTGCGTCGCGAAGAACGTGTGGCTATGATCGTGTTGGATCAGATTGAGTTTCCGGTGGTGTTCTGGGGCGCGATCAAGGCAGGTGCCATCCCGGTGCCAATGAACACGTTGTTGTCCAGCTCGGTTTATGCAGCGACCCTGAATGACAGCCGTGCGACCACACTGATTGTTTCGGCCGCACTGTGGAAAACTGTCGAGCCCGCTGTTCGTGACAATGCCTTTCTGCGCAACGTTGTTGTGATCGGTGACGCTCCGGGTGGAACGATCGACTACGCTGACTTTGTAAATGGGGCTAAGCCGATGCCTGCGGTCGAAGCGCTGGCAGATGAGACTGCATTCTGGCTGTATTCATCGGGTTCGACCGGCCTGCCCAAGGGGGTGCGGCACGTCCATTCCAGTTTGAAGGCCACGGCTGACACTTTCAGTGCGCAGGTTTTGGGTTTGCGTGAAGACGATGTCGTTTTCTCGGTGGCCAAGCTGTTTTTCGCATATGGCTTGGGCAATGGATTGACCTTTCCACTGTCGGTTGGGGCGTCGACAGTTTTGCTGGCGGGGCGGCCTTTGCCAGATATCGCGTTCGATATCATTGAAAACCAATCTCCGACGATATTCTGCGGTGTGCCCACGTTCTTTGCCGCCCTAAATGCGTATCTCGAAGGCCGGGGTGGGGATGTGAGCACGAACTTGCGTTTATGCACCTCTGCCGGAGAAGCGCTGCCGCGCGAGGTCGGCGAGTCGTGGGAGAAACACGTGGGCACAGAGATTGTGGACGGTGTCGGCTCGACCGAAATGCTGCACATCTTCTTGTCCAATCGCCCCGGTGACATCGTTTACGGTACCTCGGGCACCGCGGTGCCGGGCTATGACGTTCGGCTGGTCGGTGAAGACGGTGAAGTCGTCGCGGATGGAGAGGTTGGCGAGTTGCTGGTCTCGGGGCCCTCAGCGGCGGAAAGCTACTGGAACAGGCGCGAAAAGTCCCGTGACACTTTTGAGGGTCACTGGACCCGGACCGGCGACAAATATGAACGCTCTTCCGACGGGCGCTATATCTATTGTGGACGCACGGATGATATGTTCAAAGTGTCGGGTATTTGGGTCAGTCCCTTCGAAGTAGAGCAGGTTCTGATCGAACATCCCGCCATTCTGGAGGCCGCGATTGTGGCCCAGCCGGACGCGCAGGGATTGGATAAGCCCAAAGCATTCGTTGTGCTCAAGGACGGGCAGACTGCAGACGCAATCGGCGATCTTAGGGAATTTGTGAAAGACAGGATCGGCAAGTGGAAGTACCCGCGCTGGATTGATGTTGTCGATGACCTGCCGAAAACGGCGACGGGTAAAATCCAGCGCTTTAAACTGAGGGATACGGCATGAGTTGGCAAGACGGCGGCAACGCACGGGTCGAGGTTGACGGCACCAGTTTGGAATACAGCATGTGGGGTCCGTCACCAGAGGTAGCACCAACAATAATCATGTTGCACGAGGGTCTGGGCTGCGTCGCCATGTGGCGCGATTTTCCGTCACAAGTAGCTGCAGCGACCGGGTTTGGAGTTCTGGCATATTCACGCGCGGGATATGGCCAATCAGATCCCGCAAGTCTGCCGCGCCCCCTTGACTACATGACGGTTGAGGCGCAGCAGGTGTTGCCTCATGTACTGGACAAGGTCGGATTTAAGCGGGGCGTCCTGCTTGGCCATTCGGACGGCGCGACGATTGCTGCGATCTATGCCGGATCCGTTTCTGACACGCGGGTGCGTGGTTTGATCCTGATGGCACCGCACTTTTTCGTAGAAGAGGTTAGCCTGGCATCCATCAAGGCGGCGCGTGAAGCATTTGACCGCGGGGAATTGTCCGATCGCCTTGGTTGGTACCACCGCGATGCAACTGCAACCTTCCACGGCTGGTGCGATGCGTGGCTAAACCCGGATTTTCGTGACTGGAATGTTGCAGATGTCATCGACTATCTTCGGATACCGACCCTTGCCGTGCAGGGGAGCGATGACCAGTACGGAACCGTTGCCCAGATTACAGAGATCGAAACCCGCAGCTATGCGCCGGTTGAGACAGCCATTTTGCCAAATTGCAAACATGCGCCACATCGTGACCAGCCTGATGCGACCATTGCAGCGATTGCCGAGTTCACGCATCGGCTTGAACGGCTTGAGCGCGCAATGCCTATTCCTGCATGACCAGCGACTGGCGGCCTCCATATGCATATGTGCCAGGGCAAACGCCTCGGCATCCCGAAGGATTGTTTGATCGGTTCAAAACCAATCTTCAGGATCTTCCAGCGGACCGCCTAAATGAAACTCAGGCCTGGGCCGCCGGTTTGGCTTTTCTCAAGGATGGTTATTTCTGGGAAGCGCATGAGGTCTTGGAAGCCGTGTGGTTGGCCTGCCCGCCAAACTCGCCCGAGCGTTTGATGGTGCAGGCAATCATACAGCGCGCGAATGCTGGACTGAAGGCCAAGATGGGCCGTGATCAGGCCACTGAACGGCTTATGGCACTGTCGGACCAATTATTGCGCGAAGCCGTCGACCGTGCGGGTCGAGATGTTTTGGGTATCGCACATGAAAATGCAATATAATGCATTAACGCTGGCAATACATAACAAATAAGCGCGATCATTGGGTGGAAAGTGTAATATCATGCACATATTTCTTTACTCACCCATACACGCGCACTATTCTGCACTTCAGACGACAGGAGCGCCTCATGACCAAGGTCATCGACTTTCAGACTGATCCATCGAAATATCGCCATTGGCGTGTCGAATATGATGGCCCGATCGCCAACCTCATAATGGATGTGGACGAAAATGAGGGCCTGTTCGACGGCTATCAGTTGAAACTTAACTCCTACGATTTGGGTGTGGACATTGAGCTTGCCGACATTGTCCAGCGCATGCGTTTCGAGCACCCCGAGGTCAAAGTTGTGATCATGCAATCCGGCAAAGACAAAGTGTTCTGCGCCGGGGCGAATATCCGCATGTTGGGTGGAGCAGCACATAGCCATAAGGTGAACTTCTGCAAATTCACGAACGAAACGCGAAATACCTTTGAAGCCGCCGAACAGGACAGTGGCCAGAAATATATTGCCGCAGTCAAAGGCGCTTGTGCGGGCGGCGGTTACGAATTAGCGCTGGCCTGCAATCATATCATGCTGACGGATGACAGCTCATCTTCGGTTGCATTGCCCGAAGTTCCGTTGCTGGCTGTTCTTCCAGGTACGGGCGGGCTGACACGTGTGACGGACAAGCGGAAAGTTCGGCGCGATCTGGCAGATATTTTTTGCTCGACCGAAGAAGGTGTCAAAGGCAAGCGCGCCAAGGAGTGGCGACTTGTTGACGAGGTCGTTCCAAACTCGAAATTCGACGCGACAGTACAAGAACGTGCTCGTGAATTCGCCGAAGGGATGTCAAAACCCGAAGGTGTCCGTGGCGTGACTTTGCGGCCGTTGGACAAAACCGTCAGCGAGGATGGTTCAATATCCTACAGCTTGGTCGAAGTGTCTGTTGACAGAAAAGGCCGAAAAGCGACGGTAACGATTAGCGGCCCAGATACCGAAGCGCCTGCGGATATGGGCGCGTTTACCGCGCAAGGGGACCAAGCCTATTTGCTGCGTCTCGCTCGTGAATTGGATGACGCCATTTTGCATCTGCGCCTGAACGAGATGGAACTGGGCCTGCTTGTCTTCCGCACTCAGGGTGATCCGGACCTGTTTCAGGCGCATGAGGCGCTGTTGCTGTGTAATCGCGACAATTGGCTTGCCAACGAAGTTCTGCATTACTGGAAACGCTTGTTGAAACGGATTGATGTCACGTCACGGTCGATGTCGGCCTTGGTCGAGCACGGTTCATGTTTCACCGGCATTCTGGCTGAAATCCTGTGGGCCGTGGACCGGACCTATATGATGGAGGACGAGTTTGAAGGCGACAATCGTCCTATCGCGACAGTTACCTTAACAGACGCCAACTTTGGTCCCTTGCCTATGGGTAATGACCTGACCCGACTGGAAACGCGGTTTTGGGGCAACCCGGAAGCGACTGAACAGGCGAAAGCGCAAAAACACGAAGCCCTCGAAGCCGAACAAGCCGATAAGCTTGGCCTCGTGACGATGATTTTGGACGATATCGACTGGGAAGACGAAATTCGCATCTTCGAAGAAGAACGTGCGTCGTTCAGCCCGGACGCGATGACCGGGATGGAGGCGAATTTGCGTTTCGCCGGTCCCGAAACGATGGAAACCCGCATCTTCGGGCGTCTCACCGCCTGGCAGAACTGGATATTCAACCGGCCAAACGCGGTCGGGCCCGATGGCGCTTTGCAGCGCTACGGTACCGGCGTGCGAGGCGACTACAACATGGAGCGCGTTTGATCGCTTCCGCCCGAACCTTCAGCAGGAGAATGGTATGCTTGACGTCATTAACGTAAGTTACGACACACAGATCCCCAACAATGTTGGCCTGAGCCAGGACCGTAAAGTTTTGAAAGCGCTTGAAAAATGGCACCCCGGTTACATCGACTGGTGGAACAAGCTGATCCCGCAGAACTTTCAGGAATCGATGGTTTACTTGCGTACGGCTGTCAGTGTTGATCCCAAGGGCTGGGCCAAGTTCGACTACGTGAAAATGCCGGAATACCGCTGGGGCGTCCTGCTGGCCCCGCAGGTCGAAGAGCGCATCATTCCGATGGGCGAGCACAAGGGCGAGAAGGCTTGGCAAGAAGTTCCTGGCGAATATCGCAACATGCTCAAGCGCCTGATCGTTATTCAGGGCGATACTGAGCCGGGCTCGGTCGAACAGCAGCGCTTTCTTGGTCTGACCGCGCCGTCGCTGTATGACATGCGCAACCTGTTTCAGGTGAACGTCGAAGAGGGCCGCCACCTGTGGGCCATGGTTTACCTGCTGCAAAAGTACTTTGGTAAGGATGGCCGCGAAGAGGCGGATGATCTTTTGATCCGGTCTTCAGGCTCGGATGAGGCACCGCGTATGCTTGGGGCCTTCAACGAAGAGACGCCAGATTGGTTGTCTTTCTTCATGTTCACCTACTTTACCGATCGGGACGGCAAGATGCAGTTGGAAAGCCTGGCGCAATCGGGCTTTGACCCGCTTAGCCGGACATGTCGCTTCATGCTGACCGAAGAAGCACATCATATGTTTGTCGGTGAAACGGGTGTCAGCCGGATTGTGCAGCGCACCTGCGAGGCCATGAACGAAGCAGGTTTGACCGATCCGTATGACATCGGAAAAGTACGTGACCTGGGTGTCATCGACTTGCCGACGATCCAGAAAAAACTGAATTTGCATTACACGCTGTCTCTGGATCTGTTCGGGCAGGAGGTATCGACCAATGCCGCCAACGCGTTCAACGCGGGTATTAAAGGTCGTTACATGGAAAACCGCATTGATGATGACCATCAGTTGCAGCAAGACACTTACGCGGTCAAAAGCATCGTCGACGGCAAGATCATCAGTCAGGATGTGCCAGCGCTAACCGCAATCAACATGCGGCTGCGCGACGATTATGTTCGCGATGCGTCGGGTGGTGTCGGACGCTGGAACAAGATCATCGAAAAGGCCGGCATAGACTTTACTCTGTCGCTGCCCCACGAGGCGTTCCATCGTCAAATCGGAGTTTTTGCTGCAATCAAGGCAAACCCAGAGGGCGACATCATCTCGGAAGCGGATTGGGCTGCGAATGTCGACAAATGGTTGCCGACCAAAGAAGACGGCGCTTACATCCAGTCTCTGATGGTTCCATGCTATGAACCCGGCAAATACGCAGGTTGGATTTCTGCGCCGAAGGTTGGCATCGACAACAAGCCCGGCGATTTCGAGTATGTGAAACTCCACATGGCGTGAGAAAATGCGCAGAAGGCCCTCTGGCCTTCTGCTTTCGACCTTTGTGAGGGAGATTGAAAAATGTCCGCAGAACGACCAATTCAACGCAGCGCGAAGCCGGAAACCTTCTATGACAGGCCGATGATCCGCGCCAATTGCATCGGTTGCACAAGCTGCACAGGGCTGTGCGCGGCGATCATTGATGTCATGACTGTTCCTGCCATTGTCACGGGGCAACGCAAGGCATGAACAAGCCCGTCAAACAGCACCTGATCGACCCCGAGATTTGTATCCGCTGTTATACGTGTGAAATGACCTGTCCCGTTCAGGCCATTGAGCATGATGACAACAACGTTGTGGTGAACGCGGACCTCTGCAATTTCTGCATGGATTGCATTCCAGTTTGCCCAACTGGATCGATCGACGAATGGCGTGTGGTTAACGAGCCATACTCGCTCGAAGATCAGTACTCGTGGGAAGAACTGCCAGAACAGGCAGATCTGGGAACGCCGGATGCAGATACGGGTATTGAGGCGCTGGATGACGCAATGGCCGCACTTTTGGCCGAGGCGCACAAAGGGACCGGCGGAAAACCCAAAGCGCCCGCTACCGCATCAAAGCCAACGATCAACCTCTATAATCTGGGCAAACCGGTTCAGGCCGTTGTTCAGGGAAACTACCGGCTGACCGCGGAAGGTGCAGACAGTGACGTGCGCCATATCATTCTGGACTTTCAAGGGCATCCGATGCCCGTTCTGGAAGGTCAATCCATCGGGATCATCCCGCCGGGTACCGATGGTGACGACGCACCGCACCTGCCTCGGCTCTATTCCGTTTCAAGCCCACGTGACGGAGAGCGTCCGGGATTTAACAATATATCTCTGACGGTGAAACGCGAAGAGCTGGGTGTGTGCTCGAACTATGTCTGCGACCTGAAGACCGGTGATACTGTAAATGTGACCGGACCGTTCGGAGCCACCTTCCTGTTGCCTGATGATCCGGACGCGCGGATTTTGATGATCTGCACGGGTACAGGTTCCGCCCCGATGCGCGCCTTTACGATGCGGCGACAGCGCAAGGTTGGAACGATTCATGGCGGCATGACGATGTTCTTCGGCGCACGTACCCCGGACAGCTTGCCCTATTTCGGCCCGTTGCAAAAAGTTCCTTCAAGCCTGTTGAAACAGCATCTGGTCTTCAGCCGACAGGATGGGCAGGAAAAGGAATATGTTCAGGACCGAATGCTGAAGGAGCAGGACGCGGTCGCTGAAATGCTGCGCGACCCGAACTGCTATGTCTATATTTGCGGCCTGCGCGACATGGAAGACGGGGTCGAGAGCGCCTTTACCGAAATCGCAACAAGTGCTGGTCAGAATTGGAAGGAATTGCGGGACCAGATGCGCGAGGACGGGCGTTACCACGTTGAAACTTACTAAGATGTCAGAACGCCCGGCGTCGGCCTATCAGCACAATATTCGCGTGACATGGGGCGATTGCGACCCTGCGCGGATTGCGTATACAGGACGCCTGCCGTGGTTCACTCTGGATGCCATTAACGCCTGGTGGGAAGACCATCTGGGGCAGGGATGGTACCAGCTTGAACTGGATCGTAACGTCGGCACACCTTTCGTGCGGCTCGAGATGGACTTTCTGTCGCCTGTCACGCCGCGGCACCGTTTGATCTGCCATGTCTGGCCAAGCCGCTTGGGCACGTCTTCGATTACGTTCCGGGTGGACGGTGAGCAAGACGGTAAACTTTGCTTTTCCGCACAGACCGTCAGCGTATTTATTGTGGCTGACGCTTTCAAGAAATGTAAGCCGCCGACGGACATCCAAGACTTGCTGAAACCCTATCTAAGTGACGCCGGTCAGTCTGACACATAACCAATTCCCTTTTTGCTTTGGCATAAGTAATGTGCATTATTGTACACATTCGGGATTGCGGAAAATATGGCAGAAATCACAACCTTTGGGGGCGTCTCGACCCAGATAGATACTGAGTCCGAGATGGAGCGGGCCATATCCGCCCTGATGATACAGGTTGGTGAAAGAGTACGAAGCGCCCGAGAACGCAAAGGGATTTCGCGCCGCATTCTGTCTGAAACATCCGGCGTATCGCAGCGCTATCTGGCACAGCTTGAGGCTGGAACCGGCAATATCTCGATTGGTTTGCTCAAACGGATCGCGCATTCGCTGGACCATAAGATTGAGTGGTTTGTCGGCGAAGAAGACCCGTGGAACTCGGCCAGTCTGCGTGTTGCAGAACTGTTTTCTGCGGCTGACAGTGAAACCCGTGATCTTGTTTTACGTACCCTCGCGCCAGGTAGCGACCAAATCGGGCGGGCTGAGCGGATTTGTCTGATCGGTCTGCGTGGGGCAGGTAAATCAACGCTTGGAAAGATGGCTGCAGATCATCTGAACGTCCCTTTTCTCGAATTAAATAAAGAGATTGCCTTACACGGAGGGATGCCGATCGACGAGATCCTCGCCCTCTATGGTCAAGAGGGCTATCGCAAGCTTGAGGCGGGTTCGCTGGACCGGGTGATAGAAAACTATGACCGGATGATCCTGGCTGTTGCGGGTGGGATCGTTTCCGAGCCTGAGACGTTCAACAAGCTGCTGTCGAATTTTCACACGATCTGGCTGAAGGCCACGCCGCAAGAGCATATGGATCGGGTGCGCGCCCAAGGGGATGAACGTCCGATGCAGGGTAATGCCGATGCGATGGAACAATTGACATCCATTCTGACCAGCCGCGAAGCCCTCTATGCTCGGGCAGGTTATATGTTGGATACTTCGCTGACGTCTCTTGAAACCTCTTTGGATGACTTGATTGCGATCATTCAAGAGAACCGGCTGCTCGAGGTTTGACGCGGGGCAACCCGATGGCTTGCAGCGCATGAATTATAACGCAAAAAGGAATACCTGATGAGTGTGGAGTTCTGGCGCGACGGCGCGGTTGGGTTCGTCAAGCTGAACAACCCACCCGTCAATGCGATTGGTTTGAGCGTGCGTCAGGGTCTTATGGATGCATTGGATTGGGCCGAGGTGCAACATGACCTGTCCCGCATTGTCCTGCACGGTTCCGAGCGCGTTTTTGCCGCGGGTGCAGACGCGAAAGAGTTCGATGCGCCCCCCGTAGCACCGCATCTGCCGGACATCGTCAACCGGATTGAGCTGTGCGAAACGCCGTGGGTGGCCGCGATAACCGGAGCGGCCTTGGGCGGGGGGTGTGAGCTGGCACTGGCGTGCCGGTATCGTATCGCGAAGCCCGGGGCCAGTATCGGATTGCCCGAAGTCACGCTGGGCGTTGTGCCTGGCGCTGGTGGCACCCAAAGGCTGCCGCGTTTGGTTGGAATGAAGGCTGCGCTTGAGTTGATCTCGACCGGAAAACCGGTAACGGCCGAACGCGCCGAAGCCTTGATGTTGGTCGATTGGGTCGCAGATGATCCCGTTCACACGGCGCAATACTTGGATCTGGGAACCATAGAGCTGTCTTCGCGTGTCGGGCAGTTGGAGCAGCCTGAGCTTGATGAGGATGTTTTAGAACAGGCTCGTCAGGCAGTGCGCAGCAAAGCAGCACTCCAGCTCGCTCTGGAACGGGCCGTTGATCTGGTCGCGCTGTCGGCTAAGACTCGTTTGACAGAGGGGATGGCCAGGGAACGCGCGGCATTTCTTGAGTTGCGGCAAGGTCCACAGGCGCGGGCCTTGCGTCACATTTTCTTCGCCGAACGCGGCGCGCGGGCGCCGGCAGGGTTGACGACGCAACCTGCGCCTTTGGATCACGTGGCGGTTGTCGGGGGTGGCACCATGGGTTCGGGTATCGCCTATGCTCTGTTGAACGCAGGTGTTCGCGTCACATTATTGGAGACGGATGCAGACGGCGTCACGCGCGCGCAGAAAAATGTCGAACGCGTCATCGACGGCAGCGTCAAGCGTGGTCTGATTTCTGAAGCTGAAGCTTCTGATCAACGGGGCCGGTTCAAGGCGTCGTCGAACTATGGTGACGCTTCTCAGGCGAGTCTGGCGATCGAGGCAGCTTACGAAGACATGGTTGTCAAAAAAGACATCTTTGCCGTGATGCAATCGAATCTTCCATCCAATGCCATCCTTGCCACGAATACGTCTTATCTCGACGTCGATATTATCTCAGCGGGGCTGGACGATCCTTCCCGCGTGTTGGGGCTGCACTTTTTCGCGCCTGCCCATATCACGAAGTTGCTGGAAATCGTGCAGGGAGGGGCGACCGGCGAACGGGCCTTGGCCACCGGGTTTGCGCTGGCGAAGCGATTGCGCAAGGTCCCGGTTCTTTCGGGTGTATGTGACGGCTTCATAGGAAACCGAATTCTGGCCCGCTACCGCGAGGCAGCCGACACCGTTTTGCTTGAGGGGTCCACCCCTTGGGAGATCGACGAGGCCATGGTCGAATTCGGGTACGCAATGGGTCCGTATGAAGCGCAGGATCTATCTGGTCTTGATATTGCCTATTCCAATCGCCGCCGTCAGGACGCGACCCGCGATCCAAACCGGCGATATATCCTCATTGCGGATCGCATGATCGAGCTGGGCAAGCTTGGCAAAAAAGCTGGGGCAGGGTGGTACCGATATCCGGGTGGTGGTGGCAAAGTTGAGGACCCGATTGTCGCCGATCTGGCCATTGAAGAAGCCCATTTCGCCAAAGTCACGCGCCGCGACTTTTCGCCGGACGAAATTCGTGAACGGCTGATTTTTGCAATGATCAACGAAGCCGTCAGCATCCTTGAGGAAGGTATCGCCAAATCAGCCAGCGACGTCGATCTGGTTACGGTGTCGGGATACGGATTTCCCCGCTGGCGCGGAGGGTTGCTGCACTACGCTGATGACTTCGGTTTGGATAAGGTTCTGGCCAGACTGGAAGACTTTGCGAAAGAGGATGAAGTCGTCTGGAAACCCAGCGGACCTTTACGTGAATGCGTCCAACGCGGTGTGCCCTTGGCGGACATGTTTGACGGGAAGTAATCCAGGTTCAGTGCCCATGTGTTCCTGAGGCTAAACGGGATGAATGTTGCGACGATGCGTGCGGCGTTCAAGCAAAGGCTGTTTTTATTCAGCGTCGCCTAAACCTTGCTAATACCGTCGCAACATAGTTCTTGCGGTTTTACCAGGAATTGTATGACAGGTACTTGCCCGACATTTCGACCTTGACCCGATCACCCTTTTCATGCGGAACGCGGGTGACCTGCATGTCGAAATCAATTGCCGACATGATGCCCGTTCCGAATTTCTCTTCGATCAGGGCTTTCAGGGTTGGGCCGTATACACCGACGATTTCGTAAAACCGATAAATGCAGGGGTCGGTTGGAACACTTTGTTCCCACACCTTTGTCGGCGGCTCTTCCAGCACACCAGCCGCCTCTTGCGGCAGGCCCATTGCTGCGACGAGGGCTTCGGCCTTGTCTTTGGGGAAAGCGTTCATGCCCATGCAGGCAGAATGCGTCCAAACCGGCGACATGTCGATTTTCTCGGCGATCCCTTCCCACGTCAGGCCAGCTTGTTTCTTGGCCGACAGGATCATCAGGGTTACGTCTTCTTTTGTCATCATCGTGGGTAGCTCAAGTGTATCTTTCATAGGGGGTCCTCCTTTTTGATCTTGATGTGTTGACGCGCCGAACCGGTCAGTCGTTGACGGCGCGCAGTTGTGGGTTTTGTTCGTTAGAAGCCGCGGCAGGCTCGGTGTGATCAATCGCAACCGATTCCGGCATTTGAGCAGCGCCGTCGCTGGCTTGCCCGGCCAGTTCTTTCGAGCGTTGTCCGAGGAACTGCACAAGGTGATTGCGGATGGCATAATAGTTCGGATGCTCGACAATCTCGGTTCGGCTGCGCGGTCTTGGGATGGTGATTTCGACCGATTCAGCAACGCGAGCAAACGGTCCATTGGTCATAAGCAGGATGCGATCGGCCAACAGGATTGCTTCGTCGATGTCATGGGTGATCATGAACACAGTCTGCTCGGTCTCGCCCCATACCTTGAGCAATTCATCCTGAATGGTGCCGCGTGTCAGGGCATCCAACGCGCCGAACGGCTCGTCCAGCAGCAGAAGTTTTGGCTGATTGGCAAACGCCCGCGCGATCGAAACACGCTGACGCATCCCACCTGAAAGTTGGCTGGGTTTGCGATGTACGACATCGCCTTCCAGTCCGACTTTGGCCAAAAACTCGCGGGCGTGGGCGTCTACCTTGGCCGCTGGCCAATCCGGATAGCGCGCTTTGACACCGAAAGTTACATTCTTCAATGCGGACAGCCAGGGTAGCAATGAATAGTTCTGGAAAACCACGCCCCGGTCCAGCGAGGGGCCAGACACTTCGAACCCGTCCATTTTGACCACGCCCGAAGTGGGCTCAGCCAACCCCGCCAGAATGTTCATGATCGTCGACTTGCCACAGCCGGAATGGCCGAGGATGCAGACGAACTCGCCCTTTTCGATGCCAAAGCTGGCGTTTTCGAAAACGGTCAGGGTTCCGCCCTGACCGTCGGGGAACTGCTGGGTCAGCAACTCGATATTGAGAAACGGCTTACTCATGATGCTGCTCCTTATTCGGCATAGGCCACGGCGCGTTGCAGGTAGGCAAAGGCCGAGTCCAGCAGCATTCCGACGACGCCGATCATGAGGATTGAAAAGATGACTGAGGTCAGGTCGAGGTTGTTCCACTCGTTCCAGACATAGTAGCCAATACCTGTGCCACCCACGAGCATTTCTGCCGCGACGATCACCAGCCAGGCGATACCGATCGAAATGCGCATCCCAGTGATAATGGTTGGCGCGGCTGCAGGCAGTATCACGGTGAACGCCGTACGGAGCGGTCCAAGCTCGTGTGTGCGCGCAACGTTAACCCAATCCTGTCTTACACCGGCGACACCGAATGCTGTGTTGATCAGCATTGGCCAGATCGAACATATGAAGATCACGAATATCGCACTGGCCTCACTGTCCTGAATGATGAAAAGCGCCAGTGGCATCCATGCCAGCGGGGAAATCGGGCGTAGAACCTGTATGAATGGGTTGAAGGCCTTGTAGGCGACCTGACTCATGCCGATCAGAAAGCCCAACGGGATCGCCACCAATGCGGCCATAAGATAGCCGGTCAGGACGCGATAGATCGAGTATCCAATTTGAATGCCGATCCCCTTGTCATTGGGGCCGGCATCATAGAATGGGTTCGACAGCTGCTCCCACGCTTTGGCAAGCACCTGGCTTGGGGGGGGAACACCGGCTTTCTGTGCTCCGCCACCGGTCAGGCGTTCGTATTCCGTCAGCTCTCCGGCCGCTTTCTGAGCGGGGATTGCGGCCTCCCAAATCAGGAGGCCGACCACCAACATGACCACCGACAAAAGCGCGGCCCGTTGGTTCAGTGTTAGGTTGTCCAACATTTACGAAGCTTTCCCGATCGCGAAGCTGGAGACGTAACCTTCGGGGTCTTTGGGATCGAAGGTTTTGCCCATGATGGTGTGGGTTTTGTAAGTCACGTCCGGGGCGTCATATCCCAGGTCATTCATGATCTTCTTAGCGTCTGCCGCCAGATAGACCTGTTCAGCCACACCTTTGTAGTCCACGTCGCCTTCGATATACCCCCAACGTTTCATCTGGGTCAGGATCCAAACGCCCATCGAATGCCAGGGGAACGGGTCAAAGTCGATCCGATCGGGTACCTGCTGAACTTCTCCGAGGCCGTCAGCATAGGTTCCGGTCAGAACCTGCTCGATCACGGGAACCGGCTGGTTCAGGTAATTTGTCGGTGCGATGGCTTCGGAGATATCTTTGCGATTGTCTGGGTTCGACGCGAATTGGGTGGCGTCGATGATTGACTTGAGAAGCGCGCCATATGTGTTGGGCAATTCGGTCGCAAAGCTCAGCGGCGCGGCGAAGGCGCAGCAGGGGTGGCCTTCCCAGATGTCCTTGGTCAGGGTGTGAATGAAACCGATGCCTTCCCAGACGGCCCGCTGGTTGAACGGGTCGGGCGACAGATAGCCGTCGAGATTCCCGGCGCGCAGGTTGGCAACCATCTCTGGCGGCGGAACAACGCGGATTTGGATGTCGACGTCTGGGTCCAGACCAAACTCGGCCACGTAGTAACGTAGAAGGAAGTTGTGCATCGAGTATTCGAACGGCACGCCGAAGGTGAAGCCTTTCCACTGCTTCGGATCACGTTTGTCCAGATGCTCATTCGAAAGCACGATGGCCTGCCCGTTGATGTTCTCAACCGCGGGCATGATGTAAGGCGTTGCCACAGATCCGGCGCCCAGCGTCATCGCAAGTGGCATCGGGGTTAGCATGTGGCTGGCGTCGTATTCACCGGACAGCGATTTGTCGCGTGCCACGGCCCAACCGGCTGTTTTGATGACTTGGGCGTTTAGTCCGTAACGTTCGTAAAAGCCCATTGGCTGGGCCATGATAATCGGCGTCGCGCAGGTGATCGGAACAAACCCGATATTTAGGTCGGTTTTTTCCGGCGTGCCCAGATTGTCGAGAATGGCAGCCTTGGCTTCGTCGAGTGGGAAGACGGACGCAAGGGCAGCAGCGGCAGTGCCGCCACCCAGCATACCCATGAACGAGCGACGGCTAATGTCGTTTTGTCCAAAAACAGACCGCACGATTGCGCTTTCGACAACGCGTTCGGTCATTTCCTCGGATGTCATGATTTTCGCTTCGGTATGATCTTTGTCATGCCCATGTCCCGACAAACACCCCTCGCAGCCGCAATCGGCCCCGTGTCTCAGATCGGTTTTCGCGGAAAACGGATTTCCCAAGCTCTTTATCGTCATGGCTACGCCCTTTCGCATTGAAGTTGCGATCATCGTGGCAGCCGCATTCGTTAAGAAATAGTAGGGGCATAAAATTTGTGCACATTATAAAACCCATCGGAAACAGACGCTTATAAGGTTGACTGAGCGGTAAGGGTTACGAAAAATCGTAAATTACGAAATCTCGTATCGCACTTTTGCGTCTTGCCGATAGACTGGGTGCATGTCTTTGGATCTTTTGCCTCCTGATTCCGTTTTGCAGTCGATGCCCGAAGCTGCGCTGGTTCTCGACACAACGTCTGACCGGGTCGTTCAGTGGAACAGACCCGCCGCTGATTTGCTGGCGGGTTCTCCCAATGCGACGCCGCAGGCTTTCTCGTCTTACCTGAAGGAGGCGTTTCCGCAGTTCATTGTTTTCATCGAGGAGGTAGACCATCGATGTGAAAGCTGGACTCGAGATGTGACCCTGACATCGGCTCAGGGTCTGGCAATTCGATCAGAACTTCGCGCGCGGCCGGTACGTGGAAAAACCGGTTGGCTGATGATGACGATCACCGACCTTGATGCGCTGGATCAGCGGGCAGAGCTGACCGCAACAGCCGAAGCCTTTCGTGGTGGTATACTGGAATGGCAACGCACCGAGGGGTTCTTTGCCGAACTTGAACGACAGAACCAGCTGATCCTGAACGCGGCTGGCGAAGGGATTTATGGTGTGAACGCAGAAGGCAAGACAACCTTCGTCAATCGCGCAGCGCAAGAAATGCTGGGGTGGACGAGCGAGGATTTGTTGGGCAAAGACATTCACTCGATGATCCACCACCACCATTTGAATGGCGAAATATACCCTTCGCAGCAATGCCCTATCTATCGTTCGTTCCGATTTGAACAGGTGCACAGGATCGAGGATGAAGTCTTCTGGCGGAAGGATGGTAAGCCGATCCGGGTCGAATATGTATCGACGCCAATCTACGACCAACAGGTTCTGGCCGGAGCGGTGGTAATCTTCCGCGATATTACCGAACGAAAAGAAAATGAGCGTAAACTGCGGGACGCGTTGGATGAGGTCGCAGCGTTGCGGGATCGGCTGGAACAGGAAAACGCCTATCTACAAGAGGCGATAACGTCGGAACGTGCGCATCACGACATTATAGGCAGCTCTCCGGCTATTCGACAGATCGTGACGCGGATCGACCTTGTTGCTGAAACTGACGCCACTGTTCTTGTCTCAGGGGAAACGGGAACCGGCAAGTCGCTGGTGGCTACCGAAATCCACAAGGCCAGCCCACGTGCACGCCGACCGTTGATCCACTTCAAATGCGGGTCACTTGCAAGGGACGAAATCGAGGCCGAGCTGTTTGGTCACGTTCGCGGCGCGCCAAATGGCGCAACAAGGGATAAGCCAGGCAAGCTGGAATTGGCCCATGGTGGCACGCTGTTTATTGATGATGTCGAAGAGTTGCCGCTGGAGATTCAGGGCAAGCTTTTGGCTGCCTTGCAAAACGGAACAGTAACCCGCTTGGGTGACACACGCGAAAAGCCCATCGACATTCGCGTTATCGCCGCGACTTCACTGTCCGAGGCGCAGGCGCGGCGGGCGGATGTCATTCGCGAAGACCTGTATCTGTTTCTAAACGTATTCCCCATCAATTGCCTGCCGCTGCGGGACCGGCAAGAGGATATCCCGTTACTGGCAACGCATCTTCTAAAGATCGCCTGCCGTCGTCTTAATCGCCCGGTTCCCGTTCTGACCGAGCGAGGCGTGCAGCAGCTTCAGGCTTATGACTGGCCGGGAAATGTGCGTGAATTGCACAACGTAATAGAACGGGCTGCGATCGTTTCGCAGGATGCGAAACTTGTGATCGAACTTGCCGGACCAGCCCAAGGCGGACAGACCAACATGGCCTTTCGAACCGACGCGCAGATGCAGGACCTTATGCGTCTGAACCTGGTCTCGATCCTGCGCGAAACACAGGGGCGTATCTCAGGCCCTTCGGGGGCCGCAGCTTTGTTGGGGGTCAAGCCAACGACGCTGTATTCACGGATAAAATCAATGAATATCCAGGACGCTGAGTGGCACTGACAAGATTGTTGTGGGTTGCTGCTAATCGTTCGTGCGGGTGCGTAATTGCCGCGTAGCCGATTCTTGCAGTGAGCATCCTTTTTGTCGGTGAGATCAAAATCTTTGTCGCAATTGGTCGGGAATGGGTAGAGCGATCGCTCTACCCTTGGTTCATGACCGACACACAGTACCAAATAGCGGAAAACCTTGATCGGCAATTCTCGGAAATGGGGTTTGCCACGCAAGGGGTCGAAGCCTTGCGTGAAGGGGCCAATGTATCCCTGCGCACCCTCTACAAGTACTTTCCCAGCCGCGAGGCCATGGTGATTGGGGCACTGGATCATCGCGACGCAGCCTATTCGGATTGGATCGGGAGTGATCGGTGTGAAGGCGCGGATCATGTCCTTCATGTTCTCGTGCGTCTGTCAGACTGGTTGCATGGCGTGTCGAACACAGGCTGTTTGTTCCGCAACGCACTTGCCGCTTATCCTGAAAGCGATGCGATCCGTGAGGCCGTGACCAGCCACAAGGCACATGTCCGGGATATGTTCCGTAAGCGGCTGCTGTGCGTAGCCCCCGACTGTGATGTCGAAGTACTGTCTGAGGCATTGTTCATCTTGCACGAAGGTCTGACAGAAAGTGCCCGGCTACTAGGGGCCGGCCCCGCGACAAATGCCACGATGCGCTGTGCCCGTGCCCTGCTGGCCGAAGCTAATATCCACTGACTGTGAATATCTGGAACGCAACAAAGGTTCTGAAATGAAGATCAAGGAAATCCACATCTACGCCCATGACTTGCCGGTCAAGAACGGGCCCTACACGATGGCGAATGCAGAAGTTTGGGCGTTGGACACGACGCTGGTCAAACTGGTGGATGCGGACGGAACCGTCGGCTGGGGTGAAACCTGCCCCGTTGGCCCAACTTATGCCGAGGCACATGCCGAAGGGGCCCGCGCTGCCTTGGCGCAAATGGCAAAGGGTCTGATCGGCGCTGACCTATGGCCGGTGTCCTTGCATCAAACGATGAACAGTTTGCTGAACGGCCACAACTATGCAAAGGCCGCGATTGACATCGCCGCTCATGACTTGATCGGTAAAAAGCTGGGGGTCAATGTCGCTGAGCTTTTGGGGGGTGCGCTTACCGACAAGGTACCATCCTACTATGCAACCGGCGTTGGTGCTCCTGATGATATCGCTCGACTGGCGCAGGAGAAACAAAAGGAAGGGTACCCGCGTCTGCAGATCAAGGTAGGTGGTCGTCCGGTTGAAATCGACATCGAGACCATTCGCAAAGTCTGGGAGGTTTTGGCCGGAACAGGCATGCGTCTGGCGGTGGACGGGAACCGGGGATGGACGACCCGTGATGCCCTGCGGGTCAGCCGGGAGTGCCCCGAAATTCCCTTTATCATGGAGCAGCCCTGCAACACGTATCAGGATCTGCAGAAAATCCGCCCGCAGGTCACGCACGGTATCTATATGGACGAAAACAGCGTCGACCTGAACACCGTCATCTCAGCCGCTGGTACAGGTTTGGTGGATGGGTTCGGGATGAAAGTAACCCGGATAGGCGGCCTGCAGAACATGCGCACGTTCCGTGACATCTGCGAAGCCCGAAACCTGCCGCATACATGCGATGACAGTTGGGGGGGAGATATCATCGCAGCCGCCTGCACACAGATCGCGTCAACCGTTCGGCCAACACTGATGGAGGGCGCATGGCTCGCAGCGCCGTACATCGAGGGCAATTATGATCCGGTGAACGGGATCAAAATCGAAGGTGGTCATATTCAGCGTCCAATCGGACCGGGTTTGGGCATTACCCCCGACGAAACCAAATTCGGCGCGCCTGTCGCCTCATTCTGACGGAGAACATGATGATCCCCGAAACCATGCATGCTGTTCAGCTTACAGGCCATGGCGGTATCGAAATGCTCGAGTACCGCACGGACGTGCAAATCCCCCAGCCCCGTGCCGGAGAGGTGTTGATCCGCGTGGCTGCAGCAGGTGTCAACAATACCGACATCAACACCCGTATCGGCTGGTATTCAAAGGCAGTTACCGAAGACACCAACAAGGGCGGTGCTTCGGGCTTTGACACGGTCAATGACGCGGATGCCAGTTGGTCCGGTACACCGTTAACCTTCCCACGCATTCAGGGAGCAGACGTCTGCGGTTATGTCGCCGCGGTCGGAGAGGGCGTAGACCTGGCTCGAATTGGTGAGCGTGTAATCGTGCGAAACATGCTGCGTACCTACGTCGATTACCGCCCCTATGAATGCTGGACCATCGGCAGCGAATGCGATGGCGGTTTTGCGCAATTCTGTGTGGCCCCAGCGCAGGAAACCCACGCGGTAAACTGTGATTGGGACGATGTGGAGCTTGCCGCAATCCCCTGTGCCTATTCCACAGCCGAAGGGATGCTGCACCGGGCAAACCTGGGCGCGGAAACCGTGCTGATCACCGGGGCTTCGGGCGGGGTAGGCTCGGCAGCTGTCCAACTGGCCAAACGACGCGGAGCGCATGTCATCGCCTTGTGTTCCCCAGCAAAAGCCGAGGCCGTCCGTGCCCTGGGGGCCGATCAAATTCTGGACCGAAACGCAGATTTGGTAGCTGAGTTAGGCGAAGGGTCGGTAGACGTTGTTGTTGATATGGTTGCAGGACCGCAATGGCCCAGCTTGCTGGATGTGCTGCGTCGGGGTGGGCGTTATGCTACCGCCGGAGCGATCGCGGGGCCGATCTGCGAGATTGATGTGCGCACCTTGTACCTCAAGGACCTCACATTGTTTGGTTGCACGTTCCAAGAAGACATCGTGTTCGAAAACCTCGTGAAATACATAGAAGCCGGGGAAATCCGCCCCGTGGTTGCCAAGACTTATCCGCTTAATGAAATCGCCACGGCGCAAGAAGACTTTCTTGCCAAGAAACACACAGGACAGCTGGTGCTGATCCCACCGCGGGTGTCATCATGAAGACAAAAAAAATCGAGCTTTTTGAACTGCATCTGCCTTATGCCGGTGGATCTTACGAATTGTCGGGTGGGCGGATCTATACGGGTTTTGACAGTATCATCGTGTGCGTAACCGCGCAGGATGGAACCGAAGGCTGGGGGGAGTCCACCCCGTTTGGGCCCAACTATATCGCAGCGCATGCAAAAGGCGCGCGTGCAGGTGTCGAAGAGATCGCGCCCTATCTGATTGGCCGCGATCCGCGCGACGTCGACCGGATCAATGACGCAATGGACGAGGCCTTGCTGGGTCACAACCATGCCAAATCGGCGATTGATCTTGCCTGTTGGGATCTGTTCGGTAAATCCGTAGCCTTGCCAGTGTACAAACTGCTGGGTGGCGCAACGGGTAACCGTCTGCCTGCGATTAGTTCGATTTACGCAGGAACACCCGAGGATATGCGCGCCCGCGTCGCTGAGCACCGTGCCAAGGGTTACATGGGTCATTCGATCAAGGTGGGCGCTATGGACTCTGAGGGTGGTCCGGCGCTGGATGCTGAACGGATTGCTGCGTCGTTGGCGGATCGTCAGCCGGGTGAGTATTTCCTTGTCGACGCCAATGGCGGTCTGATCCCCGAAACGGCACTGCGAATGCTGCGCGCTCTGCCCGATGGTTTGGATTTCGTGCTCGAAGCGCCGTGCGCCACGTGGCGCGAGACCCTTTCGCTGCGTCAGCGGTGTGACGTGCCGATCATTCTGGATGAGTTGGCGCAGGACGATGGTGACATAGCTAAACTTGTGGCGCTGGATGTGGCGGATGGGATCGGCCTTAAGATCTCGAAAGCGGGTGGTCTGACCCATGCGCGTCGCCACCGCGATATTTGCCGTGCCGCGGGCTTGACGATCAGCGTACAGGATACGGTCGGCTCGACCCTGTCCGCGGCTTCGATTTTCCATATGGGTGCGACAGTTCCAGAACGTCTGCTGCGCTGTGTGTTGGACCCGCGCGATATGGTGACCATCCAGACCGGAGCGTTTGACGCGCCCATCGAAGACGGAGGTGTGCTGCCCCCCGACGCACCTGGCCTAGGCGTTACAATGAACCGGGACCTGCTGGGACAGGCCGTAGCAAGCTGGGAAGAGTAAGCATGTTTCAGGATAAGAAAGCCTTGGTGACTGGCGCGGCCGGGGGTATCGGGCTGGCCATTGTCAAACAACTGCGGGCAAAAGGTGCGCAGGTGGCTGTCGCTGATCGGTCCACTGACGGAATTGAGGCCGAGGCACACCTGCCGGGTGATCTGCTGGATCCAAACTACAGCGACCAACTGGCCGTTAACGCGCAACAGGTATTGGGGGGGCTGGATATCGTCATAAACAATGCAGGCGTTATCACTCGTGGCCCGGTCACCGAAACCTCGGACGCGGATTGGGCCCTGTCCATGGGCGTGAATGTCGAGGCCCCGTTTCGGATTTGTCGCGCCGCAATCCCTTTGATGGCCGAAACCGGAGGAGGAGCCATCGTAAACACGGCGTCTTGCTGGGGTGGTAAAGCTCCGGGTCCGAACCATGCGCTTTACTGCATGACCAAGGCGGCGATTGCGTCTTTGACGGAATGTATGGGGATGGATCATGCGCACCAGGGCATACGCATCAACGCCGTTTGCCCCAATGAGGTGAACACCCCCATGTTGAGGTCAGGCTTTGCAAAGCGGGGGTTTGATCCCGATAAGGCCGTGGCTGAGTTGGGCCAAACGGTGCCACTGGGCCGGATTGCAGAACCGGATGACATTGCAGACGTCGTTCTTTTCTTGGCTTCCGATGCGGCCCGCTACATGTGTGGCACATTGGTCGAGGTCAACGGTGGAAAGCCGGTCGCATGAGACGGTTTGAGAACAAGGTCGCGCTTGTTACCGGTGGTCGTTCAGGCATTGGACAAGCCATCGCAGAACGTCTGACCAACGAAGGCGCGAGCGTTTTCACAGCGCAACGTGGATCAGATGATCGGTTCGAAGGGATCTCTGCCGATTTCACTGACCCAGCCTCGCCCGCGCAAGTCGTGGCCGAAGTGATTGCCCGCGCCGGGCAACTGGACGTGCTGGTCAATAACGCCGGGATGATGCAGGAAGCGCGCGTCGAGGATATGGGTCTGTCGGACTGGCACAGAAACCTTATGGTTAACCTGACCGCGCCGTTCCTGATGATTCAGGCCGCCTTGCCGCATTTGCGAAAAACGCGTGGCAGCATCGTCAATACCGGCTCGATTGAAGGGTTGGGCAGCAATCCGGGTCATGCCGCCTATTGTGCCTCCAAAGCCGGATTACATGGCTTGACGCGCGCAGTGGCCGTGGACCACGGAGCCGAGGGTATTCGTTGCAATGCAATCGCGCCGGGCTGGATCGATACAGAGTTGAACCTGGATTTTATCGACTCCATGCCCGATCCGGACGCGTTCCGCCGTGATATCGGTAAAATCCATCCGGTTGCCCGAACTGGTAAGCCGGAAGAGGTTGCGGCACTGGCCGCGTTTTTGGCCGCCGAAGAAAGTGGGTTCATCACCGGGCAGGTCTATACGGTTGATGGTGGTCGGATGGCAAAGCTCAGCCTGCCATGAACTGATCGTTGTTGTTCGCGTTGTCGTGAGACGGGATTTTGCTCTGCACTTGTTTGCTGCTAAGCGGTATCTGGTGAAACGGAGACGTGATTGTGGCAGAGCATAACTGGACGGATGCCATTCTGGATCGGCTTGCGGGCGAGAGCACCCGCTTGGATATCCCGGATGGCGCCGAACTATTCGCCCCGGGCGCCTATGGCGAGGTGTTTCTGATCGTCTTGTCTGGTGTCGTGCGGGTGGAACAAACCGGGCCGTCTGGTCGCACGGTCGTTTTATACAGGGTCGGACCCCACGATAGCTGCGTTATGACGACCTCGTGTATGCTGGCCGACACGCCCTATTCTGGCTTCGGCTATGCCGAAGGGCAGGTGACTGCGCTGGCGATCGGACGCGAACGGTTCAATGCGCTGCTGGCCGCAGATGCCGATTTCCGGGCTGCTGTTTTCGCCGCTTTCTCGCAACGCATTGTAGAGATGTCCGAGGTTATTGACGATCTGCTTCTCAATCGTATGGACCAGAAACTGGCTCAATGGCTGGTTGATCAAAGCAGTACAGAAAATGAGATTCACACAACCCACCAACGCATCGCAACAGAACTTGGCAGTGCGCGTGAAGTCATGTCCCGTATCCTCAAGGATTTCGAACGGCGAGGATGGGTTCGGCTGGAGCGGGGCGTCATTCACGTTCACGATATCGTGTCGCTAAAACGGCTGAGCCGACGCGAAACTGTGTGACCGCGTCACATTAAGTCAGGCCGCAATCTGCGACTCTCTCTTCAGACAAACGAGGAGAGTCGATTATGCAAATCTCATCTAATGTAGGAACGTTCGATCGTCTGGCACGCTTGATATTGGGGTCCGTACTGATCCTTCTTTCGGTTACTGGCACAATCGGTATTTGGGGTTGGCTGGGGGCGATTTTGGTCGTGACGGCCTTTGTCAAATTCTGTCCGATCTATGCGATGCTGGGCCTTTGCACTGACAAGGAGGCCGGACGATGAATGGAGCACTTGGCCCGTCTCGTCGCGCGGTTCTTAAGTTAGGTGTTGCAGGTGCCTTGGCGGGGCCTGCAACAATCGCGGTAGCAGCAAGTCAGATCAACACAGCGGTTGATCCGGCAAAGCTGAAAGACCGACAGCGCACCCCGCTTGGGTTGTACTTGACGCCGCATGACGCCCACGCCGCATTGCGCCGAAATCCGGACATTCTGTTCGTTGATGTGCGCGACCCTGTCGAGATTTCGTTCGTTGGGCACCCACAAGGTCTGGACAAGATCATCCCCTTGGCAATTGTGACCCATACGGTTGATCCCAACAGTGGGCAGTACCGAATGGTCAATAACCCCAATGTCGTACAGGAATTCAATGCATTGCTTGAAACAAGCGGAAAAACAAAAGACGCAGCAATCTTCGTAACCTGCCGATCCGGCGCGCGATCAGCCGTCGCTGCGCGTCAGCTAATTCAAGCGGGCTATACGAATGTCTGGAACCTCGTGGAAGGGTTCGAAGGCGACCGCGACGCAAACGGAGTAAGGGCTTTGAACGGTTGGCGGAATGCAGGGCTGCCTTGGGGGTATACTCTTGGGCCCGGTGTCGCGTGGACGCGACCCGCATAAGTGGGCTATAGACAAGGCTATTGGCGGTTGAGTTGGCCGGTTTTTGCTTGTGCAAAAACTGGCCTTCAGCTGCGTTTCAATCTGTAAGATATGGACTGCACATGCGACGCAGACCTATCTGAAATCGTTAGGAAAAGACCTCCCCGAGTGCTTTTCCATCGAGGTTAGCGCTAAGATTGTTGACGTAACCTAACAGTTGCGTGAGATTTTCGGCCTGCGGCAAAGTAACCTTTGCTCTCTCTGTCGGCTCACTTCAATACTGGCGCATCTGTCGTTTTTCGCGGAGCTTTCATGCGAGTCAGCGTAGGCATCGCTGTTTCAATTCTGGTTGCGTTTTCTATCGGTGTTTCAACGTTCATTGTTCATTCCCTTTGGTGGACAACTGCGCGTGATAACAGCCGTATGTTGGCGGCTGAGATCAACAGCCAGATTGCGAACACGGTCCGCATAGAAGTCGGCGCATCGCTCAGGTCTGCCGAGGCAGCGTGGGCAGCCGTGCGAACAATCTTTGTGCAGAACGTGATCGAAACGCGCGAGGCGGATAAACGCGAGTTTGTCTTTCTGTCTCAATTGCAGGCTCAACCGAGTATCTCGTGGATGTTCTTCGGTTGGCCCGACGGGAACTTTTTCGCCTCGCACCGTTTGGGTGATGGCGGGCTTGAGATGATAGAAATCGACGAAAACATCCATGACCGGAAGTTGCGCACGGATCGCTACATCTTCATTCCCGGGGATATTCAGTTCGAAGAACGGTCTTTTTCCGAAACCGATTATGACCCGCGTGACCATGCGTGGTTTGGAAACTTCATGGGCCTGAATTCCCAGGGATGGATCGAAGCGCGCGATCTGCCGGGCAGTGATAAGACGGTGTATGCCTTTGCCGGGCCTGTTGACGTAAACCGTACACGGCAGGGTGTTTTGGCAGTTGCAATTGAAACGGACCGGATCTCGCGGTTCCTGGCGACCTTGCATCCGGGCGAATTTGGTGCTGCCTTTATTCTCGATGCAAATGGCAAGGTGATCGCGGTACCAGATGCGGAAGCGGACGAGGTGACACCTGCCCGGATGGGTGAGGGTGAGCTCTACGAAGTCGCTATGATCTCGGGTGAGACTTTACTGGGCGATCCCAAGACCAAGGTTTCAGGCAGTCAGACAAAGCGGGTCGTGATAGATGACGTGCCCTATGCTGTCGCCCTGACACCCTTGGGCTTTTACGGATGGCGGGTGGCCACAGTTATCCCGGAATCTGCGTTCCTTTCCGGCATTGATGAGACGTTGATCAACCTCCTTTACATTCTGATTGGCGTGGTTGTTCTTGCGATTAGTTCTGCGATTTGGCTGGTCCGCCGCGTGGTCGCCAACCCGCTTGCGCGCATTGCCGAAGACCTTGGCCGGATTGAACGATTTGACGTTGAACGTATCTCGCGCAGACCGTCCAACCTGTCGGAACTGGCCAATCTGTCTGCAGCGACCGCCAGCATGGCAGCAGGCCTGTCGGCGTTCCGCAAATACGTGCCGACCGATCTTGTTCGAATGCTGGTTGCCGAAGGTATCAAGACGCAGCCCGGCGGGGATATGAAGCAGATATCGGTGCTGTTTTGCGATGTCACCGGCTTCACGGGACTGTCCGAAAAACTCGGACCTCAAATCGTCCAGCTGATGGAACCGTTTTTCAGCGCGGCATCGGCAGCTATTACGCGGCATGATGGAACAATCGACAAATTCATGGGCGATGCAGTGATGGCGTTCTGGGGGGCGCCGCGCAAAGATGTTCATCATGCTGAGAACGCCTGCCGGGCAGCACTGGACCTTGTCACCGCCGTGGACGAAGCCGGAATTGTAGATGAGGCGGGCAATCCCCTTCGTGTCAGGATCGGCTTGAACAGCGGTGAAGCGCTGGTGGGGAATATCGGGTCTGAGCAACGTCTGAACTATACCGCGATCGGTGATGTGGTGAACGTTGCCAGCCGTCTGGAAGGTGCCAATAAGGACTATGGTTCTCAAATCCTGATCGGACCTGAGACGCGGCATGAGGCGGCCGAAACGATTATCGTGCGTGAGCTGGACACTTTGACCGTCTTTGGTCGTTCAGAAGAGCTGATCGTTTATGAGCTGATCGCTATGGCGGATGCGTTTGACGGCGGACATACTTGGATTGGCTCTTACGAGCAGGGTCTGGCGTATTACCGGGCGGGTCGGTTTGAAGAGGCAGTCAAAGCTTTTGAAGCTGCTGATCATGAGCGTGGTGGGGATCCGGCCTCGGTCGTCATGAAGACACGCGCCAAGGAGTTGCTTGAAAACCCGCCGGCGCAAGGCTGGCGAGCGGTCGCAAGCACTGACAAAAAGTAGTGTTTGAAAGCTTTCGCCTTTAGGCGTTACAGCGTTTTCACGATCTGCTTGGTCAATCATCCCGTTGACTAAGTTCTCTGTGCCACCTGTATGACTGGCTCAAAAAGAAGTCTTGTGAAACAATTGAAACACGAGATTTACGTTTTGAAATAGCTTTGAAACACGCGCGTTTTAGAAATTCGGGATGACCAAGGATATGGCGAACGATTTTGCAGAAATCGAAAGAGCGCGAGATTTGCTGCGCGACGCTATTGAGTCCTTGAAAGAAGGTTTTGCCCTTTACGACGATGATCGCCGCCTTGTGATGTTCAATCAGCGCTATGCAGACATGAATAAGGGCGTCGCTGATCTGCTAAAGCCGGGTTTGGACTGGGAAATCCTCATGCGTGAGACCGCGCGCCGGGGTATTTACGCCGGGGCAATCGGAAATGAAGAGAAATGGGTTTCTGATCGTCTCGCCAATGGCATTGAGTTTATTCAGGATTATGAACTCACAGAGACAGACGGTCGAACGTATCTGGTCTCGGTCCATCCGACCAAATTGGGCGGTTTTGTTGTCACGCGAGAAGACATAACTGAAAGAAAACGAGCCGAAAACGAAGAACGTGACGGCGACCTGCTGATCCGAAAAGTGCTGGATTCCAGCTCTGCTATTGTGACCATGGCACGTGTTGGTGATGGCCAGATTCTTTACCGGACCCCGGCTGCCTTGCAGATGTTCGGGCCATCAAAGTCCGCAAAAGAGCATTACCTCAACCCCGAAGAACGAGCCGACTTTATAACGGTGCTATTGGCGGACGGTCGCGTCGATGACTATAAGCTCGACCTTTTGAACGCTGATGGCAAGGCGTTCCCAGCATCCATTTCCTCGCAACTTATCGATTACAAGGGTGAAGAGGTCATCGTTACCAGCATTGTCGATTTGACCGTGCAAAAAGAGGCCGATGCTTTGATCCGGCAGGTCATGGCCTCGTATCCCGCAGCGATCAACATGACGAATGCCGAGACGGGCGAAGTTTTGTTTGCGACGCCTGAGATCAAAGCGCTTTTTGGGGACGCCTCGAGTTCGAAGTCATACTATGCCGACCCAACGGAACGCGAACGATACCTGAAAGAGCTTCGCGCAGCTGGGTCGCTCAAGGACCGTCGGGTTGAGTTCGTTGATGCCAACGGGCGAAAATTCTGGGCATCGGATTCCTCTCGGCTGATCGAATTCAACGGCGAAGAAGTCATCATCTCGAATACGCGGGATTTGACAGACGAACTGGCGATCGAGGAAGAACTTTCAAGCCAGCGAGAACTGCTTTTCCAGAATGAGAAGATGTCGGCCTTGGGTGAGCTGTTGGCCGGTGTGGCGCATGAGTTGAATAACCCACTTTCCGTTGTCGTCGGTCATTCCCTGATGCTGAAGGAAGAGATCGCCGATCCCGATCTGATGGTCCGGATCGAAAAGATCAGCAGCGCGGCTGAGCGCTGTGCCAAAATCGTCAAGACCTTTCTGGCGATGGCGCGTCAGAAACCCAGCAAGATCGAACAGGTTGATCTGGTCGGTGTGATCGAAACCGCCGCTGACGTCGTTGGATACGGACGAAAGACAAGCGACATCACGATCCGGCAAAACCTGCCAACTGGACTGCCGCGCATTGCGGCAGACGCGGATCAGATTACGCAGGTTGTTATCAACCTGATTATCAATGCTGAACAGGCCATGAACGCCTCGGGCAAAGGTGATCTGATAGAATTGTCCGCCTCGGCTAAACCGGACAGCGAAATGGTTGAAGTGCAGGTCAAGGACAATGGCCCCGGCATTCCCAAAGCCATTCGCGCCCGTATCTTTGAGCCGTTTTTCACGACCAAGGACGTGGGCGAGGGAACGGGTATTGGTCTGGCCTTCTGTCACCGCATCATTCTTTCGCATGGCGGGCAGATCAGGTTGGATCCCAACGATGGCGTGGGAACCTGTTTCCGAATTTTATTGCCCATTGCGATGGGGCAAAAGCCTGACCCGGAAGAACCCGCGGCACAGGTTCCACCGGTTGAAAACCGCAAGATACTTGTTGTCGATGACGAGGCCGACGTCGGCGAGCTGAACGCCGAAATTCTGCGCAAAGAAGGCTTTGACGTTGAGTTTGTAACCTCTGGTGAAGAAGCCCTCCGCCGCCTTTTGAAGAACAAATATGACGCGCTTATCAGTGATCTGAACATGCCGGGCGTTGATGGCCGCCGTATCTACGAAACACTGAAAAGCCATTTGCCGGAGATGTTGGCCAGAACCGCCTATGTCACCGGGGACACCATGGGAAAGAGCTCTCTGACTTTGCTCAGAGAATCTGGCCTGCCTTACCTTGAGAAACCCGTTTCACCCTTTGAACTCAGACAACTTGTCGGGCAACTCATCGCCGACCAGAAGGACACAGCAGATGGATAACCAAGAAACTCATATCCTGGTTTGTGACGACGAGGTCGATGTGCGCGATATGCTGCAGGAATACCTGGGCAAACGGGGTTACAAGGTTTCGGCGGTTTCGGGCGGGCAGGAGCTTCGGCAGATTATTGCAGCCGATACGGTGGATGTCATGATTATGGACATCAACATGCCCAAGGAAGATGGTCTTTCCATTCTAAGGTCTCTGCGTCCCGAAAACACGACACCTGTCATTATGTTGACCGCGGCGGGCGACGTGGTGGACAGGATCATCGGTTTGGAAATGGGAGCAGATGACTACCTGGGCAAACCCGTTGACCTACGTGAGCTAGAGGCACGCATAAAAGCTGTTATCCGGCGTAGTGCGATCAATAATGACGCAAGCCCTGAAAAATCAGAAGGTCAGACTGCTGTATTCGGTGATTGCACGCTGGACCTGGAGGGCGCCAAACTCTTGGCGTCGGACGGGTCTGAGATTCAACTGACAGCGATGGAATACAGCCTGTTGAAGGTTTTCGCCGAAAACAAAGGGCGCGTTTTGAACAGGGATCAACTGTTGGAACAGGCCCATGACCGCTCATGGGACCCTTTTGACCGGAGCATAGATATCCGGATTTCGCGCCTGCGCCGAAAACTGGAAACGAACCCCGAGAAGCCCGAGGTTATCAGAACCGTTCGTGGGATCGGCTATCTTTACGATCCAAAATAAACGCGCTCTTCAGACGCAAGTCTATCACCTGCTGCTAAAACCTGCGCGATTTCTAAAGTACAAACCAAGCGACTTTCGCCACAAACCATCAAGCGCTGCGTCCTGCGCGTAACGGCTTGTGTTGTATGTCTCGTGCTGTTCGCCGCCTTGTGTTGCAGTGCTTTTCGTATTTATCGCCCAAACGTTTCAATTGTTTCAGGCCAGAAATGAGCCAAGATTTCCGATTGCAGATTCTTTATATTTTCTAAGCGCTTTCATGGCTGTGTGACCTGCTTCACATAGTACAAATGAAACATTAAACGCCCCCAAAAGACATCGCCCTGAAACAATGAAAAGTCAGATTTTACCCATTCAAAACGCAAATGGGTAAATCCAATGACTATTCCATTTAGATCTTCCGAAGCAGACAATGCACCGATCGTCGCATTGCATTCTTCCGCGTCGAACAGCGGCCAGTGGCGCCAGCTGAAAGCAGAGCTGGAAGGCCGTTTTAAGGTCCATGCTTTCGATCTGCCTGGCTACGGCAAAGCGCCTTTGACAGGTGATGCGACGCAGAAAGGGGCCGCAATTTCCGCGACCTCGGTTATCCGGGAAATTGAAAACCTGGGACGCGCTGTTCATCTTGTGGGCCATTCAAACGGCGGTGGTATCGCGATCAAGGTTGCATTGATGCGCCCTGATCTGGTCAAAAGCCTGACGCTCTATGAACCCGCAGCCTTTCACGTTCTGAAAAACGGCAATGATGCGGACAAACGTCTGTTTCAGCAAATTCAGCTTGTTTCTGCGCAGGTGACCGCGGCCGCTGCCACCGGCGAGGCTGCGGACGGGATGAAACATTTCCTGGATTTCTGGAACGGTCGGGGCTTCTGGAGCGGTCTTCCCACCGCGGCCAAATGGAAATTTGCGGGGATGATTTCGTCGATCATGGCTGATTTCGCGAACGGTTTCGCTGAAACCTGGACGCTGAGTGATCTGAGCAAGCTTGAGATGCCGGTATTGGTGATGATGGGGTTGGAGTCTCCGGAAATCACACAGCATGTTTCGGCTGCCATCGCAAAGGCGCTGCCAAATTCAAGGATCGCTTTGCTTCCTGAACTTGGACACATGGCGCCGGTTTTCCAGCCAAGCTGGGTCAATTCCAGAATCTTTGAACATATCGCTGGGGTCGAACGACCTGTGGCGAAGTTCAGCTGGCCAAGCCAAGCCGCTGCATAACGAAAAGAACTCGATAATTAACGAAACCCAATACCGGCGAATTCCGGTAACAAACTCAAAGGATTGAAAACATGGGCATTCAAACATCAATCGACGCGACAACCGATTTCACCGCGATCAAGGCCAAGCAAAATGTGGCTTGGGGATCGGGCGACTACAGTAAGGTCGGCGTCACGCTACAAATCACCGGCGAAGAGCTGGCCGAGGCGATGGACCTGCAACCCGGTGCCAAAGTTCTGGATGTGGCGGCAGGAAACGGCAATGTCACACTGGCCTGCGCAAGACGTTTCTGTGATGTCACGTCAACCGACTACGTCGAGGCCCTGTTAGAGGCCAGTCAAAAGCGTGCGCATGCCGAAGGTCTATTTGTTACTTATAAGGTCGCCGACGCCGAGAACCTTCCATTTCAGGATCATTCCTTCGACGCTGTCGTCTCTACCTTTGGTGTGATGTTCACGCCCAACCAACAGCAAGCTGCAGCTGAACTTCAGCGCATGGTGGTGCCGGGCGGCAAGATCGGGATGGCCAACTGGACACCGCAGAGCTTTGTTGGCCAGCTTTTCAAGACAATCGGACGGCATGTGCCGCCGCCTGCAGGCGTGAGCTCTCCAGCGCTTTGGGGGGACCGTGATTGGGTGGATGAGGCGTTTGGAGCCAACTGCGATGTGCGCTCGTTCCAACGGAAGAACTTTATGTTCCGCTACCGTTCCGCCGAACATTTTTTGGAGTACTTCCGGACTTTCTATGGTCCTATGCACAAGGCCTTTGAAGCGCTGGATGTAGTCGGGAAGGAAGCCTTGCAGGACGACATAATGACACTTGTCGCCAAGTTTGACGTCTCGACAGGTGACACATTGTGCCTCGCGTCCGAGTATGCAGAAATCGTAGCCGAGCGCCGCTGAAACGGTTGAGAAAAAACTGCCCCGGGGACATCGTGAACCGGGGCAACACAGGTCGGCAAAATCTGGAATAAGTTATAGTTTTAAAGGGTAAGATCATGGCTGAACGCACACTTTACGAGAAATACGGCGGGTTTTCGAAGATCAGTAAGATCGTGATCTCGTTTTATGACATCCTTTTGGACAACGATGAGGTTGGTCCATTTTTCGACGACATAGACATGACGCGGATGGTCGATCACCAGACCAAATTTGTCGCTTCGTTGCTTGGTGGACCCGCGTCATACACAGATAACCAACTGCGTCAGCTGCATTCTCATCTGGATATCAGTGACGCGCATTTCGATGAGCTCGAGGCCGTTTTGCGGGACGCTTTGCACAAACACAGCCTGGATATTGAGGACGTTGAAGCCGTCGTTGCAGAATTCGGCAAACGTCGTCCTTTGATTGTTGGGTAACTTATGACTATCGAAGCTATCAATGAACAACTGCTGCGCGCGATTGGTGTGGGTGTCGCCCTGTTGGACCGCGAAACTCTTCAGTTCGGGTTTCGCAACGACACATTCGAAGATTGGTTCAGCAACGAAGATCAGCCAACCCAGTTGCCGCAGCTTTTCCCGGACTTGGATATAAGCGCGGTCCGGCAAAACCTGTTGGAAAGTGGGAGTTACACCTCTGAAATTAGTTTCAAGAAAAAACGCCGGACACTGGTGATCGCGCTGGATTTCACCGTGGCGCATGATGATGTGCTGGTTCTTGTGTGCCAGAATATCACCCGCATCAAAGAGTTGGAAACCATGATCGATTCCTATTCGATGATGGTGGAGCGCAATACGCGCGAGCTTAAGCGTGAAAAAGAGCAGGTCGAAAAGCTGCTGCTGAACCTCATGCCGCGATCTGTCTACGAGGAATTTAAGACCTTCGGCGTGGTGACGCCCCAGCTTTACGATCCGGTGTCTGTGTTGATGTTGGATTTCGTCGGGTTCACGGACATGGTTGCTTCACAGGATCCGAGCGTCACGGTGACAGAGCTAAACGACATTTACAGTGCGTTTGACCGGATCGGTGAGCAATTCGGATGCGAACGCATCAAAACGATTGGCGATGCCTATATCACGGTTGCCGGTCTGCCCGACCCCACACCTGACCATGCCAAAGCCATCGCGAATACAGCAATCCGTTTTGTCCGCTATCTAAACCGCCGAAACCTGAGCCACCCGCACCAATGGCGCTGTCGCATTGGACTGTCATCGGGTTCGGTTGTCGGTTCGGTCGTTGGAATTCAAAAGTATGTCTACGACATCTTCGGGCCCGCGGTAAATCTGGCTTCCCGTCTGCAAGAGTTTTCCGAGCCGATGGAAATCACCGTTCAGAACGAGGTCGCGCAGGTGCTCAAGGATCGTTTCAATCTGGAAACAGCCGGAACGAAAGCGATCCGCGGTTTTGGCGAGCAAGAGGTCTGGCGATTGACGGACGATGACTGATCCACACCTTGCGGGCTGAGCGTTCTATGCATGCATGTCGGTGCCAGACCGGCCCCATTGGGGTGCCCGTTCTGAACGCAGCGTTTGTTCAGCTCCATATTTTTGGACCCGGGAACCCGATATTTGTCGGTTCCGGCGTTGTTTCTGTCCGAATCCGACGCTGAAGAATCTGGGCTCGGTTGCGTAGATTATCATCAGCAACCAATAGGAGCCCTCATGCGATACTCGGCGCTGCGACTTTTCAAAGAGGCGATAACCGGCCACAAAGGCTGGGGTCCGCAATGGCGCGACCCTGCACCTGCGGATTCCTATGACTATGTGATTGTTGGCGGTGGTGGTCATGGTTTGGCGACGGCGTATTACCTGGCCAAGGAATTTGGTGAGGCGCGGATTGCCGTTTTGGAAAAGGGCTGGATCGGTGGCGGTAACGTGGGCCGGAACACGACGATTATCCGCTCGAACTATCTGCTGGACGGGAATGAGCCGTTCTATGAGTTCTCGCTGAAGCTGTGGGAAAATCTGGAACAGGACTTCAATTACAACGCGATGGTCAGCCAGCGCGGTATTCTGAACCTCGTCCACACCGATGCGCAGCGCGATGCGGCGCGGCGGCGGGGCAATGCGATGATCCTGAACGGATCGGACGCCGAGCTTCTGGATCCCGAAGGCGTTCGCGCCATGTATCCGTTCCTGAATTTCGACGACGCCCGGTTCCCGATCAAAGGTGGCCTGCTGCACCGTCGCGGCGGTACCGTGCGCCACGATGCGGTGGCATGGGGATACGCGCGCGGTGCGGATATGCGCGGCGTGGATATCATCCAGAACTGCGAAGTGACGGGTTTCCGCATTGAAAACGGCAAGATCCTGGGCGTGGATACAAGCCGCGGGTTCATCGGCGCTAAAAAGGTCGGTGTTGCGGTTGCGGGCAGTTCCAGCCGCGTGATGGAGAAGGCCGGGATGCGGCTGCCCATCGAAAGCCATGTGTTGCAGGCGTTCGTGTCCGAGGGGCTCAAGCCGTTTATTCCGGGCGTCATCACTTATGGTGCGGGTCACTTCTATTGCAGCCAGTCCGACAAGGGCGGGCTGGTCTTTGGCGGCGACATCGACATGTACAACACCTATGCCCAACGTGGGAATCTGCCAGTGGTCGAGGATGTGATCGAAAGTGGTATGTCATTGATCCCAGCGTTGGGTCGTGCGCGTTTGCTGCGCAGCTGGGGTGGGATCATGGATATGTCCATGGACGGCTCACCCTTTATCGACAAGACGCATATTGATGGGCTCTTTTTCAATGGCGGCTGGTGCTATGGCGGGTTCAAGGCCACGCCCGCGTCTGGCTATTGCTTTGCTCATCTTCTGAAAACCGACCGTCCGCATGAAACCGCGACTGCCTACCGGCTGGACCGGTTCATGACCGGGCACATGATTGACGAAAAAGGGCAGGGCGCCCAACCGAACCTGCACTAAGGAACAAGGCCATGATCAATAAGTTTGCACGTGATCTGATCGAACATTGGCATCTGGGCTTTGTTGCCACTGCCGATGCTGAAGGGAATCCGAACGTATCGCCCAAAGGAACATTCGTGGTTCATGACGACACCACGATCAGTTTCGCTGAAATTCGCTCGCCGGATACACTGGCCAACATCGCGGTACGCCCGCAGATCGAGGTGAATTTCGTAGACATTCTGACCCGTCGTGGTCTGCTTATTCAGGGTGAGGCGACCTATGTACCGCGCGACAATCCGCGCTATCCGTCGCTGCGCCCGGTTTACACCAACCGCTGGCCCGATCTTGAGCCCGAGTTTTCGGGTTTTGTCGTAATCAACGTGACGGCCTGCAAACCGCTGGCGACACCGGCCTATGACATCGGTGCCACAAGCGAGGACCTGCGCGCCAAATGGATGCAGCGGGTGCGGGACATCAACATCATTCACAAAGGGGCAGAGGTGGAAGCATGCTGATCAATCATCCTCTCCTTGGTCCGCGCGACGCACAGGAATTCACCTATCTGGGTGACGCGACCTTGATCAACCGCCCCGACTGGCAGGCCGAAGACGCAGCGCAAGCGTTTCACGACTATCTCTACCTGCGCGACAACCCTGCGGGGGAACACCGTGAGCTTTGGTATCACGAACAGGGTGACCGGTCGTGGCTGGTGGTCACGCGTAACACGCTGACGCATGAAATTCTGAATGTCGAACTGGCGCGCGATGTCGCCAAGGCGGCCAGAAAGGCAGAACAATGACGCAAAGCAATCGTCTGAACGGCGGGCTGATCAACCGTGACGCCAGCCTGAGTTTCACTTTCGACGGCAAATCCTATCAGGGCTATCAGGGCGACACGCTGGCCTCGGCCCTGCTGGCCAATGGTGTGCGCCTGATGGGCCGGTCGTTCAAATACCACCGCCCGCGCGGCCCGCTGACCGCGGGCAGCGAGGAACCGAACGCGCTGGTCGAGCTGCGCTCGGGTGGGCGGCAGGAACCCAACACTCGTGCCACCGTGGCTGAGCTGTATGAGGGGCTAAGCGCCAATTCGCAGAACCGCTGGCCGTCGCTGGAACGCGATTTCATGGCGATCAACGACCGGTTCTCGAACTTCCTGACCGCAGGGTTTTACTACAAGACATTCATGTGGCCCAAGGCGTTCTGGGAAAAGCTGTATGAGCCCATCATCCGCAAAGCCGCCGGTCTGGGCAGCCTGACCGGTCAGGATGATCCCGATCATTATGACAAGGGCTTCCTGCATTGCGACCTGCTGATCATCGGTGCGGGTCCAACCGGTCTGGCGGCGGCGCTGACAGCTGGGCGCGCGGGTGCACAGGTCATTATCGCCGATGAAGATTTCCGCATGGGCGGTCGTCTGATTGCCGAGACCGGCGCGCTGGCCGATATCTCTGGCGCGGATTGGGTCTCTCAGGCGCTGGGTGAGCTGGCGTCGATGAATAACGTGCGGGTCATGCCGCGCACGACCGTGTTCGGGGCCTATGACCACGGCATTTATGGGGCGGTCGAACGCAACGGGGACCACCTGATTGCGCCCGAAGCGGACAAGCCGCGTCAGACCCTGTGGCGCATCTATTCCAAACGTGCGCTGATCGCGACCGGGGCCATCGAACGCCCCATCGCGTTCGAAAACAACGACCGGCCCGGTATCCTGCTGGCCGGCGCGGTGCGGGCCTATGCCAACCGCTGGGCGGCAACGCCCGCGCAATCGGTTGTGGTCTTTGCCAATAACGACCACGCGCACCAGACGGCGCGCGATCTGATGGCGCAGGGCGTCAAGGTGCCCGCCATTGTCGATACGCGCCCAGATGCTGCGGATGTCGAAGGTACCGAGGTTCTGAAAGGGGCCGAGATCATCAACACCTCGGGCCGTCTCGGTTTGACCTCGGTTCAGGTGCGGACCGCGAAAGGGTACACAACGGACCTGTATTGTGAAGCTCTGGCAATGTCCGGCGGCTGGAACCCGAACCTGGGCCTGACCTGCCATCAGCGCGGTCGCCCGGTCTGGAACGCGGACATCCACGCCTTTGTTCCGGGTGACGGCCTGCCCGTTGGTCAGATCGTTGCCGGCGCGGCCAAGGGTGAGATGACCACCGAAGCGGCGTTGCTAGGTGGCGCGGCTGCGGCTGTAACTGCGCTGGGTGATCTGGGGATCACCGCATCCCCCGCCGATCTGCCCGCTGCGGCAGATGCGCCGGTCTCGATCAGCCCGTTCTGGCACGTCAAAGGCGCAAAGCGCGCGTGGCTGGATTACCAGAACGACGTGACCGTCAAGGACGTCAAGCTGGCGCACCAAGAGAACTTTACCTCGGTCGAGCACCTGAAGCGCTATACCACGCTGGGCATGGCCACGGATCAGGGCAAAACCTCGAACGTGGGCGCGCTGGCAGTGATGGCCGAGCTGACCGGCAAATCCATCCCCGAAACCGGCACGACCATCTTCCGCCCGCCCTATACGCCGGTGGCGATGGGTGCGTTCGGTGGCCGCGCGGTGGGCAAGGATTTCCACCCGACCCGCCTGACGCCCAGCCACAAATGGGCCGAGGAACAGGGTGCCGTGTTTGTCGAGGTCGGCAACTGGCTGCGTGCCCAATGGTTCCCGCGCAAGGGCGAAACCCATTGGCGGCAATCGGTGGATCGCGAGGTTCTGCAGACCCGAAACTCGGTCGGTGTGTGTGACGTGACCACGCTGGGCAAGATTGATGTGCAGGGCGCGGATGCTGCTGCGTTCCTGAACATGGTCTATTCAAACGCCTTTGCGAAACTGCCGGTGGGCAAGGTCCGTTATGGCCTGATGCTGCGCGAGGATGGCATTGCCTATGACGACGGCACCGCCGCGCGGTTTGCCGAGGACCATTTTGTCGTGACCACCACCACCGCCAACGCGGTTCTGGTCTATCGCAACATGGAATTCGTGCGCCAATGCTTGTGCCCGGATATGGACGTACAGCTGATCTCGACCACCGAAGCCTGGGCGCAATATGCCGTGGCCGGTCCCAACAGCCGCAAGCTGCTGCAAAAGATCGTGGACCCCGAGTTCGACATCTCGAACGAGGCGTTCCCCTTCATGGGCTGTGGTGAGGTCACCGTCTGCGGCGGTCTGCGGGCGCGGCTGTTCCGCATCTCGTTCTCGGGCGAGTTGGCCTATGAGATCGCGGTGCCCACACGTTACGGCGACGGGCTGATGCGCGCGCTGATGGAGGCGGGCGAAGAGTTCGACGTGATGCCCTATGGCACCGAAGCCTTGGGCGTCATGCGGATCGAAAAGGGTCATGCGACCGGCAATGAGCTGAACGGTACGACCACGGCTCTGAACCTTGGCATGGCGCGTATGGTCAGCACCAAGAAGGACTGTATCGGCAATGTTCTCAGCCGTCGTGAGGGGATGAACACCCCTGATGCGCTGGCGCTGGTCGGTCTCAAACCGGTAGACGCCAAGGACAGCGTGCCTGCGGGCGGCCATCTGATGAACGCCACCGGGCCGGTCGATGCGGCCCATGATCAGGGCTATGTCACCTCGGCCGCCTATTCGCCGATCCTGCAAAGCTCAATCGGGCTGGCTTTTGTCAAAGGCGGCTCGGACCGGATGGGTGAAAAGCTGCGTCTGGTGAACCCGCTGGAAGGCCAGGAAGTCATGGTCGAGATTGTCAGCGCTCATTTCGTGGACCCGGAAGGGGAGAAGCTTCGTGCATAAACTGAAACCCATCACACCGCTGGGCGGCGACACGCCGCGCACCGACACCGTCGGCACGATCACTATCACCGAGGTCGTGGATCAGGCGTTGGCCTCGGTCGCGGCGCGCAACGATCAGGCGGATGCCGTGCAAAAGGCGCTGGCCGACAAGATCGGTCTGACCCTGCCAGGTGTCGGCCAATCCGCCGAGGCCGCAGACTATGCCGCCTTCTGGACGGGCCCGGATCAGTGGATGATCACCGCGTCCCATCACAGCCACGAATTGCTGGCTTCCGAATTGAAGGCCGTCTTGGGCGACAGCGCCTCGGTGGTCGAACAAACCGATGGCTGGTGCCGCTTCGACGTGCAGGGTGCAGCCCTGTGTGACTTGTTCGAACGACTGAGCAACGCCCCGGTCCGTACGATGGAGCCTGGCGCCGCAATTCGTACTACGGCAGAACACCTTGGTGTATTTCTTTGGAAACTGGCTGAGGATCGATTGGCTATCATCGGGCCCCGCTCGTCAGCGGCATCATTGCATCACGGTCTTTTGGGCGCAGCAAAGTCCATCGCCTGATCCCTAAGGCAGCGCATCGTCGCTGCCGACCCGAAGCCGAATTTTTGCGCGTCGGCCACTAGTCGGCGTGCACTTAACCGGAATTCACACGGCGTTTTACGCAATCCGCTTGGGCGAAACGTCCATGCGGGCTTTAGCCTTAGTCTGCTTTATATCTGGATATACCCTTGCCGACCCGTGGCAATGGGCTGGTTCCCTTATATCGAAACATCTTTTACCGATTGCATTGAGACATGTGTCGAAGTGCTGTCCACATGGGGCAGAGTTGAGACGACGCGCCCCAGAACCTCGCGGTATGTTCGCATGTCCTTGGTTCTTAGTTTCAACAGGTAGTCAAATGCGCCGGCGATCATGTGGCATTGTTCAATTTCCAGCACTTTCTGAACGGCGGAATTAAATTCGGTCAATGCCTCTTCGGTCGTCTTTTTCAGGCGGACTTCCACGAACACGACCTGCTCGATACCCAGTTTCGAAGGGTCGAGGACCGCTCGGAAGCCTTGAATGTAACCATCGGCAATCAACCTCTTCATGCGAACCTGGCACGGGGTTTTCGATAGTCCAACACGCGCGGACAACTCTGTAACAGGCAGTCGGCCTTCGCGACTTAGAACTTGGAGGATTTCGATGTCATGCCGGTCAAGATGACTGGATTTTTCTATTTTCATGGAAATAGGTCTTATTACTTGGGTAATTTAGGGAATAGTGGGTCGCATGGGGCATGAAAATAGTCAACAAGACTTTCTTGTTTTTGCTAGAATTAGCCGAAACGGAACCTGTGAGATCTACATCATGTCCAAGCTGAGCGACCTTCGCATTGACCTTCGCCGCAATCACCTCAGAGACGAAGCAGACGTTCTAAGTGATCTGACCAAAACAAACGCGATGAGCGCCGCCGAGCGGGCAGTGGTCAAGAACCGCGCGGCAGACCTTGTTCGGTCGATCCGCAATCACAGCGATCCTGGTCTTATGGAGGTTTTCCTGGCGGAATACGGGTTGTCCACGAATGAAGGCGTGGCATTGATGTGTCTCGCCGAAGCGTTGTTGCGGGTACCGGATGCCGACACAATTGATGCGCTGATCGAAGACAAAATCGCGCCTTCCGAATGGGGGCAGCACTTGGGTCAGTCGTCGTCCTCTTTGGTGAATGCATCGACGTGGGCGTTGATGCTGACAGGTAAGGTTCTGCAGGATGGGACGGGCGTTGTTGCCACTCTGAAAGGGGCCGTGAAGCGTTTGGGAGAGCCTGTGATACGCGTCGCTGTAGCCCGGGCGATGAAAGAGATGGGCGCGCAATTCGTCCTGGGTCAAACCATTGAAGAGGCTGTAAAAAGAGGCAGCAAGCAAGAGGCCGCGGGTTACACCTATTCCTATGACATGCTGGGAGAAGCGGCGTTGACCGCACGGGACGCAAAGGCGTTCATGGAGGCGTACTCGGACGCGATCGCCAAGTTGGCCCGCGTGTGCCGTTCACAGGACATTCGTGAAAACCCGGGTATTTCCATCAAGCTCTCCGCGCTGCATCCCCGCTACGAAGTCGGCCAGAAGGCGCGCGTAATGGAAGAGCTTGTGCCGCTTACCCTGCAATTGGCCCGGCAGGCGAAAGACGCCAACATGGGGTTGAACATTGATGCCGAAGAAGCGGACCGGTTGGACTTGTCGCTCGATGTGATCGAGGCCGTGCTACGTGATCCATCTTTGGCAGGTTGGGACGGCTTTGGTGTCGTGGTGCAGGCCTACGGTAAACGGGCACCGTTCGTTTTGGATTGGTTGCATGCCTTGGCGACGGAGTTGGATCGAAAGATCATGGTTCGTCTGGTGAAAGGCGCCTATTGGGATACCGAGATCAAACGCGCGCAGGTCGAAGGCTTGTCGGGTTTTCCCGTCTACACGCGTAAGGCTGCAACCGACGTGTCCTATATCTGCTGTGCCCGAAAACTACTGCGCATGACGGATCGGGTTTACCCACAGTTTGCGACGCATAATGCTCATACCGTGGCTGCGATCCTTGAGATGGCAGAAGACAAGCGTGCCTTTGAATTCCAGCGCCTGCACGGAATGGGGGAAAGCCTGCACGATATCGTATTGAAGGGCAGCGGGACGCGGTGCCGGATCTATGCACCGGTCGGCGCGCATCGGGACCTGTTGGCTTATTTGGTAAGGCGTTTGTTGGAAAACGGAGCCAACTCATCCTTTGTGAACCAGATTGTAGACGTTTCAGTTGCCCCAGAAATCGTCGCGGCAGACCCTTTCGAAATGTTGGAGGTTGGCAAGTCAAATGCTGCTGTTCGTTTGCCAAGCGAAATCTATGGGGCCGAACGTCCGAACTCCAAGGGGTGGGATTTACACGATCTCGACGACCTGTATGAGATCGAAAAAGCACGGGGACCGTTTCAAACGCATTTCTGGATGGTCCATCCCCTGATTGTGGGGGAACCGACCCAAAACACAGAGCGTCCCGTGATCAACCCGGCTGATCACAGTGACAAAGTGGGCGTCGTGGCCGAAGCTTCGGTAGAAGATGTTGAAGCGGCGTTAACGAGTGCTGCGACCTGGGATGCTGACGCGCGAAACCGGGCGGATATTCTATTCCGCGCGGCGGATTTGTATGAGGCAAATTTCGGAGAGCTGTTTGCAGCATTGACGCGCGAGGCCGGTAAAACGCCTATGGATGCGATCGCCGAGCTTCGGGAAGCGGTCGATTTCTTGCGGTACTATGCGGTGCGGGGCACGGAACTGTCGAACCCCGCGCGTGGTATCGTGACCTGTATTTCTCCGTGGAATTTTCCGTTGGCCATTTTCACGGGTCAGATTTCTGCTGCATTGGCGGCTGGCAACGGGGTTGTTGCGAAACCTGCTGATCCAACGGCGATAACGGCGACAATTGCGGTCAGATTGATGCATGAAGCTGGCGTGCCTGAAACCGCGTTACAGCTTTTGCCGGGTCGGGGTTCGGTTGTTGGCGCGCGCCTCACCGCGGACCCGCGGATCAAGGGGGTTTGTTTCACCGGGTCGACAAACACCGCCCAAACCATCAACCGCGCTATGGTCGAGCGTATCGCGCCAGACGCGCCGCTGATTGCAGAAACCGGTGGCTTGAACGCAATGATTGTGGACTCAACGGCTCTGCCGGAACAGGCGATCAAGGATATCGTGGCCTCGGCCTTTCAGTCGGCAGGTCAACGGTGTTCGGCCTTGCGTCTGCTTTATGTTCAGGAAGACGTGGCCGAGCCGTTCCTGGAGATGCTCTATGGTGCAATGGATGAGCTGGTTGTTGGAAATCCATGGAATATGGACACCGATGTTGGTCCGGTGATCAACGAGGGCGCGCATCGTGAAATCGCGGAATACATTGAGCATGCGCGGGGGAAGGGCCGTGTTCTGAAACAACTGACCGCACCAGAAGGCGGCACGTTCATCGCGCCGACTGTGCTGCGCGTCAATGGCATTGCCGACCTTGAAAAAGAGGTGTTTGGCCCGGTCATGCACGTCGCGACATACAAGGCGTCCGAATTGGATGCCGTAGTTGCAGCTATCAACGCAACGGGGTTTGGTTTGACCTTTGGGATGCACTCTCGAATTGATGACCGGATCGAACAGGTGACGTCACAATTGAACGTGGGGAACATGTATATCAACCGCAACCAGATTGGTGCGATTGTTGGGTCTCAACCCTTCGGTGGCGAAGGTTTGTCGGGCACCGGGCCCAAAGCGGGCGGCCCATCTTATGTAAAACGGTTTGCTCAGCCAACGGTTTGCGCGCTTCAGGCTGGTCCGTCGACGCCAGCCGACCCCCAAGCCGTTCAAGCCGCAATTGTTAAGGCGCCGCGACCAGCGCGCAAAGCTTTGAAACGGCAAGAGCTTCCAGGGCCGACGGGCGAATCCAATATTCTGTCCACCTACGGGCGCGGTGTCTATCTGTGTCTTGGCCCAACGCTGGAAGCGGCGCGGGCGCAAAGCGAAATTGCCCGGGCGCATGGCTGCACCGCAGTGGTTGTCGCTCCGGGTGCGAGTGGTGAGCTTGCTGTCGATGGGCAACTCGCCCCTGAAAATCTAACCGAACTTACCGGGTTCGATGCGGTCGTCAGCTGGGCGCAAGAGGCTGAGCTGCGTAGTATCCGCAAAGCACTTGCACAGCGCGATGGTGCATTGATCCCGCTAATCAATGACGAGGACTTCGGCGAAAGGTGCTATCTGGAACGTCATGTCTGTATCGACACGACAGCGGCTGGGGGCAACGCATCCTTGTTGGCGGCGGCCAGTTAACAGGGCGTTAAATTAATGCGGGCGTCTCAATAATCATGATGATTAGAAAGAAGGGTCGCCCGCAAAGTGGGTCTCGTTTTTTGTCTAAGGCCGGTAGCAACTCGTTCCGGCCCTAGATCCGCAGACGTCAAGCCTGTGGTCGGATGTTCTGATTGAACCTGAACCGGTTCTCCGGGTCGTATTTGGTTTTGATGTCTACAAGACGTTGGTAGTTCGGACCGAATGTGGCGCGAATTAACGCATCGCCATCCTCTCCGTGGCCGGGGAAGTTAAGGTAGGCACGCCCATGGTGTCCGTGCTCAGCCGCACTGTCCCATCCCGCGCGCGCCCATGCTATGTTGCTGGCGTCCTCATCGGGTTCTGACCAAACCCCATCCAGCGAGTACATCCACCCCATCGACCGGTCACCAAAGGCGCTGGCGTCAGCCGCAACTTGCGCTGTTGCCCCACCAAAGTTCCACAGGGATGAGATCGAAGCATCCGAGGGTGCAGCCATAGCATTTTGCATTGCAAGGTCGATCATCTCATCTGACAAGTCGGTCAGATATCGGGCTTTCCAATAGCATCGGAATTCCCCTGCGGGCATCAAAGTGTCAAATAGCTGCTGAACGTCGTAATAGCTCATGCGACCCGAGAAGTCGGTAACAAGGTTTTCAAACTCACGCAGAGGTTTCAGAACAGCCTCACCCTCGGCCGCGTCGCCGTTGTAGACGCAGGCTAGCGTGTATACGCGTTTGCCCTGTGCATTTTTGGGATAGTCCTCGCCCGCTGCAGTCGAGAACTCGCAAAGAGACCCGACAAGATCCCCATGTTGGCGCATCAGGTCCCGCCACGCGCGAATTGGTGCTGGCCCATCCTCAATGGCATAAATTGGCGCGGCAAACATGACTTCTGGGCCGAACGGATGCAGGGCAAACTCAAAATTGGTAACCACGCCAAAATTGCCACCACCCCCTTTGAGCGCCCATAACAAATCAGGGTTTTCCTCTGGGCTGGCCCGGCGTACTTGACCGTCTGCCGTGACCACTTCGGCGGCGACGAGGTTGTCGATAGATAGCCCGTGTTTGGCCCGCAACCAACCAATGCCGCCGGATAGGGTCAGCCCGGCAACGCCAGTGTCAGAGATCAATCCGCCGGGTGTCGCCAATCCATGTGGTTGGCTGGCAGTGTCGACGTCTTTCCACAATGCGCCACCCTGGACAGATGCAATGCGGTTTTCAGTGTCTATGGTGACATTCCGCATTGGGCTTAGATCCAGCATAAGCCCATCATCGCAGACAGCGTGACCGGCAACGTTGTGGCCCCCCGCCCGGATCGAAATAGGTAAGTCATTTTTGCGCGCGTAGTTGATCGCCGTCACGACGTCGTCTTTGCCGTGACATTGAACTATGACGGCTGGATGCCTGTCGATCATGGCATTCCAGACGGAGCGGGCCTGATCGTAGCCTTCCGAGCCCGGCACCAAAACTGTGCCCTGGATACCTTTTAATTCTGGTCTGTGTTGGGTGCTTGCGTCATCCATTTTTCAATCCTCACCAAAAGTATTCCCAACCATAAACCGTCGACACCTTGTGGATCAGTGGCGATTTTGCCAACCGAGTGGCATAATAGACATTCGAATATGGCAAATAGGACAAAACCGCGCCGATTATGACGGGAGGGGCCAATGACACAGAATAGAAAACCCGTAATCGCGCTGTTGGCGGCGCCGGAAACTTCTGCGTCTGTCCTTTATGGTCTGTATGACGTTCTGCTATCTGCCGGTGCGGTTTATCCCGACATGGTCAATGGATCACCCGGGGATGAATTGCTGGACGTCCGGATCGTATCGGCGGACGGAAAACCGTTTCATTGCATTGGCAATGTCCCGGTTGAGCCGCATCAAGCTATGGGGCAGGTCGACGATGCAGATGCCGTGGTGGTCTGCGACATGTACACCTCGATCTACGATGTGCCGAAAGGTCGATACCCGCGCGAGATTGAGTGGCTAAAGCGTATGCACATGTCCGGCGCGCTTATTACGTCAGTGTGTTCGGGGTCGTTGCTATTGGCTGAATCCGGCTTGTTGGACGGGCACGAAGCCACCGCGCACTGGGCTTACCGCGACATGTTTCAGCGTCATTTTCCAAAAATCCAGTTCAGAAACGAGTCCATCTTATGTCTTGCGGCTGAAAGCGACCGTATCGTTACAGCGGGTGGCGTGAGTGCGTGGCATGATTTGACCGTTTATTTGATCGCAAGGTACTGCGGCTATAAGACGGCGATCGAGACGGCCAAGGTATTCCTTATCAGCGGGCATTCAGAGGGCCAGTCACCCTATTCAGTAATGACCCGCCCGATGGAGTCGAATGACGGCCCGATATCGGATTGTCAGGTTTGGATCGCAGAACACTATGCTTCCGCCAAACCGGTTGAGAAAATGGTCGAACGTTCGGGTTTGAACTCTCGTACCTTTTCGCGCAGGTTTCGTGCGGCGACCGGCTTTGCACCAATCGAATACGTTCAGGCCCTGCGTGTGGAAGAAGCAAAGCAAATGCTGGAAACCGATCAAATGTCGAACGACGATGTCGGGGTATCCGTTGGATATGATGACCCAGCTTCGTTCCGGCGGGTGTTCAAACGCGGGACAGGATTGTCTCCAGCGGCATATCGAAAGAAGTTCCGACGTATCTCTCAAATCGCTAAATCGAATTGAAACGTGCGATCTGGTGATGAGCTGGCTGGCGCAGCGAATTTACACGTATGTTCAGGAACCCGTTTCAAGCGTTTGCCAAATCGCACCGCCCTCTGACGACCGAATGCAGGCGTCGATAAAGGCCATCCCGTGCACACCATCCTCTAGGCTTGTAAGGCCAAGCGCGGGGTCCGCGTCGTGCCCTGAGCTGTGTGATCGTATGGCCGTCGCTGCGTTTGCGTAAATTGTTGCAAAAGCTTCCAAATAACCCTCTGGATGTCCGCCGGGCGTACGGGACACCGCGTTTGCTGCGTCGGTCGCACCTGCCCCGCCCCGGGTCAGCAGCTGTTTTGGTTTGCCGAAGGGCGTATACCAAAGATAATTGGGGTCCTCCTGACGCCACTCAAGACCGCCTTTGTCGCCGTAAACACGAATACTCAGACCATTCTCATTGCCGGGGGCCACTTGGCTGACCCAGATCATCCCTTTTGCACCGCTGTCAAACCGCAGCAGGATGGCGGCATTGTCGTCAACTTTCCGACCCGGCACGAATGATGTGAGATCAGCGCAGAGCGACGAGGCACGTTGACCGGTGACGAAATTCGTCAATTGGTAGGCGTGGGTCCCAATGTCGCCGATTGATCCGCCTTTGCCGGATCGGGTGGGATCGGTTCGCCATGCGGCCTGTTTGTTGTCGACGGCGGATGGTTCGGTTAGCCAATCCTGAACATATTCCACCTGCACATGGCGCAATTTCCCGATCATTCCGTCTGCAACCATTTCCTTGGCCTGACGGACCATAGGTGTGCCCGGATAGTTATGGGTCAGAATGAACAAGGCATTCGATTGCGCCTGTCTGGCTGCGAAGGCTTGGGCCGAAGCCAGATCGGTGGTCAACGGCTTGTCGCATATCACATGGATGCCAGCGTCCATGAAAACCTGTGCAACGGGCAGGTGCATGTGGTTTGGGGTCACGATCGATACCGCCTGAATGCCGTTAGGGCGTTTGGCTTCCGCCTCGGCCATTTCGGAGTAGCTGTCGTAGCACCGGTCGGCATCAATCCCCAACTCTGCGCCTGACCGGCGTGATTTTTCAGGATCGGATGAAAATGCACCTGCCACGAGCTCGAACTGGCCATCAAGCCGGGCTGCAATTCGGTGGACCCCGCCTATGAACGCGCCTTCGCCGCCGCCTACCATACCAAGTTTAATCGGATTGCTCATTTCGATATTCCCAAAAGCTTTTGCAACGTGGCACGGTCCGTTTCACCGCCTGCAAAATCGTCAAACGCTTTGTCTGTCACAGGGATGATGTGATTGCGAATAAAGGGCGCGCCTTCGGCGGCACCTGCTTCGGGGTGTTTAAGACAGCATTCCCATTCCAGTACTGCCCAACCTTCATAGCCGTGAGTGGCGAGCCTTGAAAAGATGCCCGAGAAATCAACCTGTCCGTCTCCCAAAGACCGGAAGCGGCCCGCGCGGGTTAGCCAGGGCTGATACCCTGAGTAAACGCCTTGTCGACCGTCCGGGTTGAATTCGGCGTCTTTGACGTGAAACGCGCAAATACGCTCGTGATAGATGTCGATGAAAGACAGGTAGTCCAACTGTTGCAGCAGGAAATGCGAAGGGTCATAGTTTATCTGACACCGGGGGTGCCCGTTGAGCGCGTCAAGAAACATTTCGAACGTCGCACCGTCGAACACATCCTCGCCGGGATGCAGTTCGTACCCTATATCTACGCCCTGTTCGTCATAGGCATCCAGAATTGGTTTCCACCGTTTTGCCAGTTCGGCAAACGCCTCTTCAATCAGACCTGCAGGACGCTGTGGCCAAGGGTAGAGAAACGGAAAAGCCAAGGCACCGGTGAACGAAACAGATACATCCAACCCCATATTTCGTGACGCCCGCGCGGCTTTTGTGACCTGGTCCACGGCCCATGCTTGGCGCCCGGCTGGATTTCCGGCCAGTTCCGGCGGGGCAAACCCGTCGAACTGGGGGTCGTAAGCGGGATGCACAGCCACCAGTTGCCCTTGCAGGTGGGTTGAAAGTTCGGTGATTTTGACGCCATGTTGGGCGCAGGTGCCAAGCAGTTCATCACAATAATCTCGGCTTTCGGCGGCCTTGTTCAAATCTATGAACCGACTGTCCCAACTTGGAACCTGAATGCCTGTATACCCCAGCTTTCCGGCCCATTTGGCAATGGCATCAAGCGAGTTGAATGGTGCGTCGTCCCCTGCAAATTGCGCAAGAAAGATCGCAGGACCTTTGATGGACCCGGGCATGGCGGCCTCCGAAGTTAAAACAAATGGGGGGTCCGGGCCACGCACAAGTCGTGGCCCGGTGATTGGGTCAGATTATTTTCCACCCCAGCGGGCTGGATAGTCTGGCATACCCTCACATCCGCAGGCCGCATAGTGCAGCGGGGGCATCGATGGGTTCACGAAATCGGCCAGATTGTCGTTTGTGATCGCAGGTTGCGGCAGGTTCCAGGCCGGTCCGGGGATTGCTTCGCCGTCCAGAACGCTTAGCGCCGCAAGAATAGGCGTGCGCCACTGGTAGGTCGGGTATGTCGGAGCAATCGTATTCAACCCTTCGGACTGCCATTTCTGCAAAAAGTCCTGCTGGTCTTCGCCTGTTACGATCGGGGTTTCAAAGCCCATATCCTCGAATGCTTCGATGGCGGCCACCGATGTTGCGCCCGCATCCATCCATACAGCCCCAAGCTGGCCGTTGCGTTGCAGATAATCCTCGACGATCGCCTTGGTTTTCGCCCGGTCACCATCTGTAAATTCGGCGCCAACGATGTTCATGCCAGCCTCTTCAAGGATGCGTTTGGCGGCAGAGTAACGCGTTTCCAGAACGTCAACGCCGGGCAGGATGCGTAGCATCAGAACATCGGATCCGGCAGGGGCGTTGTCGGCAATGAACTGCCCTGACTGAATGCCAAAGCCATAGCCGCCAACAGGTTTGATAAAGGTGACAGGGCAATCCGTATTCACACCGCGGTCGAACACGATAACCGGCAATTGTTCGCAGGCACGTTCCACTGCGGGGGTCAGGGCAGCTGTGGTGTTTGGCGACACGATCAATACGTCGCATGATCCTCCGGCCAACAGGTCGTCGATGTCGGCGATCTGCTTATCGTCCGAACCCTCTGCGTCGGTCACGATGAAGTCGGCAATGTTGTCGTGCAGTTCAACTTCGGCTTGCATCGTATTCCAGCCGACCACACGCCAAGGGTTGTTAACACCGGCATTCGAAAAACAGATCGTGTGTGGGCCATCCTTTTTGAACGCGGATGTATCGGCCAGCTCGTCACCAAAATACTGCAGCCAAGGTGTTTCGGCAGACCCGTTAGGCGTGCTCTCCAGCATTGCTTTTTGCGCAGCGAATTCGACCGGGTCGTCAAAATTCTGCGCCTGCGCGGGCAGCGCTGTCATCGACGCAAGCGCGGCCACCAATGTAAGTTTGTTGAATGTCATTTTTTCCTCCTCTGGGTTAGTCTTCCTATGAAATGAGCTGGCTACGAGCCCGACTTTCGCCGCCGGTAGCTGGCCAATGCGACGGCGGATATCAGGATCAATCCTTGGACCACGTCGCGAATAGGTTTTGGAAAGCCTAAAATATTAAGCAGGGTGAATATGGTCTGCAGAACCAAAGCTCCGGCTACAGTCGCACCAACTGTCCCGCGGCCACCCAGTAGCTGTGCGCCGCCGATCACGGCGGCTGTAATGGCCTGCAATTCAAGTCCGGTGCCGACATCCGTGGACACCCCTGCGAAACCGCCCAACAAGATACCGGCTAACACTGCACTAATAGATGAGACGCAGAATGCGATGACACGGGTGCGTACAAGCGGAACCCCAGCAAGCCGGGCGGAATAGGGATTGTCGCCCATTGCCACAAGTTGTTTGCCGTAATTGGTGCGATGCATCAGCCACCACAAGATCGTGCAGACGATGATCAAGACGATGACAGCGACCGGCAAGATCTTTATCAGCGGCACGTCCCTGATCAGCATGCGGCCAAAAATCCGGAAATTCTCAGGCAGATACCCGCGCGGAGCGCCACCGGACCAGGTCAGTGCAATACCGCTAAGTGAAATCATCATGCCCAGTGTGGCGATGATCGACGGCACCTTGAGGTAGGAAACGACCAATGCGTTGACCGTGCCGACAACGATCCCAATGGCGAACATCGCGATAATCACCCACCAGGTCGCCTCGGCATTGCCATCAAGCAGAATAGAGCTGCCGATGACGGTGAGGGTCACCAGAGCACCGGCAGAAAGGTCGAAGCCGCCGGAATTGATGACGAAAAGTTGCCCGACAGCCAGAATGGCAATAGGGGCAGCCCTTTTGAGAAAGTTCATGTACCCGGTCGGCTGCAGGAAATGCGGAGACAGAATGGCCACTGCGATCAGCAACAAGGCCAGGACGATAAAGACAGGGTTGATCTGTCTCAGACGGCTCATGCCTCGATCCTCCGCGAGCGGGCCGCGTAAAGGGCAACGGCTGCAACAATGATGAGTCCGCGAAGGATCTGTTTGGCAAAGGCGTCAACGCCCGCCAGATTGAAGATCGAGTCGATCAGCGAAAAGATCATCACGCCCATGAGGGTTCCCCAAACGCCACCGCGTCCACCTGATAAAGCGGTTCCTCCGATTACGACGACGGCAATGGATTCCAGATCGTAAACACCATCGCGGCCGATCCACGGTGCGCCTGAGCGCAACCTGCTGGCCAAGTACAACCCCGCGACTGTTGCGCAAAGCGAACAGATTACATGAGCCATGATGACCACGCGGGTGGTTCGCATGCCTGCAAGCTTCGACGCTTCGGGATTGCCACCGACCGAGTAGATGTTGGACCCGGCGCGCGTGAATTTCAAAAAACCCCACGCGACGATCGTCAGGCCGATCAGAAACAGAAGGCTGATCGAAATGCCGCCGATTTCGCCATAAGCAAACACCTGAAACTCGGCGGGCACCTCACCGGCAAAATTGTTGAACGAAGCGCTGAGCAATCCTTGCAGCAGTAACGCCATCCCCAGCGTTGCGATCAGTGGATTGACTTCTAGTTGAGTGATGACCAAGCCATTTACCAACCCGACCAGAGCGCCTACCGTCAAAACAACCGCGATGGCAGGCAGGATCATGGATGGATCGCCAGACATAATATACGAAGCCAAAACAGCCGATACGGAAATCAAATTGGCGACGCTCAGATCAATAGAGGCGATCAGGATAGCAAAGGTCTGGCCTACGGCGGTGATCCCCAACGCGATTGAACGGCCAAGTAACCCAATTAGATTTTCAGAGCTCAGGTACTGGGTCTGGTCTGTGATCAAGGCGACGACCACATAAGTCGCGAAGGCAGCAAGCAGCAAGAAAAACGGTGCGAAACCAATAAGGTTGGATTTCTTGAACATGCTCACGCCGCCCCCAACGCTTCATGAGCTTCGGTTGCGGCAAGCATTACCTCGGCTTCGGATGCGCCACGTGGAAACTCTGCCACGATCTGGCCGTCACTCATGACCAAGACACGGTCTGAGACACCCAAAACCTCGGGCAGATCGGATGAAATCATCATTACAGCGGCGCCATCCCGTGCGAGGCGCCGCATCTGTGCGTAGATACCTGCTTTTGTGTTCACATCGATCCCGCGCGTGGGTTCGACAAAGATCAGGACATCTGGCTTCAGGGCCAACCATCGCGCAACGATCGTTTTTTGCTGGTTGCCGCCGGATAGCGACTGAATTTCGACGTCATAACTGGCGGCTCGGGTGTCCAAAGCATCCAAAGCCGCATCGAAATCCTTTTCCTGACCGAACTCGGTTTTGAATGGATTTCCCAAAAGCTTTGAAAACGCCCTGGCGGACAGCAGCGCGTTATCGCGCACGGATTGCATCAGCGAAAGACCTTCGGCTTTGCGATCCCCCGGTAACATGGCGATACCTGCCTTGGCAGCTTGTCGCGGCGATGACACTGTAAGCGCGTTGCCGTTCAACTTGATTTCGCCGGTTTCAAAGGGCTCAGCACCAAACAAGGCCATAGCCAGAGCTGTGCGGCCCGCGCCCTGAACTCCGGCAAATCCGGTAATTTCCCCTGCGCGAAGATCAAGATCAATCTCGCTGAGTTTGGCATTTGCACCGCCGCGCACGCTTAAGACGGGCTCACCGATTTCATCGGGCAGGGCGGGGTCAGGATAGAACTGCCCCAACTCTCGGCCGACCATTGCGTGGACGATTTGATCGGTCTCGGGGACATCATCGAAATGGGCGGCAACCTTGCCGTCCTTGATGACCGTAACCCGATTTGCCAAGCGCCGGATTTCACGCATGCGGTGGGTAATATAAACAATCGAATGACCGTGATCCCGCAGGTCGTCGACCAGATCGAACAGCAACTCGCATTCGCTGTCGTTCAAGGCGGCTGTGGGCTCATCCATTACGATGACCTGCGCATCCAATGAAAGCGCCTTGGCTATCTCGACCAATTGTTGTTGGGCCACATCCAACGATCCGACCAGCGTGTCTGCGTCGAATTTGTGCTTGTTTCCGAACTTGCGCAGAACGCGCGTGGTTTCATCGCGCATCGTGACGTGATCCAGAAACCCTCGCTTCAAAGGCTCACGGCCTAAAAAGATGTTCTGCGCGACCGTGCGGTCCGGTAGCAGAGAGAATTCCTGGTAAATCACACTGACCCCCTGGGCCAGAGAATCGGATGGGTGGTTGAACCGCACTTTCTGCCCGCGCAGAAAAATATCGCCGTGCTCTGCCTGATAGACGCCGGACAAAACCTTCATCAACGTGGATTTGCCTGCCCCGTTTTCTCCGGCCAGCGCATGCACCTCTCCGGCTTTGCAGTCAAAGGTGACATCATCCAGTGCCTTGATCCCCGGAAACTCTTTGGTGATCCCGCGCATCTCAAACAGGATGTCCTGCGTCATGCGTCCCTCCAGCAGCGTCTAATGAATTGCGCGCTGTCGGTGAAAAGCTGTTCATGGGTATCAAACATTGGGCGCCAGATGCGGGTCGCAGCGGCAATCTCGGGAACGCCGGAACCGAAGGCTTCCATCACGACCCAGCCGTCAAAGCCTGTTTGTTTGATGCAGCCCATGATGGTTGGAAAATCAATTTGCCCGGTTCCCGGCGTACCCCGATCATTTTCGGACACGTGGAGCACATTGATCTTGCCAGACAGCGCTGCGATGGCCTGAGTTTGGCTTTTCTCTTCGATATGAGAATGAAAGGTGTCGTACATGATGCCGAACGCAGGATGATCAACCATGTCGCAATAGTCTGAGGCTTGTTGCGCGGTGTTCAGAAAATGGGTTTCGAACCTGTTCAAAGGCTCAAGCGCAAGCTTGATGCCTTGTGCTGCCGCCTTTTCCGACATGGCGTGATGTGCTTGCGCGCCGCGCTGCCATTCGTCCCGTGTTGGGCCACTGCCGGTAAAATGCCCGATTGGGGCGTGAAAGGGACCGCCGATTGTCTCAGCGCCAAGGGCGGTCGCGCAATCGACAATCCAATCCAGATGTTCGCGGCCCCGTTGGTTGACTTGCGGGTCTTCGTGGGTTGGGTCTGCATCTGGTGAAGGGACAATTGCGGTGCAGGTCCGCGCCAGCCCAAGTTCGTCCAGAACTATTGCAAGGCGGGCGTAGTGATCCGGCTTTCCTTCTAAAACGGGAATTTCCACGCCATCAAATCCAGCTGACTTAGCTGTTTCTAGCAGTGGTTTGTGGGACTCCTCCACAAAGCCGGTTGCGCATAAAAGATTGACGCCTAACCGCATTCTCCCCCCGTCTTCGATCCTTTGGGGCAATGCCTTCAAAGGTGATGATTAGTGAATGTAAAGGATTACATTTCTTATGTAAAGGATTACATCGCAGCTGGGAAAGTGCTATGAACTGAACACGATGAAACCATTGACGAAAAAAAGACCGACGATTTCTGATGTTGCCCGGATTGCAAATGTTTCCACGGCAACGGTCAGTCGTGCTTTGCAGAATCCCGACGTCGTATCCGAAGCGACGCGCACCCTTGTGTTCGATGCAGTCGCGCGCACGGGCTATCGCGCCAATACCGCGGCTCAGATGCTGCGGCAAAGCAGGTCCGGCACGATACTTGTTGTGCTGCCGGATATTGCGAACCCGTTTTTCTCTGAGATTCTGTCAGGCATAGAAGATGCTGCGACCGAGGCGAAATATACAATCCTGATCGGGAACACCAACGGGGATGCCAGACGTGTTCAGGACTTGCTTGGGTATATGCGGAACGGACGGGCCGACGGCGCATTGCTGATGAATGGCGTTCTTCCGATTTCTCAGGAGGAAATCGCCGACCTCCCTCTGGTTACCATTTCAGAATTTATCCCCGGCTCTGGCGTGCCTCATGTTGGAACCGATAACCTAAGTGCTGCTATGGAGGTCACGAACCATCTGATCGAATTGGGGCATCGAAAAATCGCGCACTTTGTGGGCCCGGAACACAATATTCTGTCGTCACTGCGCAGGGAAGGCTACGAACAGGCGATGCAGCAGGCGGGCCTGGCGCATGAGATTGCCTGCTATCCCTGTGGATTTACCTTGGAAGCGGGTGCTGAGGCGGCAGATGCTGTCTTGAGCCAACCTGATCGACCAAGCGCTATCACCTGCGCCAACGACGAGTCAGCGATTGGAGCCATTTCGAGATTTAAGGAAAGTGGGGTTTCCGTGCCTGATGATATTTCGGTCGCCGGGTTTGATGATATCAGCTTTGCAGGAGTGCTGTCTCCAGCGCTAACGACGGTTCACCAGTTCCGGAAAGAGATGGGTAAGCGCGCAATGCAGCTTCTGTTGGAACTCATGTCTGGGCAGTTCTCTGGCGAAAAAAGCATAACGATCAAGCATGATGTCGTTCTGCGAAACAGCACCGCGCGCTACCGCGGATAGTCTGTTCGGAGTGACGGAAAGTCGAAGTTTTTGGATAAATCGGCTGGTCTAATAAAAGGACTCAAGATTGACAAATGGCCGTCCCGGCATGCCTGATGAGACGGCGTATACCAACGTGGTTCAGCTTCAGGGAGGGTGACAATCATGTCGATTACAACTGAAACTTACACTTCGAAACCTGAGGGGATGATCCCCAACAGTCGATTTCCGCTTCTTGTGCATCGAAACGCTGTTCCCGGAGGCGGAGCCGATGCGATCAAGGATCGTTTTCGATCCAACGGCTGGTCGAACAACTGGGATTATCCCGGTGTCTACGAATATGCCCATTTCCATTCGACAACACATGAGTGTTTGGGTTGCGCGCGCGGATGGATGGAATTCAGCATATCCGTAGGCGAGGGTGGTTGGTCCAAGGTACGTATCGAGGCCGGGGACGTGATTGTCATGCCGGCAGGGGTCAGCCATGAGATGATTGGACAGTCGGCGGACATTCACATGTGCGGCGGTTATCCGGATGGTCGTGATTGGGATGACATTCAGGAAGAGTTCCTGACCGAGGAAGACTACAAACGCGCCTGCAAACGTATCATGATGCTGCCCATCCCCGCCAAAGACCCCGCCACCGGAGAACCCATGCCACATTGGCATGCAGCTCCGTCCTCGGTGGATGGGGGGTGGAATGACTGGCGTCATGCGTTGGACACGCGGTCTTGACCCATTAATGGGTGCAGGGCCGGTATTCCGGTGACAATCCCTAGACCGCTCGCACGGTAATTCCGTCCCTGCACCAAATCTGCACAAAAGGCTCTGATCAGCTGCCAACATAGCAGCCTAAACTTGCATGCGCTTTGCTCAGACTGTGGGCAAGAAAAGCGCAAGCAGGAGAAAGTGTAATGGGGCAGAAACTGGTTATTCAGGGCGTACCTGACCGCATAAGACTCGACGGATGGTGGTTGGAGACATCGGGCGAGCATCCCGCGTCAATTACAAACGGTTCCCGAGATAGCTCTTCGGCTATTGCGTCTCTTCGGATGCAACATAAGATACCACTACTTGCGGCCTTGGTTGCGGTTGCAGATTGGTTATTCTGGCATCAACCGTTGGGCGTTTCTATTGCAGTATTTATGTTGCTGCTGTCTGTCGCGATCCTAGCGGTAAAGTCGCCAAGGCCATCTGTGCGTGAGGCCGTCGGCGCAATGGCGTTTGCAACGCTAAGCAACGTGCCGCTCTGCATCGACCTGCAGTTTTTGTCTGTGCTTTTCAGCTTGGGTGGTTTGGCCAGTATGGCAACATGGTTGGTTTACCGACATGAGCTGACCGAAAGACTATTGTTGCGAACGGCTTTGTATCTGCCGACGGTCGGGGCCTTCCTGCTGGGGCGGTTCGCTATGGCTGAAACCTCGAAAACGGACTTGGGGGCAGGTTTTCGAGGCACGCTTTCACATCTGGCCTTACCTTGTCTAGTGGGCGCGGTGTTTCTACTGCTTTTGGCAGAGGCCAATCCGGTTCTTGAAAACATGTTTGCTGAATTGGACTTGGCTCGCATATTCGAGCCGGAGTTTTGGTTGCGTCTAGTGTTTTGGTGCGCGTTCGCATCATGGCTCTGGCCCTACCTGAACCTGAGCAAAAGCTGGCTGGGCCCAGTTGTAAAACGCGCTGCTGTTGAAAGGGTAGGGCCGGGTAGAGTGGATTTTCTGGTGAACCCGGTCTCAGTTCGTAACTCGTTGGTTTTGTTCAACCTAATGTTTCTGGTGCAATCGGTTATGGATTTGGGCGTTTTGACGGGGGGTGTCTCGCTTCCCGAAGGGATGAGCTACGCGTCCTATGCCCATCGCGGTGCATACCCTTTGGTCGTCACCGCGTTATTGGCGGGTGTGTTTGCCATAGCAACACATCGGATGATTGGCGCGGATCGGCTTTTGCGGCTCTTGGTATTTCTGTGGCTCGGACAAAACCTGTTTCTGGTCGTGACTGCAGCCGTCCGGCTGCAACTATACGTCGAAGCTTACGCTCTGACCTACCTGCGGGTGGCGGCTTTCATTTGGATGGGGCTTGTCTTTGTTGGGCTGATGCTGACCGCGGTGCAAATCCATCGCGGCCTTAGCAATGCGTGGTTGGTACGCCGCTGTCTTTTCGCCCTTGGTGTTACCTTGTACCTTTGTTGTTTCGTGAACTTTGCCCAACTCATCGCCAGCCATAACCTTAGACATGGAGAAACGTTAGCGGAACGCGATACGGCCTATATTTGCGTGCTGGGTGCCGACGCCTATCCCGCAATTCACGCGTTTGAAGTTAAGACAGGTCAGCAAGTTTGCGGTGACTGGATGCAATATAAGGTTGCCAAAGACGCGATCACGAACTGGCGCGAATGGGGCTTCCGCAGATGGCGTATCCAAGCCTATTATCAGCAGCACAATTGAAGGACACCATTTGATGCCCGCTCGCATTCTCATTGTTGATGATGATCCGGATATTCGTGAAATCACTGGGTTAGCGGTTCAAAAAGCAGGATTTGATACCCTTTTTGCCTGTGATGGGCTTGAGGCGCTGAACGCTGCGCAGCAGGAAAAACCAGACCTGATCGTGCTGGATATTGGCCTGCCCGAAAAGGACGGGCTTGAGGTCTGCCGGAACATTCGAAAGTCCTCAGAGGTGCCGATTTTGTTTCTGACCGCACGTGATGATGAAGTAGACCGGGTCGTCGGTTTAGAAATCGGGGCGGATGATTACCTGACAAAACCCTTTTCACCACGCGAGTTGGTGGCTCGGATCAAGGCAATCCTAAAGCGAAGCCTGGCCGCTGTTCAAAAGGAAGAAGCGGTTCTTGTAAAAGGCGTTCTTAGCTTGGACGTAGAGCGGCACCAATGTCAGTTTCAGAACCAACAGATCCCATTAACCGGATCTGAGTTTCGCTTGCTCGCAACGCTTATGGCGCGACCAGATCATGTCCTGTCCAGAAGCCAGCTGATTGACGCTTTGTACGGCTACAACATTCATGTGTCGGATCGCACAATAGACAGCCACGTCCGAAATCTTCGCGCCAAGTTATCACAAGCTGGTTGCGCCGAGGGGATCGTAACAGTCCACGGAGTGGGTCTGAGGATGGGTGCATGCGAAACAGGCTAAAGCCAAGGTGGCGGCCGCGGCTCTGGACAATCGTTTTGCTGGTGTTGGCAATCGTTCTATGTCTGCCATTTGCAGGCTTGGTCTTGTTCCGATTTTACGACAGCCAACTGGTGCAGCAAACAGAAGAAAGCCTGTTATCCCAGGCGGCCGTCATGTCCTCGGCATTTGCCGAGTTGTACCAAGAGGCTGCCGGGTCGCCGCCGCAGGCTCAGGGCGCGATATCTGTAGAGGAGGCCGTGTTCCCGTCTTTGTCCATCAACCGTGGCACTGTCTTGCCACCGCGGCCAGATGCGAAACCGGTAAACGCGCAGCCCGCTGCGGTCTACGGGGATATTGCGCAAGTGCTGTCTCGAATGGCCAACGGGGCCCAAGAGAAAACTCTTGCCGGATACAGGTTCCTCGATCCCGAAGGCAATGTTTTCGCCGGAACTGCAGAAACGGGCACGAACCTTGCACATGTCAGGGAAGTGCGCAGGGCGCTTGACGGCGATACCGCGTCGGTTGCACGAACCCGTTTGAGGGAAGACAGGACCCCTTTTGTTTATACCCTGAGCCGAGCCGCGCGGGTTCGGGTTTTTGTAGCCATGCCGGTATTCGTGGAAAAGAAACTGATCGGAGCAGTATATCTGAGCCGAACACCGAACCACATTTTCAGATTTCTCTATGGCGAACGTTTTAATCTCGCGAAGGCTGCGGCTTTTGTGGCGTTGTCCACCGCTTTGATTGGCTATGTCTTTTGGCGGTTTATTACGCGCCCGATCAAAGATCTGAGCAGGCAAAGTCAAATCGCAGGGTACGGGGACACCCCTTGGGAGCCACCCGCCCATCTTGGAACGCGTGAGATCGAGGAGCTTGGTCAAAGCTTCAAGTCGCTGACCGAGCGTTTGCAAGGCAAGCAAACGGCTCTCAAGACCTACACAGCGCATGTGACCCACGAATTAAAGTCGCCTCTGACGGCGCTTAAAGGCGCGACCGAGTTGTTGCGCGATGATGACCTTTCGTCGACGCAGCGCCAGAAATTGCTGGATACTGTCGACAAGGGCGGCAAGCGGATGGAAGATTTGTTGGCCAATATGCGCGCCTTTAGCCTTGCCGACCAGCGCGCTTTGACGGGTACTGTATCGTTGATGGATATAGTCGACCCGATGTCTGAGGCTTTCCCCGATCTGGAGATCCGAGTCGAAAACGGTGGGCAAAGTCTGCCGATTGCCGAACAAACCTTGCGGATCATTTTAACGCATTTGTTCGAAAACGCGCTGCAACACGGTGCTACCGAAATTGTTCTTGGAACAAGCTTTGACGGGAAGAACCCGACGCTTCAAATCAAAGACAACGGAGCGGGCATCAGCGAAGGAAATGCTGGTAAAGTATTCGAACCCTTTTTCACGACACGCCGAAACAGCGGTGGCACCGGCATGGGGCTCAATATCGTCATCGCCACCTTAGAGGCTGTAGGCGGCACTTTGTCTCTCGCCCCAACCGATGACGGGGCGTGTTTTTTGATCACTTTCAGTTAAGAAACAATCACGATCGGGGTCCGTCACCGCCTCAGCTTTGTTCCTTGGTCGGAGCGATCTGCGTGAAGATCGCGTTACAGATTTGATCCATTTCAAGTGCGAAAAAATTTTTCGCAGCGGCTTCGTTCGGGTGATACGGATCTTTGACCAAACCTTTTTTGTTCAGCCTGAAATAGTCTTTATTTCCTTGATTGGCCGCAACAGTTTCTGGCGTAGCACCGGGTACGAATGTGCAGCGCAAACCCGATGTTTTAAAAGCGTCCATCAGGTTCTTTTGCGCCCGAAGCCGCAGGTCCACGATCTTCTTTTTATACGCGGGTGCCGTTGTCATGAATATGCACGGCAAGTCCGGGGGGAGTTGCGTTTTAAGCTTTTGAACATCGCTTAAGGCAGCCTCGGGGCTGTTGGCCCAGCGTTTGGCGGAATTTCCCAGAAAAGACATCAGGATCAGTTTCGGATCATAGTAATCTTCGCGCAGCATCTCTTCGAGCGGTGATGTCTTGGGGGCGCAGAATTGGTAGTCACGCCCTTCGCCGATCTGGACATACTTGTTGCCGTTCTTGTTTACGAAACCGTAGGTACCTGCGTTAACTTTCCATTTGGGATCGACCTTGCAGATGGTATCCTTGCCCTTACCCGAACGCGACGTCCAAGAATGGATCGAGCTGGAGCGTACCCCGATTACGCCCACACGCATCTCTTCCAACCTTTTAAGGTGTTCTTTTTGTTCTGCGTTCGGTTTGCAGTGCGTTTTGATATTGCTAAAAAATTCCAAAAACGCCGGACCCGATCCAAACGATATCTGACTATCGCCGATTATCAGGATTTCAGGCGAAACGAACTCCTCCGCGCTGGTTGACGGAGCGTACATGAGCAGGGCGATCAAAACCCCTGCGATCTTGTTTAGAAACTGCATCTTTCCCCCCTTATGCGGTTTCTCTATTTCAGTGCTGCGAAAATGGCATCGCAAAGTGCCGTGTTGTTTATGTTCAGAAACTGGCGGATCGCGGCGTTGCTTGGATGATGTGGGTCTTTGACCCGTCCAGCATCGTTGCGGCGAAAGAACTTTGGTTTTCCTTCGATGGCAGCGCGTGTTTCGGCGTTGAATCCTTCGACCACTTTGCATTGTGCGTCGGCACGTTCAAAAGCGCGAGCGATCTGAGTCTGCGCCTTCATACGCTTGTCGTTTGTTTTTTTCAGGTAAACCGGTGCGCTTGACACAAAGACGCACGGCATATCGCCCGGAACCTGGGCCAAGGTCCGGCGCACGTCCTGTTCTGCGGCCTCAGATGAGTTTGCCCATCGGTCGGCCGAATTTCCGAGGAACGTCAGAATAAGCAGGCCTGGATCATAATAGTTTTCCGCAAACATCGCCTCGAACGCGGTCTGTTTTGGTTTGCAGAATTGATAGGACGCGCCCTTGCCGATCTGAATGAAGACACGATCCGGGTTGCCGTCTATGCCATAGGCCCCCGCGTTCACGCCAAATTTCTTATCTACGTCGCAGATTGCGCCCCGTGTCGCACCGCTGGTTGATGTCCAGGATTGCAACGACGTTGATCGCACACCAATTGCAGCCGTTTGTCGTGCGCCCAGTTTTTCCAGCAGTTTTGTCCGCTCAGGTGTCATCTCGCACCGATCCGGAAGCTGTTCGAAGAACTTGACGTATTCCTTGCCGGCACCGAAAGATATCTGGCTATCGCCAAGTACAAGGACATCCGGCTGTGCCAAAGCCGGCAAAGGCGCAATCAGTAATGTCGCGGTGAACATTCCGCGCAGCTTTGAAACTATACTATCCGTCACGCAGTCACCTTGGTCGCGAGCCTACTATCCATCCGATATTCTTACTGGTCGGTGAAAGATGCCGCAATGGACGATGAAATACCAATCAAGAGCCGGTTACACAAAGTCATCGCCTTTTTCGGGATCATGTCCCGTTTTCTGAGGCGAACGCGGCGGGCGACAACTTCGGCAAGTCGTGCAACATGCCCGTTATGTGCGTGTGGCACTTGGCCAAAGCTCCATCCGGTACCAATGAAATATGGGCCCAGTTGGCATCACGCAGCGCGATTTTCCGCCAGTGATGGAGCATCAGTAGACGCGCGGCAGCTTGCGAAAGGGGCGGTAGGTCATGAACGCGGGTTTCACATAGGTCGTGTAGCTTTTGTGCCAATGACAATGTGCGCTGGGGTGCGATCTGGTCGGTTAGCCAGGTTGGTAGATTCGGACCTTTGAAACATAGCCCGAGCCTGTCGTGATCAGCTGCGACCGATTGGATTGGCGCCATCACCACAGAACGGTCCAGCGCGATGGAACTGTCGGGGGGCGCTGTGTCGGGACGTAGCAGAAACAGCTGCCACCCTTCAGGAAATTTGACGTCCCGGCGATATACGTCTTCATACGCTGCCCGCGTTTCGGCAAACCCATAAGAGGACAAACGATAAGAAACCTCGCGCCCCGATTTTGTGGATTCGATCCACCCGTCTTTCCTGAGACGATGAAGAGCAACCCTTATGGCCTCGGTCTTAATGCCGACCCGTCCCAGCAGCAGTGTAAGCTCTTTACCGGTGATGTCTTTTCCGTTCAGGTCACCGAAAAGCGTGACAATCAGCGACCACGTCTTGATCGGTTCCAGTGCGCTGAGGTCGTCAATCAAGGTCTCTGCTGCATTCAACGTCAGGTCTTTCCCATTGGCGATTTTCAGGGCTGGACCTTTCGATACCACGGCCGCGTGCTGCGTGGCCACGGGAAATACGTTTTTGCACCTTTTAGCAGGCGTTCATGGTCAAAAGCTCGTATTCGGCGGCTATTTCTTCATGTTGGTTTCTAATCGCAACATGCCAACGGATTTCACCGTATTCCTGATTGCGTGGCGTCTTGGCCATGACCGTCAACCGAACGCGAATACTGTCACCCGCCTGAACGGGTTTCAGGAAACGCAGGTTGTCCAAACCTGTGTTGGCCAAAACCGGACCTTCATCCGGTTGGACAAAAAGCCCTGCCGCAAAGCTCAGCAGTAAATATCCATGGGCGACGCGGCCGGGGAAAAAAGGGTTACGGGCGGCGGCGTCTTCATCCATATGGGCATAGAACGTATCGCCGGTGAAATGCGCAAAGGTCTCAATATCCTGAATTGAAATCTCTCGCGACTCGGTCAGTAGTGTTTCCCCGATTTCCAATTCCTGAAACCTGCGCGTGAATGGGTGGGCATCATGTGTGATTTCAGCAGAACCCGGCACCCATTTCTGGCCAATGCGGGTTAAGATATCCGGGCTGCCCTGAACGGCCGTTCGCTGCATATAGTGCATTACACCGCGCACTCCGCCCATTTCTTCGCCACCGCCCGCGCGACCGGGGCCGCCATGGACCATGTGCGGTAGCGGAGTTCCGTGACCGGTGCTTTCATCCATTGATGTGCGGTTGTTGAAATACAAACGACCGTGATACGCGCCAGCCTTGATCGCGATCTCGCGGGCGGTATCCGTGTCATTGGTAATGACGGAGGTCACCAGACTGCCGCCACCTTTATTCGCAAGCTCCAATGCATGGTCCAAGTCGCCGTATGGCATGATTGTGGATAAAGGGCCGAAGGCTTCGATCTGATGCACATGCGTCGCGGCATCCGGATTTGCGCAGTAATACAGCATCGGTGGCACAAAGGCCCCTTTGTCAGCGTCCACGCCTTCCAGCGCGAAGGCGTCGTGATCGCCAAAAACACGCTCGGCCTCTTGTCCTATCAAATTGGCCTTCTCCAAAACATCACGTTTTTGGGACAACGAAACGAGGGCCCCCATCTGTGTGGTGTCAGCGCGAGGATCTCCGATTACGATTTTGCTGAGTTTTGTCCGCAGGGCATCAATAACCGCCTCAGTTTGTTCCTGGGGGGTAAGAATCCGACGAATGGCCGTGCATTTTTGCCCGGCTTTCGCGGTCATTTCTTTTATGACTTCCTTTATGAACAGATCAAATTCTGCCGTTCCGGGTTTGGCATCCGGTCCTAGAATAGAAGCGTTCAAGCTGTCTTGTTCCGCAATGAACCGGGTTGCGTTTTGCAGCAGGTTGGGTGTGCTGCGTAGGCGTGTGGCCGTTTGGGCAGAACCGGTAAAGCTGACCACATCCTGTGGACCCACATGGTCCAACAACGGACCCAAATCGCCCGAAACCAGTTGTACCGCGCCTTCGGGCAACAAACCGCTATCGAGCATTATCCTGAAGCAAAGCTCTGTCACATAGCAGGTGGCAGTGGCTGGTTTTACAATCGCCGGAACACCGGCCAACAGTGTCGGGGCCAGCTTTTCCAGCATACCCCAGACCGGGAAGTTGAACGCGTTGATGTGAACGGCAACCCCTGTCAGTGACGTGCAGATATGTTGGCCCAGAAACGTGCCCTTTCGCGACAATTGCTCGACTTCACCGTCTAGATAGATAGTGTCATCCGGCATTTCGCGCCGACCTTTGCTGGCGAAAACCAGCATGGTGCCAATCCCGCCGTCGATATCGATCAGATGATCTTTTTGTGTCGCGCCGGTCGCGAACGATATCTCATAAAGTGCTTGCCTGTGCTCTTTGATGTGCAATGCCAAGGCTTTGAGCATGCGCGCACGGTCGTGAAACGTCATGGCGCGCAAGGCCGGTCCGCCTTTCTGGCGCGCAAATTGAAGCATCGCGTCGACGTCGAGGGCGCTGTTCCCGGCCCGCGCGATGCGCTCTCCTGTCACTGCCGAGAAAATGTCGCGCGCAGAATCGTCACTATTTATCCAGTGCCCAGCTACGAAGCTTTCAACCTGTTTTATCGTCATGTGACATCTCCTCCAACGCGCGACTGATGGTCGGTATCGATTAATTGACCTACCGGTCGGTTTATGAAATGTTTAGTTTTAGGGCCGCGAGATTTCAAGGAGATTATAGTGTCGAACACAGTTCTTGTCGCGAGACACGCGGGTTGGGTCGAAGTGACCTTGAACCGACCTGAAAAGCTGAACAGCTTTAATGATGAGATGCATCTGGCCCTTCGGGACGCGCTGACGCAGGCGAAAGAAGAAGAGGCGCGGGCGGTTTTGATCACAGGGGCGGGTCGCGGTTTTTGCGCCGGGCAGGACCTGGGTGACCGTGATCCATCTAAGATGGATGGGCCGCCTGACCTTAGCCTGTCGATGACACGGTACTACAACCCTTTGATCCGGCAAATCAGGTCGTTCAACGCGCCGGTGATTTGTGCGGTGAACGGTGTTGCTGCGGGGGCAGGGGCGAACATAGCGTTGGCCTGCGATATTGTACTGGCGGCGGACACCGCCAAGTTCGTGCAGTCCTTTGCCAAAGTGGGGCTGATCCCGGATTCCGGCGGTACCTGGGTGCTGACACAGCGGTTGGGAGAGGCACGGGCAAAGGCGCTTGCTATGACGGCCGAGCCCCTATCGGCGCAAAAAGCAGAAGACTGGGGTTTGATCTGGAAATGCACCTCTGCTGCTGACCTGATGACAGACGCGCGTGCTTTGACTGAGAAGCTGGCGCAGGGTCCGACATTGGGCCTGTCGCATATCAAAACCGCTATTCACGCAGCAACCGAAAACGATCTGGATGAACAATTGGAGCTTGAGGCCCGGTTCCAGAAAACCTGTGGCGAAAGCGCCGACTACGCTGAGGGGGTTGCAGCGTTTTTGCGAAAGCGCCCGCCAAAATTCACGGGGCGGTGAAATGACACCGAAGGAACGGGCAGAACGCGCAGCTCAGGCAATGTGGAACAAAGACAGCGCAAGTCCGGCACTTGGGCTAAAGATGGAAAATGTGGATGAGGGGCATGCGCAACTCTCTCTGGTCGTTGAGAAGCGACACACGAATGGGCATGGGATCTGCCACGGTGGCGTAATTTTCATGCTGGCGGATACTGCGTTTGCTTTTGCCTGCAATAGTCGAAATCAGTCGACGGTCGCGCATCACAACGCAATCACCTACGTCGCGCCAGCAAGGCCGGGGGACCAGCTTATTGCTACTGCGACCGAGGTCAGTCTCAGGGGTCGCAACGGCATCTATGACGTGACCGTCGTCAATCAGGACAAAGACCTGATCGCTGAATTTCGCGGTTGCTCGCGTGCGGTGCGCGGGCATCTTTTTGATGAACAAGGGAGGGGCTCATGAAAGATCTAACGCCAGCACGTGAAGACTTGGACCCGATCGAAATTGCATCCATTGATGAAATCCGTGCCTTGCAGTTAAAGCGGCTTCAATGGTCGTTGCGGCATGCCTATGAGAACGTACCATTCTACCGAGAAAGATTTGATGCCGCGGGCGTGCATCCGGATGATCTGAATTCCCTCGAAGATCTCGCCAAGTTTCCGTTCACCCACAAGGACGATCTAAGAGCCAACTATCCATTTGGCTTGTTCGCCGTGCCGCGCGAACAAATTGTGCGCGTTCATGCATCTTCGGGGACCACGGGTAAACCAACGGTGGTGGGTTACACACGCACAGATATTGAGAATTGGGCGCATCTTGTCGCGCGTTCAATGCGCGCCAGCGGGACAAGGCCGGGTGACATGGTGCATGTTGCATATGGGTATGGTTTGTTCACTGGCGGCCTTGGCGCACATTACGGTGCCGAGCATCTGAACTGCTCCGTCGTTCCTGTTTCAGGCGGGATGACAGAGCGTCAGGTCTTGCTGATACATGACTTTAAACCAAGCACCATCATGGTCACGCCATCTTATATGCTGAATATTCTCGAACAGTTTCACGCAGCGGGTCTGGACCCGCGCGAATGCTCCCTTGAGGTTGGCATATTCGGGGCCGAGCCGTGGACAAACGCAATGCGGGTCGAGGTCGAAGAGGCGTTCGATATGCACGCCGTCGATATTTACGGGCTGTCCGAAATCATGGGTCCGGGTGTTGCCAACGAATGCGTTGAAACCAAAGACGGGCTGCATGTATGGGAAGATCATTTCTACCCCGAGATCATCGACCCCAACACCGGAGAGGTTTTGCCGGATGGTGAAATGGGTGAGTTGGTTTTTACCACACTCACCAAAGAAGGCCTGCCGATGGTACGCTATCGTACCCGCGATTTGACACGGCTGCTTCCCGGCACGGCACGTTCAATGCGACGGATGGAAAAGATTACTGGTCGGTCAGACGATATGATGATCCTGCGCGGAGTGAATGTTTTCCCAACTCAAATAGAGGAATTGGTTCTGGCGACCCCCGACCTTGCGCCTTACTTCCAGATTGCACTGGATCGAGCAGGGCGTATGGACGTGATGACGATCCATGTAGAGGCCGAAAGCGGCGCTGCAACGGCCGAGGCCAGGCAAGCCTTGGCGGGTGTCTTGTCCCAAAAGATCAAAGATACAATTGGCGTTGGCGCTACCGTCGATGTGGGCATACCCGGTAGTGTCGAGCGCAGTCAGGGTAAGGCTCGTCGTGTCATAGACAACAGGCCGAAGGAGTAAACCTGTGGCGCGGACGATCGCAAAAGACCACGAACAAAAACGGCAGAGCATCCTCGCGGTTGCGGCCAATGTCTTTGCCCACGAAGGAATAGCCCGTGCTTCTATGAATCAGGTGGCGAAAGGTGCCGGTATCTCGAAGGCAAACATCTACCATTACTATGACAGCAAAGAAGCGCTGCTGTTCGACATTCTGAACACATATCTTTCCGAATTGGCGACACGTGTTACCGAAGTCGACCTGGAAGGGAAACAGCCCGAGGACCAATTGCATATCGTTCTGCGCGAGTACCTGCTGGCCTATGAAGGCATGGATTACGAACACACAATTCAGACCGAAGGGTTGTCGCTACTGCCCGAAGCGATGCAAATAACTCTGAAGGCATATCAGAAGAAAATGGTTGCCCAGATGAGTGACCTGTTGGACGCAATTAGCGGCGGGCGGTTGCGTCAAAACCCTCAGCTACTGCGCGAAGTCACCATGTCTGTATTCGGGATGCTGAATTGGTATTACATGTGGCACCCAAAGGCGACACGCGCGGATCGCGAACGCTATGCCCAAGTAATCGCCCGGCTGACCGTGTCGGGGTTGCCCGGCACGCAGATTGTGGATTAATGACCGGCTTCGTCATAGTCCCAGACAACTCTGTCTGACACCGGAAAACACTGGCAAGTCAGCACAAATCCCGCCTCGACCTCATAGTCTTCGAGGGCATGGTTGTTGACCATTTCAACTTCACCTTCCAGCACGCGCGCCTTGCATGTCGAGCATACTCCGGCTTTGCAGGCGTGCGGCGCGTCAAGGTTTTCCGCCAGCGCAGCCTCGAGCAGGCTGGTGTCTTTCGGAATGGTGAAGTTGCGCCGCACACCACCCAATGTGACACGTGCTTTGGTACCGCTTTCGCCGCCGGATTTTGATGCGGCACGGTTTTTCGTGCGCCCGGGCTGCGACGAGGCGAACAATTCGAAACGGATTTGATCTTTCGTCAGGCCGTGGTCTTTCAACGCTTGTGAAATCGCTAACATCATAGGTTCAGGCCCGCAGATATAGGCCATAGAGACTGAGTTTATGTCGATCCAATTCTGAAACAGAGCCGCGCATTTTTCGCCATCGACGCGGCCTTTGAACAGGTCGATCTCCTGACTGTCATCTTCCAGAATGTGAACGATATTCAGGCGATGCAAATATTGGTTCTTTAGGTCCTCAAGTTCCTCTCGGAACATGATCGTATTTGGTGTTCGATTGGCATAGATCAGTGTGAAGCGGGCGGTAGAATCCTCGGACAAAGCCGTCTTCAGGATTGAAAGCACGGGTGTAATGCCTGACCCGCCAGCGAAAGCCAGGTAATGGGGCGCGTCGACCTCTGCAGCAGCGTGAAAGTTCCCCATCGGCGGCATGGCATCCATGACATCGCCCACTTGCAACTCGGTATTGGCCCAAGTTGAAAAAGCACCGCCATCGACGCTTTTGATGCCAACCTGCAAAATGCCTTCATGTGGGGCAGCGCAGATGGAATAAGATCGCCGCAGTTCTTCCCCGTCGAAATGGCGTTTGAAAGTCAGGTACTGGCCCGGTGCAAATTGAAAGTCTTCGGCCTTTTCCGGCGACAAGGTCACAACGACAGCGTCGCGGATTGTCTTATGGATATGAGTCACTTTCAAAGGTTGAAACTTGGCCATTGGGGCGGACCTCAAATGCATTTGAAATAGTCAAAGGGTTCAAGGCAGTCCTGACACCGCCATTGAGCCTTGCACGGAGTGGACCCAAACTGGCTAATCTTTTCGATCTGAACAGACTTGCAAATTGGGCACCGAGAGGGGCCTCCCGCTGGTTGCGGCGGCGCTATCCCATATTCTTCCAGTCGCGCACGTCCTTTGTTCGATAGCCAGTCCGTCGTCCAAGCCGGAGCGATACGCGTTTTGATCTTGGGATTTAGGATGCCGTTCCTTTCCAGCGCGGTTTGAATGTCCATAGCGATAACAGACATTGCAGGGCAGCCCGAGTATGTCGGCGTGATTGTAACCGTCACCTGATCCTGGGAGATCGACACATCTCGCACAACGCCTAGGTCAACGACCGAAATCACCGGGATTTCGGGGTCAGGTATCGTGTCCAGCAAATCCCACACCTGTGTCTGGGTGATCGCCATCGCGTCTACCACGTCGCACCGGGATAAGACCGTTGCAGGGTTTGCATAACCGCCAGCATATGGCCCAGATGTTCTGTATGGCGAAATCCAGTGCGCCCACCGGTTTGTACGTAAACATCTTCAGGCAACGTCAGGCACGCTTCGGTCAGAACCTTGTTAACGGTATCCAGCCAAGCTTCACGTAATTCAGACGGCAAAGGAGCGATCTGCGCTTGCGCCATTGCATGATCCGTTTCGTCGTCTACGAAAACTTCACCGCTGTATGGCCAAAGATACGCCAATGCATCTGCCATGCGCGCGTTGCTCTCTGCTGTTCCGTCTCCCAGCGCGATCACAGTTTGGGACGAGCGATCCAGATGGTACAAAGCCTCTTTCAAACACTTGGCGGCGATTTCTGCGACACGAACATCCGATGACTCCTGCAGGTGGGTCAACCACGGCACCTGAAAGGCATCAAAGAAAAACTGCCGCATCTGGGTACGGCCAAAATCACCATTTGGCACTTCGAGCATCAAAAGATTCTTAAAGTCGTAAACGTCGCGCAAAAAGGCCAGATCATCTGCGGTCCGCCCCAGACCTTCGACCTCACCCGCGTATCCAAGCCACATTTGCGTTTGACCGATGAGATCCAGCGCCATGTTCGCGAGGGCAATGTCTTCTTCCAGTATCGGCGCAACGCCGCACCATTCGGACGTGCGATGCCCCAAGACCAACGTGTTGTCGCCCTGCCGCAAAAGGAATTGGAACAAAGGATTGTCGGCCATCACATTTTTCCAACTTCGTCGGGAATGTCGTAAAATGTTGGGTGCCTGTAAACTTTGTCACGCGCCGGATCAAACAAGGGGCCTTTGTCAGATGGGCTGGAGGCTGTGATTTTTGCAGCCTCGACCACCCAGATGCTGACGCCCTCATTCCGACGGGTATAAACGTCGCGCGCGTTGCGGATGGCATGGGCCGCGTCCGCAGCATGGAGCGACCCCACATGCCGATGGCTCATGCCGTGCTGCCCCCGAATAAAGACCTCCCAAAGGGGCCATTCATTTTCATGCGTCATTAAATTACTCTGCTGCGTGGGTTTGTTTGCGGGATTTTCGCGCATGTGCCAGCATGGCCTCGCGCACCCATGCGCCATCGTCCCATGCTTTGCGCCGCGCCGTTAGGCGTTCGGAATTGCAAGGACCATTGCCCGAGATGACTTGGTAGAACTCGGACCAGTCGGGCTCACTATAATCGTAATGCCCGGTTTCATCGTTCCACCGCAGGTCAGCATCCGGGATTGTCAGCCCAAGAAACTCGGCCTGTGGCACTGTTTCATCCACAAATTTTTGCCGAAGCTCGTCATTTGTGTTGATCTTGATTTTCCAAGCCATGGATTGCGCTGAATGCACGCTGTCTTTGTCGGACGGGCCAAACATCATGAGGGCAGGGTACCAAAACCGGTTCAAAGCGTCTTGTGCCATGCGTTTTTGGTCGGCGGTGCCCTCTTTCGCCATCTTGATCATGATGTGATAGCCTTGGCGTTGGTGAAAGCTTTCTTCCTTGCAGATGCGGACCATCGCGCGGGCGTAGGGACCATATGAGGTTCTCTGTAACGGCACCTGATTCATAATGGCCGCGCCGTCCACCAACCAACCGACAGCACCCATATCCGCCCATGTCAGTGTGGGGTAATTGAAGATTGACGAGTATTTCATACGCTCGGAATGCAACATGTCGACCAGTTCATCCCGGCTGACCCCCAGAGTTTCCGCGGCGCAATACAGGTAAAGACCGTGTCCTGCCTCGTCCTGCACTTTGGCAAGCAGATTTGCTTTCCGCTCGAGTGTCGGGGCGCGCGTGATCCAGTTTCCTTCGGGCAGTTGGCCAACGATTTCGGAATGCGCATGCTGCCCAATCTGACGGATCAGGGTCTTGCGGTAGGCGTCGGGCATATAATCCTTGGGCTCAATCTTGTCGCCCCGATCAACGCGATCCTGAAAGGCACGATCCTGTGCGCTCATATCCTCACGCGATTGAACACCGCTTCCTGCTGACTGCACCATTTGCGCGTACATGGTCATGTCCTCCTCAATCCCTCTTGCACCATATTATGTTACCAAAAAAAACTAAATACAAATTTTTGTAACGTAAGGAGATTGTGGTAGTGAAAAGATTGAATTGGTGACAACCGAGGCCGACGATTAATAGGGATGAAAACCCACCGGATGCGCGCTGTTCCCTAGGGCTATATTCAGGCTTAATCCGGGTCAGGTGATGTAGGCCAAACCTGTCCTGCGCACCTTTCAAAGCCAAACCCCGGCCGCTGGTCTCTTGATGGAATCGGGTTAGCGTTTCACTGGCGGGCTGTTGCACATATGAAACCGGCTAGGCTTGGGGCAGTGACGTTCCACAATGCGTGTTGAGGCAACGGGAAGGTCGGTTTGATTCCGTGCCCGCAGATCAATATCCTTCAAATTTAATACAGCAATTACAGACACCTATCTGGCCAATGTGGTTAAGAAGACGATCTGCCATTCTCACACCGCGCCGGTGTCCAAATGGCTGTTCATCAAATGCACAAATCACCACTTATAAAAAAACCTTGACGATTTATCTGTGGGAATGGTTTTGTATATGAAACGAGTTTGAGGAGACTCGTTTTGAAAATGGCGTGGGGAGGCGCTGTAATGACTGTCAAGCAATCGGCTCTGCGGGCGAAGCACGGTACCGAAAGCCAGATTTCCCTGTCTCTCAATGGGATCGGCATGTCTTTTTCGGGCGTTTCGGTCCTGCGCGACGTGAACCTCGCCATCGAAGGCGGTGAAATTCACACCCTCATGGGTGAAAACGGGGCGGGCAAAAGTACGCTGGTCAAGATCATCAGCGGCGTGCAAAAGCCGACCTTTGGCGCGTTCCAGATAGATGGCGAGACGGTCGAATTCAGCGCACCTCGTGATGCAGAACAGCACGGCATCGTCATCATGCATCAGGAACTGAGCCTGATCCCCGAGATGACGGTCGCCGAGAATGTTCTGCTGGGGCATGAGCCCCGGAAATTTGGCACGTTCATTGATCGCAAAGCCCTTCGTGACAAAGCGCAAAAGGCGCTGTCGCGTTTTGGGTTCACGTTGGATATCGACACGCCGGTCAAAGATCTTAGGGTCGGCGAACAGCAATTGGTCGAAATTGCCCGCGCCCTGCTAATGAACGCACGGCTGTTGATCATGGACGAGCCGACTTCGGCATTATCCCAGGCCGAAGCAGATATTCTGATGGAAGTGGTGCGTGATCTGGCGCTGCAGGGCGTTGCTGTCGTCTACATCTCACACCGCATGGACGAAGTTTTTGAGATTTCCGACCGTGTTACGGTTCTGCGTGATGGCGATTTGATCGGAACACGACTGGCGACGGAAACAACGCCGGACGACTTGATCCGCATGATGGTTGGCCGCACGGTCGAGATTAATCCGGTCGCCAGACAGAACCCAGCCACGGACGAAGTCGTTCTGAACGTAGCAAACCTGACAGCCTGGAGTGACCGTCGCAAGGTTTTGGATGACGTCTCATTTGACCTGAAACGGGGTGAAGTGCTTGGCGTTGGTGGGTTGCTGGGTGCAGGCCGGACAGAATTGCTGGAAACGCTTTTTGGTGCCCGTGGTGGCAGCTATCAGGGGTCACTGACTTTGGAAGGGCGTCCTTTACGCCCTGTGCGTCCGCAGGACGGTGTCCGCAATGGGCTTGCGTTGATTACAGAAGATCGAAAAGGAAACGGTCTGATCCTTGACCGGTCGATCTCTTCGAATGTTGCGCTGCCCTTGATGCCATTGCAGTCCCGGTTCGGTCGGTACTCAGAAGCCGAGCAACGCAAGCAGGCATTGAAAGCCATAGAAACACTGAAAGTAGCAGCCACCGGTCCTGAACATCCGGTCGGAAAGCTGAGTGGCGGGAACCAGCAGAAAGTGGTTCTGGGAAAGTGGCTGGCCACGGAACCCCGGGTGCTGCTGTTGGATGAGCCCACTCGCGGGATCGATATCGGTGCCAAGGATGAGATTTACGATCTGGTCGGGCGACTGGCTGATCAGGGGATCTCGGTTCTGTTTGCCAGTTCTGAGTTGTCCGAATTCATGGCCGTTTGTGATCGCATGATCGTGCTGTGCGAAGGGCAGTTGGCCGGAGAACTGTCCCGCGATGAGATGACCGTAGATTCAATCAAGGCCCTGGCGATGCAGTTCCGCTAACTGCCCCGGCCCAACCAGAGAAAAGACATGACCGTTATGGAACCCAACAGCCAGACAGCGAAACCGGAACATCAAGGCTATGCGATGTTCATGCGCCTGCTGAACAAGACCAAGCTTTACTGGGGTCTTTTTGCGCTGATCCTATTTGGCGCACTGACCTCGCCAGTCTCGTCCAAGGGCAACAATATCTTCCTGTCCTTGGGCAATCTGACGGATATTCTGCGTCAGGTCTCGGTCACGGGGATTGTGGCCGTGGGCATGACGATGGTGATTTTCATCGCGGGGATTGACCTGTCGGTTGGGTCGGTCATGGCCTTGGGCACGGTGATCTGCGCCATGTTGTTGACGCAAGAAGGTTGGACCGCTGCCAGCTATTTCGGCGTGCCTGCCACCGGGATCGTGCTGTTTGTGGCCATCGCGGCCCTGATCTATTTCGTGCAAAGCAACCTGAACCGCACCTCTGACACCGCAGCCACAACAAGTGCGCCGTCGCGGATGTTGAGCCGCCTTGTCGCAGCGGCAATCGCCATCGGCGTGATGGTTTGGCTGGCCGGTCAGGTGATGCCCAAATTTGGCGTTCTGGCGGTACTGATCGTGGTGCCCTGCATCGGTGCTGTGATGGGTACGGTAAATGGCGCGCTGATCGTCTATGGCCGGTTGCAGCCCTTTATCGTGACGCTGGCTATGATGGTGGGCGCGCTGGGTTTGGCGCGGGTCATCGCCGGTCAGGATACGGCAGTTTATCCGGTCTATACCGGCAGCAACGCAACCGAGAATTTCGAAGTGCTGCGTCAATTGCTATGGGGCGTCCTGCCTGTGCCCGGCCTGTTCTTTCTTGCGGTCTTGTTGATCTTCTTCCTGATTACCCGCTTTACCACCTTTGGCAGCTATCTCATGGCCATTGGCGGCAATGAAGAGGCCGCGCGTCTGGCAGGCATCAATGTAGGCCGCAACAAGATCATCACCTATGCGCTGGCCGGGGGACTCTCGGCATTGGCCGGGGTGCTCTATGTGGCGCAGTTCCGGCAAGGGAAACCGGATGCGGGCCTTGGGCTGGAACTGGACGCAATCGCAGCGGTGGTCATCGGCGGTACTAGCCTGATGGGTGGCCGTGGCGCGATTATGGGAACGTTTGTGGGCGTGCTGATTTTCGGCTTCCTCAGCAACATCCTGCAACTCAACAACATCGACAGCAACACGCAGCTGGTGCTGAAAGGCATCATCATCGTGGTCGCCGTCCTGCTTCAGGAAGGGCGATTTGAAGAGATCTTTGTCATGGCGAAAGAGCGCCTGGGCAGAGGGAGGAGGCTCTGACCTTAAATCTTGGCGGACCAAGGTCAGAGCGCAATCAGAACGCGGGAATTCGTAAAAACCCGCATCATGACTAAGGAGTAAACTATGAAAAGAAGAACATTTGGCAAGAGCCTGATGGCTGCCACCGCGCTTGCAACTTCGTTTTCGGCCTCAATGGTGCTGGCTGCAGACAACTATGTGATCGGTTTCTCGCAGGTGACCACCGTTGAGCCCTGGCGCGTCCAGTTCAACAAAGACCTGCGGGCTGAGGCCGACCTGCACGATAATGTCGAGCTGATCATCGCAGACGCAAATGACCGCACCGAAAAGCAGGTTGCGGATGTTGAGAACTTTATCCGTCAGGAAGTAGACGCGATCCTGATCTCGCCCAAGGAATCCGCTGGTCTGACCGGTGTGGTCGAGCAGGCAACCGACGCGGGCATCCCCGTCTTTGTTCTGGACCGCAATGTGGACACCGACAAATTCGTTCAGTGGGTCGGCGGAGACAACGAACTGATCGGTCGTGAGGCGGGCAAATTCGCTCTGGAACAGCTGGGTGGCGCAGGGGCTGCCAAAGGAACGATCGTTGAAATCTGGGGCGGCCTGGGCACGCAGGCAGCACATGACCGTGCTAACGGTTTCCACGAAGCCTTTGAAGGCGAAGAAGGCGTGACCTTCCTGCTGGATCAGCAGTCGGGTGACTGGAAGCAGGATCAGGCCTATGACATCATGTCGACCGCCCTGCGGAACTATGAAGACATCACTATGGTTTACGGCCACAACGATCCGATGGCCTATGGCGCCTATCTGGCGGCCAAGGACGCGGGCCGTGCAGATGACATCATGTTCATCGGCGTCGATGCATTGCCTGGCGAAGGCGTAACCTGGGTCGCCAATGGTGAGCTGTCGGCAACCTTCCTGTACCCAACTCCGGGCGCCGAAGGCCTGCGTCAGGCTCTCAAGCACCTCAAAGGTGAGGAAGTTCCGAAATCTGTTGTGATGGGAACCGAGGCGATCACCTCGGCAAATGCCGACGCTGTTCTTGAAAAGAATGGTCTGAAGTAAACGGGCAAGGCCGGCGATCTTTCTCCTCCCTGTCGGGATGGCTGGCCGAGTACGCAGGGGCTTGCGCCCCTGCTGCTTTTTCTGAGAAAGCTGACGCAAGAGGGTGACTGGATGTCCGAGCAAAAGACGAAACTTCAGAAATACTCGGCCCCTGCGTTGGAAAAGGGGTTGGATATTCTGGAATTCCTGTCTTTGTCGGATGTCTCACCCACACTCTCGCAACTGGCGCAAGGTATCGGGCGATCGAAAAACGAGATCTTCCGCATGATGATTGTTCTGGAAGAGCGAGGCTATATTGAGCGTCAGGAAGGCGATCTGTTCAAGCTGACGGGAAAGCTTGCTTTGCTGGGTGGTGAACGGACGGATAACAGCAAGCTTGCTGAACTGGCTGATCCGTACATGCAGCGCTTGGCCGAAGAGACCGACTTGTCAAACCATCTTTGGGCGCCCGGTAATGCAGGCAAGTTGACTGTCATTAACAGCGTGGCATCCCCTCAGAACTATGGGGTCAACGTTCAGGTTGGTTATACGAACCAAATCTATCCGACCTCTGTGGGCGCGTGTTTTCTGTCGGAAATCGACTCTGCCAAAGATCGGTTCGCCTATCTGGAAAGGTTGGTGCCGGGTGAAAACCCGGACGCCTTGAACAGTTTTTCCGACCAGGCCGCGCTTTGCGCGCAGCAGGGGATAATCTCGCTCGATAGCCCTGAGAGCAATGCCATCAGTGAAATATCAGCACCTATCCGTCATGTCGCTGGTAAGACGGTTATCGCTGCTTTGACGATCCCGCATTTTTCAGCGGCTTTGATCGATAATCGGCGCGAACTGGTGATTGAAGCATTGAAAACAACCGTTCTTCAATTGCAGGAGAACATTTCGACAAGAATGCCATTGCCTCGTTCCTCGTGGCGCGGTTTGGCCTAAGTTGAGCAGGGGTGCGGCGATTTGAAGTCGCCAGCCATCCATAAAGATCACATCCTTCTGAAACGTTAGCGACCAAACTGGCCCAAAGGTGTATTGATCTGTGTGCGCAAATAGTATACCGCGGCATACAAAGAGGATCCGGACGGTCGCCACAGGCCTATTACCGCCGGTTTGCTCGCTTCGTTCAACGCTTACTCGTCGGGGTCGCCATGAGCCTTTACACAGACTATCTTACTGAAATCGAAACGCGCAAAGAGCAGGGTCTGCACCCCAAGCCAATTGATGATGGTGCGCTGGTCAAAGAGATTGTTGCCCAGATCAAAGATGCCGGCAATCCGCATCGCGAAGGCTCTCTGCAGTTTTTCATCTACAACACCTTGCCCGGCACCACGAGCGCCGCGGGAGAAAAAGCCGCCTTCCTGAAAGAGATCATCTTGGGCGAGGCTGATGTTGCAGAGATTTCGACCGAATTTGCGTTCGAATTGCTTTCACATATGAAAGGCGGCCCTTCGGTTGAAGTTCTGCTGGACCTGGCTTTGGGGGATGGCGCAGATATCGCGGCGCAAGCGGCCGAAGTGTTGAAGACTCAGGTCTTTTTGTATGATGCAGATACCGACCGGTTGAAATCAGCCTTTGAGGCAGGAAACCCGATCGCAAAGGACGTTTTGGAAAGCTACGCCAAGGCGGAGTTCTTTACGAAACTGCCCGACATTGAAGAAGAAATCAAAGTCGTGACTTACGTCGCGGCCGAAGGTGATATTTCGACCGACCTGTTGTCGCCGGGTAACCAGGCGCACTCGCGCTCGGACCGGGAACTGCATGGTAAGTGCTTTATCTCGGAAAAGGCACAGCAAGAAATTGAAGCGCTGAAACTGCAGCATCCCGACAAACGCGTAATGCTGATTGCTGAAAAAGGCACCATGGGCGTTGGGTCGTCACGGATGTCAGGGGTGAATAACGTGGCGCTTTGGACGGGTAAGCAAGCCAGTCCCTATGTCCCCTTCGTCAACATCGCGCCGATTGTGGCTGGGACCAACGGCATTTCTCCGATCTTTTTGACCACGGTCGGCGTGACAGGCGGTATCGGGATCGACTTGAAGAATTGGGTGAAAAAGGTGGATTCCGAAGGTAATCCGATCCTGAACAACGATGACAGCCCGATCCTCGAGCAGAAATACTCGGTCGAGACCGGCACGGTCATGACCATTAATACGGCGGACAAAAAGCTGTATGACGCGGGCGGTAAGAACGAGTTGGTTGATGTTGCGTCATCCTTCACTCCGCAAAAGCTGGAGTTCATCAAGGCTGGTGGATCCTATGCCATCGTTTTCGGCAAGAAACTTCAGACGTTTGCCTCTCAGACCCTCGGGATCGAGTTGAAATCGGCCTTTGCGCCATCAAAGGAAATCAGCCTCGAAGGTCAGGGCCTTACTGCGGTTGAAAAGATATTCAACCGCAACGCCGTGGGCGTGACAGACGGCAAAGTGCTGCACGCGGGTTCCGATGTGCGGGTCAAGGTGAACATCGTGGGTTCGCAGGACACGACCGGTTTGATGACGTCGCAAGAGCTTGAGGCGATGGCGGCGACAGTGATCTCTCCGACTGTAGATGGGGCGTACCAATCAGGGTGTCACACAGCGTCGGTCTGGGACAAGAAAGCACAGGCGAACATTCCACGTCTGATGTCCTTCATGAACAATTTCGGCCTGATCACGGCGCGCGACCCCAAGGGCGAATATCACGCAATGACGGATGTGATCCACAAGGTTCTGAACGATATTACTGTCGACGACCGGGCGATCATCATCGGCGGTGACTCGCACACCCGTATGTCAAAAGGTGTGGCGTTCGGCGCGGACTCGGGGACCGTTGCATTGGCGCTTGCCACGGGTGAGGCGACGATGCCCATACCAGAATCCGTCAAGGTGACCTTCAAAGGTAAGATGGCCGATCATATGGATTTCCGTGACGTGGTCCACGCGACGCAGGCCCAGATGCTCAAGCAATTTGGTGACAACGTGTTCCAAGGGCGCATCATCGAAGTTCATATCGGTACCCTACTGGCGGATCAGGCGTTCACCTTTACCGACTGGACGGCCGAGATGAAGGCAAAGGCCTCGATCTGTATCTCGCAGGACGAGACGCTTGTGGAATCTCTTGAGATCGCCAAAAGCCGCATTCAGATCATGATCGACAAAGGTATGGAGAATGAGGCCAAGACGCTGCAAGGCCTGATCGACCGTGCGGATGCGCGCATCGCCCAGATTAAGTCGGGTGAAGTTCCCGCGCTGACGCCTGATGACAATGCCAAGTACTTTGCCGAGGTTGTCGTTGATCTGGATGAGATCAATGAGCCGATGATCGCGGACCCGGATGTCAATAACGCCGACGTATCCAAACGGTATACCCATGATACGATCCGTCCGGTTTCTTATTACGGTGGCGACAAGAAGGTTGATCTGGGGTTTGTCGGCTCCTGTATGGTTCACAAAGGTGACCTGATCATCGTGTCTCAGATGCTGAAAAACCTCGAAAAGAAAAACGGCAAGGTCGAGTTCAAAGCTCCGCTGGTCGTTGCAGCCCCGACTTACAACATCATCGATGAGTTGAAAGAAGAGGGCGAATGGGACACGTTGCAGGAATATTCGGGCTTTGAGTTCGATGACATGTTCCCAAAAACCGCAGCGCGTACCGAGTACGAAAATATCCTCTACCTTGAGCGTCCCGGTTGCAACCTGTGCATGGGTAATCAGGAAAAAGCGGCCAAGGGCGATACCGTTCTGGCCACGTCTACCAGATTGTTCCAAGGCCGTGTCGTTGAAGACTCTGCGGACAAAAAAGGGGAATCCCTGTTGGCTTCGACGCCTGTGGTTGTTCTGTCTGCCATCCTTGGGCGCACGCCAAACATCGACGAGTACAAATCTGCGGTCGACGGCATTGATCTGACCCGGTTTGCACCTCCTGTCGAAAAACTGGCAGGCAGCAAGTCTGCGCATTTCTAAACATATCGGGCCGGTCGTCTTGTGGACGTGCCGGCCCGATTTAAGGTTCCTACGCAACCGGTTCAGTCTGGCTTCCGTGCAACGAGACAAGTTGCGTGGTAGGTTAAAGGCAGAAGGCCGCCGTGTTGGCGACAGTAGCTCTGCCCTCAGGCGAAACAATCTCGCACCCGCAGTTCAAACAACCTCGAGTGAGCCTTTCATGTGAGGGTGAAAGGCACAGAAATATCTCGTTTCCATCCCTTCGCGGACCTCTATTTCGGCGCTTTGGTTCTGCACCAACTCAAGCGTGTCCCAACCGAACGCATCAGCCGTGGCTGTGTGGGGGGCGATATCGAAATTGGTCCATCTGATCCGATCACCCACCTGCACCGTCAGATGCGATGGTTCGTAAACGAAACGACGTATCGAAACCTTATGCGTGGTTGTCGCTTTCGCAGGTCGTACCTGCAGCGAAAAAGCGGCTGCTGATGCAGCCGCTCCGGTCACGACACCACGACGTGACACCAGCCGGGACATTAATTCAATGCCTCGACCATCATTTCGGCATGGCCTTCATGCGCTTTGAAAATCTCCAAACCCTGAACGAACAGCGCCTTCACCTCGGCGTTGTCGATATTCGGGATCATAGCGTTTTCAACCAGATCGTTTACCGCCTGGTGATATGCCAATTCATTCGCAGCGTACGCCTCGTCGAATTCTGCACCACGTAGCTGTGACAGCTTGTTTATGATCTCTTCGGCATTTTCATTCAGTGTTTGGCTGAACGCATTGTCTTGCGCTGTCGCACCAAGCTTTTCCAGCAATCCCAAAGCTGCAGCGTTTACCGCTGTGTGATCGCGGATCATCGTATTGGCAAACTCGTGGATCTCTGGGTTTTCAGAAATTGCCAGCGCCAAATGCGCGTAACGGATATCAATATTGTCGGCAGTATAGGCGATATGCGCGAATTCCAGATCGCTCATGTCCGCGATTTCTTGCGCGGCGGCAGGTGCAGCGAATGCGACGGCGACGACAGCGGCCGTAAAGAGGTGTTTCATTGGGGACACTCCAGTTGGTTTTTGATTGCCACCAGTATCGGCATCTTGGCCGCGAACCACATGCCGGAGCGTTCAAAAACCCGCACAGATCGTCCGAGAGTGCGGACGAACGACAATGAAGTGATACATTTGGGTGGCTAAACCAACGCGGAAAACGCAAAGCGTTTATTGTGCGGCGGTATCTAACTTTCGATACACAAAGGTGTCGGGCGCACGTGCCGGTTCGTCGTCTAGTATGGCTCGGACCTGTTCGTGATGTGGTGACTTTCGGCACACCGGGTCGGTTGCGGATGCATCGCCTGCCAATGCAAGTGCCTGACAACGGCAGCCTCCGAAATCGATGTCCCGTCGGTCGCAGCTTTGGCAGGGTTCCGGCATCCAATCCGTTCCGCGATAGGCGTTGAAGGCTTCGCTGTCGTACCAGATGTCTTTGAGGCTTGCGTCCAGAACTGTCTGGAAATTCAGGTGCGTCAACGTTTGGGCCGCGTGGCAGGGTAAGACCGTTCCATTGGGCGTTACATTCAAACCTGTTGAGGCCCAGCCCCCCATACAGGCCTTGGGAAAATCGGCGTAGTAGTCTGGTGGGACAAAATCGAAGGCCATCACACCTAGCAGCCTTTGCGCGGCTTCAGCCACTTTGTCCTTTACGGCTATTGTCTGTTCGCGCGACGGCAGCAGTGTCGCGCGGTTTTTCAATGCCCAACCATGGAACTGGACGCAGGCCACTTCCAACCGTCTGGCCCCAAGTTCGACAGCCATTTCTATGGTGCGGTCCAGATCGTCCAGATTGTGGCGGTGCATGACAGCGTTCAGGGTCAGCGGAATACCCCGATCACGGATTTCCTTGGCGACGATCATCTTGCGATCGAATCCGCCCCGGTAACCGCCTATGCGGTCGGCCAAATCCGCATTGGTACCTTGCAGCGACAATTGGACGTGATCCAGCCCTGCCTCTTCGAGTTGGTCCAGACGTTTCGGCGTTAATCCTACACCCGAAGTAATGAGGTTGGTGTACAGCCCAATCTGAGCGGCGTGTTGCGTCAGGTCTTCCAGATCTCTGCGCGAGGCGGGTTCGCCGCCTGATAAGTGCAATTGCAGGATGCCCAGTTCTCGTGCTTGCGAAAATACGTCTTTCCAGACATCCGTGCTCAGTTCCGTATTCTTGCGCTCCAATTCGACCGGATTGCTGCAATACGGGCAGCTGAGGGGGCAGCGATGCGTTAGTTCCGCCAGCATGGCGATAGGGGGCGCAATCGTCATGCGTTCACCATAACGTAAAGGCGACCACGCAATGCCTGCAGAAACTGTTGCACATCTTTTTCGATCACATCAGTCGGTGCACCATAGGTCGTGGCAAGGTCACCAACGATATCGCCGAAGCCAGCCTTGCCGTCGACGCGTGAGAGGATCGCAATGCCTATATCGTCTAACTCGATGACCTTTTCAGGGGCCATCAAAACGGTGCGGTCGCGGACCGTGTCTTTCTCAATGCGAACGCCGCGTGGCAGATAAGGGCGATCTGTATCCGAGAAAGCCAAGCTCATAACATGCCTTCCCCTGGTGTCCATGCACCTGGCGGAACACGGCCAGGTTCCACGTACGCAGACCAAAGGGCGTCTAACTGGGCCCAAAGCACGTTTGTTTTAAAGATCAGCGCCTCGCAGGCCATATCTTCTTTTTCAGCGGTATCGGCATGGTCCAACACCCAGTTCAGCCCATATGCCACGTCTTTTGGCGCTTCGGTCAAACGTTTGCGGAAATAGGACAAGCTGTCGGCATTGGCAAAGTCATAGTGGGCCAACAATCCTTCGATCCGCTGTTCATGGATCTTGGGCGCGAACAGTTCGGTCAGTGAAGACGCAACCGCCTGTAAGAGAGGTTTGTCGCGCACATAGTGGATATAGGCATCCACAGCAAATTGAGTTGCTGGCAGCACACCCCGGCCTGACGCGACATAGTCGGGATCCAAACCAACCGCTTCGGCCAGTTTCAACCATCGCCTGATGCCGCCGCCAGAGTCCGTTCCGCCATCGTGATCTTCGATCCGGGAACGCCATTCGCGGCGTATTTCAGGATCGGTACAGCGCGACATAAAGGCCGCGTCCTTCATCGGGATCGCCGCCTGATAGGCCCAGCGGTTTACGACCCAGGCGCGAACCTGATCGGGCGTGCACTGACCGCTGTGCAAGCGATGATGAAAAGGATGTTTGTCATGATAGCGCTCGTCTCCGATCTGGCGCAAACGAGCTTCCAGAGTTTCGCGCGTCATATCATGATCTCCTGCCCGTCATAGGCGATGTCCCAGCCCGCGTTTTCCACAAACGCGCGTTCGGGCCCATTTGGTTGCAGCATTGGATTCGTGTTGTTGATGTGGATGAATGTCTTTGCAGCCTTGAGACCCGCAAGACGTTCAATGGAGCCGTCGGGACCGCTTACGGAAATATGGCCCATTCTCTGCCCAGTCTTTACACCTGTGCCAGATCGGATCATCTCATCGTCATCCCAAAGCGTGCCGTCAAAGAACAACTGGTCCGCATCGGCCACCTGCGTCAGCAGCTCGGGGGTGACTTGGGCGCAACCGGGAATGTAATAGGCGACCTTGTCGCCAGTGGTCAGGCGTACGCCAACCGTCTGCTCACCAATCAAATCGGTTTCGACAGTGTCACCTTCCATGAACAAAGGCACCTTTCCCGGCACTGCGAAGATGCGAGCTGTCAGGCCGTCCTGCAATTCGAAATCCTGATCAAGGGTAATTCTTGAACGGGAAACTTTCTCGCGGTTCACGGCGTCGAAGATACGGTTTTCAGCCAGAACATTCAGAATGTCGCCCGTTGCAAACAATGAAAACGGCGTTTGTTCGCGAAGGCTAAGCAACCCCGCGATATGGTCGATGTCCCCGTTCGTCAGCAAAACTGACGCAACTGGTGTGTCTCGCAGGGTACGAGGGTGAAGTTTGGGATTGTCCAGCATCTGCTGCCGGATATCAGGCGAAGCGTTCAGAACGCTCCATCGCTCGCCATCAGGCGATACTGCCAACGACGATTGACCGGAAGGCGAAATAACCCCGTTTCGGGCATCCTCGCAATTCCGGCAACCACAATTCCATTGCGGTAATCCACCGCCGGCAGAAGCCCCAAGAACCAGAAAATGCACCTCGGGCCTCCGCTGAGATTAATTGATCAGAACAGGTCGCGCTCGTGCTCGCGGCCTTCGTCCTCGGACGGAGAATACATGTTGATCTCCATGCCGCAATTTACTTCTTTCAGCTTTGGTGTGCTCCAGGTCATAGATGCCTCCCTTTAATGACTGGCGTTAACATAAAACGTACAAGCCGCGTCAGTTTCGGAAAATGCTGCTTTGGTCGTACGATATTTGGCGTAGTTTCATTCCGATTGTTTGCTGCGTCAACCACCTTGAGGTCGTAGATAGGCTGGCTAGGACTTTTGTCGAATGTTCGCTGGCAAGTCGGAATTATAATCTCGCGAGCATGCGCGCGATCCTTGCAATGATCCTTTTGGTTCTGGGCAGCCTCATGGCAGTTGCCGAACCATTGCCGCGTGAGCGGATCGAACCTTATGTTCGTGCGCCATTCTCCTTGGGGGAGTTACTGAACGAAAACGGCGTGTACGCTCTGTTGAACTCAGGTGGGATCGAAGCTGGATATGTCTTTGAAACAGAGCCTTTAGCGCCCCTGCCGGGTTTTTCCGGAGCACCGATAAACATGCTGGTCGTCCTTGACCTTGAGGGCCGGTTTCTGGACGTCCAACTGATCGAACACAACGAGCCGATATTTGTATCGGGGTTGGGTCAGGCCCCTTTCCACAAGTACTTTGAGCAGTACGGAGGATTGTCGATTTCGGACTCGATCGTAGTGGGCACACCTTACGGAGATGCTGCATCGGGATCACAGCTTGTTTACCTCGACGGGGTCACCAAGGCGACGGCGAGCGTTCGTATTGCCCACGAATCCGTTATGGGCGCCGCTCTCGCCGTTGCACGCGAAAAGATGCAGGGGTTGGCGACAGCTCCGCCCGCTTTCCCAAAAGCGGATTATGATGAGGCGCTGAGCTGGGATGATTTGGTTAAGCAGGGTATCGCGACCCACAAGGTCATCACGAATGCCGAAGTAGACGCCTTGTTCAAAGATACATTGTGGGAGGACGATGATCCCGAAGCGCAGGACTATCCCGACGAAGCTTATCTTGATCTTTGGGTTGTCGATCTGGGGCCAAAGTCCATCGCGCGCGCCGCATTGTCCGAGGGCAGTTTTGATGAACTCCAGAACTTTCTGGAGATTTCAGATCATGATGAACCGATCCTTTTGATCGAAACCGCTCGTCACGGTCTGGTCAGCGAAGACTTTGTTCGCAACACGGCACCCGATTGGATATCAGCCGAACAAGACGGTTTGCCGGTGGCATTGCGGGATGCAGATCTGCTGGTGGATCTGGCCGATGGGATGCCCGATGGTACGGCGATGATCTTACGCACCGACAGGCGTTTGGGTTTTGATCCATCGCGTGAATGGGTTCTGAAAATCCTCGCTGTCCGTGAACATGGGATGTTTCAGCCCGAAACCGGGTCTGTGACGTTAGAGGTTTCGCACGCAACCCCCGAGCGGTTTTTCGATCGCCCTGTTCAGATCAAACCGGCTCCTCCCTGGCTAGAAGCGTTGCGAAACCGCCAAGGTGACTTGATTGTCCTTTCAGCGGTTTTAGCCGCAATTTTGGTCGGCTTGGGCTTCCGTATGAATGCGCTGGCTGCCCAACCTTTGTTTACGCCTCTCCGGCTTGGCGTTCTGGCCTTTGTTGTTGGGTTTGTCGGGTGGTGGGGCCAAGGGCAGCTATCTATCGTAACTGCGCTTGGTACATTGCGCACGGCGCTCGAGGGCGGCAGTTTTGCCTTCCTGCTATACGATCCCTTTTCGCTGTTGATCTGGGCCGTGACGCTGGTTGGGTTGGTTGCCTGGGGCAGGGGGCTGTTTTGTGGTTGGCTATGCCCGTTTGGTGCGATGCAGGAATTTGCGCACCATATAGGCAAGGCCCTGCGATTGCAGCAGATTGAGCCTTCGGTCGTGTGGGACAATCGCCTGAAATGGCTGAAATACCTAGTTCTCGCCTGGCTAATTGGCGTAGTGTTCATTGCCCCTGACCAGATCGACAAAGCTGCCGAGGTTGAGCCATTCAAAACCGCCGTTACGACCTTCTTTGTCCGCGAATGGTACTATGTCGCTTATGCCGCATTCTGGTTGTTGCTGGGAATGGTTCTGTTCAAAGGGTTTTGCCGTTACGTCTGCCCGCTTGGGGCGCTTCTTGCGATTGGCGGGTTGGTCCGCGGTCATGCCTGGATTGATCGGCGGGCGGAGTGCGGGTCTCCGTGCCAATTGTGCAAAGTTAAATGCAAATACGGTGCGATTAAGAAGACCGGGGAAATCCAATACGATGAGTGTTTCCAGTGTTTGGATTGCGTTGCAATTCATGATGATAGCAGACGCTGCGTGCCCTTGATCGTCGCCGCGCGCCGTCAGGCAAGAAAGGTAGCCGCAGAATGATGAACCGTCGGCGCTTTTTGGCTATTTCCGCAGCTTCTCTTGCAACCCCTGCAGCAGCGCGTTCAAACCGATGGCAAGGATACGCCATGGGGGCGGAGGTTAGCCTTACGTTCAATGGCGATCCTGCTGAAGCAGATCGCGCGATCGCACGCGTTCAGGCCCTGTTGGAACGGTGTGAAGCATTGTTTAGCCTGTACCGCCCCGCATCTGCTGTATCGCAGTTGAATACGCATGGGTTTCTGCTGAACCCCGAGCCTGAGTTTACCGCCGTATTGAAAGCCTGTGATGATATGTTTCGGGTCACCGATGGCCGGTTCGACCCGACTGTTCAGCCGCTATGGGCTGCTGCCGCTGCTGGAAAGCACGACTTGGATACAGCGCGTGAACAAGTCGGTTGGCACCGCGTTAGCTTGTCGTCAGATCGCGTTACTCTGGGCAAAAATCAAGCTGTGACTTTGAATGGTATCGCGCAAGGCTTCGCGACTGATCTAGTCACACAAGAATTGCGCCGCTCAGGCTGGACAGAAGTTCTGGTTAATATCGGCGAGTTTTTCGCCTCTGGGCGTCAATGGACCCTTGGCATTTCGGACCCAGCCCATGGGATCGTGAAAACCATCAGGCCCAAAGATCGCGCGGTCGCGACGTCCAGCCCCGGCGCTATGCGCTTAGGGGTGGATCACCTGCACATAGTGAACACAAAAGGGGAGCAAAAACCTGCGTGGTCAACCGTCAGTGTCGAAGCATCGGATGCGACCATAGCCGATGCTTTGTCTACAGCTTTCTGCTATGCGACTGCAGAAGAAATTACGGATATGCTGTCCAATGCAAAGGGAAAGCCTTCGGCGATTTGCATCAGCGCAAATGGAAATGCCATAACGCTAGGGTCGTAACAAAAGCCCCGTTTTATCGGGGCTTTTGAATGATTTATGCGCAGGCTTGGATTGCGCGTTTTGTCATGACGCTGACGAGATGTGCGCGGTATTCTTTGCTGCCATGCAGATCGCCGATCATGTTGGCGGGGTTGATACGCAGGTCCATTAGCGCATCGGTGCGGAACTCTGTGTTCAGAGCCTGCTCTGCCTCGGACCAGCGGAACACGCCATCCTCGCTGGCACCGGTAACGGCAACCCGTACGCCATCCGCGAACCGCGCCAGATAGACGCCGACCAAAGCAAACCGAGACGCAGGCTGCAGGAACTTCTGATAACTCGCCGCCTGCGGCACCGGAAAGCGGACGCCGGTGATGATCTCGTCGTCCTCCAGCGCTGTGGTGAACATGCCTTGGAAAAAATCATCCGCCGCGATCTGCCGCGTATTCGTCACGATGGTCGCGCCTGACCCCAGCACACCGGCCGGATAACAGGCCGCAGGGTCGTTATTTGCCACCGAGCCACCGATTGTGCCACGATTGCGTACCGCCGGATCCCCGATCTGCCCCGCCAGCGCTGCCAGCGCCGGATACGACGCGGCGGCCTCGCGCGCCACCGTGGCATGGGTTGTCGCACCGCCCACAGCCAGGGACCCGTCATCCTCAACACAGACCCCCTGCA
>NZ_JBQFSZ010000004.1:0-388551 GCF_056538325.1 Ruegeria sp. BG8 | reverse complement strand
CCATCACTGGCTCGGCTGCAGATGAGCAGTTCATTCTGGGCGCGGGGACCGATGTTCTGAATGCGGGCGGCGGCTTTGACCAGGTGCGGTATGACCGCAGCGGTGTTGAAGGCGGGGTGACGGTGAACCTGCAGACCGGCACGGCGACGGGTGTTTGGGACGGTCTGGCGTTCGATCATGCGTTGACGGGCGTTGAATCTGTGCGCGGTTCGCGCGATGGCGATGACGACCTGACCGCAGCCGACACCGGCTCGCAACTTGAAGGCCGTGGCGGGAATGATGTCTATACCGGAGGCGCAGGAGAAGATATCTTCATCGTCGGTGTCGGAAACGATGTGGTTTTTGGCTTTGACCTTGAACTCGACCAGTTGCAGGATCGCGGTGGGGCATTCGATGGAGCGCTTCCAGACTACAGTGAGGTTGACTTCGACGGGCAGCCTTCCTTGCGCTTTGATCTGGGCTCTGGCAACAGCGTAACACTGGCGGGCATTTCAGTTGCTCAGTTCGAAAACACGCTCATTCAGGAAGTTCTGCCATTCTCGCCTGAGACGATGGATGATCCTGCGATCTTGACACTAAATGGCCCGGCTTCATTGAATTTGATCGCCTCTGACGCTCTAAGTAACGACCTCACCCAAAGCGCAGGCGAGTTTACCTTCGAGGAAACTGTTGGTCTTGAGACATACAGTCTTTCGGTTGTCGGCTCAGGTTTGGGTGTCAGCGGGCCACTGGGTAGCGAGGTTTACTCAGGGACGGTCGATGCCGCAACGATGACACTGGGATCCGACGTCGTGTGGTCGTTTACAAATCTTGGTATCGAGTTCGGTGACTTTGTGACAATGCTAAATAGTGCCGTTGGCTTGGGAGACATTGACGCGTCGCTTGGGCTCGGAAGTCGCGATTTGGTTGTCGTTGGCGATGACACTCCACAGGATCTGTTTGTCGAAGGCGTCGATCAATGGATCGAAACCGGCGGTGGCGATGACGCGATCACATTTGATCGTTCCGGTACCGGGGTGTTCATCCTCGGGGGTGGCTCTGACACGGTTAACCTTCAGGATGGAGACGGCCAAGCGTATATTTATATCGACCCTGACGACCTCGGTATCGATCAGATTAACGGGTTCCGCTTCAATGACGATGACTCGATCGGCGATCGAATTGTTATCGAGGACCAACGTGCGGACTTCTCGCTGACGTTTGGGGTCGACGATGTCACAGATCAGGGTGCGCTGGATGCGATTGCGTCGACGTTCGACGATATCGGTGAAGGTGAATACGTGCTGTTTTTCGACAGCTCAGGAAACGCTGTTATGCAGGAACTGATTGGCAGCAACACCTTGGGTCAGACCGTTGCGACCTTCAGCGGGGCGGATACGAGTACACTGTCCGATGGTCATCCGTTCGAACCAAACTTGGTTTTTGCTGAAGACTTAGAACTACCTGCAACCAGTGTACTGGTCTGAAGATAAGGTCTCAACTGATGCCTGAACCCGGTGCGCCTTCGCTGCGACCAGTAACACTGAAAGAATGCGCCAATCTTCGTTGGCGCATTCCGACTAATCATCGTCATGTCTCGTTTAGTCCGACCGTACTGCTCAGTGCTCCCGAGTTGCCGCTGGTGTCTTTGGAATTGCCATGGGCATTCGTGGACACAAATGGAAGCTGGCGCGCGATATCAGTCCTGAAAGTTTCGCGGCAGTCTGAGTGTCCCTGGCTCGGCGAAGATGGCAAGCTTGCACTGGCGCATATCCCGTTTTTACTACGCATGTATCCATTTTCGATTTTGCCTGACGGTGCCGGACATGTCTTTGCCTTGTGGGACGATCCCGACTGTGTCGGCGAAACAGGCCAGGCCTTGTTTCAAGGCCGAGAGCTTTCTTCTCCGGTCAAGCCAGTGGCGCAAGCATTCGCCAAATTCATTGGCGGGCTTGAACTGGTAAACCGCATTGGCAAAGATTTGCATGCCGCTCGGCTATTAAAGCCGTCGGCGTTGCGAAATAAAGGAGAAAGTCAGCTTTATGATGTGGACGAATCCGCGCTAAGACGGTGTCAGCCAGAGCTACTTTCGAAGCTGGCACAAAACGGGGCGTTGGGAGCGGCTTATGCGCAGATTTTGTCACAGCATCACCAAAAAAGCTTTTTAGGAACAAAGGCTTCTTCAAACCATTCCAGGCGTTCGGTAGTGACCGACCCGGATAACGCTTTTCTTGGGGCATTGACGGATGACCTGTTGGAAGGCTTGCACTTAAAGCCGGGGGCGTTAGCACCATGAAAGCTGGGATAGCGTACACAATAGTTTTGGCTTTGGTCGCAGGGTGTACGCAGAACCCGGATGCAACCAACTCTGTCGACACAGTTGCCCCGGCGGCGCAAACGGCTGACAAGCGAAACATATCCGGATCCGTTGCCCGCACTGATTTCGCTGAGCTCATTCGGACAAGTGTTGTCGAATCTCCGTCCTCTTCGGCGGGTCTTGCCAGTATATCGGCCTCACGGTCTCGTATTGATGCTGAAAAAGGCGCGTTTTTGCCCCAACTGAATGCCGAAACCTCTTTCACGTCCGAGGGTGAGTCCGTTCCTATTCTGCGGTTAAGCCAGATCATCTATGATGGTGGGAAAGTATCGGGCCGCGTTAGTTTGCGAAAAACCGAAGCACGTCAGGCCTGGCTGGATGAACTATCTGTCCTCAGTGCACTGAGTTTTGAAGCAGTTGAAACGGTAGTTGATCTAGACCGAAATCAAAGGCTGGAACAACAAGCGCGTCAGAACCTGAAGCGGATCGCGGGGGTCGTTGATGACATGCAGGCCCGGTTTGATGCTGGAGGAGGATCGGTTGCGGATCTTCTGGCCGGGCAGGGGCGTCAGTCCAACGCTGAAACAGAGCTGGCGCAAGCCCAAACCGAGGTTGCTTTGTCTAGGGCTGCCTGGGTCGAGGTTTTCGGTAAACCGCCTTCAGCCATACCAACTATTCCGCCTGCACCGGGGCTGGTTTCAGACTCGGCTCAGATAATGGTCGCGCGAAGCCCACGCTTGCAAAGCCAGATCGCGGCCAGCGAAGTGCGTGCGCAAGAAGTTGTTGTGGCGGAACGCGCGATACGGCCCACTTTGCTGGCTATTTTGGAAACAGATTTTGATTCAGGTACTTTGGATGATGGGGCGCAGGCAAGATTGGGTGTGGACATTCCAATCTACCAAGGAGGTTCTGCGCGGGCCAACGTACAGACGGCGCTGGCCAATCTGGAGCAAAGCAAAGCGCAGGAAGAAGAACTGAAACGAGAGTTGTTGCGCAACCTGTCGCAAGCTTTGGAAGAAACAACTTCGATTCAAAAACGTCTTCAATTTGCGCGTCGGGCAGTTGCGATCAATGACGACGCGCTTGAAGCTGCCCAACGGCAATTTGAGATCGGAAGAAGCACTTTTTTGCAGATATTGGACGCTTTGCGCGAACTGAATACGGCTCAGGTCCGAGTTATCCAGCTAGAGGCCCAGGCGCATCGGGCTGAATATGCGATCCTGGCCGTAACCGGGGACATTCTTGACGCATTGGGTGTCGCCCGACCTATTGACCCCACCCTGTGATCCACGTATGAAACCTGTTGATAGCGACCCGCTGATAAACCACCTGAAAGTCCTTACGGAGCATTTGGGTCACGGGCTGTCCGAGGCTGACTTCTTTCGTGTTTTTGAAGGCAGGCCTGATTCATACGAAGTCCGGGATGCGGTCAAAGCGCTGGAGGCAGCCGGCTACAAGGCCGAATTTGGGAAAGCCAAGGTCGTCACGCTGGATCCCATTCTGTTTCCCGTTCTCGCATTTACGTCGGATGGGGCACCGGTCGTTGTACTGGACCGGGAAGACAAGGATCGGTTCCTGATCGTTGACGCATCGACTGGATCAAATGAACCACAGATTTGGCGACGAAACGATCCACGGCTAAAAAAGGCGCGGTGGATACTGCGTGCCGCGCGTACCCGTCGGGCAGAAGATGCCCGAATGTCCCCACAGGGTCATTGGTTTTGGTCCGCCTTTAGTGATCTGCGCGGTGTTTACGCACAAATCCTTGTGGCAGCCATGGTCACAAGTATTCTGGGCCTTGCTACATCACTGTTTACCATGGTCGTCTATGACCGCATTCTGCCCAATGAGGCGGTAGACAGCCTTTTTGCACTCGTGGCGGGTGTCGGGTTTGCACTCCTATTCGATTTCCTTATCAAAAACCTGCGCAGTCGGTTTATTGATACGGCCGGCAAACGGGCCGACCTGAAAATCGCCGAACGTTTGTTCAATCAACTTTTGGCGCTCAAGATGAAAGCGCGGGGTGGTCAGAACGGAAGAATGGCGTCGATCCTGCGGGATTTCGAAGTGGTGCGGGACTTCTTCACTTCGGCTTCTCTGGTAACTTTGGTCGATTTACCATTTTTGTTTGTTTTCATCGGCGTCATCTGGGCTATCGGAGGGCCCCTGGCGCTTGTTCCCGCTATTGCTGTTCCAATCACGCTGATTGCCGGGATTCTGGTCCAGCCATTTCTAAGTCGGTACGCGCGCGAATCCAGTGTTGACGGACAGACCAAACAATCCGTGCTTATGGAAACGCTGACCGGGATGGAGACCCTAAAAACGACGGGTGCGGAACCGGTTATGCGGGCACGTTGGGCAGACACAGTCAGGGCGCAATCGGAAAGTTCGGGCAAGACGCGGATTTTGTCTCAGGGAACGCTGAACCTGACCTTACTGGTACAACAGATTGCCCAGGTTGCCATCGTCTTTTACGGCGTGTTTCTGATCCGGGATGGCGTAATTTCCATGGGTGCCTTGATTGCGTGTGTCATCCTCACCGGGAAAACGCTGTCTCCTTTGTCGCAATTGGCACAGGTCTTGACTCGATTGAACCAGGCACGGGTCGCGTATCGTCAGATTGACGCGCTAATGGCGCAGGAAGTTGAGCGGGAGGTCGGACGCAGGTATCTGTCGCGCCGCGATCTCGCCGGGCAAATCGAATTCAAAGATGTCAGCTTTTCTTATGATGAAGCCTTGGGTCCTGTCCTGAAAGATGTGAACCTATCCATAAACGCAGGGGAAAAAGTCGCGATATTGGGCCCTGTGGGTTCGGGCAAAAGTACTTTGGCGCGTCTTATTCTGGGTCTTTATGAGCCGGATGAAGGGTCCATTGTTCTCGATGGGTTGGATGCCCGCGCGGTGGACCCAGCCGACAAAACACGCAACATCGGGGCGGTTCTTCAGGATTGTTGGTTGTTTTCGGGAACCATGACCGAAAACATTGTCGCAGGCAGATTTGGCGTCACGGATGAGGAAGTTCATCGCAAAGCTACGCTGTCTATGGCGGATCGTATCGCGGCCGCGCATCCGCATGGGTTTGATATGGAAATCCGGGAAGGCGGCAGCGGTGTTTCGGGCGGCCAAAGACAGGCGATCGCAATTGCAAGGGCGCTGATCGGTGATCCCAAGACTCTTGTGATGGATGAGCCAACTTCGGGAATGGACGTACAGACCGAGGCGCAGGTCATTAGCAACCTCAAGCAGTGGCTATCCAGTGATCGCACCCTTGTTTTGGTGACTCACCGCACAAGTTTGCTGCAACTGGTGGATCGGGTCATCGTCATGACGGATGGCAGGGTTACTTATGACGGAAGTAAGGAAAAAATGATAACTCGAGCTCGCCCAGCAGCGCGTGTGGTGAAGGAGGCGTAGGATGGCGGGAGCAGATTTTGCGGCAACTGCCCGGGAACTTCGAGGAAGACGTAGCGCGGCAGGTGGGCTATTGCTACTAGCGGTGATTTTGTTGCTGTTGATTGTTTTTGTCTGGGCTTATTTCACCGAAATCGACGATGTTACCCGCGCCGAAGCACGCGTGGTCCCGTCTCAATTGGTCCAGATTGTGCAGGCTGCCGAAACAGGAACCATCACAGAAATCCGCGTCAAGGCCGGTGATACCGTTGATGCGGGGGATATTTTGATGAGGTTCGATCCCGCGCTGCTGCGATCGGAACTGGATGCAGCCGTATCCGAATTTACGGCGCTGACGCTACAGCGGGCGCGACTTGAAGCGCAAATCGGCAACCAGGAATTCCACGTGCCTGAAATCTCGACAGCAGGGGACACGTTGATCCGCGCCGAACAGGACCTTTTCACGGCTATGGGCGCACAATTGAAAGCTGATTTGGACGTGTTGGAATCGCGCCGAGACATAAAACTGGCCGAAATTGAAGCCGCTAGGATCAACAAGACCATGAGCCACGATGCCATTGCCCTTCTGGAAGAGGAAATGGCCGTGATCAAGCCTTTGGTCGAGGGGCGGCTGGAAAGCCCTTTGGTGATGATCGACCTGCGTCGTGAACTCAGCGATCAATCTGGACGTTTGAGTGATTCAGACAATCGCATATTGATGGCGCAATCTGCGTTGACAGAAATTGAAAACCAGATCATCGCGCGAAACCGGGAATTCAGAGCTGTTGCCAACAGGGAGTTGACTGAAACTCAAACCCGTTTGGCCGCGTTAGAAACCCGCATTCCAGCCCTTGAAACCCGGTTGAGCCGCGCAGAAATACGTGCGCCCGCCCGCGGTATCGTCAACCAGGTTCTGTTCTCGACGCTTGGTGGCGTGGCGCAGCAAGGCCAAACAGTTGCCGAAATCGTGCCCTTTGGCGACGCGGTCACAGTCGAGGCTTTTGTAACCCCTGATGACATCGCTTTCATCAGACCCGATCAGGATGTCAAAGTGCGTATTACAGCCTATGATGCATCGCGTTATGGCGCTCTGAGCGGTCGTGTGACCCGTATTGGCGCGGATACCGTTTTGGCACCAGATGGCGAGTCTTCCGTCTATGTTGTCGAGGTTCGTTTGGATGGTGAGCTTACTGATGCAGAGGGGCAAAAACTGGATGTGATCCCAGGGATGATCGCGCAGGTCGACATGCTTTCTGAGCCAAAAACAGTTTTAGAATATCTTACCAAACCCGTTGTACGGATTAAGGATCGAGCTTTTAGAGATTGAAAGAAAAATTACTCGTTTCGCCGTCAAACTTTGGATCTATATAGTACTTGGCTTTGCCCTTTGCAGTGAATGTCGGCGATGCGGACAGCAAATGCAGGGTGCTAAACGGCAAGTTTGGGCCACCTGTTCAAACGGTCCAGGATTTCTAAACTTCGATGGTTTCCGCGATAGCCAAAGCGTCTTCTAGTTCGACCCCCAGATATCGTACCGCGCTATCCATCTTGGTATGTCGGAGTAGAAGCTAAACTGAGCGGAGGTTGCCCATTTTCTTGTAAGATTGAGTTACATTGGTTCTTCGCATGGAGTGTGCATCATAGGTGCTTGCCTCAAGTTCGACGGACGTCGCCCAATCCCGGACTATCCGGGCATGCTGTTGGGTTTAGGTATTCAAACGTTCATGAAAACGGCCGTACCAAAGTTTACCGGCTCCGACCATTAGCTAATCTACCATCCACTTCTCGCACGAAACAGGTGTACCTTCGGAAATTTCGAAGCGTACCGGTTTCTGCATTTTGCTTTGCAGAACGGAAGCGTGCTCTTTGATCTGTCCCGATGACACGACAGCCGCTACTTTCATCTTCAATAGGTTACCGCCGCGGGGTTTGCTGTCGATAGCCATATTGATCAATGCAAGGTCACAGTGGTTTTCGGCCAGCTCGTGTCTAAAGCGGATCTCCCAAACATGTTTCGGTTTTAGCGGTCGCTTTCTACGAACAATGCGACCCTTGTTCCACGCTGGTCGAAGGGCGCGAATGGCAGGCGAGTTTGGGTTTTCATTACTGATCTTACTATCCGCCATAACCACGCACAACGACAACTCGAAGTTGACCAAGGCAGTATAAGTCAGTCTACTTCGCTGCCAAGCCGCATGGCAGCAACGAGCCCAGAGCTTTCGTTTGCCGGTCCGTAAGTCGCGCAGGGGCTAAGGCAATTGACTTTCACAACAAGAGAGACCAGCGGGACTGGAAATTTCGGCAAACGTAGCCACATGTGCTGGTATGATCAGTCGCCGACAATTTGTTGTAGCCGCAACTAGTGCAGTTGCTGCTCCGCACATCGCGAGAGCACGGGCCGGTGCCCTAAGCGAAGCGATTGGCCAGCTCCCGCAACTACATTCCCTTCAGATCAAAAGAGGCAGCGACACAGTCTTTGCAGAAGCGCCTCGTGGCCCCGGTCTCAACCGACTGGCAAATATCAAATCCTGCTCGAAGAGCATCGTCTCACTGCTTCTTGGGGTGGCGATCGAAAACGGTGAAATCCCATCGATCAATTCGACTCTTGGGGAGGTCGCACCCGGCATTCTTCCACCAGATGCCACTCCCGGATCAGCAGAGATTTCGATGGAGGATTTGGTGACACTGCGGGCGGGTCTCGAAAGGACTTCAGGCCCCAACTACGGTGATTGGGTGCGCTCACAAAACTGGATTGCAGACGCTCTGACCCGCCCGATGGTGGCAGAACCCGGGACACGCATGCTGTACTCAACAGGTTCAACACATCTCCTTGGGGCCGCTCTAACTGAAGCTACAGGGAAGAGCCTTCTTCAGCAGGCTCGGGAGCGGCTCGGTGACCCGCTGGGAATTGAGATACCCGCATGGACGCGAGACCCGCAAGGCTACTATCTCGGCGGAAATGAGATGGCACTGAAACCCACAGCGATGTTGGAGATTGCAACCCTATTGCTTAATCGCGGGGCATTTCAGGGGACTCAGATCATTCCCCAAAATTGGATTGAGGCTTCAACCAAACCCCACGCTCGATCCCCTTGGTCAGGCCTGGAATACGGATACGGATGGTTCTTGTCGCCTTCCGGCTATTCCCTGGCGAGAGGCTACGGCGGCCAAATCATCGCGGCACACTTCGAACGAAACCTCGCCGTCGTCATAACTTCTGATCCCACATTGCCCGCCCGATCAGGTGGCTACTTCGGCGACCTTGTCCGGCTATTGGACGGCCCGGTACTAGCAGTCGCATAGGCCGAACGCCCCGAACCGGCGGATGACTACCTGGAGCTCAATGTGACGCATGCTGTTTTCTGACCAACAGCAGAATATATAGCGAACTGGCATTGGCCCCCGTGCCAACGGCCCAATTCTGATCTTCGCATTTTGCAAATGCGCAGCAGTGTAGCTTCAACGAAACAGAAATGCACCACATCACCCCGCAGCCGGTTTCCACCTTTTGGGGAAATCAATCTAAGATTGTTCGATCGTCTAGACGCTCATTGTCAAATTGTTGACGTAATTCTTTGTCACTCATCCAGTAAGTCTATAGATTAAAGGAGTTTATTATGCCCAAACCTAATAAAGGTGGCAGTGACAACAACGTCATTTCCGGAAACAAAAGAGACAATGTGCTCATTGGTTCAGATGCCGACGAGATATTGGACGGCAAGGGAGGGAACGACCGGCTGATCAGCGGCGGTGGTAACGATAAAGTATATGGCGGAAGCGGCACCGATACAGTTGTATTCACCCATGCCAGAGACGACTACGACGTCAATTTACTGAGCGATGGCAGTATCCAGGTAGCTGGTCCAGAAGGCACTGACACAATTTCGGGCGTCGAAGCATTCGAATTTGCGGACATGACGCAATCAGCGGCCGAAGTCATTGTACCCCGCCTTGCCAATCTTACTGCCGGGGCCCTTGAGGTTGAAGATGCAAGCCTGTCCCCCGGCGAGACAACCGACATCCACGTGGATATCGCGTCCAACGGTGTGATCGACGCCGCAGAGTCTACAGTTGAACTTTTGGTCGCATCCGCCCCGGACGACGCGGCTGTGATAAGCACAGTCGATACGGCGCAGCTTGGAGCGACACCCGTTGGAACTTCGGACACGGTCTCGTTCTCATTTGACCCGGGATCGCTGGAGCCGGGAACGTACTGGGTTGCCGTGCGCGTAGACAGCACCAATGCTCTTGACGAAGAAAGTGAAGCGGACAACCAGACTGACTGGGTGCAGATCACGGTCGAAGCCCCCAGCACAGACCTGCAACTTGTGTCCGCAACCGTCGACGGCAGTTCTGATCTTGATCTGGAAAGCGGTGCGAGAATTCAGATGAATTACGTCATCCACGATGCCTCCAACATGGATGTCTCGTATTTCAAGGTTGCGACATATATTTCTGAGGATGCCACGATTTCTGCGGACGATCACCGGATTGCGGGTATCACCGGTGGAACCTATTCCGGATTGACGACAAGCCCCTCAACGTCTCATTGGCTGCCAGAGGACTATGCTCCGGGCGATTACTATCTGATCAGTGTTGTTGAATGGGGCGACGGAACCGCAGACACGCAACTGGACAACAATACTGTCGTCCAAACGATCACTCTTTCTCCACCACCAGAACCGACCGTGGATATCTCGATGGGCACTGTCAGCATCGAGGCTTCATCAGATTTCGATCTGGGTCCGAATGATTTCCCTGGTTCTTCTACAGGTGCGCGGCTTGATCTGGAATTTGACGTATCAAACCTTGGCACTGGTCCGGCAATCAATACAGGGTTCACGGCCTATCTTTCAACAGATGGGACCCTTTCTGAAGATGACATCGAGATTTGGACCGGCACGGCAAGCCTGCAAGCAGGGGGAACGACGACCCTCACGGCTTCCGCAAACATCGACGTTAGCGTGGCGGCTGGTGACTATCAGGTCATTCTGGTTTCAGATGTCCCTTCGGACGTTGATCCTACCAACAACAGCTCGGCAGCCGACGTGACATTGGTCGGTGGAATTGTGGTTGGTACCGAAGCGGATGACGTTTGGATCAGTGGCGCCGGTGGAGACATCGTGGACCTGCTTGGCGGTGACGACATTGCATTTGCCGGGCCCGGCTTTGACTTGGTCGATGGCGGCGCAGGCATTGATACGCTGAATTTCTCCTCAAGCTCAGAAGGTGTAGAGCTATATTCTGTAGAATCCAACTCGTACGAGTTGATCGAATTCTCACAGGCCAGTGGTCAGATCGCGTCGGTCTACACAAATTTTGAGCGTATCGTAACGACGGATTACGACGATCAGGTGGATTTGTCCGGAAGCACCGTTAACGATCTTCAAACCGGGGCAGGAAATGACCTGATCATCGGCAGCGACGGGGACGACACGATCGATGCCGGTGTAGGAGACGATTTGATTGTCGGCAACCTCGGGAATGATGTGCTGATCACCGACGACGGAAATGACATGATCGGCGTAGTGCGCAGCACATCGACTGGCGTTGCAACAGGGGATGGTCACGACGTTGTTGATGACTTCGATTTCAACTTCGACTCCGTTGTGATCGAGGTTGGAGCTGGCGAAACATATGATCCTTTGCTGGACCTCGTCCAAACTAGCGACGGTGCGCTGTTGCAGTATGCTGAGGATTCCAGCTTGCTGTTGAAGGAAGTGGATATCGACGATCTGGAATTCCATCACTTCCTGATAATTGAAGGACAGCCAGATGTTTCAGTTGGTTTTTGACTAACCCTGCACTGACCTTTGGAAAACCGATTTGCAGGAGTGAAACAGGAAAGGCATCGGCAACTGCGGTTGCCTTTCCTGATCCAGATCACGCCTAGGGTCACCGCGAAGTCTCCCTCAAACGCTTAAGAAAAATCAGGCAGATATCAAAGTTACAGCACAGGCGCGCTGACCAAAGGAGAGTTGACGTCCGCTAGTTACTCAAAAAGGATAGCGTTTGAAATTGCGCCCCGGCACTGACTCTACCCACCGCTGCAGTTTTCTTTCCAGCCATTCCGTTCGCAATGTGGCCCTTATACTTGACGAAACCAACGGTAACAAAGTCCCCCCGTCCAGTCATATGATAAGACGTAGTTCGACCAAATATGGCTAACTTTTGCTGTGCGGGCTGCGAATGCAGCATCTTGACCGGTTGGTTAATGGAGGGAAGGGGTCGGTACGAAGTCTTGCGTTTAGACGTTGAGCCAAACCGGTGCATCGTCTTCTGACCAAATTGTATGCTTTGTCATTACCAGCATAAAAGTTTCACTGTCCAGGAACTGATCCAACCAAGCCACTAATCTTGGCCACTCCTGTGCATCAAACCACGCCCTGTCTATATGAGCAAATTGGCGAACAAACGGCAGAAGCGCTAGATCGGCTAAGGTGGGCCTACCTCCAAATAGCCAAGCTCGCCCGACTAACCGTTCGTTGAGGTCGAGCAAGTAGCGCATCGCTTTCCTGCGTTCCTCATTGATGTCCAGATCCGGATAACGCGTGGCGTATTTTGTGTGATCCAATGCAGCTTTGAACGGGCCATCATTCACCGAAATTAGGTCCCAACCTTCTGAAGGCATGTCCAAAAGCCGCTGCGGGTCGTTTTGTTGTAGCGCCCAAACCATGATTTCTAGGCTTTCATCTATGACTTTGTCTGGAAGGCGAAGCGCGGGCACTGTGCCGGATGGAGATGTTTGCAAGAAAGCCTCTGGCTTGTCCCGCAAGAGAATTTCGCGCAACTCGACTGTTACTTGTGAACTCGCAAGTGCGAGCCGGGCTCTTATCGCGTAAGGGCAGCGGCGAAACGTCCAAAAGATAGGGTGGTTATCCATACGAGGATTTATCTCCGAACTACCTGATTGGTCAAACCTTCTATCGATTGCCAATTGGGACTTCCGCTTAACGTTTATGGACAGTAGCGTGGCGATCCTGACTTCCCAGCAGATAAACGCTGCGACGGAGCCGGAGTTGGCTTTGCGGTTGCTGTCGCAGTAAAAAGAACGGTCGCTGGATGCCGGCTTATGGGGCCATGCACCTCACTGATCAGACCAGCAATTTCGGCCCCTATCCTAAGTGGAACGAGGCACTTACCCTGCTGCACTGGGCAGCCGATCTTGGCAAGCACACGGGGCACGCCGCCGGGCATCTGGCGCCTGAAGGAAATCGCCCCTGACCGGTTCTATCAGGGTGAATATTTCCGCAGCTACTATGCCCAAACCGGACTGGCTGAAGAAGTTGGATTCCTAGTTGACGTAGATGACCGTCTTTCGATCGTTGTGTCGCTGATGCGAACCGAGAAAAAGTTCAGCAAGACAGAGATGCGTGTTTTGTCGGATATCCAGCCTGTCGTGGACGCGCTTTGCCGCCGCCACTGGTCTGATACGGAAAGAAGAGACCGGGCCAAGACGTCCGAACTCATGAACCAAAAAGTCACCACGGCTTTCAAGTCAATCGGCGACGGCGCTTTGACCCCCAGAGAGGGTCAAATAGTTGAACTGACGCTACGCGGACATTCCTCCGAGGCGATCGGAAAACTCCTGAACATTTCGCCGGGCACCGTTCGCATACACAGGCGCAACGTGTACTCCAAACTACGCATCAATTCGCAGGGGGAACTGTTTTCGGTTTTCCTGCAGACCATGGGAAACGAATAAACAGTTGGGCAAACGTTGTTTTGGGCTGGCGCCGAAGTCCGTTCACATTGAGTCACACAACTATTCCACTTTGGTCAGTGACCAAAACCGAATGGGTAGTGCAACCGCCGCGACCACCAAGCCCAGGGTATACCCCAGCCAAACACCAACAGCGCCAAGATCGAACACGAACCCAAGTACATAGCAGGCTGGTAGGGCAAGTGGCCAATACGCGGTAAGCGTAATGATGGTCGGCCAGCTCATATCTGACATTCCGCGCAAAGCCCCAAGCGCAGTGCCTTGGACGCCGTCTGCGACTTGCAGAAGCGCAACAATCAAAAACAGTGTTGCGGCAAGGTCTATCACCGAGGGGTCGTCGGACATTGTTTCCGCCATCACGCGACCTGCGGTCACAAAAACGATGGCTGCAATTGCTTGCCAGAGTGTCACCATGACAAAAGATGCTTTCAGGATAGGCCTCAGTCGAGAAACATCCCCTGCACCGACTGCTAGCCCAACGCGGATCGACGCGGCACCCGCCATCCCAAGGGGTATCATGTAGGCCAGGCCGCCCAGTGCATTGACGATCTGGTGTGCAGCCAAAGCTTCGGCTCCAAGCCAACCCATCATAAGGCCAACCACGGCATATGCTCCGCCTTCACCAGCATAGCCAATACAAAGCGGAGCCGCGCCCTTTGTCTGCGCCCATACGTCGGACCAGGCGACAGATACGCGTTGACGAAATGCCGCAAGCCCGGGCGATCTTACAAGAACCACAATGGCTGCCAAAAGTGACGCACATTGCGAAAGTATGCTGGCCAACCCGGCACCCAGAATTCCGAGGTCGAGGATATGGATAAGGGCGTAATTGGCAGGCACATTGATAACGACACCCAGATAGGACAGCACCACCGCAGTCCACGGGCGACCGACCGAGTCGAACAGTGCTTTAAGACCGAAGAACAGAGTGAACGGAATGATCCATAGCGCCATCGACATCCAGTAAGGCGCCAGGATCGCAAGCACCTCTTCCGGTTGACCTAACGGGCCCAACAAAGGGTAGAGCGCGGCCATCGAAAGTGCCGCAACCCCGCCGCCGATCAGGCACAGCAACATCCCACTGCGCAATGCTAAAGCGACCCGCAAGGCGTCACGTGCCCCTTCGGCCTGACTGATCTGAACAGAAATTGCAGTAACAATGCCCCAAAGGGCAGAGATCAAAATAATCAGAACTGCAGTTGTCACACCGGCTGCTGCCAGCGGTACGGTCCCAAGCGGGGACATCATTACGGTGTCAACCACACCAATCAACAGGGCTGCGGCCAGTCCCACCATCAATGGGACAGCCAGCCTAATGAGCGGCAGCAATTCTGAGCGCGTAGACGCCCCAGGTGTAATGGTTTTATTTGTCATGATTCATAAACGGGAATAGCCCGGCCTTTAAGTCGCGCTTTAGCGTTTTTCGCTCTGAGTGATTAGGGGGCGTTTAGCCCTGCGAAGGCAGAATCATGACTTTGGTTCTTTTGGGGGCTGTGGTTTTCGTGTGTTTCTAAAGGATAACTTTGCGCCCGTCCAGAGAGCACCATATTCGGCTCGTACACTGTAGCAGGCCTTTTTAGAGGAAACTGGCTTGAGGCGGCTAAGGTGGTTTCGTAGCATCGTGGGATGACAAAGACCAATCCATTTCGCTACTTCAAAACCAGCCCAGAGATCATTCGCCTGGCGGTTATGATGTATGTCCGGTTCCCGCTGTCGCTGCGGAACATGTAAGATCTTCTGCATGAGCGCGGCATCCACGTAAGCCACGCAACGGTGCGGTTTTGGTAGAACAGATTTTGTCCAATGTTCGCAGCTGAGATCCGCAAAAACAGGGGGAGCCTGATGCGTTCTTACTCGAACTTGTAGTGGCACCTGGACGAGGTTTTCGTGAAGATCAATGGCGAGACACACTACCTTTGGCGAGCCGTTGATCATGAGGGTGAAGTAATGGATAGCTATGTCACTAAGCGTCGGGATCGTAATGCAGCGTTGAAATTCTTAAGAAAATCAATGATGAGGTATGGCCGGCCGGAAGTGATTGTGACGGACAGACTTCGGTCCTATGGCGTCGCTTTGAAAGTTATTGGCAACGCGTGAAGGCAGGAAATGGGATGCTGGGTGAACAACCGAGCGGAAAACTCACACCTTCCATTTCGACGAAGAGAACGAGCGATGCTGCATTTCCGACAGATGCGATGTTTGCAAAAGTTCGCCGCTGTTTATTCTTCGGTGCACAAACACTTCAATCAGGAACGCCATCTTTGTTCGCGACACATTATTAAAGTTAACCGAACCGTCGCCCTCGCCGAGTGGCGTCAACTTTGTTCCGTGTAAGCTCACGCATTTGCCGGCAAACTGAGACCGGTTCGAATTCGTCTGAAAGCACTCCCTGCAGAGCTTTTTTAAGCTGCCGCCACCCATCTGGGTATGTCGCACCTGTTGCTTGGCGGGACAGAGGGTAAGGTGCAGTTGCAGCCGATGCGTTGTGTTTTGGAATTTAGCTCAACCGCCTGGCGTGTACCAAATCGGAGACGAATAGGCGCGTTCTTGATGGGTGAGGCGAGCCTCCTCAGGCAGATCTATTCCAAACCTCAACTTGTCATATAGTACCCACCGGGGGGTCGGAATCTCCAGCACCCGGACGTAGTAGAATGCACGCTCGTCCGGGTTGAACTCGGGATCGGTCCACACCGTCAAAAGCTCGGATGCGCCGATCGTATTGCTCCAACTTGCGGTGTCTAAATCGACAGTGTTACCGACATCCGGTAGGTTTCCTTGCGCATCCAATGTGCGTTCACCGGACCAGGCGACATTGAAAACCTTCTCTTGTAGATTTCCGTTGGCGTCTAGCCAGCCTTTTATGACCTGTACACGATCAAGATTTGCTCCGATCGGGTCGCGTAATGCTCCAATCAGGAAATTCGGCGCGCCGTCGTTCTCACGGGGTCGCAGGTCGCTGCCCATGGGCACACCTTTTGTGTACCCCACATCGGCCACCAGCCTCGTCAACATATCCTCTTCGGCAAAGTCCCAGCCACCAAAGAATCGCAACCCAATTCGTGGTCCGGTCGTTGCATACGTTTCCCTGCGTTTAAAGGCGTCGAAGATTGCGGCCCTTGTATTTTCCGATGCCCAAACTGCAGTGTAGCCAGACGCGACCAGTGTATGCCCCTCAAAGGCACCAAGATCGCTTTCTACAAACGGGTGCAACACGCGCGTGGCAGAGGGTTCTGCGCTGACCGATTTTCCGAAGTAGTTTTCCTCTTCGGCTGTCGCGAGCGAAGTGTGGCTGTCCGTCGCGCCACCCATCCCGAACTTGTAGGGATTGACGCCGAACTTTTCTTCCAAAGCCAAGCCTCGTTTCAGAGCTTCACGCGCGTATTCGCCGGCCAGCATATCTTCGGTTTTTAACTCGGTGATATCGAGGTTGCCGACATCCCAGTTTTCATAGTCGGCAAATGGGTCTTCAGGGCTGAGAAAGGGATGGGCTTCTCCGTCACCCTTAATCTGAGTCACCTCGTAATGAGGTTCCCATTTGGCGCGGTTTGTGACGTATTCTTCATCGACCTTGCCACCGTGATAGGTGTCTTCCGTCGGAAACATCCAACCGTTTGACAGATTGCCGTTGTGCGCGAATGCAACGGCGCGTCCCCCGGTTTTTTCCTGATATTCTTCGAGCCATGCATAAAGTGCCCTTGGGTCGGTGTCGCCGTACGGGGGCTGGGTTACTGGGGGCACCATCTGCAAGGCGCGAATTGGCCCATCCCGAAGCATGACGTTGCGATGCAGATTGAAACCCTTTGGAACCGAGGTCCATTCGAATCCGATAAAGGCGGTGAACTGGCCCGGATCGTTGTGTCGTTCTGCGGCTAGTACAATCTGTTCCCAAGTGAAGGCGAACGCATCGGCGCCAGGGCTGTAGGACTCCAGCAGTATTTCGGGAAGGGTCATCTGCGAAAAGTTAGTGATAATATCAAAGGCAGCTTTTGCGGCATTTTCCCCGCCAGCTTTATACCCCTCATACCATTCCAGCCCTTTCGGGTCGGACAAAACACCAGGTTTGCCCGCCTGAAGGTCTGGCGCAAACCCCATCAGGTCAGTGTGATCGGTCAGAACCATCCAGTCCAAAGGTCGGGACAGGCGAACTGGTTGTCCGGTTGACGAGATAACCTGCTCGCCCTTAGCAAACCGCCATGCGTCATCCGGAAGCAACGTGTTGCCAAATGCGCCGGCGTCCAAGGACAAACCGGTATGCAGGTGCGTGTCACCCCAGAGGGGGCGCTCGGGGAAAGTCCGATTGGCGTAGGGTGAAAAGGGCTGTTCAGCAAAAGTACCTTCCGCGGCTTTTTCGCTAGGTACAGCGTCAGCAACGCCAGAGGTCGGTAGTAATACCATAGTAAATAGGCAAGCGGACAATCGAAGCATCTGAACCTCCCAATTCAAACAACCAAACGGGTGTGATGGATTGTGAAATCACATTCGAATTTAATTATATCATAAGAGCGTAACGTAGCGTGAGAGTTTTTGGTTGCCGTTTACAAACGCTGTTCATCGCTGACACTTCGTGCAGTCGAAAAACCTTGCTCTAGCTTAACTTCTGGAGAGGGCATTCGAAATAACCCGTCCGACCGCGCTAAACGGTTTTAACTTCGAATCCGGTTTTTAAGATGGGTCATTTGACGCCCAATGCTATGGGTTATGGCGCGGCAGGTCTTCAATCATCCGTGTCGTGCTGAAAAGTTTTATGCCTGTAGTCGAAGCATCCCACTGCTGGAAAAGCCGCAGCAAATGGTCCAATTTTCTCGATAGTCAGGCAAGGGCACCGCTTTGTCAGCCGTCACCGACGACTAACAGCGATTATAGTGATAAACTAAACCAAGACGCCACAATCTAGTTGTCGGCTTGTGAGCTTGCTCAGAGATGTAGCGGCTCGGCTGAAGAGCCTTGAGCATTCAAATCAGCCGACCCGTGCTACCGGTGTGTTGGGGATATCCGCCAGTTCCACGGCTTTGTCTATTAGGAACAGCGCTTCCATCTTGGACGATGCGCGCAGGGCGATTTCCTGACCTACCTGATAAGAAAAATCGCCATATGGATCATTTGCACCTAGACCTGACATGAGGCGCTTGGACAGTTGATGGCCCAACTGAGCGGCGGTTACGCCCGATTTGCTCTCATGGATGAGCAGAAAGACGCCATTCCCCCAATAGGTCGCAAAGTTTCGCCCTTCCTGTGTCGCGGCCAACAGCGCGGATCCGGCGGCCGCCATGGTTTCACGGAACTCAACTGAAGTCGAAGCGAGGTAAATTTCTTCGACGTCCGTGACTTTGACGGCCATCATCTTGGACGCTCTGGAGTGCATCGTCGACAACTGGACCACGTAGTTTTCGAATTCTGCCAACCCAATGCAACCTGGCAAATCGCCAAAATACAAAGGATCACTGAGGCGGAAGTCAGGGTTGATCTCGGAATCGTTCACCGCATAAACATCAGCCTCAAAAACTTCGATCGCTGCGCGGCGTTCTGCGGCAAGTCTGTAAGCGTCAGATAGTCTCTGCTTTAGGTCAGCAAACTCGAAAGGTTTGGTGACGTAATCTGTCGCGCCGACTTCGAACGCCTCGTCGATGTACTGTTTTTGCACCATCGCCGTGATCATAATGATCGGAGTGAACTGATAGTCGGGCAGGGCACGTGCTTTTTCGCACAATGTAATGCCGTTCATCTCGGGCATCTGCACATCCAGCAAGAGACAGTCAAACGTCTCGGTCGTTTGGGACAGGACCTCAAGTGCCTCTTGGCCGCTGCGGGCGGTTACGACATCTTCATAGCCAAAAGCGCCCAGAACACAGGTCAGCAGCTCCAGAATGCTCGGGTCGTCATCTACGGCAAGTATACGCATAAACAGTCACCAGATTTTGCCGCCAAACTGAACCTTTAGGCTTTGCAGACCATGGGTAAAGGCCAGCTGGGGCGTTGACATCTCAATTTTGAGCAGGTTGTCGGAGAAAAACGGCAAAAGGATGACGCATGATGGGCGCACAAGTGACCGAATACCTTTTTTTTCAAGGCAAAATGATTAGAGAAAAAAGCGAAGTGCGGTGAGAGTTATCCACAGTCGATTCTCAATCATGAGTTGGGTAATTGAGTGAACTGCGGGGCTTTGCCATAGACGTTTTCCAGTCAGTTCTGTGGCTTTGGTCATGAAAATCTATGCCAAAATCTGAATTTTTTGGAAATTTTCTATCTATCAAGAAGTTGTCCGGAGTCTTTGAAAGCAAAGATCAGTGCAAATTGGTGAAATGAGTACGCAATATGTGCCCAAATTCTATGTAATTTGCTCAAGGTTATGTGTTGGATGTGAATTCGCCACACAAAATCGCGTTTCAAAAAAAAATCATCATTTAGTTGTGGACGTGGCAATCAATATCTTGTCATAAGTGTGTCTAAAATAAGAGCAAAATATGGACCGACCACTCAGGTACGAACAGGCATATCCAGCGTCCAAGGTATTTCCCGACCTGGAGCCAGCAAATACAGGCCAACCCGTGCCGAAACCTGCGGCACGGCGCAAGCTTTTCTCGTTTAAACGGGGGAAGGCTGATCGTACGCGCGATTTGGGAAGCATTCGTGCAACGGCCATGAGTTTCCGTAATATGCACGAATACGGGACGCTGCTGTCCAAGTACCTTGAGACCAGAAAGTCCATTTTCATAGATCGTCTTCATTGGCAGGTCGGCGAAGTCGACGGGATGGAATTCGATCAGTACGATACACCTGCGTGTAAATGGGTCGTGTTGCACGAGTTCGGCGAGATCATGGGCGGTGTGCGTCTGCTACCCACCGATGCAAGGTGCGGGGTCTACAGCTACATGCTGCGGGATGCGCAAAGGGGTATTCTTAATGACTTGCCCACGGATATTCTGTTCTTCGAAGCCCCGGTTAATCCAAACATCTGGGAGGCGTCGCGCTTTTTCGTAAGCGACCACGTTCCAGCAGCGCGTAGATTGGCAGTACAGCAGGAACTGTTTTATCGCATGACAACTACCGCTGCAGAAAATGGAGCTTCGCGTATTCTGGGTATCGTACCTGCGGTTTGGGCGCGTTGGTCTCGGCGTCTTGGGGTCGGGGCCGCACCAGTTGGTGCAAAATTTTCTATCGATGGAACAGTCAGTCAGTCGGTCTTGTTCAACATTGATGCTCCGCGCAGGTGACAACCTTTACTTGCTTCACGGGCTATTAGTTTCTTGTTGAGACTGGATTGCGGCGTTGGTACTTTGTGGCAGGCCCGTAGCACGGCTTGCGATTGGATGAATGCGCCGGTAATTTACTGAATTTGTTGAATAATAATTTGTGGCCTCACTAATTTTTTAGATCAAAAAGCCCAAATCTGCGCCAAAATAAGGTCAAGAAAAAACCCAAATCTTTCGAGGTTTTTGCAGTTTTTGCCGCCGTTTCGTCCCACTCGTTTTCTAATCTATCCCTGTTTAACAGGTGGAAAGCGGTTGATCAGTCATGAAACACTCGACCCCAGGAAGAGACCAATTCCAGCGTAAGCTGAACCAGCGCGCGTTGAAGCAGACATCTTTAAAGGTGTTAGCTGTCGATGACGAATTGGGAATTCTTGAACTTTTGCAGACAGCTCTGTCAGAGTTTGAAAGCTGCCAGGTGTCAGTGGCAAGTTCTGCTGACGAAGCGCTTCAGATCATCAAGGCGTCGGAAACTCCGTTCGATTGCTTTCTGTTGGACATCCAGATGCCCGGAACGAACGGGATCGAGTTGCTGCGGCAAATTCGGTCGACGCCTGGAAATGCGGAAACTCCGGCGATCATGCTGACGGCGATGAGCGACAGAAAACACGTAGAGGATGCTTTTGCCGAAGGGGCTTTTGACTACATCACCAAGCCTTTCGACTTCTTCGAATTGCGCAGCCGTATGAATGCGGCGCATCTGATGATGCAAGAGCGGATCCGTACCCGGATGACCAAGGATTCAGTAAAAAATCTGCAGGATGTGCTTGATTATAATCAACAGTTCAGTTTCGAAGATCCACTGTCGATCACGGGCATAAAGCGCTGTTTGCGGTATGTTGAGTTCGACAACTATATTGAGCAACTTGCAAGAAGTCGGCTGTTTGACTCGTGGGTTACGGCCGTCAGACTGCAGGACGCAGCGTTCCGTTTTGATTTGAATGAGTTTGCTGAGTTTCGCCGCACGATTTCCGCGTTGGGGCAGACCCTTCAAACGGCGACCCGAGATGCAGAGTCGATTTTCTCATACCGCGGCAGCGGCATTTTCCTTGTCGTGTCGCATGGTAGGTACAGCGCTGCTAAATTGCCCAATGAAGAAAGCTTGAACAGTATCTTTGGCGATGTACTGGGTGGTCAGGGAATCTCGGGCAATGTGCGTGCAGTCATGAGCGCGCCGATCTCTATGCGGGCAATCTCAAAAACCGGCGCGCTTGCAGCGTTCGACAAGGCCGTTGCAAAACTTGAGGTGCGGGAAAAGGTTTCGCACATGGTGGAACAGCCGGCGCGGCAGTCCATGCAAAAAACTGTGCGACGCAAAAAAGACAAGCCGCAGGGTCGGCTGTTCGAAACCGTTTTGAAAGAGATGTACGGCAGTAGAACCTACCTAAATCGGGGGTAGGTGAGGCGGACGTTCCTGCGATCCTTATCAGACGCGTGTTGCGTTCAAGACAAGTGGGCCACTGGTGCGCATTGTGAATGTCAGTACCGGCTCAGGCAATGGTACGTCGGAGAGCGAGAAGGACACCCGCCGAAGAACCGAGGCCATAAGCACCATGATTTCGGTCTCGGCGTATTGCGCACCGATGCAAATCCGGGGTCCGGCACCGAAGGGGATGTATTGTCCTCTTGGTATCGTGCCACCAAGAAACCGCTCGGGTCGGTATTTATCTGGTTCATCCCAAAGCTTTTCGTTGCGGTGCAGGGAATAAACCGGAAAGAACAGCGCGTCCCCTTCTTCAATCTTCACGCCATTGACATCCAGCGCATCGGCGGCGTCACGCGCAAAGAACGCAGCCGATGGGTACAGGCGGAGTGTCTCTTTGATGTGCGCGCGCAGCAAAGGCATATTTTCAAGGTCGGAAAATTCTATCGGACCGTCGGACCGTACCGAAAGGATTTCTTGGCGTACCCTGTGTTGCATACCGGGGTTCAACGCCAGTAGGTAGTACCCCCAAGCCAACGCGTTGGCCGAGGTCTCATGCCCTGCCACAACAAAGGTCAACAGATTGTCGACCGTTGTTTCTGCATCTTCAAAATCGGATTTCAGCGCCTCAATCATCAAATCAAGAAAATCTTCGGGTTCTTCTCTGTTCTCAGAGCGGCGCAGCTCAATCACCTGGCGCGCAAGATCGCGCATTTTGGTAACGGGTGCTTTGCTGCTGAGCCATTTTTTGCGCGGAAGCCACTTTGGAAGCCCCATTAAGTCAAACAGAGAAAGGTCTGAAATGTAATTGAAATATGCGATCAGGCCCACGCGAATCTGTTCGGCGCTCACTTCCTCATTGCCCGAGAAAATGACCCGCGAGATATTGGTCAGCGTCGATGCGGGCGCAACCTGCGCCATGTCGACCGGTCCTTCATTTTCAGCAAGCGAGTCCGCGATTTCGATGCCGGTTTCCGCAAAGTGCCGCGCCAGAACGGGCAGGTTTCTGGCCGCAAACAGGGGCGAGTACCGATGTCTTTGTTTTTTCCACTTTTCACCTTCGGACAGGATTAATCCATTGCCTACGGCAGACCCGATGATATCCTTGGTGAACTTTGCTTTCGGAAATGCACGGCCTTGGCCAACCAACAATTCGGTGATCATTTCCGGGTCGCAGATATAGTGAATATTGAGCGGTCCCCGGACATATGTCTCGCGAAGCGTTTCTGCTGGAATGACCTCAAGCATATTGCGGCCCGCTGACCGCGCGAACTGTATTAATGAGACCGGTTCTTCTGCCAGCCGTGCCGCAACCGGCGTGACCGCCAGCTGGTCCATTTCTATCTTTCCTATAGCGATCAAAGCACCACCCCTTTGATTGTCTCGCCAGCCTGTAGGGGCATTAAGGGGGAAACTCATTGAAAACGCAATGAAATCGAAAATTAATAAGGTCAAGCGTTGCTGCTTTGCCCGCTATGCTGCGTGAGTGAGCAGTGAGGTCAGGCAAAGCTGCGCGCGACAATATTGAAGTTCGGTTCAGACTATTGCCAAACTGTGAACCCATTTCCGACCAACTACGTCCTCATTGTGTCGCTAATCAGAGGCAAGGACGACGAGCAAAAAGATTTCACGATGACCGCCATCGAAGCACCTCAACTGGATCGGGTCTCTGAACACCCCGACAACAGGCTGCTACAGAACATCAAGGATTACACTGCCATGAGCTTTGCGCTGCTGTGGCAGCGGCAGGCGATTTTTCTGGCGACAACAATCCTGACTGCATTCTTTTTCAACCCGCTGAATGCGCTTTTGTTTTATGGCACGATCCTGATCTGCGAAGCTCAGGATTTGTATCTCGCCAAGCGCGTCGCCAAGTTACAACCGGAAGAACGGCGCGCCATCATCATGATGGTGGCATGGATTCTGCTCAACACGATCCTCAGCTCGACAGCGATTTGTTTATACGCCGTGTCCGTTGCGCTAAAGCAGCCGACCGGCGGACACTTTACACCGCTGTTTTTCTTATTCGCAGCGGCCTTGTTCGCGGCCATGAACAACCACCAGTTCGTCTGGGCAATGATTGTGCGTCTGGCGATGTACGGCATCTCGTTCATGATTATCGTGGTCAAAGATATTTGGATCGAACAACCTGATCTTTCGTCAGACCTATGGCTGCACTTCTTCACCGTCATCTTTGTGATGTACTTTCTGATCGACTGCTCGCTGGTGTTCCTGAAGCTTTACCAGACGAACCTTGAGCAGCTGGAAAAGCTGAAAGAAGAGCATGAGCGCACCAAGGCGGCCTATATCGCCAAGACCCAATTCATTTCGACGGTTAGCCATGAATTGCGTACACCGCTTACCTCGATCAAGGGGTCGCTTGACCTGATCAAGTCCGGAGCGATGGGCGAGGTGCCGGACAAAATGCAAAACCTTGTCGAGCTTGCCAGCAAAAACAGTGAGCGATTGGCGTCCTTGATCAATGATGTTTTGGATATCCAAAAAATGGAAGCAGGCGAGATGGTCATTCGCGAGTCTTTGGTCAATGTGAATGCGTTGGTAGACGAGGCGATTTCCTGCAATCTGGGATTTGCCAGCGCGCATAATGTCGAACTTGTTGAAGATCAGTCTGCGCACCAAGACATGTTCGTCAAAGGTGACCCGTCGCGCTTGTTGCAGGTTCTGACGAACATGATTTCGAACGCGGCCAAATTCTCTTTCGAAGGCGGCACAGTCACGGTTGGGTGCAATGTTGTTGATGACCGGGTGCGGATCTTTGTTAAGGACCAAGGTGTCGGCATTCCCGAAGGTAGCCACGACAAAGTGTTCGACCGCTTTTCGCAGATCGACTCGTCTGATGAACGGCATGCAGGTGGGACCGGGCTGGGAATGAATATTTCCAAAGGTATCGTCGAGCACTTTGGCGGAACCATTGACTACAACAGTACGTTGGGCAAAGGCACAGAGTTTTTTGTCGAGCTTCCATTAGTGGAAGTCAAGAAACCAGGCTTTTCCGCTGACGTGACTGCGATAGGACCGAAGGCCCTCGCCGGAGAGTGACGCCGCCTACCATCGCCAATTCGTCCATTTGGTATACCCTTGCTGCGCCTCGACGGGTGGTTGGAACGCCACGTCTAGCGTTCAGAGGCACTTCGGTTCATTAAGGGCTTTCGTCTTGATTGAATTGCGAAGTAAAAACCCAGCACCAGTTGGGCTCAGGGCGAAGGCATGGAATCCGAGTATATCGTCATCGGCGGCGGAGTTGTCGGCTTATCAATCGCTTGGGGTCTGCTCAGGCGTGGGCGACGCGTGACAGTATTGGATGGTGGCGATCTGGATTTTCGCGCCAGCCGTGGGAACTTTGGGTTGGTGTGCGTTCAGGGCAAGGGGTTGAACCAGCCGCGATACGCGCGTTGGTCGCAACAATCCGCAGCTCTGTGGCCGGAATTCTCTGACGAGTTGGGCGAGGCAACCGGTAAAGACCTAAGCCTCGAACAGCGCGGTGGTTTCGACCTGCATTTCTCTGATGAAACTCTCGAAGATACCGTACACAGCTACTCTGGCCTGCGCGACGCGCTGGGGGGCGATTACCCGTTCGAAGTGCTAGGCCATAACGCGCTGCGAAAAGAGGAACCGTACATCGGGCCGAAAGTGACTGGCGCGATTTTGCATCATCAAGACGGCCATGTGAATCCTTTGAAACTGCTGCAGGCGCTTTCCGCAGATGTACGTCGTTTGGGTGGGCGGGTGATTTCGGGGGTAACCGTAACGCGTGTTTCCAAAGCAGATGGCTTTCAGATTTCCACGGCGGACCAAAGAGAATTTCAGGCCGAAAAAATCGTATTGACCGCTGGCCTTGGCGCGGCGCAATTGGGGCCTCAGCTGGGTTTTGAGGCACCTGTGCGACCGGAACGAGGGCAGGTTTTGATTACAGAAAAACTACCCAAGATCATTTATCGTCCGTCCATCATCGCAAGGCAGGTTGATGAAGGCGGAATCCAGATTGGCGCCACGAACGAAGATACGGGACGGGATGACCGGGTGACCAGCCGGGGTATGGCCGGATTGGCCGCAGAAGCAATTGCAGCATACCCGATCCTTGCCCGCGCGCAGCTGGTGCGCAGTTGGGGCGCGTTGCGCGTTCTGACACCGGACGGGCTGCCGATCTACCAGCAAAGCGCAAAGATGCCGGGTGCTTTCTTGGTGACCTGCCACAGCGGTATTACTCTTGCCGCAGTTCATGCCATGCAATTGCCGGACTGGTTGGAAAATACGACCGCCAGCCCGGATTTGGAGGTGTTCGGTGAAGACCGCTTTCATTGAACTTGAAAACGATGAGCGTGTTCCTGTCTTTGTGGATGAGGAGCGGTTCGATCTGCCGCTTGGGGCAAATCTGGCGGCTGCGCTTTTGGCGGCAGGTATCACTGTTTTTCGTCATACTCCGGTTTCGGGCGCTCCAAGGGCACCGTTTTGCATGATGGGTGCCTGTTTTGACTGTCTGGTCGAGATCGAAGGTATCTCGCGCCAGGCATGCATGATCGAAGTTTCCGAAGGTCTAAAGATTACAAGGCCAACGCCGCCGGAGGCCGGTAATGTCCCGCTATGATCTGGCGATTGTAGGGGCAGGGCCAGCAGGTATGGCCGCTGCAGCTCAGGCGGCCGAGCTGGGGATGACCGTTGTTCTGCTGGATGAGCAGCCTCGGGCAGGGGGGCAGGTTTTTCGATCGGTTGGCCATGTGTCTGACTTGCGATCGAAAATCCTTGGTAAAGATTATCTAAGCGGCCAGGCGCTGACGGCCAAACTGGCGCATAAGGGTATCACGCATATTTCTGGCGCAGCCGTGTGGTCTATCGAAAATGGGTTCGATCTGTCCTACACATGTGCTGGTCGCGCGCATTCCGTTTCCGCCCCATATGTTTTGTTAGCAACAGGTGCACTTGAACGGCCCATGCCTTTACCTGGATGGACCTTGCCGGGGGTAATGACGGTGGGTGCTGGGCAAATCCTGCTTAAGCAATCTGGCGTTGTCGCGCGGAATGCGGTTCTGGTTGGCAATGGTCCGCTCTTATACCTTGTCGCGGCGCAAATGGTACGTGCAGGGCAGCCGCCTGCCGCGTTGGTTGAGACGGCTAAGGATTACCGCGCCGCGGCACGGTATTTGGGTGGCGCAATTCGAGGCTGGCGTTATCTGTTAAAGGGCTTGGGTCTTTTGGCTGAATTGCGACGGGCAGGGGTGGCTTGCTACAAAGGCGTGACGAACGTTTCCATCTTTGGAAAGAACGCTGTTGAGGGACTAAGTTTTACCGAGGGGCGACAAACACATCGCATCCGGTGTGAAACGGTTTTTCTACACCACGGCGTGGTGCCCAATACACAGGCGGCCAGATCCTTGGACGTCACGCATAGATGGAGCACACAACAAGCGTGTTTTCATCCGGTTCTGGATGCCTGGGGCGAAACCGACGTCAAAGGCGTATTTGTTGCCGGCGATAGCGGCGGCATAATTGGCGCGTCGGCATCAGAGATCGCAGGCCGATTGGCCGCGCACCGTTTGGCCGAATTGGCGGGCTTTATTTCTGAACACGAAAGGGATCATCAGGCGCGGCCTTTGCAAATGAAAATGGCGAAAGAGACCGCGATACGCCCATTTCTGGACGCGCTTTACCCACCTTACGCCCCTGCGCTAAATCCGCAGGACGATACAATAATCTGCCGCTGTGAAGAGGTTACAGCCGGTGATATTCGCAATTTTGCCCGCCTTGGATGCCTAGGCCCCAATCAGGCCAAGGCGTTTGGACGCCCCGGTATGGGGCCATGCCAAGGTCGTTTCTGCGGGCTTTCGGTCACCAATATCTTAGCCAAAGCCAACGGCAGTTCCGCCGACCAAACCGGCCATTTTCGTGTACGCCCGCCGTTAAAACCTGTCACATTGGGAGAACTGGCGGGGATGCACAATGAGAGTGTGGATCCGCCCCAATCCGAATGATGTTGGACACCTGAAATAGGACTCAGCTTCGCTTTAGGCGTTAAGATGTGTTTGCGAAATCCACTTTCGAACCGGATATCGCACTTCCATTGCGTGAACATGAGCCGCAGGCAAAGCTAAATAGTTGCGTTCGGTTTGAGACAGGGAGTGAAAACAAAACTACCAATCGAACCGCTCGTACGCGTCGCTGTCGATACTGGATATGTCCGGTTCTTTTGGGCTCAGAATTACCTCTGACATTACGTCTAGGTCCTGTTCCGCTTCGACTATTTGGTCGTCTAAATCCCAGGCGGGGGACTCATTTGCCGTTGCAGAAACGACCTCGACCATCTCATCAGATAGTCCAATTTGAGTTTCTGCTGTGACATCGCCCACAGTAAGCTCGAATGGAGTTTCGGACGTTAGCTGCGCCCCATTGAAGCCGATGTCTGATACAACGATTTCTCCATTAATCACCCCCTCGAACCCGGGCGGAGGAGAGATTTCCAAAAGGCTGATATCCCAACCTTGCAGGTTCAATTCGCTCCCGTCCGTTAGGGCTGTGTTTTCCCCACTGACGACCAAAGTGTCTGATGGTAGCCCCTCAAGCGTTACTGAGGCCTGCGGACCCGCATCAATCACGTCGATACCGACCTCAAATGTTCCGTTTTCTGGGATTGATGTCGCTGCATCCGCCTGAACGAATTCACGCCCGTCAGTATCCGGACCGTCCCATTCCAGCTTTAATCCCGCATGACCACGGTTTTCGAAGTACCGAACTTCGATGTCATGAGCGCCAGGGGAGAGGTCAACTTGGGCAGATCGCGTTCTGAAACCATGCAGGCCGTCGTTGTCGATGAGCTGCTGGCCGTCAATAAACAAAGCCACACCGTCATCCGCCCCGGCAAAGAAGGAATACGTCCCGCCTTCTTCGACCGTGATTGTCCCGTCAATTTTTGCACCAAATGTGTTTTTGGAACCGCCTTCCCAGAAAGAGCCAGCGCCGTTTTGATAATTGATTTCTTGTACGAATTCCTGATGGGTCGGATCCGCGCCCCAGTCGATGTCGTCTAAACGCCTTAGGTTGTGGTCCACGTCAAAGTACCGAGCTTGAAACCCGCCGGTAAGTTCTGCCGATGGCATCACGTGCTGGGCGTCATTAACCTCAAAGCTTAAAACTTGAACCGTGTTCATACTCAGATCGTTGCCGGACGATGCGGAACTCTGAAGTTCGGCCTGCACTGAGCCAACAAAATCAGGAGGAGGGGTGATCGTCACGAGGTCACCTTGCCAGTCGCTCAGTTCTGCGCTGCCGTCTGGACCTGTGATCGTCGTTCCAGCCTTTGTTGCGACTTGGGTTCCCGCCGGCAGCTCATTGATAACGAAATTTGAAGCATCCGAAAGTGCCAGCTGATTGATGTCGATGTCGAAAGTCAAAGGCATTCCGCCAACGGTTTGAGCTTCGGTCGCGTCAGGAGCGGTGACAGCTTCGCGACCATCAATACCAGGTCCTTCCCATTCGAGTTTAAGGCCAGCATGGCCGTAGTTCTCAAAATACCGAATTTCTATACTGTGGGTTCCGGGTTCCAGTGCAATCTGTCCTGTTTCTGTATGGTATGCGTGCAACCCGTCATCCTCGACAACTGGGACACCATTTATGGTCAACGTTGCGCCATCGTCCCCACCCAGAAAGAATGTAAACACTCCCCCCTCCGAGACGTTGATATTGCCGCTAACTTCCGCTCCAAACGTGTCCTTAGAGCCGCCTTCCCAGAATGATTCGCTACCGTTTTCGAAGTTTATTTCGGGGCGTATTTCTTGGTGTGACGGCGGTTCCGCCCAGTTCACGTCCGCCAGCTTTTCAAGCTTGTGGTCGACGTCGAAATACTTGACGTGGAAACCACTTTTTACCAGAGCTTCTTGCCGGTCCGCGACGTGGACACTGAAAGCCTCGGTCTGGCTCAGGCCACCTTCGTCGGTGACCGTGACGTCGACAGTTAAGGTAGAGGCCTGCTCATAATCCAGCGAAACACCGGGCTTTAGACTTAGATAACCGTCGGCAACCTCGAACCTGTCGTCGGATACCTCGAAACTGTGTTTGTCGCCAAGGTCGGCGTCGGCAAAGCTGATTTTCCCAACAATTGCCCCTTTGACGTTTTCTGCCACCGTCTGCTCGGCTGCCGTCAGTGTTATGTTGTCAATCAGGGCGCCAAAACTGTCGTTCTGACCTTCTGTTTCCCGCAGCTCTAACGTGTCCTGCCCGGTTCCCACCAACTGCAATTGAAACGTCTCCCAATCCGAGGATTGAGGGTCTAGAGCGGCTACCAAATCGCCGTTCCAATAGACTTCTACTGTGTCTGTGCCGCCTGTCAGGCGCTCTCGCAGATCCATGCCAAGGTTGTAAAGCTGCCCAGCTTCGGTTTGGACAGTCTGTGAAATGCTGTCCAGACCATGGCCGTGATCCAGTTCCATTAACTGATCGCCGTGCGAGGCCTGTGTTCCGCCAAGCCGGTCCCAGACTTCGATGCCATTTGCGTCTGTCCAGGCACCGGTCTGATCCTCGTGGAACCCTTTCCACCTACCCTTGGCAAGATCGAACTCTTCAAAGCTGCCGTTTTTAATGAGGTTTTGTGAGTTTGTTGTTAGGGCAAGGTCGGTCGGTCCCTCGTTAATATCCTCAACCGAAATGGTGAAATTCTGCGTCACGCTCAGACCTTCAGAGTCTGTGGCGGTGACCTGAACCTCAATTTCGTCGGTTTGCTCGTGATCCAGTTCAACTCCCGTCTTCAAGCGTAAACGACCGTCGCTAACTTCGAAGCGGTCGTCAGAAACCTGAAAACTGTGCTGGTCCCCGCGGTCCGGGTCCGTTGTGGTGACTTTTCCTACAACGCCACCAACCGAGTTTTCGGCCACGGAGAGATTGTCGAGGTCCAGTGCAACAGGGGCTTCGTTGACGTCCAGCACATTGATCGTAAAGCGTTCAGTCAGGCTTAATCCGCCTGTATCTGTGACCGTGACGTCAATATCAATCATATCTGCAGTTTCGTGGTCCAAAGCCATGCCGGGCTTAAGGCGCAGTTGCTCGTCGACAATTTCGAACCGGTCGTCAGAAACGTGAAAGCTGTGCGTATCGCCCTGGTCCGCGTCGAAAGCGTTTAAAGAACCTATAGTGGCACCGGGCGTATTCTCTGTGATGCCAACATCTTGCAGATCGATTTTGTTGGGTGCTTCGTTGATGTCCTGGACTTCGACAGCGAAAGTCTCTGTCAGGCTAAGCCCACCGCTATCGGTGACGGTTACGTCAACCTCGATAAACGATGCTTCCTCGCGATCCAACGCAATGCCGGGTTTCAGTTTCAACTGACCGTTGGCAACCTCAAAACGATCGTCTGATACATGGTAATGGTGGTCGTCGGCTTGGTCTGGATCGACTACGGAAAGCGTACCAACAACCGCGCCTGATGCATTCTCGGCTACGGTCGCATTATCCAGATCAATCTGTTCAGGGGCTGTGTTGGCCTCCGCCAAATTGGGTGGCGGAGGCGAGTACTGCGGACTTTCGTGACTGCGGATATCCACCTGATCGTTGGAAGCGCGAGTGAGAGAGGGGGCGGATGACAGTTGAGCAGGAGTGGCCTCTACCATCTCTGACGTTGTGTTTGGTTCTCGGATAGTGCTGGGTGCATCTTTTTGCCGAACACTGGCCTGCAAGTCGACTGACGTGTTTATCGGAACAATGGGCTCTGGGCCGGATTGGATGCCTGTTTCTCGCTGGCTTTCCGCCGATGTCACATCTTCGACGTCCGCCCCAACGGGAGCGCCGTCAAAATAGGCGCGGTTTTCCATCGAGCCAGAACGATTTTCACCTGTGTGCAAGGTACTTCGTGACGGGTCGTCGACTTCATGCGGACCGCTACGCGAAAGTTGTGATGCAAGTTCAGCCTTCTCATCTTGCTCAGACTTTCGAGACTGCGCGTAAAATGAAATATCTTGACCTGTTTTCCCCATTATCCATTTCCTTATGCAGCCTGTGTGTTCTGGTGTGAGATAGCACGCGAAACCTTGCAGATGTGTTTCATAAATATTTGTAATTTAATGAAAATAAGAAGAATTAAGGCGACCTGAGTTTACATTTTCTAAAGCCGAGCGGCGCACATCCTGTTGGAAATCAAACGGGTGAGCGTGCAGAATGAAACCGCTTAAACTGGTCGGGAAATCGGTGGGCTTGGGGTTCAGAATCCCGATATGGGTCGCGTCTTTTTCATTGAATATTCTTGCGCTTCTGACGCCCATTTCCATTCTGCTGATTTTTGATCGGGTCATACCGTTTCAGGCGACAGAAACACTGTGGGTATTGTCGACTGCGCTGCTGGTCAGCGCGATGGCTGAGATGGTTTTGCGTCAGTGCCGGAACATTCTGCTTGCTGTTGCGGCCGAAGATACGGCGGTCCACAACCACAATCGGTTCTTGAGTAAACTTCTTTGCGCCGACCCCAAGACCTTTACCGAAAGCCCGGAAAATGCATATTTTGAGAGGTTTTCGGCCATTGGCCGGCTCAGAGATTTCCAATCTGGTCAGACCCAAAGCCTTTCGATTGACCTGCCTTTTACAGTTTTGTTCGCAGCTTTGATCGCCCTTATCGGAGGGTGGTTGTTTCTTGTTCCCCTGGGTGCGTTTTGTGTGGTTAGCACGGTCGCTTTGGTCATGAAGCGCGCGCAAAGATCGCTGTTCGAACAACGAAAGTCGTTGGACACACGGCGCTACGCGTTTCTGTCTGAAGTTCTGGCAAAAATGCCGACCGTCAAGGCGAACCGAATGGAACCGCAATTAGCGCGCCGGTTCGAGCGCCTTGAGGAACGAACCGTTTACATGAGTAGAAAGCTCATACTCTTCTCGGGTTTTACACAGAGTTTTGGTGCCGTCTTCTCGCAATTGATGGTCGCTGCGATGGGTCTGTCGGGGGCATATCTGGTCATTCAAAACCAAATCGGAATTGCGGAACTTGCGGCGTGCATGCTGCTGAACGGACGTATCATTCAACCTTTGACTAAGCTCATGGCACTGTGGGTGCAGTCCGAAGATGCAGCATTGGCGCGTGGGCGCTTGGCAGATATGGAAAGGTTGAAACCCATCGCTGTACCTCAGCAATCTGCAGGCAAAATGACCGGGAACATTGAGGTTTCCAACTTGTCGCTGAGCGTGGCTGGTGAAGCTGGTCGGTCAAGTTCTCCAATTTCATTCTCGGTGGGTCGATCCCAGTGTGTTTTGGTTGACGCCGAAGAAAACTGGATGGTTGGCGCATTGTTTGAAGTCATAGCAGGCACGCGCTCGCCTAATCGCGGTTCCATAATGATTGACGGGCTGGCCGCGTCGCAAAGAGTAATGCAGAAAGGGCAGGGGGCTCTGATCGCTTTGGAAACAGAGCCAGCGATATTCTCCGGCACGATACTAGAAAACCTGTCCGCTTTCTCGGATGACGCGACCGCTGGTAAGGCAAAGCACATTGCCGCGGCTTTGGGGTTGGAGCGACGTATCAACCGTCTTCCCGCCGGGTACAGCACTGTGCTGAACGCCAACACCGGGTTCGAAAAGGAACCGGTGAACCGCCACCTTATCGCTCTGACGCGCGTTTTGGCGTTGCAGCCTCGGGTTTTGTTGATGAACGAACCGACGGCGGCTTTAGATACACCAGAACGACAAGCCTTAGCGGATTACCTTGAGAGTGTTTCCCCAAGACCCACGTTAGTCTTGTCCAGCCCGGATCCGCGGCTGCGAAAGTTGGCGGATCAAAGCGTAAAACTTACCAACATCTTAACTGACGATGTCATTGCGTGGAACCAAGACGCGGCGGTGGAGCTACACGCAGCGCAATCGCACAACAGAGGTGCCGCATGAGCACGTTGAGCACAATTGACGCTGCCTCGATCTTGCAACGATTTCTGCAGGTTGGAGGGCGCCGGAAGAGTGCAGACACGGTCACCGAAGCCTTGCCGCATTTCACCGAGTCACTCAGTCAAGATGATGTCTTGAATGCATTGGAAACATTGAAAGTTTCCTATTCTACAGTCAGATGCCGTGAACGGGAACTGACCCAACAAGAATGCCCTGCACTGGTATTCCCGAATAGAGGCGGGTGTTACCTGGCTCTTGAAAGGTTGGGGGCGGATTTACGAACAAGTGATAGTCAAAACCCAGACCTGCGCTTTTATCACCCGGGCGGTGGAAAGTGCTTAGCGGTTCGGCTGGACCGTGTCAGTCGCAATGAGGCTGGAGGCCACTCGACCTCCGTACGAACGGCATTTCGGGACCTCGGCCCAATGATGCCATCGCTCCTGTTTGCATCTCTTTTGATCAACACGCTGGGTCTGCTGACGCCTCTGTTGATCATGGCCATCTATGACAGAGTTATTCCGTCCGGTTCCGCTGGCTTACTGATTTCGCTGGCGTTTGGTGTCATTATTGTGGGTGTTTCGGATTTTTGTTTTCGTCTGGCGCGCTGGAAGGCCCTGGCCTATGTGGGTTGGCGCGGTGAACAACTGCTTATGGTTGCCCTGTTTCGCAAGTTGATGTCTCTGCCCTTGGCGCAATTGCAGAAATCGGGCGTTCATCAGCAACTGGCCCGGTTCCGTCAGTTCGAAGGTGTAAGAGACGTTTTCACCGGACAACTCATGACGACTTTGCTGGACCTTCCATTTGTCCTTATTTCCTTAGCCCTTCTGTTGTATTTGGCGCCTACGGTTGGCCTGCTTTGCATGTTCATTATCATAGGCTTTGTTGTTCTAGGTCTGATCACAATACCACGCCAGCAGTCCTTAGATCGCAATGCAGCGGAATTGGCTGAGGTTCTCCGCACCAAGGTGCAGGATGCCGTTCGCCACCAGCACGTCATTTCTAACCTTGGGCTGCAGGCGCGCTGGATGGAAGCGAGCATACCATTGGTTGACGCTGCTGAGGATGCGTCCCGCCAAGCGCGTCAGTTTCAAACGCTTACGCAATCCTTGGCACAATCCATGGTCGCGCTGACAACTGTAGGCGCAATCGTCATGAGTGCCCTTGGCGCAGTGAATGGAACCTTGAGTTTCGGTGCCCTCATCGCGTCCATCGCGTTAGTGTCCAAGGTCTTGGCACCTGTTCAATCGCTTTATTCAGCTTGTCCTCAATTGCTGGCCTTCTCAAAGACCCAAGCGCAGGTTGACCGCGTCCTTAGCCTGGAGGAAGAGCTGGAGCTGGGGCCAGATCACTCCCATGGAAAAACGCTCAGGGGTGGGGTGACATTCTCGGGCGTTACCTACCGGCCTGACCCTTTGAATGCGGCACTTTTATCTCAGGCCAGCTTCAACTTCGAACCCGGCGAAATCGTTTTAGTAATGAGCAGCGATGTCGCCAGTCGCACTGCCGTGTTAGAGTTGATCGATGGCCTGCACGCACCTTTGGCTGGAACGATCGAGCATGACGGGATCGACATCCGCCAAATCGCCACGGACGAGTTGCGAAAGTCGACTACTTATGCGCCTTACCATCCCTCTCTGTTCTACGGAACGATCGCTCAGAATTTTCGTTTGGCGTCTTTATCGCTCACGGATGAAGAGATCTATTCGAAGCTCGCGTTTATGAAACTACTAAACGAACCGGGATTGCTGCAGGACGGTTTGAATACGCGACTGACGGATCGATTGCTTGCGGGGCTGTCGGATGAAACAATCAAGTCGTTGGCATTGGCGCGTAGTATGGCGCGTGAATCTTCACTTTACCTGTTTTCGGAGCCGACCAACGGCTTAACAGATTTGCGGCGCGCTCAGTTTAAGGATTGGGTCCGGGCGCAACACGGCCAAAAAACGGTTGTTGTTGCGACCGCAGATAGGTCGTTCATGCAAATCGCTGATCGCTTCATTTTTTTGAACGGCGATCGTGTGGTGGTCAACGCGACCGGAGAAGCCGGACTCAGAAAGCTGCAAGCCGTCTTAAAAACACTGGGGGGACAGTCATGACCAGCAAAATGGAACGAAATACCAATGCTGGGCCGATGGCGGATGCGGCTAAGCGAAAGCGATTGAGGCAGCCTCGGTTCGCGGCGTTTTTGGCGCTAGGGTCGTTCGCGATGATCTGTTGCATTCTGTCCCTGGCGGGGTACACCAGTGTTCCGCAGATCACACGTGCGCCGGGTACAATTCTGCCTTTTGGGGACTATCAGCAAGTCGACACATTGCACGGTGGCATCGTTCGTGCAGTGCATGTCCACGATGGTCAACGGGTGAAATCCGGTGATTTGTTGGTTGAACTCGCGAATCCGGACCTCTTGCAAGAGACTGAGTTGTTGACCGAACAACTGGCGGCAATCGCGCGTGATCTGAAAAGCGGCGAGGTTGTTTTGTCTATGTTAACCAGACCGCAACCTCCAAGCTCTGACGAACTGGACGCGCTGGGTCAGAGTGGCCTGAAAACTGCTGCTTCGCGATTGCGCCTATTCTTCGAAGGCCAAAAGATTCGGCAATCCTCGTTGGAACAACAGGCGGAGACTGTGCAGATTTTGAAGCAAGCTTCCGAGTTTTCAAAAGACCGGGTTGCGAGAAAAGAAAAAGGCCTCGCGCGGTATGCTCAACTTCATGCGCAGGGCCTAAAATCGCTGAGCGACTATCTGGAGGAAGAAGACGAAGTAGATGTTTTACGTGCCACGGCCTCTGCTGCCGAAGCACGTCTGGCCGAAGCCCAGAATGCACTGATGAATTCGACCGCAGCCATGTATGAAGAAGCGCTGTCTATGCAGGACGAAGTTGTAACGCGGATCTCGGAGTTGGAGCAGGAACATGATCGCTTGCAGGTGTCCTTTTCCAATGTGGCCGCCAAGCTGCAGGCGTTGCGCATAGTCGCGCCTTCGTCGGGTGTGGTGCAATCTGTCGCTTATCCGAACCCGGGTGAAGTCATCGCGCCCGGTGAGACAATTTTTGAAATATTGCCATCAAGACAAGCCTTGGTGGTCGAGGCACGCATCCCGAACTCTGAAGTGGGGCATGTCACGGTCGATGACCCGGTCTCTGTTAGCGTGGATACGTTCGATGTGCGCCGTTTCGGCAAGGTCAAGGCGCATTTGAGTTCCGTCTATCCGCTTCCACTAACTGATGAGACTACGGGCGATACGTATTTTCGGGCGTCGTTCGATTTGACCGACGCGCATGTTGGCACGGGCGCGTTTGAAAGGCCATTGCGCGCGGGAATGACAGTCGTAGCCGAGCTGCAGACCGGAGAACAAAGCCTGCTTGCCTACCTTTTGAAGCCCGTCCAAGCCACGCTGGAGCGCGCCTTTACCGAGAGATAGGTTATCAATTTAGGGCTTACTGGCCGTGCGATCACCATCGTTTTAGAAGGCAATCGGTGGGTACGCTATGCAAGATTGGTCTTGCAGCTGGCAAGCAAGATTGGTGGAGGCCAAAGTTACGCTTCGAAGGCGTCATACTGCACCGACTTGCGCTGCTGACACAAAAGCTCTTTTCTTGACCTAAGGGTCCGTGGGTAATGGAGTGGCTGAAATGAATGAAGCCGTACCAATCAAAACGCAAATTGTGGTGATTGTGGCACCGGGCTTCAATATTTCTGCGACGATGGGCTTCATAGACCCTTTCAGGGCAGCGAACTATCTGGATGGCCAGTCGTATTTCAAGTGGAAGTTTGTATCTGCGACTGGCGGGCCCTGCATGTCGAGTAACGGAGCAGACATTTCGACAACCGCTTTGAGCGAGGTTGAAACTGACGGGGTGGATTTCGTTGTCGTTTCCACCAGTTGGACGCCGGAACAGCACCTGACCCCCGGACTTAGAAACGCGTTACGTAATTGGGCACGCAAGGGCGCGATTTTAGTGGGGCTGGACACGGGGGCGTTTCTCTTAGCTCAGGCCGGGCTTTTGAGCGGCTGTCGCGCGACTGTTCACTACGAGCATGTAGATGCTTTCAAAGAGCTTTTTCCAAATGTGGAAGTTGTTGAGAACCTTTTTGTTCTGGATGGCAACCGCTTCACGTGCTGCGGTGGTGGCGCGGCAGTGGATCTTGGCTTGCAGATCCTTATGGGAACCCGCGGTAGCGCGCTGGCGAACGCAGCGGCGCGATATGTTTTCCACGATAGGCTTCGCGAACCGGCCAACATGCAACAACCGGAAGGAAGTGAACCGTTGGGGGCGACTGTTCCCGATAAGCTAAGGCTCGCGATCCAGACGATGGAGGCCAATTTGGAAGATCCGCGGCCTGTACCCGAGATATGCAAGTTGGTGGGAATTTCGCACCGTCATTTGGACCGGATGTTTTCGGTTCACGTGGGGAAAACGCCAGCTCAGTATTACCGCGACATCCGGTTGGACCGGGCGAGAGGGCTGGTGACGCAGACCAATTTACCAATTTCTGAGGTCGCCATGGCCTCTGGTTTTGCCAGTCAGGTTCATTTCAGCCGGTCCTACAAACACAGGTTTGGTTTGCCGCCCAGTCAGGATCGGACAGAAGGGCGGGTCCCGTTCGAGTTCCGTGCATGGCCCATGCATCGTCAAAACAAACAAAATATTGTTGAGTGATGAATGGCGAAAAAGATGTAAATAGTGGCGAAAAAAGTTGCGCCTTTGGCATTTTTTCCGAAGATCATGTGCTCGAATTAGCCAAACATCCGGTCATAGGGTGACTCGGATATTCGGAGACCACGATGCGCCAGCTTCCTTCTAAAGACCAATTCGAGAGAATATCGCACGGTTATAGCGCTGATCCTTTTGACACCAGTTCGCTTAGGGCGGACGCTTACGTCGACCCCGATTGGTTCTGGGCTGATGTTGAGGCGATCCTGACCAAAACCTGGCGATGGGTGTGCCATGTCGAAAAGCTGCGCGCGCCAGGGTCCTACGTCACCGTCGAGATCGCTGGACACCCAATTGCCATCGTGCGCGACCGTGACGGAGTGCTGCGGGCGTTTTACAATGTGTGCAAACACCGCGCCCATCACCTGCTGTCCGGCGAAGGCCAGACGACGCGCATCATGTGCCCCTATCATGCTTGGGTATACAAACTGGACGGGCAACTTGTTCGGGCACCAGAGACCGAAAAGCTGAGCGGTTTCAATACCTCAGACATTTGTCTGGATCAGGTTCAAGTCGAGGAGTTTGCGGGTTTTGTCTTTGTAAATCTTGATGCGCAGTCACCCAGTTTGGCTAAGCTTTCAGGCAACCTGCAAACTGAGATTCGTCATTGGGCACCGGACATTGAACAACTGACATTCGGTCGTCGCTTAACCTATGACATCAAGTCCAACTGGAAAAACGTCGTCGACAATTTTCTTGAGTGCTACCACTGTCCGACCGCGCATAAGGATTTTTGCGATCTGGTGGACATGGATACCTATAAGGTGACGACCTACGGCATTTACTCCAGCCATATGGCCGAAGCGGGCAAGGGCGCGAACACCGCCTATGACGTCTCGAACGCGACGGTGCGCACCCATGCGGTGTGGTGGTTGTGGCCGACAACCTGCCTGATGCGCTATCCGGGTCGATCATCGATGATTGTGCTGAACGTTATCCCGATCGGGCCCGACCGCACGCTTGAGACCTATGACTTTTTTCTGGAAACGCCAGAGCCGGACGAGATGGAAGTAGAGGCCATGCGATATCTGGATGAGGTCCTGCAACGTGAAGACATCGACATTGTTGAGAGTGTCCAGCGCGGAATGAATACGCCTGCCTTCACGCAGGGCCGGATCGTTCATGACCCCGATGGTTCGGGCAAGTCTGAACATGCTGTGCATCATTTTCACGGTTTGGTGCTGGATGCTTATGCAAAGGTTGCGCCATGAAGCGGACGGGCGGAACGTGAGTAAGAGCAGGCGGTCGGTGCCCTTTCTAGGCGGCATCTCAGAACATCTAAACCAGCTGGAAAGCCTCGCGCGGAAATGCGTGATCCGTCTTGGCACATGTAATCACCGTTATTGTGTGGCGCGGTATAGCAACGAATACTAAAAGGAGAGCAAGCAGTGATGCTGAAAGGCAAAACCGCGCTGGTTAGCGGTGGACGAGGGGGGATCGGGCGCGCCATCGCTGCGCGATTGCTGCGCGAAGGCGCGCGGGTCTATGCAGCTGATCTGACGCCTGAGGGATCGCTGGAGGCGCATGACGAGGATGGTAGCGTTTTCGTCAGGCTGGATGTCACCAACGAAGCCGACGCGATTGCGGCGATGCAACGTGTCCAAGATGAAGCCGGGAAACTGGATATTTTGGTCAATGCCGCAGGCATCGAAATCGAAAAAACGATCGAGGAAACGACGCTGGAAGAGTGGAACTTGTCGTTCGCGGTGAATGTAACGGGAACGTTTCTGACCTCAAAACACGCATTGCCGCTGATGCGCCGCGCGGCGTCTTCCGGCGTATCGGCCTCGATCATTAATTTCGGCAGCTACGACGGCTTTATCGCCGACCCGGGACTTGCTGCGTATTGCGCGACAAAGGGCGCAGTCCATGCGCTGACCCGTGCGATGGCCTGCGATCACGGCCCCGAAGGTATACGGGTAAATGCAATTTGCCCCGGTTACGTCGATACCCCCATGCTGCAAAGCTTTTTTACGGGCGAGGGTTCGGGCGCAGGAGGGAAGTCTATTGATCAACTGCAACAGGCCGTTCGTGATGTGCACCCCACGCGTACTTATGGAACGCCGGAAGATATCGCCAACCTTGTGAATTGGCTGGCCTCGGACGAGGCGCGCTATGCCAGTGGTCAGCTTTGGGTTCTGGATGGAGGGTTGAGCGCGCAAGTTCAGCAAATGAGGCTCTGATGAGACTGTCGGGAAAACGGGCCTTTATAACAGGTGGGCGTCAGGGAATTGGCCGCGGGATCGTAGAGGCTTTTCTGCGCGAAGGGGCCCAAGTGGCCACTTGCGGACGCACCGCGCGCCCCGATGGCTTGGGCGATGACGTTCTTTGGCACAGGTTGGATGTAAGCGATGGCCCATCCGTGGAAGACTTGGCCCGGTTCTTGGATGGGGTCGACATTCTGGTGAACAACGCGGGTGTTCAGGTCGAGAAAACGGTCGCTGACAGTACGGATGATGATTGGGATGCCGTCATCGGGACAAACTGTCGGGGCGTGTTCAACATGTGTCGCGCTTTCATTCCGCGTATGTCCACAGGTGGGGCTATCATAAATATCGGCTCAATCTCGGGCAATGCGGCGGACCCCTCGATGGCCTTGTACAACGCATCAAAGGCCTTTGTGCATGGTTTGACACGTTCGATCGCAGTCGATCACGGGCCACAGATCCGCTGCAACGCAATCTGTCCGGGTTGGATCGAAACCGGAATGCTTGAGGCCGGGTTCGATCAGGCCAGCGATCCGAATGCTGCGCGTCGGGATGCCGTGGTGCGCCACGCGGTGCGCCGTTTTGGAAAGCCAGAGGATATTGCAAGCATGGCCGTTTGGCTTGCGTCTGACGAAGCCTCTTTTGCCACGGGTCAGCTTTTTACTGTGGATGGAGGCCTAACCGCGGCATCCCCTTTGAACCCAGGGCTGTTCTGATGGAAATCCAACACACGGTTTGTCTTGGCGGCGGGGTCATCGGTGCCAGCTGGGCGGCGCTATTTCTCGCCTCTGGGCGGTCGGTCGCGCTGTATGACCCGGACCCGAAGATTGAACACAAAGCCCGGGCGTATATCGAAGCGGCATGGCCCACAATGGTGGCGCTGGGATTGGGGGCAGAGGGCTCAGCCGATGCCATCACCTTTAGCACCAGCGCGCCCGAGGCTGTCGAAGGTGCACAATTCGTGCAGGAAAACGTGCCCGAACGATTAGACGTCAAACACGCCATTTATGCCGCTATTGAACCCGCTCTGTCTGATGAGGCGATTGTTGCAAGCTCTGCGTCTGGTTTGACACTGAGCCAGATGCAGCATGGCTGGAAAGATCCGGCCAGGTTCGTTTTGGGGCACCCGTTCAACCCGCCGCACCTTATCCCGCTGGTTGAGGTGCTAGGCAACGACAAGACACAAGAGGGCGTCGTCGAAGCTGCGCAACGATTTTACGAGAGCCTTGGCAAGACGACGATCCAGGTCCGTAAAGAGGTTCCGGGACACGTCGCTAACCGTTTGCAGGCGGCGCTGTGGCGCGAGGCTATTCATTTGGTGGTATCTGGGGTCGCGTCAGTCGAGGATGTGGACAAGGCGGTTTGGGCAGGTCCCGGCCTAAGATGGGCTGCGATGGGGCCGACAATGCTGTTTAATCTCGGAGCAGGCGAAGGTGGACTGAACGCCTTTTGCGACCATTTCTCTGATACATTTAATGGCTGGTGGGACGACCTCGGGCAGGTTTACCTAACGGATGATGTAAAACGGCAGATGTGTGAGGGTATCGCCGCTGCCGCAAAGAATGAGACCCCCGCGCAGCTTTCGCAGCATCGCGATGCCATGATCGTGGCCCTGCAAAAGTCTCTCATGGATATCCGAGAAAACTAGCGCGCATTTTTCCGGTTGCCCAAAGCCCGTGACCATTGTCAGAGTGCGATGAGGCATTGGGGAGCGGTCGGCTTATGGCAAATGATACAACAGGTCGAGCTGTTTTCCTTTCCGGCAGCTTGATGCGCCATGTAACGCGTATGTCGCTGACCACCAGCATCGGCCTGATGGCCATTTTCGCAGTCGACTTCGTGGATATGGTTTTCATCTCCATGTTGGGAAATGATGCGTTGGCTGCTGCTGTGGGCTATGCTGGAACGCTGCTGTTCTTCACCAACTCGGTCAACGTTGGGCTGTCTATTGCAGCCGGCGCACTTGTGGCCCGCGAATTGGGCGCAGGTCGGCACGAACAGGCCAGCAATTTCGCCACCAGTGTGGCAATACTCGGAATATTGATCGGAGTGATCGTTTCCGGCATCGTTATGCTGAACCTCGACTTTTTGCTATCGCTCTTAGGAGCCGAGGGAGAAGTCCTGCGTCTGGCTGCGCGCTATGTCTCGATCATTTTGCCTACGATGTGGGTCATGGCGATGGCAATGGCGGGGATGGCAGTGTTGCGGGCGCATGGTGACGCGCGACGTTCGATGCTGGCGACAATTTACGGCGGCGTGACCAACGCTGTGCTGGACCCGATCCTGATCTTTGCGGTTGGCCTTGGCTTGGACGGCGCGGCGATTGCATCGGTTATCGCGCGAATTTGCATGCTGCTGTTTGCGGTCGGCCCCGCTATCCGGGTACACAAGGCTTTTGCGCGGCCGTCTGTGGGGCAGGTCGTGTCAGATTTCCAACCAGTTCGTGGCATCGCCATTCCTGCCGTTCTGACCAATATCGCAACGCCCGTGGGCAACGCGATTGTCATTCGTGAGGTTGCGCAATTTGGAACAGATGCAGTGGCAGGAATGGCAGTCATTGCGCGTTTGATGCCTGTCGCATTTTCGGTCGTTTTTGCGCTTTCGGGTTCAATCGGGCCGATCGTTGGTCAGAATTACGGGGCCGGGCAATATGACCGCGTGAAAGACACGTTTCTTGCGGGCGTTAAGTTCACTGGTGTTTATGTGCTGTTGATGGCTTCGGTTCTATTTGTCCTGCGCGGCCCAATTGCTGACCTGTTTCAGGCGCAAGGAGAAACGCGTGCGCTGATCTACCTGTTTTGCGGACCTTTGGCGCTGGCTTCGTTCTTCAACGGCGTGATTTTTGTGGCAAATGCCAGCTTTAACAATCTGGGGCACCCCATCTATTCAACGTGGGTGAACTGGGGCCGACACACGCTGGGCACGTGGCCATTCGCGGTAGCTGGCGCCTATATTGCCGGCGCGCCAGGCGTCTTGCTAGGGCAAGCTTTTGGCGGCGTGATTTTTGCGCTGGTCTGTTGGTTCCTCGTACGCCGGGTTGTTTCCGGTCTGACGCCCCCGCAAACCGTTGATCCCTTTGCCGGGCAAAAAAGGCTGCATTCTCTGTTCGGGCGCAGAGGATGGTAAGCCGCCGGGTCAGTTGCCTGCGTTGCGTGCCTCGAGCCGTTCAAGGTTGACGACCGTCGACAGCATCAGACGATCGTGGCTCCAGTCGTTAGTTTGCTGAACGGACGCCGCACCCAGACCAAGGACTGTTGCGAACACCAGGGTCAGGCAAACAAATAGCGCGGGTGCCCCGGACTGCACTGATGGCGCATCCGCAAGCGCAATCACCCGTTGCCGCAGGACCCGTTTGGCTTTGCCGCCGGTCACCAACGCCACGTTTAGAACTTTGGGGCTGCCTCTGCTGACGGTTCTTGCGCAATAGTCCAGCAAACAATTGGTGTAATCGCTTGCGTTGATGCCTTTGCGCGAAACGACGGACTGATCGCATGCAAGTTCACGCAAGCGGTCGAACTGATATTTCAAAATCAGATATCCGGGGTTCCAGAACAGCAGGGGGCGAAGCAGTTCGAACCCAAGCTCCCATTCAACATCGCCAGCACGCACATGCTGAAGTTCATGCGCCAAGGCAAAGCGCAACTCGCTTGGCGTATCCAGTAGATGGCTGGGCAAAACAACATGACGCCTGCGCAAACCACGTACGGCAAACGGCACGGCTATTCGATCTGACAGCCTGATGTCTACCTTGGCCGAGCGGCGCCATAGGAAACTGTTTTGCACCGTACTTCTGATCCCCAATCCATCACGCACCAAGCGCACAGCATACACAGTTGCAGCAATTGCCAACATGGCAAGGCCCGCCAAAAGAACAGGGTGGTCGCCATGCAGCAGGTATTCCACCCAGCGTTCACGCGTGTTCAGCAATGCTTCGAACTGGGTCGCTGGCATCGAAATCTCACCGCGCAAATACGCAGCAACGGCGATATCGCCAATCGCAACCTTGCCGGTGGTCGATGTCTGAGCCGCCAGCGCAAAGATCCCCCACGCCAGAAGCGGACTGACCAGAATGCACAGGCACAGTGTCTTGAGCGCGCGAAGCTGCGCGACAAACCCATATTGCATTGGGGTTTTTGCCAATACGCCTCTTACGGCTAGCCATATGATCGCTGCCAGCACAAGGACGAAGCTTAATTCGAGATACGCATCGAGAACCGGTTTAACCGCCGTCATTTTGCAGTCTCCTCTCTACCAGTGCCCGAATTTCCTCCAGATCGGCTTCACTCAGGCCCGCATCGTCGACCAGACGCGCCACCAATGAGGCAGGCGTGTCATCGAACAATGTGCGCGAGAGGTTTTGCAACGACCGCGCCTGATACCTGTCTTTCTCCAGCAGCGGCGAATAGATCAGGGTCTTTCCGTCCTTGCGGCTTTCGACGAAGCCTTTGTCGTCAAGAATCCGCAGGATGGTCGCACCGGATGTATAAGCCAGATTGCGTTCTGGTGGCAGGCGATCAAGCACGTCACGGACCGAGCCCTGACCCAGCGCCCAGAGTTCATTCATGAACTCAAGTTCAACCTCGGTCAGAAGGTTTGTTGTTTTTTTCTTTCGCATCGGTCTTTCGTGTCGCATTTTTTTATTATGCCTGACAGACAAGCATCCTTTCGCTGTTTCGCAAAGCTCAAACTTTCCAGAAGACGAAAATACCCCAGCCAATGGACAGGAATAATGGGGTCCAGACAGGTTGTCCGACGATTCCCAGCCAGGCGAGGAAAATATAGGCCGATCCTAGCAGGGTGATGAACAAACGATCCCCAAGCGTAGTCGTCAGACCAAGCACGCCGCGCCGTTCGATCCCGTCGCGGAATTTGAACCCTTCGAGCACGCCAATCAGGGCGATGGCTGAGAAGATGCCGACGAACAGCGCCAGCGTTGCGGGCGTCCAGGCCATCCAGAAATCGGGCCACAACGGGTCAGTCCAGGAAAACCCCTTTTCCTCTTGCTGGCCGACATTGCCCCATCCGGCCTGCTGAGCAAACGCCATCGAAGGCAGGAAGGGGAGGGTGAGAAGTAGTTTACGCATATCGAACCTCACACACGGCCCATCGCGAAACCACGCGCGATGTAGTTGCGGACAAACCAGATGACGATGGCGCCGGGGATAATGGTCAGCGTCCCGGCGGCTGCCAGCAGGCCCAGCTCATACCCCGCGCTGGAGGCGGTGCGGGTCATCACGGCGGCGATGGGTTTCGCCTCAACTGCGGTCAGGGTTTTGGCCAGCAGCATTTCAACCCATGAGAACATGAAGCAGAAGAATGCCGCGACACCCACGCCCGCTTTGATGTTGGGCAGGAAGATCGTCACGAAGAACCGCGGGAAGGAATAGCCGTCGACATAGGCTGTCTCGTCCAGTTCCTTTGGGATGCCGCGCATGAAGCCTTCCAGAATCCACACCGCCAACGGCACATTGAACAGCGTATGCGCCAGAGCCACGGCCAGATAGGTGTCGAACAAGTGGATCGAAGAATACAGCTGGAAGAAAGGAAGCGCGAACACGGCTGCCGGAGCCATCCGGTTGGTCAGCAGCCAGAAGAACAGCTGCTTGTCGCCCAAGAAGCGATAGCGCGAGAACGCATAGGCTGCAGGCAGGGCGACACAAACCGACAGCACCGTATTGATCGTCACGTAGATGATCGAGTTGATGTAGCCCCAGTACCATGTCGGGTCGGTGAAGATGGTGATATAGTTCTCCAGCGTGAAGGTCTGGGGGAACAGGGAAAATCCCGACAGGATCTCGTTCGTGGTCTTGAAGGACATCGCCACCAGCCAGTAGATCGGCAGCATCAGGAACGCGATATAGAGGATCGGGATAAGAGACCGCTTCTTCATTGCGCGTCATCCTTTGTCATCAGAGTGTAGAAGACCCAGCTTACCAGCAGCGTGATGGCGAAATAGATCAGGCTCATCGCGGCTGCAGGGCCAAGGTCGAACTGTCCCAGCGCGATCTTCACAAGGTCGATCGACAGCAAGGTGGTTGAGTTGCCGGGGCCACCGCCGGTCAGAACGAAGGGCTCGGTATAGATGTTGAAGCTGTCCATGAAGCGCAACAGAACCGCGATAGTAAGGACGGTTTTCATCTTGGGCAGTTGGATATAGCGGAACACCGACCACGGGCTGGCGCCGTCAATCTTGGCGGCCTGATAATAGGCGTCCGGGATCGACACGAGGCCCGCATAGCACAGCAGCACGACCAGCGAGGTCCAGTGCCAGACATCCATGATCACAACGGTGATCCAGGCCGACAGAGGCTGTTGCGTCATGTCATAGTTGATGCCCAGAACGTCATTCAGGAAGTACCCCATCAGCCCGATCTTGGGCAGGGTAAAGATGTTCCACATCGACCCGACCACGTTCCACGGGATCAGCATCGGCAGGGCCATCAGTACCAGACAGACCGGCACCCAGAAGCCTTTGCGCGGCATCGACAGGGCGACGATGATGCCCAAGGGCACCTCGATCAGCAGGATCAGGAAGGTAAACAAGAACTGACGTCCCAGCGCGGCCTGAAAGCGATCTGAGCGCAGGATTTGTTCGAACCAGCCAAGCCCTTCCCAGAAGAACTGGTTGTTGCCAAAGGTTTCCTGCACCGAGTAGTTGACCACCGTCATCATCGGCACCAGCGCGTTGAACGCGACCAGCGCCAGCACAGGCAGGACAAAGAACCATGCTTTTTGGTTTTCCGTTCTCATCAGCCGCGCTCCTCGGTTGCGATCCAGCCGTCGCGATAGACGCGGGATTGTTCAGGTTTGAATTGCAGGAAGACTTCCGAGCCGGGCTCGGGCACGCTGTGTTCGGTCACGGCTTTCAGGGCCGTGTTGCCGACCATTGCGCTGACCACATAGTGGCGGCCAATGTCGGAAACCTTGGTCACATGCGCCGGAATACCGGTGTCGCCAAAGCCCACATATTCCGGGCGGATACCCAGATCAGTGCGGCCACCGTCGCCATGGGTCGGACCCTCCAGCATGACCTCATGACCTTCGAACACTGCGCGGTCACCTTTGGCTTCGCAGGGCAGGACATTCATGCCGGGGGAGCCAATGAAGTGGCCGACGAACGTGTGTTGGGGACGTTCGAACAGTTCAACGGGCGTGCCGATCTGCACCACTTCGCCCTCCTGCATCACGACTACTTCGTCCGCGAAGGTCAGCGCCTCGGTCTGGTCATGGGTCACGTAGATCATCGTGGCTTTGACCCGCTGGTGTAGCTCTTTCAGTTTCGAGCGCAATTTCCATTTCAGATGCGGGTCGATCACGGTCAGCGGTTCATCAAACATCACCGCGTTCACGTCATCACGGACCAGACCACGCCCCATTGAGATCTTCTGCTTGTTGTCCGGGCTCAGGCCGCTGGCGCGAGTGTTCAGCATATCGGTGACGTCCAACATCTCGGCGATCTCATCGACGCGGCGTTTGATCGTTGCCGGGTCAACGCCTCGGTTTTTCAGCGGAAAAGCCAGGTTTTCGCCCACAGTCATCGTGTCGTAGATCACCGGGAACTGGAACACCTGCGCGATGTTGCGCTGATCGGGGGGCAGGGCGGTCACGTCCCGATCATCGAACAGAATCTGCCCTTCGGACGGGGTCAGCAAGCCCGAGATGATGTTCAGCAGGGTGGACTTGCCGCAGCCCGACGGCCCCAGCAGCGCATAGGCCCCGCCGTCGCGCCAAGTGACGTCGATTTCCTTGAGCGCATAGTCCTGCGGGCCTTGCGGCTCAGGCATATAGCTGTGCCGTAGGTTCGAAAGTTTGATCTGTGCCATGTCAGGCCACCCTTTTGCCGTCTTGGCCGAAATACCGACAGTGCGCCGGGTTCATGTAGAAACTGTGATCTTCGCCGACCTGATAGGGATGCACGCCAGCCGCCAGTGAAACCCAGTCATCCGAGCCATGCCGGAAATGCGCGCTGGAATCCGAGCCCGACAGCTCGGTCACGATCACGCGGCCCGTCAGTTCCACATCTGCATCCGACGTGCGGAACGGTGTCACCCGGTGCGGGCGCACGGCGACCATGTAGTCTCCGTCGGCCATGTCAGAGACAGCCCAGCCTCCGCCACCTGCCAGTTGCGCCTGCGCGCCTGATACGGTGATTTGGGCCACGTTGATCGGCGGGTCCGAGAACACACGCGCCGCGGCGATGTTTTCGGGGTTGCGATAGATGTCGGCGGTGGGGCCGAACTGCGTCACGCGACCATCCTCCATCAGGGCGGTGTAGCCGCCCAGCAGCAGCGCCTCTTCGGGCTCGGACGTGGCATAGACCACGACGGCCCCGCGCCCTGCGAACAGGTCAGGCAGTTGCTCGCGCAATTCCTCGCGCAGTTTGTAGTCGAGGTTGGCCAGGGGCTCGTCCAGAAACACAGCGCGGCTTTCCTTGGCAATCGCCCGGGCCAGCGCTGTTCGCTGCTGCTGTCCGCCCGACAACTCGTGCGGTCGGCGGTGCAACATCGGGCGCAGTTGCAGCAGGTCGGCGGCCTCTTCCACGCGGCCTTCGATCTCGGATTGCGCCATGCCCGCCACGCGCAGGGGCGAGGCAATGTTGTCGAATACGGTCATATGCGGGTAGTTCACGAAGAACTGGTGCACCAGGCTGATCTGCCGCTTTTGCGTGTTCAGCCGCGTGACGTCCTGCCCATCCATCAGAACCTTGCCTGAGGCGATCGGGTCCAGCCCGGCCATCATCTTGATCAGAGAGGTCTTGCCTGATCCCGTCGCGCCCAGCAGCACATTGAAATGGCCGGTCTGCAGCGTCAGATTGGTGGGCTTGATATGAATAACGTTGCCAACCCGTTTGGTGGCATCTTGAAGTTCGATCATGTCCGTGGGTTCCGGTCGTTCAGTGCCGCGCACTGGTCGTAGGGTGGGGATGCCGCGCACGGCATCCCCGGTTGCATTGGCTTAGTTGGCCTGCCAGCGGGCAACCAGTTCGTCATAGTTGACGGTCTGGCCCTGCGGCTTTTCGTTTTCCAGCTTGGCCTTGGGCGAGCCTGCTTTTTCCAGCCAGAAGGCAGGATCCTGCGGTTCGTTCAGGCGTGGGCCACAGCCGCCATAGACACCGGCGCTTTCATCCGCGGCCTGCATGCGGGCCATGGTGATGTCCATTTCCTCGGCCAGACGGTCCATCGCCTCTTGCGGGGTGAAGGCGCCCGAGTTCACGTCACCGATCTGCTGCCACCAGATCTGGGCCAGCTTCGGATAGTCCGGAACGTTGATACCGGTCGGCGACCATGCCACACGATCAGGCGAGCGGTAGAACTCGACCAGACCACCCAGCTTGGGGGCGCGTTCGGTGAAAGACTCGTGGTTGACCGAGCTGTCGCGGATGAAGGTCAGACCCACATGGGACTTCTTCACATCGACAGTCTTGGACGTCACGAACTGAGCGTAGAGCCACGCGGCCTGCGCACGATCCGAAGGCGTCGATTTCAGGAAGGTCCACGACCCAACGTCCTGATAACCAACCTTCTGGCCTTCTTCCCAATAGGGGCCATGCGGGCTGGGCGCCATCCGCCACAGCGGCGTGCCCTCGTCATCCACGGTGTTGTTGCCTTCGGACTTCGGCTTCACCATGTCGGCGGTAAAGGCGGTGTACCAGAAGATCTGCTGGGCCACGTTGCCTTGGCTAAGTGCCGGCAGCGACTGGTAGAAGTCATAAGACGCCGAACCCGGAGGGGCGTAGTTCCGCAGCCACTCATCCCACTTGCGGATCGCATAGACCGCAGCTGGACCGTTTGCAGCACCACCGCGCGACACGGATGCACCGACAGGGTTACAGGTACCCGCTTCCATGCGGATGCCCCATTCGTCGACGGGAACGCCGTTCGGCTCACCCACGTCACCGGCGCCGGCCATCGACAGCCACGCGTCGGTCATACGCCAGCCAAGGTCAGGCGCGCGCTTGCCATAGTCCATGTGGCCATAGATCGCGACACCGTCGATTTCCTTCACGTCATTGGTGAAGAATTCAGCTATGTCCTCATAGGCTGACCAGTTGACAGGAACGCCCAGTTCATAGCCGTACTTTTCTTTAAAAGCGGCTTTGTTCGCCTCATCGTCGAACCAGTCTTTGCGGAACCAGTAGAGGTTCGCGAACTGCTGGTCGGGCAACTGATACAGGTTGCCATCCGGGCCAGTGGTAAACTGAATGCCCATAAAGTCGTCCAGATCCAGCGTCGGCGATGTGGTCGCCGCCCAGTCACCACCCATCTGTTCGGTCAGGTTATAAGCCAGCTGCAGGCGCGAGTGCGTGCCGATCAGGTCGCTGTCATTGACGTAGCCGTCATACAGGTTCCTACCGGTCTGCATCTGGGTCTGTACAGCCTGAACCACTTCGCCCTCACCAAGGATCTGGTGATTGACTTTGATGCCAGTGATTTCCTCGAAAGCCTTGGTCAGAACCTCGGATTCATACGAGTGGGTTGGGATACCTTCCGACAGGACGTTAATTTCCATGCCGGCGTAAGGTTGTGCAGCTTCGATGAACCACTTCATTTCGCCCATCTGTTCGTCTTTCGACAAAGTCGATGGCTGGAATTCGTCGTCAATCCAACGTTGTGCTGCGGCTTCGTCGGCCCAAGCAGGACCGTGCCCCGCAATGACGGCAGCCGCCGCCACTGCGGAAAGTAGATGTCTCCGCATCTGTCTCCTCCCAAAGATTATGTGATCCGGCGCGGACCGGATGACGATCAGCATCAGCGATTTTCTGCGCAGCTGTCAAACTAATTTTTTAGTAAATGAGTTGGATGGAGGTTAAAATACTGATTTATTTAAATATTATTGCCTAACTGTGGAGGAGTTAAAGATGTATCTCAACATAAACTTTATTTTTTGCCCATGATGCAGTTGCAGCAATTTGAGCGTTGATTCCTTCACAATCGAATATGAATCAAATGATCAGATGGGGGCCAAACCCATGTTCGAAAAGTGTCGGTGACAAGAATTGTCTGACCCGCCGATGCCAACGCCGGTGGTAACATCTAGTAGGCAATCAGATCTGAAGAAAATGGTAGCCCGTAGGGGAATCGAACCCCTCTTTCCAGGTTGAAAACCTGGCGTCCTAACCGATAGACGAACGGGCCATTTAGGCCAAACAAGCACAAGTGGTAGCCCGTAGGGGAATCGAACCCCTCTTTCCAGGTTGAAAACCTGGCGTCCTAACCGATAGACGAACGGGCCACGCTGGCTTGTGGAGGGCCTTTTACGGTTTCACTCAGACCCCCGCAAGCCGAAAAATGCAAGGATGTGAAAGTTTTTTGGCGCGGTCGAAAACGCTGTTAGTGCGCCTCGGCGGCATCTTCCAGCCGAAGTTGCACAGTTTGACGGCCACCCCACGTGTTCACCTCTAGCCGACCCGCGAAATGGAAGCGTGCGCCACCGTGATTTGAGAGTTTTTCACCCATCGGCCCGTCGAACGCACCAAACGCGATTGCGTCTAGGCCAGCCCCAACGCCGTCTGACAGCGATAGCTTCAAATGGGACTCGCCCACGCGTTTGGCAAAACGGACTTGTAGATCTGGCAGAGCATAGCGCGGGGCAGGGGCACCGGCCCCGAACGGCCCTGCTTTTTCAATCTGCTCAATCAATTCTACAGTCGCGGCACCAGGCATGAGGGTGCCATCCAGTTTAAGGTCAGCTGGCCCTGCATCGCCAGCACCTTGTTTGGCCAGCAACTCGCTCAGGCGTGCCATAGCGGGCTCAAGCTGATCGCGCATGACTGTCAGGCCTGCCGCCATCTTGTGCCCTCCACCTTTGACCAACAAACCCTCGGATGCCAAACGCTGGATCGATGCGCCAAGATCTACACCCGTGACCGAGCGCCCCGAACCTTTTCCTTCCTCTCCGTCAAAGCCAATGACAATGGCCGGGCGGTTCGCTGCGTCTTTCAGGCGCGAGGCCACGATTCCCACGACACCGGGATGCCAGCCATCGGCAGCGGCCCAAACCAAAGGTGCGTCCAGCCCCCGTTCCTGGGCCTGTTCCATGGCTGACGCGCGCACGGCGTTTTCGATATCGCGACGCTCGGTGTTCAATTCGTCCAGCCGTTGCGACAAGGCTTCGGCCTCGTGCTTTGAATCGGTGCTGAGCAATCGTGCGCCCAAATCGGCCTGTCCAATCCGCCCACCGGCGTTGACGCGCGGCCCAAGAAGAAAGCCGAGGTGATAGCTGTTGGGCGCGGCATCCATCCGCGCGACATCCGACAACGCCACAAGGCCCGGTCGCTGCCGTTGGGCCATGACCTTGAGCCCCTGCCGTACCAAGGCGCGGTTGGCCTCTATCAACGGCGCGACATCTGAGACAGTGGCCAGCGCCACAAGGTCCAGCAGTGAGATTAAGTCCGGCCCTTTCAGACCTGCGTCCCGCAATTGGCGGCCTGCCTCAACAAGCATAAGAAACACAACACCCGCTGCGCAAAGGTACCCCAGATCGCCGCTTTCGTCCTGCCGGTTCGGGTTCACCACAGCCACACAGTCGGGCAGTGTTTCGCCGCCAAGGTGGTGGTCCAGCACGATGACATCCGCACCTTTGGCAGCAGCAATCGGGTCGTGACTGAGCGTTCCGCAATCGACACAGATGATCAGGTCATGTTTCGCAGCAAGCGACTGCATTGCAGGCACGTTGGGGCCGTAGCCCTCATCAATGCGGTCAGGCACATAAAGCGTCGCCTGAAGGCCCATCTGACGCAGCCAGACGATCAGCAACGCGGCCGAGCTTCCGCCGTCAACGTCATAGTCCGCAAAGACCGCAATTCGTTGCTTTTCTCGAACGGCCTTCAAAAACCGGTTCGCAGCAATCTCCATGTCCTTCATCGCGCGGGGGTCGGGCAACAGTTCTTTCAGCTTGGGGTCCAGAAAGCCAGGGGCCTCCATCGCCGGAACTCCACGTCGCGCCAAGACCTGGCAGACCGCGCGTGGCAGGCCGGCCTGTTGCACAAGCATCTCGGTTGCGCGTTCCACATCTGCCGTCGGGCCGACCCAGCGCCGCCCGGACAAAGACTGTTCAACCCCTAGAAAGCTCATGACCTGCCCCTGATATGCCAAGGCCGGACCCTCGCGGACCCGGCCTCTTTGTCTGTATGGATACTCCCGAGGTCATCGGGCGCGCAAGCGGTTATGGTGTGTCGTGCGACCACATCGGCGTGCGGTAGGACATGCGCCGGACCGAGCCAGTTTTTGAACGCATCAGCAGGGTCGTGGTTTCGACCCAACCCGGTTCGCGCTTGATGCGCGGCAGCAGGGATCCGCCTGTTACACCGGTTGCAGCAAAGATCACGTCCGCAGTCACCATCTCGTCCCGCGCATAGACGCGGTCGAGGTCCTTAATACCAGCCTTTGCGGCGCGGCCTCTTTCGTCATCGTTGCGGAACAACAGGCGACCAAAAATCTGACCACCCATGCACTTTAGCGCAGCCGCAGCCAGCACGCCTTCGGGCGCGCCGCCTTGACCCATATACATATCGATACCGGTCACTTCGCTTTCGGCACAGTGCATAACTCCGGCGACGTCACCGTCGGTGATCAGGCGGATCGAAGCGCCTGTCTCGCGTACTTCGGCGATCATGGCCTCGTGCCTTGGTCGTTCAAGGATGCACACAGTGATGTCTGCGGGTTCGCAGCCCTTGGCTTTGGCCAGCGCCTCAACCCGTTCGCTTGGGCTCATGTCCAGGCTAACGACACCCTCGGGAAAACCGGGGCCAACGGCCAGTTTATCCATGTAAACGTCAGGTGCATGCAGCATCGACCCGCGCGGACCCATTGCGATCACGGTCAGAGCGTTGGGCATGTCTTTGGCCGTCAGCGTCGTACCTTCCAGCGGGTCCAGCGCGATATCCACGCCGGGGCCGTTACCAGTGCCAACTTCTTCGCCGATATACAGCATCGGCGCTTCGTCACGCTCGCCTTCGCCGATGACAACGACACCCGCAATGTCCAGCAGGTTCAACTGTTCGCGCATCGCGTTGACAGCCGCCTGATCCGCTGCTTTTTCGTCACCGCGCCCAACCAGCGAGGCAGAGGCCAGCGCGGCCTGTTCTGCGACCCGCGCAAGCCCCAGCGACAGCAGGCGGTCGTTGAAATCAATCTTGGCAGCACTCATTTTTCACTATCCTTAGGTCATTATAGGCGTTTTCTTCGGCATAACCTGCGTATTGGTCAGGCCGCAAGGGTCAAACCTCTTCGATGCGTAAGGCAACGGGTTCGCCTGCAACCACATCCGTATCCCGGAAACCCGACAACGCTATGTCCAAAGTGGCCCGTGTGGTTTTGTGCGTGACGATCAAAACAGGGGCGGTGCTGTCGGAGTGCCCGTACTGGCGCATCCGGTCAATGGACACGCCCGCATCGCCCAGGATTGCCGCGACTTTGGCTAGCGCGCCGGGTTTGTCATACAGTGCCAGTCGCAAGTAGTACGGGGCGGGCAGGCCGGTTATTGCGGGGGTCGACTCTTGCAGAGTGGTTGCTGGGCGCCCAAAGGTCGGGATTTGCAGCCCGCGCGCCAGATCACACACATCCCCCATGACAGCGCTGGCTGTAGGGCCTTCGCCGGCGCCTGGGCCGCGGAGGACAACTTGTTCAACCGCGTCGCCCTCAATCACCACCATGTTTGTGCCGCCTTCGAGTTGGCCCAAAGGTGATCCGCTGGGAACCAGACACGGCTGCATCCGCTGTTCCAGACCGCGCGCCGTTCGCTGTGCCACGCCCAGCAACTTGATACGGTAGCCCATATCGTCGGCCTGATGGATGTCATCCAGACTGATTTGCTGAATGCCCTCAATCTCGATTCCATCAAAGTTAGGCTTGGTGCCAAACGCGATCGAAGACAACAGCGCGAGCTTGTGCGCCGCGTCGATGCCACCGACATCCAGATTGGGGTCTGCTTCCAGATATCCAAGCTGGGCGCATTCCTCAAACAAGGCGTTGTAGCCCAATTCCTGCGATTGCATCCGGGTCAGGATATAATTGCATGTACCGTTCATTACGCCCATGACGCGGGTGATCTCGTTACCCGCAAGGCCTTCGGTCAGCGACTTGATCACCGGGATGCCGCCAGCTACGGCGGCTTCGAACCGGATCACGCGACCCGCGGCTTCGGCCTTTTCGGCCAGTTCCTGCGCGTGTATCGCAAGCAGCGCCTTGTTTGCGGTGACAACATCCTTGCCACTGGCCAACGCCGCCTCGACCGAGGCTTTGGCAGGGCCGTTTTCGCCACCCATCAGCTCGACGAAAACATCGACATCGTCGCGTTTGGCCAACGCGACAGGATCCGTTTCCCACGCGTAATCGGACAGGTTCACACCACGGTCTTTGGTCGCGTCGCGCGCCGAGACAGCGGTAATTTCCACGGGCCGCCCAGTACGCGCCTGCAACAGATCAGCATGGCGACTTACGATCTTGACGACACCCACGCCAACCGTTCCCAAGCCCGCAATTCCAAGCCGCAGCGCCTGTGTCATTCCGTGGGTTCCTTTCCGCTCGAATTCCTTGTTTACGGGCTCAGCCCGTTCTCCGCTGCCTTAGCGGGTTCGGCGCAAGGGTGCAATGCGTCGCGAACCGGTTCGGTTCGAGAAACGCAGGACATCAGTTGATTTGTTCTTGTTGCAGCTGATCCGCCTTTTTCTGCAGCGCTTCGCGTCGTGCGATCAGGTCTTCCTCGACCTCTGCTGCTTCGTTCACCGGATCAACCGGAGGGCCAAGGTTTTCCTGCAGGGGGATCAGCTTGGGGTATCGCGCGGATTTCAGGCTTGTCGGTTCGCTGCCCTCCAGTTCTGGGAAGTCGACGCACCCGGCAAGGGCAAACATCGCGATCAGGAATGGCAGGGGTTTCATTCACAGCCCTTTCGATAACACGTGTAACTGTGTTGCATCTTTTCCATCGTTCATTCAAGCGGGGTTCTATCTGAACGAACGTTCAGATACGGTTGCAGAATGGCACGCACACAAGGCTCTCATTCAGACATCACTGGCCCGCGTATCCGCAAAGCTGCGCTGGCCCTTTTCGCACGTCACGGCTATGCCGCTGTTTCCATGCGCCAAATCGCAAGCGTGGTAGGGGTGCAGGCTGGGGCGCTTTATAACTACACGCCTGACAAACAAAGCCTGCTCTACCGTTTGATGCATGATCACATGAAGGACTTGCTTGCCACATACAAAGGACGAAAAAAACCCAACAGCCCGGTTGAAGCCCTGCGCCAGTTTGTGGGGTTCCACATCCGGTTCCACCTTGAACGCCCGGATGAGGTGTTCATTGCCTACATGGAGCTGCGCAATCTTACGGCCGAGAATTTCTCTGAGATTGAAGCACTCCGCCGTGATTATGAGGATTCACTGGAAGCAATCCTGCAAGAAGGTGAGCGGGCAGGGGTATTCGATATTTCCGATACCAAGATCGCCACGCTGGCCGTAATCGCGATGCTGAATGGTGTTATGACGTGGTACCGCGCCGGCGGACGCCTGTCACTCGACGAGGTGGAACAGGTCTATTGGGATATGGTCCGGCGCGCGGTTACAGCCTGATCAATGAGCGGGCCTTATGAAAGTGCCGTTCTGCAACTCACGGAAGGCTTGTTCCAGCTCGGCGCGCGTATTCATTACGATGGGGCCGTGCCAGGCGACGGGCTCTTCTATCGGTGCCCCTGAGATCAGCAGGAACCGGACGCCCTCCGGACCGGCCTGAACCGTGATTTCGTCACCGGTACCGAAACGCACAAGCGTTCGGTCGCCCGACATGTCGCGTATGTTGACCTCTTGCCCGGCAACCTCTTTCTCCAAAAGAACGCCTGTTGGCTGGGACGCGTCCGCAAACGCAGCTTGTCCCTGAAACACATACGCAAAAGCGCGTCTGTATGTGTCTATTCGGAAGGTCTTTTTTACGCCGGCGGGGATTGAGATATCCAGATATTGAGGATCAGCCGCAATGCCGTCGACAGGGCCTGTCTTCCCCCAGAATTCCCCGACGATAACGCGCACAGTTGTACCGTCATCATCGGTTACTTCGGGGATGTCCTTGCTCTGCACGTCCTGGTAGCGCGGCGAGGTCATTTTCTGATCCGACGGAAGATTTCCCCAAAGTTGGAAGCCGTGCATCTGGCCGACTGCATTTCCCTTGGGCATCTCTTGGTGCAAGATGCCCGAGCCCGCCGTCATCCATTGCACGTCACCGGCACCCAGTGTCCCTGTGTTTCCCAGCGAGTCGGAATGCTCGACCGTGCCGGACAAGACGTAGGTAATGGTTTCAATCCCACGGTGTGGGTGCCAGGGAAAGCCCGCTTGGTAGTCCTGCGGGCGTTCATTCCGAAAGTCGTCGAACAAAAGGAACGGGTCCAGCTCGGACGGATCTTGAAACCCGAATGCACGATGCAATTTGACCCCGGCACCTTCAAGGGTGGGGACGGATTTTCGTGTTTCCAAGGTTGGTCTTAAGGACATGCTGGCCTCCTGTTTTCACACAGATCATGTAACGCTGGGGTGCTGTGCGTCAATTTGCAGACGGGCACGGCAGGTGTGCGAAAAATTGCAGGTCCGACCCCTCTGTCTTTCACGGTTCAAAGCCGTTACACCCACATAAAGGAAATGAGGGGATGAACATGCAGGAAGAAGTGCTGGCGACTGTAAAGGCATCAACGTCACGGCGATGGCTTGGGGTCGGAATGCTGGGTGTCGTTGGCGCAATGGTTCTGTATGTCGTCCTGGCCGCACCACCAGAGCCCCTCTGGCAGGTGTTTCTGCTGGTAGTAGGGGGCGCGTCCTTTTGGCTTGCGCATCGCATGTGGCACGCAACCAATGACAGTATCGAATTGACAAAAACCGAGCTGAGGACCGGCCAAGGCCGCGTAATCGCCCTGGTTCAGGATATCGAAGTTGTGGATCGCGGTGTCTTTGCCTTTAAACCCTCAAACGGGTTTCTTGTGCGCACGCGAAACAAACAAGCAAATGTTTGGGCCCCAGGCCTTTGGTGGCGGCTGGGCCGCCGGGTGGGTATTGGCGGCATGACTGCAGCCGCCGAAACCAAATTTATGTCGGAGTTGCTATCGGTTCTTCTTGCGGACAGACGCCAGAGCTAACTTGGGGGCCAAGATCGTCGGCGATTGAGTTGGTGAAGCGGGGTCTCGTAAACACGAAATTCTCGAACGTGAGGTCATCGGAAACCCAGGTGCCTACCACCCAGTTAGAACCAAGGACGGGTGTGTATGCGTTGGACGTTTCAACAAGAATAAGGGTGTCTTGATCCGGCATTGGGGGAAGGCTTGCGCGCAACGCGCCAATGTTGTCATTGTCCAGCTGCTCACAAAAACCGCGGATTGCCGACCACTCAACGTAGTGACGATCATCGCCACTATCAAAAACAATCAACGAGACACGCAATCTAACTTCGTTGGGATTGTCGACCATCGCAGCTAGAAGCTCTTGCATCGAATTGATATACGTATCCGTAATACTGCCCGTTTCGCGAGAGATAAGATCACCAACTGTGTAGGCCGCTTTTAAGTTCGCTGCGCTTTGTCGAAATCCGTCAAAAAATGCGAAGGTTCCCGTGACCGTCCAAAGCAATATCGGGAAAATTAGCACTGCCTCTACTGCCAAAACTCCGCGTTCGTCGCGTCTGGCAGCAAATAAGAATTTTCTCATTCTGGAAAATAAGGTCATGATCTTACGTTGGCTCCTGAACGAAGGCGGTCGTCGCTGTCAACGCGATTTGACCTGTTTCATCAACAAGGGCTCTGCCCATGGCCGAAGTCGGAAAGACGGGATCTACACGAGCGCAGGCGCGTAATATCATCAATTCATTCGACAATCCGTTTTGAAATGTGCGAACTGGCTTTACTTCTTCTGAATTGTCCGTGCAATCCGGTACTTCAGGCAGGTTAACACCCGTAAACGCGCTCTGTTGGATCATCTCCAGTCGGAGGTTCTCTGTGCAGTTGCGGACCACTGTCGTGTTTTCGCAAATAGATGCCTTGATCGTATCATGGTCGGGGTTGGTGCCGGTCCCGAGTCGAATATCGCGCACGGTAATGTCAACCGCACGCTCAAGCATCGCTTGTTGTATTGTCACAATTGCATATTCCGTCGCACTTAGAATGAAGAATATGAAAATAGGAAAGATAAGTACGAACTCGACGACGACATTACCCTCCTCAGACGTCCTATACTTTCGAAGGCGGGAAGAGATGTTTCTAATCATTGGGTTAGCCTCAACTTTTTGATCGATGACGCAATGGAGGTAAATGCTTCTTCCAGAGAGATTCCTTCTGGGTCATCAAATTCGTCTACTTCATAGACATGGCTGTCTGAACTGGCGCAGTTCTTGATCGTTGTCAGTCCGGCGTCCGGCGCTTCAAACGCGATACCATAGACTATGGTGCCCTGATCTTTGGTCGCCGAGCATACATTGGTTGTCCGAGTGTTTTTTGATGTGGTCCCTGTGAAGCGGTAAGCGTCACGATACCAAATGGAAACATTGTTGTTTAGCCAACGATAGTTGTTGATAGCGTTCCAATACAGGGATGCCTGATTAAACAACTCTGGGTAAGTAAGACGTGTCGCGTTTCCCGGCTCGCTGTCGCCGTATGGATGATCCCGAAACACGCGTTGGCGCGTCCAAAAATACTGGGCAGGGTTATTAGAAATTCGGGTGCTGTACTCACCGATCGAGCCATCGGTATGGACGTAGTCTGGGTTGTACCAAACATCGGAATTTCCGCTGCGCAAATCTGACCGAAGTCTGAATTGAGACGTGTTTTGTCCGTCGGTCATGACAATTGCTACCTTGAGCACGTCGTCATTATAACCCAGCGGGCGATCCTTGAATTTGTCTGGTACTGCACCGTCAGTAGCGAGTCCGCTCACAATGGGTTCAAATGATGGGTCGAGCAAAGCTGCACCCCATTTCATTCCGACGTCGATTGAGGTGTTTCCATTAGCGGTCAACTCATCGATTTGTCTGTGTAATACGGTAATGTCGTCGGTAACTGGCGTTATTTCGCTGCCTGCCCTAACAGGGCAAACTGGCAGGATGATTGGGTTTTCCGAATTGGTAAACACATCGAAATGCCCGGTACGGTTAAGCGAAGTGCTGGGGTTAAGAGAAGCGTCTTGGAATTGGGAGGAAGTGAAATTTACACAATGGGAATAGTCATGTTCGCTCGAGACATTCGTGAATTTGTCCAGGATTTGAGCCCCCGCATTCACTTGAGTGGCGTAGGGAATAATGGACATTGAAATCTCGCTTCCCTCCTGCTTTTCCAGCATAAGGGTGACAAATTTCTTTGCCGCGTCCTGAAGTACCTCGAGCTTGGTTCTATTGGGTTCTGCTGAATCTTCGTTCATCGATCCAGACATATCCAAGACCAGAGAAATCTCTACCGCACCAATGGACTCTTCGGCGGTGCTGGCAGCGTTCGCTGTTAGAAAATCATATCCTGAAAGCCGCATGAAATGGGTTTTAACATCCGTCCTGGCAGTTGCTGCAACCGTGCGAGATCCAAGCCCTTCTCGTACGTCTACTGATGTTAGCTTGCCGGACAAACCAGACTTATCAAGGTAGGACTCAACTACTTGGCGGGGAGGCAACGTCTGGTCGAGGTCGGCTGCTGCCAGAACCGCCCTGTCTAATGTTGATTGCAGGGTCGCTCGGTCGCGTTCGTAGTTCATGATATCGACGCCGATGCCCGTTGTCGCAAATATTACAATTAGGCCTAGCAAGACAAATATCGTGAAAGACCCGTCTTCGCTGTGCGTAAAACATCCTAACTTAGACTTCGTATATTCACCTTTTTTAGAGTGATCTCTAAAAACACGGTTAGTCATCTCGCCGACCTCGCTGAACAGTCATCCACTACTGCTAAGGAATAGTTAACGAAGAGAAATTAGCGCCGAAACGTGGCGGTAATTGGGCGAAAACAGCGCGCATAAGTCCTATTTCCAGGCAATTGATAGATAATCCGGGCCGCGTTTGGCTTCTGTTTTTCGAGCGTTGACAATACGCAAGCCGGTGCAGGTCTGGGCCGACTCAGTCTCAAGAGGACGAGGCCGACCAGATTTTGAACTTTTATTTCTGCTTAATTATTGATCGTTTATGAAAGGGGTGCGACAAAGCGTCTGAACGCTAATTTTACGTTCGCACGGAGGTTAATAATGACGACCAAAAATGAACCCAGTTTTCGCGAGAGTGTTGATTTAATGTTTAACAGGGCGGCAGCCCTGATGGATTTACCTCCGGGGCTTGAACAGAAGATACGGGTCTGCAACGCGACTTATACCGTGCGCTTCGGCGTTCGCTTGCGCGGGGAAATCCATACGTTCACCGGGTATCGCTCAGTCCACTCTGAGCATATGGAGCCCGTGAAAGGCGGTATTCGCTACGCCTTGGCGGTGAATCAGGATGAGGTCGAAGCGCTCGCCGCGCTTATGACGTATAAATGCGCGTTGGTTGAGACACCTTTCGGCGGATCCAAGGGCGGTTTGTGCATCGATCCCAGGAAATACGAAGAACATGAGCTTGAGCAGATCACCCGCCGGTTCGCGTATGAGCTGGCTAAAAGGGACCTGATTAATCCTTCTCAAAACGTACCGGCCCCCGACATGGGAACGGGTGAGCGTGAGATGGCCTGGATGGCTGACCAGTACGCACGGATGAACACGACCGACATCAACGCGCGGGCCTGCGTGACCGGCAAGCCGTTGAACGCGGGCGGGATTGCCGGTCGGGTTGAAGCAACCGGCCGCGGTATTCAGTATGCCTTGAGGGAATTCTTCCGGCACCCTGAAGATATCGCCAAGGCAGGTTTGTCCGGCAAGCTGGATGGCAAACGCGTTGTCGTGCAGGGGTTGGGCAACGTGGGCTACCACGCGGCAAAATTCCTGAGCGAGGAAGACGGCAGCCGCATCGTTGGCATCATTGAATGGGACGGCGCGCTGTATAATCCCGAAGGCATTGATGTTGAGTCAGTGCGCCAATGGATCGTCAAGCACGGCGGTGTCAGCAACTATCCCGATGCAACGCACTCCGCCGAAGGTGCAGACGTTCTGGAGGCTGATTGCGACATCCTGATCCCGGCTGCTTTGGAAGGTGTGATTAACCTTTCGAATGCGGAGCGGATCAAAGCTCCGTTGATCATCGAAGCGGCGAATGGCCCGGTGACGGCTGGCGCGGATGAAATCCTGCGCAAGAAAGGAACCGTGATTATTCCGGACATGTACGCGAATGCCGGCGGTGTGACGGTCTCGTATTTCGAGTGGGTCAAAAACCTCAGCCATATTCGGTTCGGTCGGATGCAACGCCGCCAGGAAGAGGCGCGGCATGAGCTGATCGTAAGCGAGCTGGAGCGTCTGGATCGGTATCTGGGCGATGCCTGGTCGATGTCTCCGGACTTCAAAGCCAAGTATCTTAAGGGCGCGGATGAGCTTGAACTGGTGCGCTCGGGCCTGGATGACACAATGCGGATCGCCTACCAGTCGATGCGTGAGGTCTGGCATGGCCGCGACGACGTCCAAGACCTGCGGACGGCGGCTTATATCGTGGCTATCGACCGGGTCTCGAAAAGCTATCGGGCCAAGGGGCTGTAAGCTTATATCGGGCGACTGGACGTATCTGGTCGCCCGAACTGCTTGCGCTAATTCGCAACACGAAGCCGCGAGGCATAAAACGGCGATGGCGGGGGCGGTTGCGCGCAGGTAAGCTGTCGCGAAACAAACGATTCCGGGAGACCCCCATGCTGCGCATCGCAATTGCGGCCATCGTCCTGGCCACGCCTCTGGCTGCTCAGGAAACCACCGCTCAGGAAACCAAAGAACAAAGCTGCAAGTTCCAGGCCGATGTGGTCGCTGCCATTCAACAAGCGCGCCTTGATCGGGTGAAAGAGCGTGATGTGGCACAGGCTGTCGCGGAATCGGGGCCGACCTGGCCAGAAAACTACAATGCCGCGATCCCACTGATCACGCCTTGGGTCTATGAACAAAAGATGCGCGACGTGCGCAAGCAAGACCTCGGAGCCGCGTGGCTTGAGCTGTGCTTGCAGCAATAATCCCCAGACACGCGATTTCGTTGTGGACAAACACTTGCCAGTCTCTTGGCGAGCGTTTGCATTTCTGGCAGGTTTGACGAATGTCTTTGCCTCCCGGTTTTCTTGATGAGCTGCGCACCCGGTTAAGCCTGTCACAGGTTGTTGGCCGCAAAGTGATGTGGGATGCCCGCAAATCCAATCAGGGCAAGGGTGACATGTGGGCGCCGTGCCCGTTCCACCACGAGAAGACCGCGTCGTTCCACGTGGATGACCAGAAAGGGTTCTACTACTGTTTTGGGTGTCACGCCAAAGGGGATGCCATCAGCTTTGTGAAAGAGACTGAGAACGTCTCGTTCATCGAAGCAGTTGAGATTCTGGCGCGTGAGGCTGGAATGCCTATGCCGCAACGCGACCCTAAGGCGCGGGAAAAGCAGGACCGCCGGGCACAACTGGCCGAAGTAATGGAGCAGGCTGTTCAGTTCTTCCGGCTTCAGCTGAAAACCGGGGCAGGGGGTGCTGCACGCGATTACCTGACCCGCCGGGGATTGGACGCGCAGGCGCTGGATCGGTGGGAGATCGGATTTGCCCCGGACGGTTGGCAGGCCCTTTGGGATCACTTGACCGGCAAGAACGTGGCTGAGGACCTGATTCTTGGGGCAGGACTGGCTAAACCGTCGAACAAGGGTAAGAAGCCTTACGACACGTTCCGCAATCGTATCATATACCCAATCCGCGATCCGCGCGGACGCTGTATCGCGTTTGGCGGTCGGGCGATGGACCCCAATGACAACGCCAAATACCTGAACTCGCCCGAGACCGAGTTGTTCGACAAGGGGCGCAGCCTCTATAACCACGGCCCCGCGCGACAGGCGGCGGGGAAGGGGCAGCCGCTCATCGTGGCCGAAGGGTATATGGACGTGATCGCGCTGGCCGAGGCTGGGTTTGGCGCGTCGGTTGCGCCGTTGGGCACCGCGATCACCGAGCATCAGTTGCAGCTTCTGTGGCGGATTTCCGATGAGCCGATCATCGCGTTGGATGGCGATACGGCAGGTCTGCGTGCGGCTATGCGCGCGGTTGATCTTGCGTTGCCGCTGTTAGAGGCAGGGAAGTCCCTGCGCTTTGCGCTGATGCCCGAAGGGAAAGATCCCGATGATCTGCTGCGCGCCGAAGGGCCGGGGGCCGTTCAAGCCGTACTTGAAGGCGCGATCCCGATGGTCAAGCTGCTGTGGCAGCGCGAAACCGAAGGCAAGGTTTTCGACAGTCCGGAACGAAAAGCTGCGCTGGACAAGTCGTTGCGAGAAAAGATCAAGCTGATCCGCGATCCGTCGATCCGGTCGCATTACGGGCAAGAGATCAAGGACCTTCGCTGGCAACTTTTTCGTCCGCAACGGCAGCAACAGGGTCGCCAGTGGCAGCCTCGGGATAAGTGGCAACCGCCTAAACCGGCGGCAACACCGGGGGCAAGATCGTCTTTTCTGGCCTCGTCCGAAAATGCGGATATCCAATTGCGCGAGGCTGCAATTCTGGCGATCGCCATTCTCAATCCCAAGGTCGTCGTCCAATTCGAACATCAGCTGGAAGAGATGGACTGCCACGACCCGGATCACGCGGCGCTACGACATGCCATCCTGCGCCATGCCATTGATGACCCGGACAACCTGCAAGACCACATCATTCAAACTTTGGGACCTGAACCCCTTGAAAACCTGCTGGCCCTTCGCCATGTCGCAGTGATCCCTTGTGTGCATAAACCGGGCGATGTCGAAAAGGCCGAAATGACGCTGGCCGAGGAACTCGCAAAGATCAAAGCTCTCAGGGGGTTGGACGCAGAGATTGCCGAAGCCGCAGAGGAGCTGTCTGATCTGGCAGATGAGGCGCTGACATATCGGTTGGCTCAGGCCGCCGAAGAGCGCAACCGCACAAGCCGTAGCCAGAACGAAGACAGGGCTGTATTCGACGTTGCCGACAATGGTGCGCGAATCAACCGTGACGAGAAGGACGCGTTTGAGGCAATCATGTCCGGGATCAATTTCGAGCGAAAACGCCGGTAAAGTGGTGTTTTCGTAAGGCACTGGAAAAGAAAAACGGGTAAACGGGTGGCCGAATCACTTCTACGCGCTAATGATTCGGTTCAAACGAATCACCCATCCCTGCAGGAGCATTGAATGGCCGCCAAGGATACCAACGAAGACCGCAAATCCGACGAGCAGGAGCAGGAAATCTCGCTGGACATGAGCCAGGCCCAGGTCAAGAAGATGATCGCCGAGGCCCGCGAGAAAGGTTACATCACATATGACCAGTTGAATCAGGTTCTGCCACCTGATCAGGTCAGTTCGGAACAGATCGAAGACGTGATGTCGATGCTGTCCGAAATGGGCATCAACATCATCGAAGATGAAGAGGCCGAAGAAGAAGAAAACAAAGGCTCGACCGAGCTTGTGTCGACCGAAAGCAACCGTGAGGTTGCGCTGGCAGGCGCCGCGACTGAAAAACTGGATCGCACCGATGACCCTGTGCGCATGTATCTACGCGAGATGGGTAGCGTCGAACTGCTGAGCCGGGAAGGCGAGATTGCCATCGCCAAACGGATCGAAGCAGGCCGGAACACGATGATCCAAGGGCTTTGCGAAAGCCCGCTGACCTTCCAGGCGATCACCATCTGGCATGACGAACTTCTGTCCGAAGACATCCTGTTACGTGACGTAATCGATCTGGAGGCCACTTTTGGCAACCAAATGGACGAAGACGGCGATGTGGATGAACCGGTCGTGGATACGTCGAATGTGCAGGCCGCCAAACCAGCCAAGGACGAAGGTCCCGAGTTGGACGCTGACGGCAATCCGCTGAACAATGACGATGACGACGATGATGATGATCAAGCCAACATGTCATTGGCCGCGATGGAAGCGGCGCTGAAAGATCAGGTTCTGACAACGCTGGAGCGTATCTCGACGGACTTCGCGCAACTGAGCGAAATGCAGGACAGCCGGATTTCGGCGACCCTGAACGAAGACGGGACATTTAGCGCGCAAGACGAAGAGACCTATCAGAAACTGCGGGCCGAGATTGTTGAGCTGGTGAACGGTCTTCACCTGCATAACAACCGGATCGAGGCTCTGATCGACCAGCTTTACGGCATTAACCGCCGGGTCATGTCCTTGGACAGCTCGATGGTGAAGCTGGCGGATCAGGCGCGGATCAATCGTCGTGAGTTCATCGACGCCTATCGTGGCCGCGAACTTGACCCCAACTGGCTGGCCGAGATGGCGGAAAAGCCGGGTCGGGGCTGGCAGATGTTCATCGAACGCTCGACCGCCAAGGTCGAGGAACTGCGCAACGATATGGCTCAGGTCGGGCAATATGTCGGTCTGGACATCCCTGAATTCCGCCGCATCGTGCAGCAGGTTCAAAAGGGTGAGAAAGAGGCGCGACAGGCCAAAAAGGAAATGGTCGAAGCCAACCTGCGTCTGGTGATCTCGATCGCCAAAAAGTACACGAACCGCGGCTTGCAATTCCTTGATCTTATTCAGGAAGGTAACATCGGCCTGATGAAGGCGGTGGACAAGTTCGAATACCGTCGCGGTTACAAGTTCTCGACCTATGCGACATGGTGGATCCGCCAGGCGATCACGCGATCAATCGCGGATCAGGCGCGGACGATCCGTATTCCGGTGCATATGATCGAAACGATCAACAAGCTGGTTCGGACCGGCCGTCAGATGCTGCACGAGATCGGTCGCGAGCCGACGCCAGAGGAATTGGCCGAAAAGCTGCAAATGCCGCTTGAGAAGGTCCGCAAGGTGATGAAAATCGCCAAAGAGCCGATCTCACTGGAAACGCCAATCGGCGACGAGGAAGACAGCCAACTGGGCGATTTCATCGAGGACAAGAATGCCGTGCTGCCTTTGGACAGCGCCATTCAGGAAAACCTTAAAGAAACCACAACTCGCGTTCTGGCTTCGCTTACGCCACGTGAAGAGCGGGTTCTGCGGATGCGTTTTGGCATCGGCATGAACACCGACCACACGCTGGAAGAGGTGGGTCAGCAGTTTAGCGTGACCCGCGAACGGATCCGTCAGATCGAGGCGAAGGCGCTGCGGAAGCTGAAACACCCCAGCAGGTCGCGGAAACTACGATCCTTCCTGGATCAGTAAGAAAAAGGCGCCTCAACCGAGGCGCCTTTTTTCTTGCGTGTCTGATGTCATGTTTGACACTCAAATTGGCAAAAATTCACAAGAGGCGTGTTCCGTCGTGGCCTATATCCGCGGTGTCCACTCATGGGACGGGCCGGGGCGAGGTCGCATTGGCTGATGACCCCCGGTCTCAGGCCCGGTTCAGAAGTCCAACCGGCTGCGGAAGGCACTGGGGGCTTGCCCGGTCCACCGTTTGAATGCGGTCGAAAACGCCGGTTGATCCGCGTAACCCAAGGAAAACGCAATTTCGGACAGCGGCATGCCATTTGTTATGAACGTCTGCGCAAGGTCGCATCGCAAGTCGTCTACAATCTCGCGATAGCTCGTACCTTCATCTTTCAAGCGGCGCGCAAACGTGCGCGTGCTTAGGCCCAAATTGGCGGCGGCATCATCCGCGTGGATGATTGCCCCGGGCAATGAGCGCGTGATCAAGCCTTCGACTTGGGCCCGTAGCTTTTGCACCGGCTGCCTTCGTTCGGCCAGAACGCGATCGCCGTATTCCAGCAGATGTTGGCGTAGCTTGGGGTCGTAGGTGGGGACCGGCAAATCAAGTGAGGACAACGCTAAAACGATTTCTTGTCGCTCGGCGCCAAATGTGACGGGAAACCCTGCAAGCTTTTGATAGTGTTTTCGGTTTTCGCCAACTTCGTGTTGAAAACGTATTTCAATCGGAAAAAAATCGATCTGTGTAAGGTCACGCATACGTGCCAGTCCCGCAAACATCAGGAACTCAGTGCGTCGATGATACCGGGCATAGCTTGCGTCTTTCCATTCGGCTTCGATCGCGGCAAAATTTCCGGCAACGCGCAGGCTGAACATCAGGGCTGGGTCAATGATGCCGTGAAAGCGCGATGTGTTCTCGAGAACTTGTTTGAGATCCCGAGAGTATTTGCTGATGTAGGCTGTTAGGCTTGAAGACGATTTGAAGTCCAGCCCGGCCTCTGCGGCAAAGGTCGCGTCGCCCAAAGTGTCGCAAGCATAGCGAACAAACAGAGCCTCTTTCTGAGCGCTATACAGGGCCGCGGGCGTTTGGATGTCTTCACGAGTCAGACCACATTTTTCCAGTACGCGATCCGTGACAGACGTATCCTGCGCCCTGTTGTCGAGCGATCGTGTGAGAACCTGAAGGCGTGCAATATCGACTTCCATGTTGGTAATCATACTGCGTTGATTTTGTTTTTGCACCCGGCTTGCACGGTCAGACGGTGATATCTGAATTTCAGAATTGTCGGGATTTCGAATGGGCTTGGCGGAAAGTCACAAGAATAAGCTAGTTCGGAAATCTATCTGTACGGCGTTGTCGGGTCGAACCTTTCGGGGATGAGGTCAGAGCCCAGCCCATAAGTCGAGCAGGTCTGCTGCGGCTCCCCGACACGCTATTCCTAACTCTGGTGCCCATGTCGCATTGCCGGGAAACGGTTGTATTGCGACATTGTCTGCAATCAAAATGCAGGGAATGCCGGACGTGGCGTTGAGTAGGTTGGCAAATGATCAGGACTTTATCGTTTTTGACGGTGAGTGCGTTCTGTGCAGCCGCTTTTTTCAGTTCATGATCAATCACGATACAGCGCAAAGGTTCAAATTCGCAACTGCGCAGTCCGCTCTTGGGCAAGAACTTTACACTGAACTGGGTCTGCCGACCGACGACTATGAAACCAACTTAGTTGTTGTCCGAGGCAGAGTTTACCGGGAGCTGGATGCTTTCGCCGCTGCGATGCGGGCATTGCCGGGGCCTTGGCCGGTTTTATCACTTTGCAGATTCCTGCCCGCGTTTCTCAAAGGCTTTTTGTACCGAGCAATCGCGCGAAACAGATACAACGTTTTTGGCCGGAGCGAAGCTTGTCTGATTCCCGATCAGAAGATTGTCGACCGATTTATGCCCGATGGGTTTTAGATGATGCCGGATGCATTTTGCGAGTGCTTGCCCGAAGATGCGCAACTGCCTCCTGCATTAGCGCGTTTGCACGGCGATGTCGGGCGGTATGTCGGGCAGTGTGATGTGAAGCGCGGTAAAGGGTGGTTGAAGGGACTGGCTTTGCGGTTTGGGGGCTTTCCACCAGATGGGCAGCGGATGCGCGTGGAATTAACTGTTTCGCAGGCTGGGCCGGACCGTATCTGGATCAGGCAGTTTGCCGATCATGTCACACGCTCACGCATTTCCTACGACAGCAAATCCCACTGCGTGCACGAGCGTATGGGGTGGCTGCGCTTATGGATGAAGCCGGTGTTTTCAGAGGGGCGCCTCTCGATTGAAATTGTACATCTGGCGGTTTTGGGGCCGCCATGTCCAAAGGTATTGCTGCCCAGATCATCGACGGTCGAGTGGCAGGATGAGCAGGGGAGATTTCGCTTCGATGTCTCTGCGGACATGCCATTTTTGGGGCGTTTGATCCGATATCACGGGTGGCTAACACCCGATCACGCCAACCCGTTTTAGGGCTGAATTGATCGTGAACCGCCTTTGCTGGTCATTCGGCTATACTATTTTCAATCGTACCTCGTAACAGGAAAGAGTATGATTATGAAACAGGTTATCACTTACGCCGCACTTGCTGCGGTCGTACTGAGCACACCGGTCACGGCGGGTGGCTTTGCTCGGTTCAACTATCAAACCGTACCGGTCAGTAACAGCGTGTTCGAAGTAATCCCAAGAGGCCGCACCGCTGTCGAAGGCTATTGGTGCGCGGCGGCTGACTATGCCCGCAGAACGTTGGGTTTGGGTTGGCAACAACCGATTTACGTAGCACGCGGGTATGGACCAAGCGAGGCGACTGGACGCAAGACAGCCGTGCAGTTCTCGACCACGCCACCGGCAGGTGTTAGTCTTGACACCAAGACCGTATCCATTGGTTTTGTACCCGGCCAAAGCAGATCGGTGCAAAGCGCAAACGGACTGTGCTTCCGGACGCAAATTGATGATGACTAAAGGGGCGTAGCCACGTCTTGCAGACCGAGTTTTTAATTTCGACGCACGGACCTGGGTTGTATGAGTTCACCCGGAATGTGCGCAACTGGCTTAACTCGGTCGATCAGGACGGGCTGCTGACTCTGTTTGTGCGCCACACGTCGTGTTCCCTCGTGATACAGGAAAACGCGGATCCTGAGGTGCAAACCGATCTGGGCGCTTTCTTCGAGCGCCTTGTGCCGGCTTCGGATCATCCTTCGATGTCCTATCTGAAGCATACCTATGAAGGCCCAGATGATATGCCCGCGCATATAAAGGCGGCGCTGTTGCCAGTGTCGCTCAGTATCCCGGTGGTGGCGGGTCAACCCGTGCTGGGAACATGGCAGGGGATTTACCTGTTTGAACATCGCTCCATGTCGCATAACCGCAAGGTTGCCGCGCATTTCGCGTGACCCCTTTATCTTGCGGTGAAAAATTCCGACTACCCAAACTCTAGCGGCTGCCCTATAGTTGTGGATAAGTAAGCCAAAGTGCTTACAAAAAGAGGCGGAATTAGGGACGAGGAGACGGCGGATGCGCTGCCCGTTTTGCGGAAATATCGACACTCAGGTGAAAGATTCACGACCTGCAGAGGACCACGTCGCAATCCGTCGACGCCGTTTCTGCCCGGCCTGCGGTGGACGCTTCACAACGTATGAGCGCGTTCAGCTACGCGATCTTGTGGTGATCAAAACCAACGGCAAACGCGAAGACTTTGACCGGGACAAGCTGGAACGCTCGATCCGAATCTCCATGCAGAAACGCCCCATTGATCCAGAGCGTATCGACCAGATGATCTCGGGCATCGTGCGCCGTTTGGAAAGCATGGGCGAGACTGACATCCCGTCCAGCAAGATCGGTGAGATTGTCATGGAAGCTCTGGCGCGTATTGACACCGTCGCCTATGTTCGCTTTGCGAGCGTATACAAGAATTTCCAGGCGGCCGATGATTTCGAGGAATTTGTCCACGAACTGCGCCCGCCGCAGCCTTCGACTGACGAGTGAGCGAAACAGATAAGCGATATATGGCGTTGGCCTTGTCTTTGGGTCGGCGCGGCTGGGGGACGTGTTGGCCCAACCCGTCGGTGGGTTGTGTGATTGTTAACGATGACCGGATCGTTGGTCGCGGGTGGACGCAACATGGCGGACGTCCACATGCCGAAACCGAGGCATTGTCACAAGCGGGGGCGGCGGCAAAAGGTGCCACCGCATATGTGTCGCTTGAACCCTGCGCCCACCACGGCAAGACGCCACCCTGTACCGAGGCGCTGATTGATGCTGGTGTGAAACGCGTTGTCTCTCCGATCGAGGATAGCGATCCGCGCGTTGCAGGGCGTGGTTTTGCAAGGTTGCGAGAAGCAGGGGTCGAAGTCACGACCGGCGTACTGTCGGAGTTGGCCGAGCGGGACCACGCGGGCTTTTTCCTCAAGATTGAACAAGGACGACCGTTCGTTACCCTAAAACTGGCCAGCAGTTTTGACGGACGGATCGCAACGGCCAGCGGTCACAGCAAGTGGATCACCGGGCCACAGGCAAGGCGCGAGGTTCACGCAATGCGCGCCGTCCATGACGCCGTTATGGTCGGTGCGGGTACGGCTCGGGCTGATGATCCTTCGCTCACGGTTCGTGACCTCGGGGTTGAGGCGCAACCTGTTCGTGTCGTTGTCTCGCGGCATCTTGACCTGCCTCTGATGGGGCATCTGGCCCGCACCGCGGCGCAAGTGCCGGTTTGGTTATGCCACGGGCCCTCACCCGATGCGGAACGGGCGCAAGCGTGGAAAAATCTGGGCGCGCGTCTGATCCCTTGTGCCTTGAAAGATCACCACATAGATGCGTTGGATTTGTTGCAACAACTCGGACACGCGGGCCTGACTCGTGTCTTCTGCGAGGGGGGCTCCGCCCTGGCGGCGTCGCTGCTTGAACGCGATTTGGTAGACGAACTGGTAGGTTTTAGCGCTGGCTTAACCATTGGTGCAGAAGGTTTGCCTGCCATCGGCACCCTCGGCCTTGAAACGCTTGAGGCTGCACCTCGGTTCGAACTTGCTGAAACGCGGGCCGTTGGTCCGGACGTTCTGCATCGTTGGAGGCGATCCCTGCGCTAACGTCGCCAGAGGTGCGCGTAAGTGGCCAGAGCACCTTGTAGCTTTGACAGCAGGCGCAACGCAGGTCCTCGGTTTGTCCCGTCACCATCCTCTAGCCGCGCCAATGCGACTTCCACTGGGCAGGGTTGACCAGTGGCAGGGTCAAAATAACGCGGGTAATCGATCAGTGCAGCGTGAACCAAACCCATAAGCGAAGGGCGCGCGCCACGTCGCGCGGGTACGTTCCCAAGGTCGTTGGTCAGCCCCCAGCCTGCATAAAAGGGCGCCCCTAGGGTCGTGACACTTATCCCTCGCAGCAGCGCTTCAAAGCCCAGCAGGGACGTCATTGTCCAGACCTCGTCGACTTGCGACAGAAGCAATGCGGGGTCTGTCTGCGGCGCGACGATGTCTGCGAGGTCGTTTGCATCTATTGCCCCATCGCGCAGCCCCGCTTCGACATCCGGATGTGGTTTGTAGATCACGATCGTATTGGGGTTTTCTTGGCGTGCAACGCGCAGCAGGTCGGCGTTGGTACGAACACTGCCAGCCCCCAACAAAACAGATGCGTCGTTCTCAACCTGGCCGGGCACCAATATCCGATACCCATCGGGCAGGGCAGGAGGGGAGCCGCCGACATTATACTTGCTGATCTGCCCGGAAATAATACGCGACACCAGTTTTTCAGCGCGCAACTCTTGATCCGGCCGCAGTTTTTCCCGACGTGAGATGAGCTCTTCCAGTTTACTGGGGCGTGTCGGATCGTAGTAAATTCCTTGATCGTCAGTCACCAGCGATAGGGGCGGTACCAATTGCGCGCCCAGCCCTTTGGATCGCAATAGCCCATCCTCGACACGGATGACATTTTCAAGGCCATCGGCGTGGCGGGCCCAAATCATGTGAGGTTTGGCGGAAGACGGGGGCGGGCCTTTGGTAAATTCGACCTTATGGACGCTTCCAAAGACATCTTGCAGGTGTTTACGCTTCCACAGCCGCATGCCGGAAGCTGTCCAACCGGCATGATCCTGTCGCCACGCACGGGTGCACGCTTCTAAAGTGTCCAGCACAGTCTCCAACTGGCACAGCTCATCCCGGTAAGGATCATACCAGGTGGGGTACAGGATCATTGCAACTGCGAATAGCTGAGCAGCCGTTAGTGTGCGTTGGCGGCGTGGAAAATATGCTTCGTCCTGGGTCAGGCCCCACCCAGCGTAAAACGGCTGGCCGAATACACGTGGCTTATGCCCTGCCAGGATCGCTTCGAACCCGAACTGAGAGGACAGCGTGTAGACCCCGACCGCGCCCTCTAGCAGCGACCAGGGGCTAATAGGATCACTAAATTCTGACACGCGGTCCGTCAGATCCTGTTCCGAGTAATACCCGCTGCGGTGCCCGGCGATCGTCTCGGGGTGAGTCTTGATCAGGACACGGGCACCCGGGTTTTCCTCTTGCGCCATAACCAGCATTTCGCGAAAGCGCGCTGTGTCACCTGCGCTGGCGGTGACTGATGCATCATCGCGTGCCTGATCGACAACGAGAACGTATCCCGGGTCCGGCGGAGGGCGCGTCGGATCGAAAGCCGAATACTTACTAAGATGTAATTCCTTTATCCGCGCAATCGCGCCACGTGCTCGGTTCAACAGGGCCGTGTCGTCCAGCGGGTGGGTCGCCAACAACGTCTCGACATCCGATGACTGGGCTGGATCAAAATGGACCCCAGAGCGATCCAGAAGCAACCCCAGAGGCGGCTCGCCGCTGCGACCCGGATGGAGCGATCGCAAAAACGCGTCTTCGACGCGCAGGACAGGCGCGCTGTGTCTCTCGGCGACGCCCAGACCGCGATGGGCGGTGGGGCTATTGCCCCAGACGCCAACAACACTGTCAGCTTCCTTGGGTTTGCCCAGCTTTATGTCGTACCCGGCCAGCGAAAGGATACGCCGAACCCGACGGTCTGTCAGAAAACCACCGTTGTAGACAAACAGCTGTGTGCGTTCATCGTTTACCGGTATGTCGGATGACATCACCCGCCCGTTAACGTGGTGACATTGGCAAGTGGGGTGAGGCCGCCCGCGATCAATGAGATCGACTTGCTCCACTGAGCGTACGGGGCTTCGGTCACGTAAATCGTGTCGTCGTCTCGAATGACAAAATCACGCGCAATGAACAGGCCATTCGGGGCGGTCAGGTTCAGCAGGTAAATCACGCGTTGATCGCCTTGCAGGTCTGCCCGTCCCATTACGGTTCTGGCAATGTCCTGTCGCTCTTTCCTGAGGACAAAAATGCCTGTTGGATCCGAGGACAAAGATTGCAAGCCGCCGACCTGAGCCAAAGCTTCAAGAGCCGAGAGATCCTGACTGTCAAAGGCGACGCGTGATTGTCCCGTCGCGCCAAGTGCTACATATGAGCGGCTGTCGGCCTCGACCAGAATGCGGTCACCGGCGCGCAAGGCGATATCCAGTTCCGGGTTGCTGAAGAGGTCGTCGTACCAGACCGTGCCCCTTTGGTTTCCACGCAGCACCGTTACCAGCGCTATATCAGACCCGACAGACACGCCGCCAGCTTGCGACAACATCCCTGCCAATGTGCGCGTGGGGCTTTCGATTGGGTAAATGCCCGGCGCCCCGATTTCGCCGTTCAATGATACAGTTGAGCCGTTTCCGGCAGACCTGCGAACCTCGACCTGAGGGTCAGGGGTCTGCTCGCGCAGCTCACCGGTAATCAACTGGCGCAGCTGCTCGGGCGTGTTTCCTGCCGCGCGAACACGGCCAGCGTAGGGCACAAAGATAAAGCCATCGCTGTCGACCTGGATATCGTTCAGCGAAGTGGCGCCGCCTGCCTGGGACGTCAAAAGGCCGTCATCCACGTTTTCCCAAATGGAGAGGCTTAGAACATCACCCGGCCGAACGGTATCCGCTTTCAGGTTCTCTGCGCTGCGAAACGATTGTGAGAATCCGAAATGTGGGATCGCAGACGTGGCTTGAGCCACTCGGTCATCCACTTCGACGACAAAGGCGTTGCCGCCATTTTCCACCGAACCGGCAAGTATTTCGTTTTTGCTGGGGCCAGACTTAGGGAGCTGGCACGCGGCCAGCAGACCAAAAGCGGCAACAAGGGAAATCCCCCGCACCCATTGGGTAGGAAAGCGCTGCACTGCCGAATATCCTCAGTCTTCTTTTGTTTGTTTCAAGTTACCCGGTCGATGCTTCAAACTCCAGCACCAACCTGTTTATGCCCACCAACGACCTTCAACTGTGTCGTCCGCGCCTCTTTCGGCTTGAGAAGAGCCTGATAGGGATCCTCTGCTGACAACATCATGTCCGTCACACGCCTAAGTAGCTGGCGCCTTCCTCGTCTGGAATAAAAACCCCCAGGGATCTGAGAGGTTTTCAAAAGAAACTGACGGTAGGTTTGATATGCGGCTACATCGGGTGGCGTCGGATTGGCAAAAAAGTCAGCTATGGACTGTCGCGAGTTGAACTCGGGTTTGTCGTAAACGGATCGCCCAAACGCCCGCAGTGGGATGCCGCGCCAAAGCACTTGCTGGCCAGCGGTAGAATTGATCGTTATTGCCGAATTCGCGTCATTCAGCAGGCGGGCAAGTTTTCCTCCGGGGACATAGTGGACCCGGTCGGCGACCCCATATTGGGCGGCAATCTCTCGACTGAGTCGGCCCAACGGTTCCCGATGATTTTCAAGCGGATGCTCTTTAATGACCAGTTGGTGATGCTGGGGTGCGCCTTTTGCAAAGCCTTGGATGGCGTGCTCCAAAAACTCGGACGTACACTTATAGTCCGAGTGAGATTGAACAGAACTGTCATGCCCAAGCTGCAGTAGCGCAAGGTGATAGGGCATGCCGCTTTTCCGCGCGCGCAGCGTGGCCCAGCGGCGGTGAATTCTGTGGAACGGCATGAACATCAACCGTTTGAAATAAAGGCAGAACTCTTTTGAGACCGGAAGGTCGCGGTGACGGCGAAAGTTTCGGTACTTTTGATTAAGAAACAGAACAAACCAGTGATAGAGAGCCCCGTAAAAGATGTGCTGTCGCATGTCGCCCCAATGGGATGGTGGGGGCGGCTCTTGCGTATCGGATCGTTCCAGGGCGTGCTCCATATCCGCTACGTCTAGCGTCATAAGACGCGAGTTTCCGTTGGATCCCGCACGCTCATACGTCACCCACCAAGGCCGCAAATAGCCTTCTTCGAAGACGTGAACTGTGATGTTGCGGTCGTTCGCGATCTCCACGGCATGTGCGTGGATTGGACGCGTATCGCCGTAAAGCACGATATCGGTGACGCCCAGAGAAGTTATCAGCTCATATAACCGAGCGGGCCATTGTTCGGGGCGGTCGGTGTAGGGAATGTAACTGCCAGGGTCGCTCCAAAAAGCCTTGTCACCAGCGTTGAACCCGACGCGCCACGTCTCAGCCCCGGTTTTACGCAGAGCGTGCGCCAAGCTGCTGAAAAACGGGCCATGTGGTCCCTGTAAAAACAGGAAAACGCGGCCCTGATTGCCGGTGGTGAGTGGTGGCATCTGTGCTGCTCTTGTCTTTGGGTTCCAAATTTATGCCTTTTTGCGCCGCGTGCGGCAAGGCAGGGCTTGCCCGGACGGGCGGTTACCCTTACCTCGGCACTGACAACGGCTCATAGTCTAAACACCGAGGGTAAAGTAAATGTTCACTGGGATCGTCACCGATGTTGGCACCGTAACCGAGCTTGACCAGCAGGGTGATCTGCGGGCCCGCATCAAAACGGGCTATGACACTGCCGGAATCGATATCGGCGCGTCCATTGCCAGCGATGGTGTGTGCCTGACCGTGATTGCGCTGGGCGACGACTGGTACGATGTCCAGATCAGCGCCGAGACCGTGTCGAAGACCAATCTGGACGTTTGGCAACTCGGTAAACGCGTCAATCTGGAACGTGCGCTTAAGGTCGGGGATGAGCTGGGCGGTCACATCGTTTCTGGTCACGTAGATGGCGTAGCCGAAGTTGTTGCCGTGCAGGATGAGGGTGACAGCACCCGCGTTACACTTCGTGCGCCTAAGGATCTGGCGCGGTTCATCGCGCCTAAGGGGTCTGTCGCACTGAACGGCACATCTCTGACCGTGAATGACGTGGACGATTGCGATTTCGGCATCAACTTCATCCCGCACACCAAAGAGGTGACAACCTGGGGTGATGTCTCGGTTGGGGACAAGGTGAACCTTGAGATCGACACGCTGGCCCGTTACGTGGCGCGTCTGGCCGAAATGTCCTGATTGAAACGCCGCGTTCTGACCGGTTCGCGGCGTTTGCAGACTGGCCTTTGCGCGCGCGGTGGTCTATCCACCCGTGCAAACTTGCTCAGCGAAAGGCTGCCCAATGAGCTTTGAAACCCCCGGACCCGTCGAAGCGCAACTGCGCGACGCGATCAGCCCGATCGAAGAGATCATCGAAGAGGCGCGCAAAGGCCGGATGTATATTCTGGTCGACCACGAAGATCGCGAGAACGAAGGCGATCTGGTCATCGCGGCCGAGTTTGCGGATGCCGAGGCGATCAATTTCATGGCCACCCATGGGCGCGGGCTGATCTGTCTGCCGATGACGGCGGAACGTGTGGATGCACTGGGCCTGCCGATGATGGCCGTGAACAACTCATCGCGTCACGAGACAGCGTTCACCGTGTCAATCGAAGCGCGTGAGGGTGTCTCGACTGGGATTTCCGCCGCAGATCGCGCGCTTACCGTAGCAACAGCGATCAACGAACAGAACACGATGGCGCATATCGCAACACCGGGTCACATCTTCCCCTTACGGGCCAAGCGGGGTGGGGTGCTGGTGCGCGCGGGTCATACCGAAGCTGCCGTGGATATCTCACGCCTCGCTGGTCTGAATCCTTCGGGTGTAATCTGCGAGATCATGAAGCCGGACGGCACAATGGCACGACTGCCCGATCTGGTGGAGTTCGCCAAAACCCATGACATGAAGATCGGCACGATCAGCGATCTGATCAGTTACCGATCGCGCAATGATAACCTTGTCGTCGAAACCTCGCGCGAAACGGTCACCTCCGAATATGGGGGCGAATGGGAGATGCGGATTTTCACCGATCAGACCCACGGCATCGAACATGTGGTGATGATCAAAGGCGACATCACGACGCCTGAACCGGTTCTAACCCGCACCCACGCGCTGCACGAAGCACCTGATATTCTGGGTCTTGGCCCCAAGTCCTCGCGCGAATTGCCACGCGCGATGGAGAAGATCGCCGAGGAAGGCAGGGGCGTCGTCTGCCTGTTCCGCCAGCCGCGCAACTCGCTTTACGCGCCGGAAGATGAAGGCCCGCGGACCATCAAGCAAACCGGCCTTGGTTCGCAGATCCTGTCCAAGATGGGCATTCAGGAACTGGTACTGCTGACCGACTCGCCTGAAACCGTATATCTGGGGCTCGACGCCTTTGGTCTGTCCATCGTCGGCACCCGTTCCATTCTCAAGGAAGACTGATTGTGGCTGAACAAGACAAACACGGCGTCCTGCCGACTCCGACATTCGACAAGCCGGTGAAACTGCTGCTGGTGGTGGCTCCGTTTTATCGCGCCATCGCCGACAATATGGTCGCCGGTGCCAAGGCCGAGATTGAGGCCGCAGGCGGCACCTTTGACGTGGTCGAAGTACCCGGTGCGCTGGAAATCCCGACCGCCATCGCCATGGCCGATCGTCAGTGCAACTATGACGGCTATGTCGCGCTGGGCTGCGTTATTCGCGGCGAGACGACGCATTATGAAACCGTGTGCAACGATTCCAGCCGCGCCATTCAGCTGATGGGCCTGCAGGGCCTTCTGATTGGCAACGGCATCCTGACCGTCGAAAATGACGAACAGGCTGAGGTTCGCGCCAATCCAGAAAAGATGAATAAAGGTGGCGGAGCGGCCGCTGCGGCCTTGCATCTGATCGCGCTCAGCCGTAAGTGGGGCTCTTCCAAAAAGGGCGTGGGCTTTAAGCCCCCGTCCGAGTCCATCCTTGTGGCGGGCGACAGCAACGGACCCACGACAGCATGACCCAGACAGACGCGCCGAAACCGGCCAACCAGAAACGCCTGATGAAATCTGCCGCCCGGCTTTATGCCGTGCAGGCGTTGTTCCAAATGGAGCAGTCAGGCCAGACGACCGAGCAGGTTGTGACCGAGTTTCTGGATCACCGGTTTGGTGCCGTCTACGAGGGCGAAGAAATGCTGGACGGTGACATCCGCCTGTTCCGCAAACTGGTTGAGGATGCGGTGAACTATCAGGCCCCCATTGACCAGATGACGGACCGTGCACTGGTGGCCAAATGGCCGATCGCACGCATCGACCCGACCCTGCGTGCCACTTTCCGCGCTGCGGGCGCTGAGCTGACCCAAAATGACACGCCGCCCAAGGTCGTCATCAACGAATTTGTAGACGTGGCCCGCGCCTTTTTCCCCGAAGGCAAAGAGCCGAAGTTCGTCAACGCCGTTTTGGACCACATGGCCCGCGAAGCCCAGCCCGAGGCGTTCTGACGCCTTTACCAGCAACCGACTTGCGCTACAGTTACGGTCGTAGCGCAAGGAGGCCCAACATGCCCAAACTGATCCGCTTGTATATCACCCAAGTCGCGTGGGGCTTCGTCATCGCGGCCGTTTTCGTAGGTATGTTGCTGGCATTGAACGTCGGAAACTTGCGTCATCTGATCACCGGCTCTGACATAGGCCTGATCGCTTTGTTCATGATATGGTTCATGAATGGGATCGTGTTTGCAGGCGTACAATTCGCGTATAAAATCATGAGCATGGCCGAAAAACCCCAAGGCCCGCGCCGCGGGACGACGATTACGCCGAACAAACGCCTTTCCCTGGTTCACCAAGAGATAAAAAGATAAGAAGTTGTGTTCTGCGATTTTTCTTAAAGAATTCAGAATATTGACCTGAATCGCTCTGGTATGACAAATGTCTTTTGACCAACAAAGTTTGCATGCTTCCATATTCCTCGTTTTTCTTCGAACCGCCACCGCTTCTCGATCTTCCGACGAAAACGCTTGAATGAGAAATCGGTTGTTTCTGGAGGGCCAAATTCGGCAAGGTCACGAAGCTGGGCATCCACTTGCGCAACTGTTCTCATCCAGCCGGCGCCGGCCACACCTTGAACAATATCTGCTTCGGAGTTTATCGTATGTTGATAACGTAGTTTTTGCCGTTCTAGCAGGATTTCTCGATCAAAGAACCGCAGATGGAATAGAAATAGATCAGACGACAAGTGTAGCGTAGGGTAATTGGAATAATGCTGACCCAAGCTCCAGTTTATTGGCGTACGTGTAATGCACGGTTTGCAATATGACGCTTTAGTGCGCCCATGCGTGCGTTGTTCCAATATAGGACGCTTGTTGTCGAGCGGTTGATCAATATCTAAGCGGTGCACAACTTCTATCGCAAACGGAGAAATTACTTTCTCATATGTATTCTGCAGGATGTACTGGATTGGGTTATTCCCGACCAAGGGATCCAGAACGATAAGTTCGTCTACGTCGCCGCCGATCACCACCTCAAACCTGTAAGTCAATGCACTTACAAACTGAGACAAAAAACTCCAACGCTTTCGGTCCCATCCTGGCCCCGGAGGAATGTGTGGAAAGGTGATAATCTGACAGCCATGCAGATTTACTGGAAGTGCACTATCTGCTCCATCAACTAAAATATATAGGTTCTCTCGCGGAACGAAGCGAGAATAATAGTCGATCCATAATTTAAGAAAAACCTCATCGTTCCGGACCATTGTCCAGATAGCAGCGCTATGACTCACGATTGTCCGATCATATTCAAACCTGTTTCTTGTCAGGGCATTGATAACCGACGGACCTACCCAAGTCCATTGGGTCCCGCCGCGTAGAAGGACAGTCTATATGAGGATGTGGCGGGACCACCAGTCAACCGTGCGGTTTGATTCCCGAGGACCTGTATGTACAGGTGGGCGCCGGGTAATCAGGCCAGGACCTGAACAGAGCCAGCCCCCTCGGAATTGCTTAAGGCCACCAGAATGCTACCTGTCACAAGAAGGGCAGAACCCGCCAAGCGCTTACCTAGGGCGTCCGGAGGGTTCGCACAAGGGGGCAGGCATCAACTGTTTCGTTCAAAGCCGTGCTCGTTCCATCAGCTAATCTGTTTCGGTTCGATAACCGCAACCGGCATAGACCATAGTGCAAAGATAAAAGGTTGTTCTCTTCTGTGCGACTCAACGGTCTTCAAGACACCATTCCATTGCGCCGTATAACGTTTTTTGGGGCGGTAAGAGACATTTCGATACGATTGGACCACTGAAAGATGGACATGCCTAACCGCATCAATTCCAAACTTTGGATTCAATGTGTTGCTCCTTGCCTTTTGTTCTCTAATTGTTCACATTTCTGAAATGACGTTGGATCTTCAACCCGGACAAAAACTTGCGCGAGGCGTCGCGCGGCATTTGTCGGCGCATGGGTTTGTGTCTGTGGAAGAGTTCGTACCCACACGCGGTCTTCGTGTGGATGTTATGGGATTGGGTCCCCGGGGCGAGCTTTGGGTTGTCGAGTGTAAGTCCGGTCGGGCTGACTATCAGTCAGACGCGAAATGGCAGGGTTACTTGGAATGGTGTGACAGGTTTTTCTGGGCCGTCGATATTGATTTTCCAACGGAACTGCTGCCTGCGCAAACCGGTCTGATTGTTGCTGACGCTTATGACGCGGAAATCGTGCGTATGGCCCCGGAAGAAAAGGTGGCTCCGGCGCGGCGTAAGAAAATGATTCAGAAATTTGCGATGGACGCCGCGCGCAGATTACAAACCTTGCGCGACCCAAGGCTTTAGGTCGTCAGCTTTTTACGGCCAGTGCGGCTTGCGCCGCAGCGCGAATTTCTTCTGCGATTTCCTCGGCTTCTTCGGGTTCAAAGTCCATGGGAATCTCGACGCCATCGGCTTCGATGAACAGGCGTACCATTCCCTGATCGGTGGGGCCGATCTGCAGGTTGGCCTGAATGTCACGTTCGGTGTTGATGCCCATTTGCGCCTCCGGAGATGAAGGTTCGTGCTAGCGCGCAAAGACTTGAGAATCAAGCCGCCGATGCGATCAGATGGGGTATGCATGATATTCAGCTTCGACCGTTTGATGCGAATGATGTTCCTTGGCTGGTTGAACAGCACGGTACCCTATACGAACGCGACGAAGGGTTCGACAAAAGCTTTGCGCAGTTAGTGCATCAAATTCTGGATGATTTTGTGGTGAACCATGATCCCAGTTTCGAACGCGGATGGATTGCAGAAGATAGCGGCCGCAAACTGGGCAGCATATTTTGCGTAAAACTTGATGAACAAACTGCCAAGCTACGCCTGTTTTTTCTTGTCCCAGAGGCCCGCGGAAAAGGGTTGGGAAAACAGATGTTAACGGCGTGTATGTCGCATGCGCGGGACAGGGGTTTTGTCAAAATGGAGCTTTGGACGCATGAAAGTCACAAGGCTGCATGCGCGCTTTACAAGTCCATGGGCTGGCAATTGACCGACAGTCGTCTGGTCCATTCTTTCGGCGTCGATCTGGTTGAACAAAGCTGGAAAATTCAGCTTTAATCCTCTTGCATTCCCCGGGCGCGTTCGGTACATCGCCCTTCACGAGTGCCGCCTTAGCTCAGTTGGTTAGAGCGCTGGATTGTGGATCCAGAGGTCCCCTGTTCAAGCCAGGGAGGCGGTACCATTACCCCCAAAAGCTTCGGAAACATGGCGCAACGTCTGAATGTTAACTTGCGTTGGAATGAAAAAAACGTGCCCGCAAAAGCACGCCCGTTAGGTCACTGCGAATGGCGCCCTGCATCAACGTGCGAGGTTCAGTCGGAACCTCATTTTCGATTTCTGGGCAGTGGGAAGGTGCCGGTTCAACCGCTTGTTAACCATGCCGAAACCCCAGACGATCACAAGTGTCAGCAGGATGAAATAGAACGCCAGAATCGGGTAGGGGACGAACGGATTAAACGTCTTATCCGCAAAGTAACTCGCGTAATACAGCGCGTCTCCTCGCTGCTGCCACGCTGGGAAGGCTGAGAAAAAGACCAACGTGGTGGACTGAAACAGAAAGATCGCTTCATTCGTGTATGCAGGCCACGCAAGGCGTAGCATTGTTGGCCAGACAATGCGGCGGAACCGCGACCAACCTGTCATGCCATAAGCATCAGCAGCCTCAATGTCGCCTTTGGGGATCGACCGAAGCGCACCGTAGAAGATTTCCCCCGAATAGGCGGCCGTGTTCAGGAACAAGACAATCAACGCACCAAGCCAAGCTGATGTAAGCGCGTCGAACATTGGGTAGGATTTCTTCAATGACAGGAAGAGGAAATAGGCAAAGAAGAACTGAATAAACAAGGGCGAGCCGCGGAAGATAAAGATAAACCATTCCGAAGGCTTACGTATCCATTTATTCGGTGAGGCCTTTCCCAGCGCGACAGCCGTCGCCAAAAAGAACCCGGTCGCCAATGCAACAAAACCGAAATAGACGTTCCAGATCATCCCTGAGCCAATCAGGGTAAAATGCTCGCACAGCGTAAAGTCGGTCTTGGGTAGCAGCCGCTCGCCATAACCGATCGACCGCAGGCCGTAATCCTGAATTGTTTGCAAGCAGCTCATGCCGTCGTCTCCTTGCGCAGAAGCTCTCCGCCTGCGGTGGCCTGACCGTGAGACAAACGCCGCATCAGTTTCTCAAGTCCGATTTCGGAAACGCGGGTCATGCCAAGGTAGAAAATCAGCAGGAACAGGAAGTACCACATGCGCCAGTCGCCGTGAGGGTAGCTTGTAAAGCGCGAGGTCTTGGTGCCACCCAGTTCGCGCGCCCAATAGACGATGTCTTCGATGCCCAGCAGGAACAGCAGCGGAGTGGCTTTGATCAACACCATCCAAAGGTTCGACAAGCCGGGCAGGGCGTAGACCCACATTTGGGGCACAAGGATGCGCCAGAACGTCTGGCGACGAGTCATGCCATAGGCTTCGGCCGTTTCCAGTTGGGCATGCGGCACTGCACGCATACCCCCGAAGAGAACGTTGGCCGCAAACGCGCCGAACACGATCGAGAATGTAACGACCGCCAGAAAAAACCCGTATGTTTCGTGAATCCATTCAGGGGCGCTGCCAAGCGGCAGTTTCGCAGCCTGACATACGATAAAGTCGTTGCCTTGTCGTACTGGGTCTGTCCATTCGGGGCACATCACCTGATGCCGTGTCCATTCAAAAGCCTGATCCAGCGCGATCACGAAGAACAGAAAGAATGCGATGTCAGGAACACCCCTGACAACGGCAATATACCCTTTCCCTAGCCAGCTGAGCGGCAGGAAATGCGAACGGGCGGCCATTGCGCCGGCAAAGCCGAAACTCAGCGCCACGGGGGCTGTGACAGCCAGCAGAGCCAGAACCTTGATAAAGGACAGGTAGAAGGACCAATGAACGCCATTGGTCAGATAGCACGAGAACCACCGGAACGTACCGAGCGTGTCTGGATCAGCGCAATAGGAGAACATCGGGCGTCTTTCGAACGTCAGGCCGGGTTATCGGCCAAGGTGGCCCGGCACACGATGGGGCGCCGGGCCATGAGATGGCACTTAGTTGGTTACGATCGAACCATCAGTGTCGTAAGTCGGTGTACCTTCGCCGAACCATTTGATCAGCATTTCGTTCAAGGTACCGTCGGCTTTCATCGAGGTGATTGCCTCGTCAAATTTGCCGCGTAACTCACCGTCGCTTTCGCGAATGCCCAGACCAATGCCGCCGCCCAGCGGTACATCGGGGCCCACAAAGATCAGTTCGCCACCTGATTCCTCGACCAGCGGGGCAAGGTAGTCTTTGTCGGCGAAGACAGCGTCAGCCTCACCGTTGCGCACAGCTGCGATGGTTTCTTCGGGTGTCGCGAACTCTACCAGTGTCGCGCCGCTTTCGGCGATGTGTCCGGCCTGAATGGTTGCTGTCTGCGCGGCTACGATGCCACCTTCCAGATCAACACCTTCCGAAGCTGCGACGTAGGCCGAAGCGGTGGGCGGGAAATAGTTCTGGGTAAAGTCGATGACCTCGTCGCGTTCATCAGTGATCGACATACCGGCAATGATCGTGTCGTAGTTGCCCGAGACGAGGTTCGGGATGATCGAATCCCAATCGTTTTTGACCCATTCGCATTCCAAGTTGGCGCGTTTGCACAGCTCATCGCCCACTTCGCGCTCGAACCCGTCAATCTCACCTGCATCGTTGATGAAGTTATACGGAGGGTAAGCGCCTTCCGTGCCCATGCGCACGGTGTCGGCCATAGCGATACCAGCCGTCAGGGCCAGTGCTGCAGTGGTCAGAATCAGGTTTTTCATTGGTTACTCCCCAGTTTAGTTCTGTCCAGAATTTACGCCGCCTTAGTGGCGGAGAGAAAGCCCTGAAGCCGTTCGGATTCAGGGGTAGTGAAGATGTCTTCCGGCAGGCCTTCTTCTTCGATGAGGCCCTGATGAAGGAAGACAACATGGCTGGAAATATCCGCTGCCATCTTCATGTCATGCGTGACGATGATCATGGTGCGGCCTTCTGCGGCAAGGTCTTTGATGACCTTGATCACTTCCTGTTCCAGCTCGGGATCAAGCGCTGATGTCGGTTCGTCAAACAACAGTGCCTCAGGCTCCATGCACAGTCCACGCGCAATCGCCGCGCGCTGTTGCTGACCCCCGGAAAGCTGGGCCGGATAGACATCGCACTTGTCGCCGATCCCTACCTTATCCAGATATTTGCGCGCGCTGTCTTCAACCTCTGCTTTGTCGCGGCCCAGAACGGTGACAGGCGCTTCCATCACGTTTTGCAGGATGGTCATATGAGCCCAAAGGTTGAATTGCTGAAACACCATCGACAGGTTGGTACGGATGCGCAAAACCTGCTTAGGATCGGCGGGACGGCGATTGTGGCCTTTTCCGCTCCAGCGTACGGGTTCACCTTTGAACAGGATTTCCCCTTGTTGACTGTCTTCCAACAGATTGCAGCACCGCAAAAGCGTCGATTTTCCTGAACCGGACGAGCCGATCAGTGACACGACGTCACCCCGTCTTGCTGTAATGTCCACCCCTTTCAGCACTTCGAGATTGCCGAAACTCTTGTGTAGGTTTTTGATCTCGATGACCGGAGTGGAATCTGTCACGGGTTGTCCAGGTTTGGTTGGTGTTGGTGCGGTACTAGGGCTTAAAATTCAGCTCAATGCAATGCGCAAATGACACGTTCAGGGTCTGAAACCGACGAAATGACCAGACGTTCTTACCAAATTGGTCAGGGATTGAGCAGGTCGACCGCCGTTTGGGGCGGGTTCGGCACAGACAGGTATGCATCCGCTGGAACTGAGATCAGGTCGCGTACGTGCAGTAAATCACGATCCTGATCAGACAGCATGTTGATGGCGGACTGAACGGACTGGGCAACGCGCTGAGCATCCTGTCCAAGTGATGTGATGTACGGCAAGGCAGGGGTGGGTTCAGTGACCTCGACAGTGCGTAAACCCTCGCCAAGGGTGGTGTGCTCTTTCAAAAGTTCCCACGTCAGGGCGTCCAGCGCAGCAAAATCGGCAGTTCTATCTGCGACCGCCTGCGCCGATAAGGCGTGACCTCCTGTTTTCGCAACGACACTGAGGCTTAGATGCAGCCGCGCCAGAGAGACGGTCGGAGCAGCCCAACCCGATTGAGACATTGAGTCGTTAATAGCAAACGTCCCCTTAACTAATTCCTCCAACCCCCGCGGATCGCATTTTCTTGCGACAAAAATCGACCGGTAGTATCCCGGCGGGCATCCTCTGAGCCCATAGTCGGGTGTGCCGACAAGCTGCACCTTGCCGTGTAAACAATTGCGATAAGGCATCCCGCAGGTCTGGGCGAACACGAGGCCTTCATCTTGCCAGACCTTCCAGTCGTCAACGCCTCGGGACAACTCCTCGGGGCCGTAGCCAAGGTTTTGACGAATCAAACGCCAGAAACGGTCATTTGCGGGCTGTAGCGCGGGCAAGTCATACATGCCCAACGACGCGATCACGAACTGGCGGCTTTCTGGCGGGCCAATGCGGAATCCACATCACTGACGCCTAACAAACTGACCACAAGCCGCAGCAGAGAGTCTTCTTCACCTGTCCGTTGCCCGTCCGCCAACGCGACTGACCACATGGCCTGAACCACCGCCAGCCGGTCTTCGTAAGCAACGGCCTCTTTGATTGCGCGGGTAAAGCGAACTGTGTCAGGGGCTTCAGCCTCGAGGTCTTCGGCTCGGGCGCGCAATGCAGCGGCTTCAAATGGCGAAAGACCATAGCGCTCGGCAGAAACCCGGTCGATTCTGGCCATTTCGCTGTCTGCGTAATCGTTGTCAGACCGTGCAATACGCACCAACAAGGCCGTCAGGGCCAAACGGGCATCTTCATCGGCAAGCGGATCGGGCTTCGGCTGCGTCAGCCGGGACAGAAAATCACTAAACATGAACCAGATATAGAGGTGAGCTAGGTCTCTTCCAAGCGTCTTTGCACACGCTCGCGGGCGGTTTGGCTGTCTTTGAAACTCAGGCCCATTGCGATGCGGGCCTCTTCGACGATTTTCATCTCGCCCTCATCGGACTCGCCATCGGCCAGAACGACCTCCCACAATGCATCCAGCGCGGCCAAACGTTCGTGTTGATCCGTTGTTTCGCGGATCAGCTTTCCAAACGTATTCGTCTCGGGCGCGGCTGCATGTAGCTTTTCGCAGGTGGCCCGCACCTTTGCCGCTTCGATCGCGTTGTGCTGGTAGAGGCGGGCCAATATGCGGTCGATCAGGCTGATTTCTTCCAGTTTGTAATCGCGATCCGCCTGAGCCACACGAACCATCAGCGCCCCAAGCGCAAGCTCGGCATCTGGATCAGGTAGTTTATCATGCTGCGGCGGGCGGAAAGCCTGAAAGAACTTTTTCAACATACTGCGAGGTTAGTCTATATTTGGTACCCCGCCAAGCACGGACTACCGCACATAGCCGCATATGTTCATACGGCCACATAACGTGCTTCACCCGCACAAAAAATCGACGACGGTAAAAGAGTTAGCCAGCGGATTGAATTGCGTGTTCCGCTTGCTCCTGCAGCCATCCAAGCATCTGGCGATACGGAACAGGGCCATAGCTTATGCGTGCAACACCCAGTCTTGCCAAAGTCGCTGTATCGGGCGTGCCGGGTAAGGCGATGATGTTGACCGGCAAATCGGTCGAGTCGCACAGGCGCGCAATCAGTTTTTCATCCTTTAGACCCGGAGCGAAGAACCCACTTGCCCCTGCGTCGGCATAGGCTTTTGCGCGGGAAATTGCATCGTCCAGCATCGCTTCGTCATGTGTTTCCGGCTTGGCTTTCAGAAAGATATCCGTGCGCGCGTTGATAAAGGCCGAAACACCTGCCGCATCGCATCCTTCACGCATGGCAGCGACCCGGGCGGCCTGGGTCTCGATGTCATAAAGGTCTTTTGTTCCAATAATTTGGTCTTCAAAGTTGAATCCAACGACACCCGTTTCCAGCGCGAGGCGCGCGTTTGCTGCAATGTTGGCGGGGTCCTCAGCGTAGCCACCTTCGAAGTCCAGAGTGACCGGCAGATCAACCGCTGAAACGATGCGCCGGACATTGTCCAGTGCAAACTCCATCGGGATGTTCTGCCCGTCTCCAAAACCCTGCGCCATGGCGACCGGAGCACTACCCGTCGCTATGGCCTTTGCACCTGCATCGCGGACGGCACCTGCGCTACCAGCGTCCCAGATGTTATACAGAATGACCGGCTCGCCCTTTTTGTGCAGGGCGGCAAAGGTTGCTGCGCGGGTTGCTTGATCGGTCATAGCAGGTCTCCTGTCTGGTCATTTGGCGACAGTTAACCCTGTAAGAGGGTGTTTCGAACAGTAAATTCCGAAACAGCCCTCAATTTGCGGTGAGTTACACCAGTCGCGACGTCTCTTTGGCGGCGCGTACGAATTCACGGAACAGCGGATGCGGCTCGAATGGTTTGGACTTCAGTTCCGGGTGGTACTGGACGCCAATGAACCAGGGATGGTCGGACCATTCGACGATCTCGGGCAGGCGGCCATCGGGCGACATGCCCGAAAAGTTAAGGCCGGCCTTTTCAAGTTGTTCGCGATATTTGATGTCGACTTCATAGCGATGACGATGGCGTTCTTCGATGTTGGTGCCGCCATAGACCTCGGCGACCTTTGAGCCATCCGCAAGCACCGCATCATACGCACCCAAACGCATGGTGCCGCCCTTGTCGTCACCGACCTTGCGTTCGACCTTGTGGTTACCCTGAACCCATTCCTTGAGGTGATAAACAACTGGCTCAAAACGTTTTTTACCGGCCTCGTGGTCGAATTCCTCGGATCCGGCTTCGGTGATGCCAGCCGCATTGCGGGCTGCTTCGATCACTGCCATCTGCATGCCAAGGCAGATACCAAGGTAGGGTACCTTGTGCTCGCGCGCGTATTGGGCTGCTTTGATTTTACCCTCTGTACCACGTTCGCCGAAACCACCCGGAACAAGAATTGCGTGGAAACCTTCCAGATGTGGCGCGGCATCCTCGGTGTCGAACACTTCGGCGTCGACCCATTCAACCTTGACCTTGACGCGGTTTGCCATGCCGCCGTGGGTCAGTGCCTCAGCAATCGACTTATAGGCGTCTTCAAGCTGGGTATACTTACCGACGATAGCGACCTTCACTTCACCTTCGGCGTTATGGATACGGTCGCTGACGTCTTCCCACTTGGCCAGATCGGGCTTGGGGGCAGGGCTGATCTGGAACGCGTCCAGAACCGCCTGATCCAACCCCTCGCGGTGATAGGCCAGCGGAGCGTCGTAGATGGTGCTGAGGTCTTGCGCTGCAATCACGCTGTCGGGGCGTACGTTACAGAACAGCGCCAGTTTTTCGCGTTCCTTGGCGGGAATCGGCCCCTCGGAACGGCAAACCAAAATATCAGGGGCCAGACCGATCGAGCGCAGCTCTTTCACTGAGTGCTGGGTCGGCTTGGTTTTCAACTCACCCGAGGCTTTGATGTAGGGCAACAGTGTCAGGTGCATAAAGATACACTGACCGCGCGGCTTGTCCTGGCTGAACTGACGAATGGCTTCGAAAAAGGGCAGGCCCTCGATATCGCCGACGGTGCCGCCGATCTCACACAGCATGAAATCAACCTCATCCTCGCCAATGGCGATGAAATCCTTGATCTCGTTGGTGACGTGCGGGATCACCTGAATGGTCTTACCGAGGTAATCGCCCCGACGCTCTTTCTCGAGCACGTTGGAATAAATCCGGCCCGAGCTGACCGAGTCGGTCTTACGCGCGGCAACACCGGTGAAGCGCTCATAATGGCCAAGGTCCAGATCGGTTTCAGCACCATCGTCGGTGACAAACACTTCGCCATGTTCAAACGGCGACATGGTGCCCGGGTCGACGTTCAGGTAGGGGTCTAGTTTGCGCAGGCGAACCGAGTATCCTCTGGCCTGCAACAGCGCACCCAAGGCCGCCGAAGCCAGTCCTTTGCCCAAGGATGAAACCACACCACCAGTGATGAAAATAAATCGCGCCATGTTTTTTCGGCTGCTCCCGTGAGACGTCAATATCAACTGCCCGGCGGCTTGAAAAAACCGCAGCACCACGGGACTTCACATATAAAGGATTCGCGCCAATAGCGCAAGAGAACCGCAAGATGCTGTTGCAGTTCTCTTTCAGATTTCTAAGTGTAGTGGATCAGTCGGCCTGCGGCAGCAACGGAGCGTTGTCACCCTGAGCCGGAGGCAGAAGATCGTCGGCAGATGGAACTGCAGGTGCACTTTCCTCAGCCGGGGCTGGGGCAGGAACACCCAGACGATCAATGACCGAGCTGCCCGAGGACTTCTGGGCTGCCAGAATGGTCAGCGTGATCGACGTTACGATAAAGCACGCGGCCAGTATCCAGGTGACCTTGCCCAAAGCTGTCGCTGCCGCGCGGCCCGTCATGGCACCACCGCCGCCGCCACCCATGCCAAGACCACCGCCTTCGGACCGCTGCATCAGAACAACAGCGATCAGGCCCAAAGCCAAAAGAAGATGGATGATGAGAACGACGTTTTCCATGGTGGTCCTGTACAGCGTGGCGTGTATCGCGTGGTACTTATGCAAGTTTGGTTCCGGGGGCAAGGGAGGAGTTCGCATCACGGTTGGTGATGATGCGTATCACGTCAAAGGGACTGGACAGATCGGTACATGATCGCGCAACCTCCACCCATGCCACATGACGATCACGACCACCCGCACGCCCTTTTGCCACCTGAACCTGCGCTGCGGGTCAAAGCGTTGGAAACGATTCTGACTCGGAAGGGTTTGATTGATCCCGCGGCATTGGATGAAATCATAGACACCTATCAAAACAAGATAGGTCCGCAGAACGGCGCGCGCGTTGTGGCCAAGGCTTGGGTGGACCCAGAATTCCGACAGGCACTGTTAGAAGATGCAACACCCGTCGTCGCAGATCTGGGCTTTTTCGGCCGCCAGGGTGAGCATATTGTTGCGGTCGAAAACACGCCGTCGCTGCACAACATGGTGGTGTGTACGCTGTGTAGTTGCTACCCGTGGCCGCTGTTGGGAATACCTCCGGGTTGGTACAAGTCTGATGCCTATCGGGCCCGGGCCGTGCGCGAACCACGCAAAGTTCTGGCCGACTTCGGTGTGACGCTCGACGAAGATACATCTGTTCGCGTTTGGGATTCGACCGCCGAAATACGCTATCTTGTTCTTCCATTGAGGCCAGAGGGCACTGAAGGTCTAACCGAGGATGAACTCGCGGCGCTGGTAACCCGTGACAGCATGATTGGCACCGGACTGCCACGGGTGCCATCATGACCCGTGTTCACGATATGGGCGGCCGCTTTGGCGACGGTCCGGTCATACCAGACGCCGAAGACGCGCCGGTATTCCCGCAAGAGTGGCACGGTCGCGCCCTTGCGGTCACTCTGGCCGCTGGTTTTCTGGGGCAATGGAATATCGACACGTCGCGCCACGCACGCGAGAAATTGTCACCGGAAGACTACGCCCGGTTTTCGTATTACGAGAAATGGATATCCGCGTTGGCCGACCTTTTGGTCGAACAGGGCGTTTTGACCGTGGATGACTTAAAGGGGGTGCAAACAGACAAACCTCATCCCCTGACGTCGCGCATGTTGAAGGCCGATTCTGTAGCAGCCGCGTTGTCCAAAGGCGCTCCGGCGGACCGACCGTCAAACATCCCGGTACAATTCGAACCCGGCCAGGCGGTTCGAACGTTACGACCGGCATCAAACCGTCTTAAAGACGGCGGGCATACGCGCTTGCCTGCTTACGCATCAGGTGCAGTTGGTCGAATAGTCAGGGTGCACGGAACACATGTGCTTCCAGATTCCAGCGCACACGGATTAGGGGAAGCACCCGAGCCTTTGTACGCAGTCGGCTTTCCAGCGTCTGAACTTTGGGTAAACCCGGAAAGCCCACATGACGAGGTCGTGCTCGATCTTTGGCAAAGCTATCTGGAACCTGCATGAGCGACTGCTTTACACATTCCGCCCCGGAACCCGTCTTCGCGGCTCCTTGGCATGCCGATCTATTTGCATTGACCGTCGCGCTAAACGAGTCTGGATGTTTCAGTTGGCCGGATTGGGCCACACAGTTTTCCGCTACGTTAAAACGTCATGGGCTCGATAAGGAGCTGGATGGCGGAGACGATTATTTCAAAGCTTGGCTGGAGACTTTGGAAACTTTCCTGGCCGAGATAGGTGAAACCAGCGTACAGGACGTTACCGATTTCTCGGCGGCCTGGGAGCAAGCCTACCTCACGACGCCCCACGGACAACCTGTCAAGTTGGCGGCAGGGTAGGTAGGGGGGCTCTGCCCCCGCCGCCCGTTCCGGGCGACTCCCCCGGGATATTTGTGGCCAGATGAAGCAGGGGATCCGAACTTCATCTGGCTGAAAATATCCCCGCCGGAGGCTTCGCGCGTATGCGCGAATGTCATCTGCGGCGAAATATCGGTTTCCCTGCCGTCTGAGCCTCGCTATACGAGCCGGGTTTGAATACTCAGCGCGAAAAGGACCGGATATGGCCAACGTGGTTGTTGTCGGCGCCCAATGGGGTGACGAGGGAAAGGGCAAGATCGTCGACTGGCTCAGTGAACGGGCCGATGTGATTGCGCGTTTTCAAGGCGGGCACAATGCCGGGCATACTTTGGTAATTGATGGTGCGGTCTACAAACTGCACGCGTTGCCGTCGGGTGTTGTTCGCGGTGGCAAGTTAAGTGTGATCGGCAACGGCGTTGTTCTGGACCCCTGGCACTTGCTTAAAGAGATTGCGACTATTCGTGCGCAGGGCGTGGAGATTTCACCTGATACGTTGATGATCGCGGAAAACACGCCGCTGATTCTGCCGATCCACGGGGAATTGGACCGGGCGCGTGAAGAAGCTGCCAGCAAGGGGACAAAGATCGGAACAACCGGGCGGGGCATCGGGCCTGCATATGAGGACAAGGTTGGTCGACGGTCCGTGCGTGTTGCCGATCTGGCTGATGAAGCAACCCTAGAGGCGCGCGTTGACCGGGCGCTGCAGCATCATGATCCGCTTCGGAAGGGTCTGGGGATCGCGCCCGTAGATCGCGACGCTCTTGTCGCGCAACTCAAGGAAATCGCGTCTGAAATCCTACCTTTTTCTGCTCCTGTCTGGAAGGTGCTGAACGAAAAGCGCAAAGCCGGGAAGCGCATTCTCTTTGAAGGTGCGCAAGGCGCGTTGCTGGACATTGATTTTGGTACATATCCTTTTGTGACCTCGTCGAATGTAATCGCGGGGCAGGCTGCGACCGGTGTTGGTATCGGCCCCGGGTCGATCGATTTTGTGCTGGGAATTGTCAAAGCCTATACCACCCGTGTTGGAGAGGGTCCTTTCCCGACCGAACTGGAAGACGCCGACGGTCAGCGCCTAGGTGAGCGCGGGCATGAATTTGGTACGACAACAGGGCGCAAGCGTCGCTGCGGCTGGTTTGACGCGTGTCTTGTGCGCCAGACTTGTGCCACCAGCGGTGTGAATGGAATTTCTTTGACAAAACTTGACGTTCTGGACGGTTTCGAAACCCTGAAGATCTGCGTTGGATACGAGTTGGATGGCGAGCGTCTGGACTATTTGCCTACTGCCGCTGATCAACAAGCGCGGTGCACGCCAATTTACGAAGAAATGCCGGGGTGGAGCGAATCGACAGAGGGTGCCCGCAGCTGGGCAGATCTGCCCGCCAATGCGATCAAATACGTCCGCCGTGTAGAAGAACTGATCGAATGCCCTGTGGCCTTGTTGTCGACCAGCCCGGAGAGGGATGACACCATATTGGTGACAGACCCGTTTGCAGACTGATGGCTGACGAACAGAAATCGGGCCTCAGCTACAAAGCCCGCCGACGTTGGTCATTGGTTTTGCTGCTGGTTGGCTTGCCGCTCTACATCGTTGCCGTGGTGACTGTGGTTAATTGGCTGGACCGTCCGCCAATTTGGCTGGAGTTTGTGGTTTACGTTGTGCTGGGCATTTTGTGGGCCCTGCCGTTCAAGTTTGTCTTCAAAGGTGTTGGCAAAGAAGACCCGAACGATCCAAACGGTTAACGTTATCCGCTACCGGCTAGCGGTGGAATCCAATCCCGGCCATCGAAGAATTGCGCGGGCCATTGCGTGGTACTCTCCGGAAATTTCCTCGGCAACGCTGAATGGGGTTGGCCATGGCGTGGCCAGTGTAGCCTCGATCTGACCGGTGATCAGGTTCAGGTCCGCATCGTGTTTTGATGCCAGACGACGCATCTTTTGGTTGGTTGCCAAACACAGCATATGCACTTCTCGAATGCCTCGGTTCCGGGCAGCTGCAATTATTCGGGACAAAAGTGCATCACCAATCCCGCGGTCCTGCCAGGAGGTTTCGACCGAAAAGGCGACTTCTGCGACGTGGTTGGTATTGTCCGGCACCACTCGCATCTCGCCAACACCGCGCAAGCACGCGTCGGGAAACGCGCCATAAACAAGCGCTGCATTGTCGAAAATATCAGATAGATAGGCCTGAATGAATTCGGGTTTAACCGAAACACCGAACCTCGACAGGAGCGCGTCGGTGTCCAAGCTATTGAAATGGCTCTCTATCTTTGGCTTGTCGTAAATTCTAAGACGTCTAATTGGAAGTTCATACATGGCGCAGCCTCTGTTTGAACACGGGAAGACTTAAAACTGTCGTACTAGGGCTATCATAACAGATTTTTCTGCAGTGCAGCATAAATTTCTGAAAGTTGATCAGGAAAAGCAGTCGTCCGCGTAAATTCGCGCAAAAGAAAAGGCCGGGGAAATCCCCGGCCTAACTCTATTGTTGGTCAATTTCAGCCTGCTGCGCGTTCGTCGTCATCCGGGCGGAAACCAATATGAGTCGACGCGGCAAACCGGCCACCGCCTGCTTTTTCGATTTTGCCGTCACGAAGCAGTTGGCCGAATGAGCGCAGGCTTTCTTCGCGATTGAATTCGTCCTGTTTGAGCGAGCGAATCTTGTTCATCAGCTGAGGGCGCGAGAACTGCTCCTGTCCCTCGATGAACGACAGATAAGATGCGGCGGCTTCCAGTAGATCCGGAAGGGACTGAGCACCTTGTTCTTGTGCGTAATTCGCAAATCCGCCTTCCTCTGTCGCCATTTCTTCGTCCTGTGCGCGAACACGACGCGGAGTGATCGGGGCGGCTTCGTCAGCGGGTGTATCTATACGCTGCTCGGCCACAAGTTTCAGCGGGGCCAAAGTGTCAGATTGCGGACGCATGCTGGTGACTTCGATTTCGGGACGGCGCGGGCTGACCGACGACGTGAAATCCCGGTATTCGGCTTCATCAGTTTCTTCGGCTTCTGGTGCTTTTTCTTTGCGTTCCGCCTCGGTAGCGGCAACGGCGGCGCGCAACTGCGAATAGGTTTCACGCTGATCACTGGTCGCGGGATCGTCCATCTGCACATTCGCCTTGTCCATCAGGCGGGATACATCCTGATCTGGACCGGAATCGTCAGAAGATTCGGTTGCCCGCTTTGCCAGGAACGCTTCAACGTTCGAGATTTCGCTTAACAGGTCTTGCTCATCCGCTGCCGTCAGGATGCCTTCCTCAAACTCTTCTACAGGTTCTTCTTCCTGCTCGTCCGAGACGTCATCCATGGCGTAGTCGCCCAGAATGTTGACCGGCTCATCCTCTTCCTCGGCGGGTTCGTCATCTTCAAGAAGATCTTCTTCTTCAGACGTTTCGTCTTCGACCTGGGGCTCTTCCTCGGTCACCTCTTCTTGCAGAGCGATCTCTTCATCGACAGAAGGTTCTAGGTCTTCGCCGACCTGTTCATCGTCTTCAATGGCGAACTCGGACGCCATCTCATCTTCCGACGCAGGTTCTTCTTCCGCTTCGACCGGGCTGGCTTGCATGTCTTCGGCGATGGCATCCATCGCTTCTTCGGATTCGTCTTCGAAATCCGATGCGCTAAGCGAACCAGCCTCAAACGCAGCAGCAACGGCGTCCGTTGGCGCGGCGGCTGCGTTCATCAGTGTGGTTTCTTCGTCTTCGGCATAGATGACCGAGTTTTCGTCGGTATGAGATACGACAGCCCGAATACGCTGCAGTTTGGCAGCAATGCTGTCGGCTGCTGGGGCAGGTGTCTCTTCGACGGGTTCAGACGTTTCAGCAACGGGTTCTGCGGGCGCAGTTTGCTGCATAAAACCAGAGACTTCGTTCGGCGTGGGAGCCGCAGAAATCGTCGCGGGCGCGGCTTGTTCTGTAGCTCGCAGGACAAGGCCGTGGTCGTTCTGGCTGGCTTCGACACGACGCGATGCGTCGCGTTGGGCGATACGAGCCAGCATTTCTGCGTCAGGCTGCGGAGGTTCGGATCCAAAGTAACGATCTTCGGCAGCGAGATCGCGAAAATACTCGGCAATCGCTTTCATCGTCTCGAACGAGTCGTCAAAGCCTTCCAATGTGCATGAGAAGGTTCCGTATGAAACGGTTAAAACCTTGTTATTCTGTACCATCAGACGCACGTCCTTTACAAACTACGACAGCCAACCCGCCCTGTGCCGGGCACACCTATTGGCTCAAACCTCTGCCTATGAACCTACCATTTTGTGGTCTCAATGTGTCCAAATCCGGGAAAAATGATCAATCTTACGAAAAATATGCCAATTGTACGGTCAGACGACCCAATAACGCTGGTTGGCGGCGGTCTAATCATGCCCGAAGACCTGAAATTGGCGCTGATTCGTACACAAACAATAGTCGCCGCAGATGGCGGAGCGATACCTTTGGTCGAAAATGGGCGCATTCCGGATGCTGTCATCGGCGATTTCGATTCGCTTGAGCCGCGTATCCAAGACCTTATACCATCGGAACGTCAGTTTCCGATCAAGGAACAAGACAGCACTGACTTTGATAAGGCGCTTCGTAGTATCGACACCCCCCTGGTTTTGGGAATCGGATTTCTTGGACACAGGTTGGACCATCAACTCGCGGTCCTTAACACACTGGTTCGCCAGCAAGATCGCCCCTGTGTTTTGCTGGGCGCGCATGAGGTCGTTTTTCACGCGCCACCTCGTCTTGCGTTAAATCTATCGGTTGGAGATATCGTGTCCTTGTTTCCACTTGAGCGCGTGACAGGACGAAGCAAGGGGTTGGAATGGCCCATTGATGGCTTGGTGTTCGAACCCGGCGGGCAAATCGGTACGTCCAATCGGGTCATCGCTGAGGTCGAGTTGAACATCGACGGCCCGGGTATGATCGTTATGGTTCCGCGCGGCGCGCTAGAGCAGGTTATGCAGGTGTTTCAGTCGGAGCAGACCGGGCGCTGGCCCTCTCGCGCAGGATGACATAAAGGCCCGAAGCGACCGTGATTGCAATCCCAAGTGCGGCCAGCCCGTCTGGTAAGTCGTGAAAGATGATCCAACCGAATACGGTGGCGACCGGGATTTCAAGATACTGCATCGGGGCTAAAGTGGCCGACGGGGCATACCGCAGCGACCAGGTCATGAAAAGATGCGCGACCGTTCCCAAAACCCCGATGGCCAACAACAACACGTGGCTGTCGCCTTCGGGGACGACTAGTGAAAGCTGCCATATCTGGGCCGATGTTCCAGCCAGCAGAAACGGCAGCATCAGACCAGTTGCCATCAGGCCGGACACAGCTTGAAGCGCGATTGGGTCCGTATCTTTGGCGATCTGACGCGTCACCAGCATGAACAGGGCAAAGACCACGGCGACTACTAAGGGCAACAACGCGGCCGCGCCGACCTGCACAAAACTGGGTTGAATGACAAGCAATGTGCCCACAAACCCTACGACGCAGGCGATCAGCCGCCGCGCCCCGACTTCTTCGCCCAGTACGTAACGGCCCAATAGCAGCATTATGAATGGCATCACAAAAGCGATGGCGACCGCGTCTGCCAGAGGTAAATACTGCAACGCACTGAACATCGCGCTAATGCCGATAATGTGCAGAACCGTTCGAATAAACGTCAGGCGCAGAACGCGCCCTCGCATCATCCAGGGTCTGCGGGTCAATAGAACAAGCGGCGTCAGAATAAGCGCCTGAACCGCAAAGCGGATAAAAACCAGCATTGCCACCGGAGTCGTCTCGCCCAGCAGTTTCGCCATTGCGTCACCCAACGGCGCAAGCAGGCAAAATCCAAGCATCAAGACGATGCCAAAGACGGGGCGATCCTGTGTCATGTGCGCGACGCTAAGGGTTTTGCGGATCAGTTGAAAGGTCTTCTGGCAAGGGCTGAACCTTGGTGTAGTCGGGACCAATGCAAACCGGCAACCCGTCGGACAACTGCAACCAATCCAGCTTTTCTTCGTGCGCAACATGCAATGTGGGTCGCAGCTGGTTTGGGTCGTCCAACAGGGCGGTGTAAAGGTGCAGTACACCAGACATGGCTTCGGATCGAAAGGAAATGGGGCTGCCGCAATCGGCACAAAAACTGCGCTCGACACCGGGCGAAGACGCAAATGTCTTTGGCGTAGACCCCGTCCAACGCCACTGACCATCTCTGACGCCGAAATACGCTGTCATCGGGGCGGCGCATTGTCGGCGACAGCTATCGCAATGGCAGGTCACGCAGGACAGGACCGGGGGGTCGACCTGAAAAGAAACGGCACCACAAAGGCAATGTCCCTGCATGTTATTCCTTCCGTAAAGGTCAGCAGTTCGGCACGTTTACAGCCAATCCGCCTAAAGAGGTTTCCTTGTATTTCTCGTGCATGTCGTGGCCCGTCTGACGCATGGTTTCAATCACCGCGTCCAGAGGGACGAAATGATGCCCATCCCCGCGCAACGCCAGCGAAGCAGCCGAAACTGCCTTGATGGCACCCAAGCCGTTGCGTTCAATGCAGGGAACCTGAACCAATCCTGCCACGGGATCGCAGGTCATGCCCAAATGATGCTCGAGCGCGATTTCAGCCGCATTTTCCACTTGCTCGGGCGTGCCGCCCATCACAGCGCAAAGACCGGCTGCTGCCATAGCCGCCGCGCTGCCAACCTCGGCCTGACAACCGGCCTCGGCACCCGAAATTGAGGCGTTGAACTTGACCAAGCCGCCAATTGCAGCAGCTGTCAGCAGGAAGTCCTCGATATGGTTTTCAGAGGCACCGGGGACATGGTCGAGGTAATAGCGCAACACCGCCGGTAGTACGCCTGCGGCCCCGTTGGTGGGTGCGGTGACAACCTGTCCGCCGGCTGCGTTTTCCTCGTTCACGGCCATGGCGTAGACGCTCATCCAGTCGTTGATCGTATGCGGCGCGTTGAGGTTCATCCCGCGCTCGGCCTGCAGCGCGTCATGGATGCCCTTGGCGCGGCGTCGAACGTGCAAACCGCCGGGCAGGATGCCGTCGGTGGTCAGGCCGCGTTCGATACAATCGTTCATCACCTGCCAAAGCCGCGCAGTGCCCTTGGCAAAGCTGTCGGCGCACCCCCGCGAGATTTCATTGGCGCGCTTCATCTCGGCAATGCTTTTGCCGCTGGATTTGGCCATGTCGAGCATCTCGACCGCAGATTTGAAAGGAAAAGGAACCGGCTTGCCTTCGTCTGTGGCTTTACCGTCTGCCAGTTCCTCTTCGGTCAGGACGAACCCGCCACCGATAGAGTAGTACACCTGACGCAAGATCACATCGCCCTGCGCATCAGTGGCCATCAAGATCATGCCGTTGGCGTGGCCGGGCAGGTGGTGTTCGTAATCAAAGACCAGATCACTTTTGGGGTCAAACTGCAGCGTCGGCAACCCATCGACCGTGACAGTGTGGGTTTCGTTGATGGCGGCCAGCGCCGCTTCGGCCTTTTCATGGTCATACGTATCGGGGACAAAGCCCGCCAGACCCAAAATAGTCGCTCTGTCCGTCGCGTGACCGACGCCCGTGAACGCCAATGATCCGTGCAGTGACCCACGCAAACCCGCAAATTCGAACGGCGAGGCGCGCATCTGGTCCAAGAACCGCGCAGCGGCTACCATCGGACCCATAGTGTGCGATGACGATGGGCCAATGCCCACTTTGAACATATCGAAGACAGATAGGAACATATCAGTTAGCAGAGCCTTCTGGTGGGTTAGGGTAAATCGGGGCTGTGAAGGGTGTAACCCCCAACCCCTCGGCTGCGATAGCGGCACGCGTCGCGGGACGGGATTCCAGTTGCATCAGAATCCGCTGCAGATGGGGCGTGTCCGCAAGTTGAAACCAGCTGCGATCAGCTTTCATGGGGTAAAGGCCCATCCATCGCATCTGACAAGCGACATAGTAGGTCAGAATAGAAGGTTTTTCCGGGTGCAGCCACTCAGGCGTCTTTGCAGCCTGCGCATCCAACAGACGAAGGTGGTTCCGCAGCCGAGGACGGATTCCGGCGCGCAGGGTGTCTGCCTGACCTGCCTCAATGTACTTTTCCGCATAGAACAGGATCCGTAGATCGGCGTGCAGCGTATTGGACGCAAAGAACAGCCACTTCAAGAACGAGGCCCGGTCTGGCGCATCCGGGGTAGGGGCAAGCTGTTTATGCGTGTCCGCCAGCCACAATAAAATGGCCGCGGTTTCAAAAATTGGCCCGTGCGGTGTCTCAAGAACGGGGATCAACCCATTCGGGTTCAATGCACGATAAGCATCAGATTCCTGTTCGTTCACGCTGCGGTCAACCAGAACGGTTTCGTACTCTAGGCGCATCTCTTCCAGCGCCAGCCGGATCACCAGCGAGGCGTTGTCAGGGGCGTAGTGCAGGCGATAGGGCGTGTTCATGGTCCATATGTATACGCTGAACGTCGGCCAGAAAGCCTCGATTGCGACGTTTCCAATAGGAAACGCGTAGTTTTAGGATTCGCGCGCCGGGTGACGTGATCAATTCCCTCTCGCAGTTTCTGAGGGCATTCCGTATACGTTTCGGCAGCAAGACAAGGGGGTGCTGCAATGACCACAGAGATGTCGCCCATCGACAAGGCCAAATACGTGGCCGCGCGCCGTGCTGCTGACTTGGTTGAGGACGGGATGCGCGTCGGATTGGGCACCGGGTCGACTGCCGCCTGGATGGTACGTCGTCTGGGCGAGCGGGTGCAGCAGGACGGTTTGAAGATCAGGGGTGTACCGACCTCGACCCGCACGGCCCAACTGGCGCGCGAGGTCGGGATTGAGGTTGTGTCATTGGATCAGGCGCGGTGGCTGGACATGACCATCGACGGGGCGGATGAATTTGACGGCGAACTGAACCTGATCAAAGGCGGTGGCGGCGCGCATCTGCAGGAAAAGATCGTCGCGACGGCAAGTGATCAGATGGTGGTCATCGCCGATGCCGGAAAAGAGGTTGAGACATTGGGCGCGTTCCCCTTGCCGTTGGAGGTGATCCCCTTTGGCTGGCAAACCACCCGCACCCTTGTTGAAGAGGCGCTGGACACAATGGACGTGCTGGGCACACGCACGTCGCTTCGGATGAACCAAGAGGTGCCGTTTGTCACCGATGAGGGTAACCATGTGCTTGATCTGCATTTGCAGCGCATCGGGAATGTGCGGCAACTGGCGCTGGTTCTGAACCAAGTGCCGGGTGTTGTCGAAAACGGTCTGTTCATCGACATTTGTGACAAGGTTGTGGTCGGTTACGGCGACGGTCGCGTCGAAATCCGCGATATCAATGACGGCACTGTCGAGACCGAGCAGCCAGCCGATAGCCACGAGAATCTATTCTCGGACCTAGCGGATTGAGCTTAACCAATCGTGTTTTCAGTGTCTTTGATACATTTTCTGAAACACCAAGGGTTGGCAGCTTGTTATTCGACCCCAGATACTCAACGAATTTTGGCCTGACGGAAAGAAGGAACTCAGGATGAGCTTTGACTATGATCTGTTTGTCATCGGCGGAGGCTCTGGCGGAGTCCGCGCGGCGCGCGTAGCGGCTGGTGAAACCGGGGCCAAGGTCGCACTTGCCGAAGAAGACCGCTATGGCGGCACATGTGTTATTCGAGGATGCGTGCCCAAAAAGCTGATGGTCTTTGCCAGCGAGTATTCGGGCATGGTGGGCGACGCGCAAGCCTATGGCTGGGACATCCAGCCCGGCGAGTTTGGCTGGAACACGTTTCACGACAAATTGACGACAGAACTGGACCGCCTGGAAGGCATCTACCGCAATATCCTTAAGAACAACGGCGTCGAGAGCTTTGACCAGCGCGCGCATATCGTTGACGCTCATACGGTCGAACTGGCCGATGGCACCCGCAAGACGGCCAAGCACATTCTGATCGCCACCGGCGGGCGCCCGGTTGTGCCCGAGTTTCCGGGCTCGGATCTTGCGATTACGTCGAACGAGATTTTCCATCTGGAAAAACTGCCCGAAAGCATTCTGATCGTCGGCGGCGGCTATATTGCCAGCGAATTCGCAGGGATCATGAACGGGCTTGGGGTCAAAACAACTCAGTTTTATCGCGGGGCACAAATTCTGCGTGGTTTCGACGAAGAAGCGCGCGGGCTGATCTGTGAAGAGATGCGTCAGAACGGGATTGATGTCCGTCTGGGCACCAATGTGCTTGAGATGACGAAAGAGGGCGACAAAATCCGTGTCAAAGCGACCGACGGCACCGAGGATCAGTTCGACGTAGTGATGTACGCAACGGGTCGTGCGCCGAACGCGGACAATCTGGGTCTTGAGGCCGTCGGCGTTGAACGGGGCCGCAAAGGTGAGATTCTGGTGGACGAGTACAGCCAGACGGGCGTTCCTTCGATTTACGCCATCGGCGACGTCACCGACCGGGTAAACCTGACGCCGGTGGCGATCCGCGAAGGTATGGCTTTCGTCGAAACCGTATTCCGAGGGAACCCGACGCCGGTTGATCACGAATTGATCCCGACCGCGATTTTCACCCAGCCAGAGTTTGGAACCGTAGGACTGAGCGAAGAAGAAGCAGCGGCACAAGAGCCGATTGAGGTTTACGCGACATCGTTCAAGCCTATGCAAAAAGCGTTTGCTGGCGGTACGCAGCGCGTTTTGATGAAACTGATCGTGTCTCAGGCCACTCGTAAGGTTTTGGGGTGCCACATTGTTGCTCCGGGCGCGGGTGAGATGATCCAATTGGCGGGAATTGCCGTAAAGATGGGCGCAACCAAGGAAGATTTCGATCGCACTGTTGCAGTTCACCCGGTCATGGCCGAAGAACTGGTGACAATGCGGCAACCTGCGCGCACCGCTTGATTTGCAACCGCGCGCACACAAGTTACAAGGGAACCCGTGATCACACGGTCCAACACAAGGGAATAGATTCATATGGCGGGCAACAGCGGCGGCCCCTGGGGGGGCGGAGGCTCTTCTGGCGGCGGAGGAAATCGGGGTAGCAATGGGAACGGGCAACGCCCACCCGAAGGCGATGGCCCGCAGATCCCCGAGATCGACGAGCTGATGAAGAAAGGTCAGGAACAGCTGCGCGTCCTCATGGGCGGACGCGGTGGTTCAGGACGCGGCAGCAACGGGCAGGGCTCGGGCGGCGGTGGGCCGCTTTTCACCAAAGGGACGGTCATTATCGGTCTCGTGGTTGGCGCTGTCCTATGGGGCGCGGCAAGTTTTTACACGGTGAAACCGGAAGAACAGTCAGTCGAGCTGTTTCTTGGTGAGTTCTCCGCGGTTGGTAATCCCGGTCTGAACTTTGCGCCGTGGCCGTTCGTGACCGCCGAGGTCATCCCGGTCACCCGCGAACAGAACGAAGACATGGGTGGCGCGCGCGGCAGCGATGATGGCCTCATGCTGACAGGTGACGAAAACGTGGTCGATATCGACTACCAAGTCGTTTGGAACATCAACGACCCGGCCAAGTTCCTGTTCAATCTACGCGACGCACGTCAAACGATCCGCGCGGTATCTGAATCGGCGATGCGTGAGATCATCGCGCAAAGCGAACTGGCTCCGATCCTGAACAGGGATCGTGGTGTCATCGCTGAACGCCTGCAAGAGTTGATCCAGGAAACGATGGACAGTTACGATTCAGGCATCAACATTGTCCGTGTGAACTTTGACAAGGCTGACCCGCCGCAAGACGTGATTGCGGCCTTCCGCGACGTTCAGGCCGCTGCTCAGGAGCGTGACCGTCTGCAAAACGTCGCTGACGCCTATGCCAACCGTGTTTTGGCCGAAGCGCGCGGTGAAGCTGCACAGGTTCTGGAAGAGGCCGAAGCCTATCGCGCCCAGCAGATCAACAGCGCACAGGGTGAGGCAAGCCGCTTTAGCGCGGTTTTGGAAGAATACTCCAAAGCGCCCGATGTGACCCGCAAACGTCTATACCTAGAGCGGATGGAGCAGGTTTTGGGTGACGTGGATAAGATCATTCTGGACGAAAACTCCAACGGTCAGAGCCAGGGCGTCGTGCCATATCTGCCGTTGAATGAACTGCGCCGCAACTCAGGCGGGGAGAGCAACTGATGCGTAAGTCACCCATTATTCTTATCATCATCGTGATCCTGGGCGTGGTCGGTTTGTCATCGATCTTTATCGTCGACGAACGCGAACGCGCACTGGTTCTGCAATTTGGCCGTGTTGTCTCGGTTAAGGAAGACCCCGGTCTGGCCTTCAAAATCCCGGTCATTCAGGAAGTGGTTCGCTATGACGACCGTATCCTGTCCATCGACGTGCAGCCGTTGGAAGTCACGCCCTTGGACGATCGACGTCTGGTGGTTGACGCATTTGCCCGTTACCGGATTTCGGATCTTGAGCAATTCCGTCAGGCTGTTGGTGTTGGAGGCATCCCGGTCGCCGAAGATCGTCTGGACCGTATCCTGCGCGCAGAAACGCGTGAAGTTTTGGGTTCGGTATCCTCCCGCGATATCCTCAGTTCGGACCGTGCGGCCCTTATGCTGCGTATCCGCAACAGCGCAATTGCCGAAGCGCGTGCGCTGGGCGTGAATGTGATCGACGTGCGCCTGAAGGCAACTGACCTGCCGCAGGCTAACCTGAATGCAACATTCGACCGGATGAAAGCCGAACGTGAGCGTGAGGCGACCGACGAACGTGCCCGCGGTAACGAGGCGGCGCAGCGTGTGCGTGCGCAAGCCGACCGGACCGTGGTCGAGCTGGTCTCAGACGCCAACCGCGAAGCTGAGATCATTCGTGGTGAGGCCGACGCGGAACGCAACGCGATCTTCGCCGAAGCCTTTGGCAAAGACCCGGAGTTCTTCGAGTTCTACCGTTCGCTGTCCGCCTATGAGCGCGCGCTGGGCGGTGGCAACAGCTCGATGGTGCTCAGCCCCGATTCCGAGTTCTTCAACTACCTGAAATCGCCCACAGGGCAGGCGACCCAGTAATGGGTATGATCCTTCTGGCCTTTGGGCTGGTGCTGATTGTCGAGGGGCTGGCCTATGCGCTGGCCCCTTCGCTTATTGAACGAATGCTCGAAGCTCTGCGGACTTTACCGGAACAGGCGCGGCGATTGGCCGGGTTATTGTGCATCGTAAGTGGATTGGTGCTGCTTTGGGGGGCTTTTCAGGTCGGGTTTTAATACAGGGTTTTCACTTGCAGGTGATTTCCCCGCGATCCTCAGTTGCGGGTTAGGACAAACCGACTACATTGGTTGTCAAGAAGGACCGCCCAAGGGCGATCCAGACAATATTGACGACAAGGAGTTCCCAAGTGCAGGCACAAGCGCGCAGTATTACCGTCCGGCGGGACGATGTTGTTGGTTTCATGCGGTTGATGTGGTTGGCGGTCGCCGGTCTGCTGCTTGTTCTGGCCCAATCGGTCTCTGCGCAAGCGCGTGGTGACAGCCTGGCGCCGTTGGCTGAACAGATCAGCCCTGCGGTGGTCAATATCACGACATCCACACTGATCGAAGGGCAGGCGGGGCCTCAGGGGATCGTTCCCGAAGGTTCTCCGTTCGAGGATTTCTTTCGCGAGTTTCAGGATCGAAACGGTGACGACAACAATCGCCCACGTCGCAGCAATGCCTTGGGTTCAGGTTTTGTGATCTCAGAGGATGGGTTCATCGTAACCAACAACCACGTCATCGCCGAGGCCGATGAGATCCTGATCGAATTCTTCCCCGGTGACGGACAGCCCAAGAAAGAGCTGCCCGCCAAAGTGATCGGAACGGATGAGAAAACCGACATCGCGCTTCTCAAGGTCGAAGCGTCCGGCCCGCTGCAGTATGTGCAGTTCGGCGACAGCGACGTGGCCCGCGTGGGCGACTGGGTGATTGCAATGGGTAACCCGCTTGGACAAGGTTTTTCGGTGTCCGCTGGTATCGTATCGGCCCGAAATCGCGCGCTGAGTGGATCTTATGACGACTACATCCAAACGGATGCGGCCATTAACCGAGGCAACTCGGGCGGGCCGCTGTTCAATATGGATGGTGAGGTAATCGGAGTGAACACAGCCATCTTGTCCCCGAACGGTGGGTCGATCGGCATTGGATTTTCGATGGCGTCCAACGTTGTAATTAAGGTCGTCGATCAATTGCGCGAGTTTGGTGAAACCCGTCGCGGTTGGCTGGGTGTTCGCATTCAGGATGTGACCGAAGATATGGCCGAGGCCATGGGGCTGGAAAAACCCGGCGGCGCGCTGATCAGCGATGTTCCGGACGGCCCGGCCAAAGATGCGGGCCTGCTGGCTGGCGACGTTATTCTCAGCTTTGATGGTGTCGAAGTTGAAGATACACGCGGTTTGGTGCGTCAGGTCGGTGAAACCACTGTCGGCAAATCTGTCCGGGTCGTCGTTCATCGTGATGGCGGAACGCAGACGGTACTGGTAACGCTTGGCCGTCGCGAAGATGCGGAACGCGCAGATAGCGGCGAGGAAGAGGCTCCTGAAGAGCCGGTGGACGAGAATGCCGATATTCTTGGGCTTTCCATTTCGCCACTGACCGACACATTGCGTACGGATCTGAACTTGGATGCAGATGCGGATGGTCTGGTCGTGACCGAAGTCGACGAAGCATCGGAAGCATACGCCAAGGGTCTACGCGCAGGTGATCTGATCACTGAGGCCGGCCAGCAAAAAGTGACGTCCATCGACGATCTTGAAACACGGATGGAAGAAGCGCGCGAAGCAGGGCGCAAGTCACTGCTGCTGCTGGTGCGTCGGGGCGGCGATCCTCGGTTCGTGGCGCTGAGCCTTGGCGAATAACCGTCAAATATCCACAAAACAAATAAGGCCGGAGCGAGAGCTCCGGCCTTATTTGTGCGAGGTCTAAATTAGTGAGCCACACGCCGGGGAAGGCGCGTGGCTCTGATACAGGGAGAGGTCAGTGGACAGATATCGGGGATGATTCTCTGACCTCCTACGGTAACAATAATTAAGATAGTCTTAACGCGGCTGACCGTATGTGAAGCAGGTCACATCAGGTTAAATCAAATCCGAGTCGGCCAGTTCCCGCAACGCCTCAAAGTCATGGATTTTTAACCCTCCGCGCGAGGCTTCGACCACGTTATCGCGTTTCCAGGTCGAAATGGTCTTGGAAACGGCCTCACGCGTTGCGCCCACAAACTCGGCCAGTTCGCTTTGCGATAAGGTGATGCGGTTGGATGCGTTGCCCTGCAGGTCGGACAGGTGCAACAGTTTGCGAGCAAGACGGATAGGCATCGGTAGAAAGACCTGCTCGTTCAGCTGAGAGCCCATCCAGCGCATACGAAGGCCCGCCAAGCGGATCATGTCGACGGCAAGGTCAGGGTGCTGACGAATTTGGTTCATGACGTCGTTGCGGCGTACCCGCAAGACACGTGACGGTTCGGCTGCCGAGATCGTCGCGGTACGTGGTCCGTTATCGAACAACGCAATCTCACCGAAGACCTCTCCTGGCTTCATGAGGGTCAGGGATAGCTTGCGCCCGCTCATCGCGAGAAAGGAAACTTCGAGCGTGCCCTCCAGAATGGCAAAAAGGGCATCGCCTTCGTCCCCCTGTTCGAAGAGGACGTCGCCTTGTTTGAGGGATATTTCGGTAGCCTGCGCTGAGAGCATGGCCCTCAATCGGTCCGAAGCTTCCGACAGGAAGCCACTGTTAGGGAAGGCCGTCATATTGGTGTGGTACTCCGGCTGGCGGTGGTGAGTGGTTCCACAACTTTTCACAGCTATGACAATTAGCCAAGGTTTTTGTTGGGCTTGCCGTTGGTACTGGTGCCCCAGATTGCTGAACCGGCCCCTTTACTGTTGGTCGGGGTCATCCATGTAGCTTTGCAAAAGGCTGAACTGCAGCATCAGGAACACCATCAGGGCGATGGGAAACCCGAAGGTTTCGATTTTGACCCAAAGATCGGTGGACATCGTGCGCCAGACAAGCTCGTTGGCCACGGCAAGTACGGCAAAGCAGCCGCACAGTCTGCGGGTCAGGATCATCCACCCCTCGTGGCGCATTGGCAGCATCTCATCCAGAACGTAGGCCAGATAGGATTTTCCCTGCAAAAGACCGATCCCCAGAATGACCGAAAAGAAACCGTAAACCAGCGTCGTTTTCATTTTGAAAAAGCGCTCGTCGTTGAACCAGGCTGTCAGGCCGCCAAAGAAAATGACCATGAAGGCGGTGAAGATCTGCATTCGGCTGAGTTTCCCAGTCAGAAACCACAGGATAGCCATCGCGCCCAGCATGAGTGGCACGAAGATCAGGGTTGCAACGATAAAGCCCGAATACTCGGTCCCTGCGAATTCGAAGCTGTCGTCGCGCAGTCGCAGGTAGATGAAGAAGAAGGCCAAAGGCGGGCCCAGCTCCAGCACCTGTTTCAGAAACGGATTGATCTCTTTTTTGCCTGTCATGTCGGTTTCCTGCTGCTTACCCGCCCATTTCAACTATTACGGCGCCGAGTGCAATCAATGCCATCAGCGCAATCCGCCTTGGACCGACGGTTTCTTTCAGGATCAGCCATCCGATCAGCGCCGCAAAAACCGTTGAGGTTTCGCGCAGGACGGCTGCTTCGCCGACTTTGTCCAATCTTGTGGCCATCATGATAGAGCCAAACGACAATGGCGCGATCAGGCCACCTGCCAGCCCACGCAACATCAAAGGGCCTATGGCTGGAGGGTTGGACATGGCGCGCCATCTCAGCGCGGCGTAGATTGGCATAGCGGCACCGTCGATCATGAAAAACCATGCGAGGAACGTAAATGGATCAGCCGTCGCCCTAATGCCGTAGGCGTCATAGGTTGTATAAAGCGCAACAAAAAGACCCGTCGCGATGGCGAGAACGAGAGCAATGCCAAGAGTTTCTCGGTCAGTTTCCAGGAAACGGAAATTGTAGGCGGCCAAGCCGAAAATCCCGGCTGTCAGAACAAAAACGCCAAACCATTGCATCCCGGTAAATGTTTCCCCGAACAGGAGATAGGCGCCAACGACGGTGAAAAGCGGGCCGGTTCCCCGAACTACCGGGTAGACGACCGTGTATGACCCCTTGGTATAGGCAAATGCCTGCAGGATTTTGTAGAGGATGTGGATCAGCCAAACGACCGCAAAGATAGGCCACATATACGGTTCTGGCCACGGGACCACAAAGAGTGCGAATGGGGCTGCCATTAGGCCATAGCTTGCGTCGATCGCGCCACGGGACATCCAGGGATCATGGCGGCCTTTTTGCAGCGCGCCGAATGCAGCGTGAAGAAAAGCAGCCATCAAGGCCAGGGCCAAGGCAAGGCGGTGGCCGGCTTCGGTACCTTCGAGAGAGATCAGCCAATCGCTCACATAGTGGCCTTTGTCTGGTTGGAGAGGGTGGGGGGCTGTCTGCCCCCCACACCCCCCGAGGATATTTTTAGCCAGATGAAGTTTCGGACCCTGTTGCGAGACCCGTTAATGCGGCAGCGAATTCTTCGGGGTCGAATGGGGCCAGGTCGTCGATTTGCTCGCCAACGCCGATGGCGTGAATGGGAAGGCCGAATTTGTCAGCCAGCGCGACCAGAACGCCGCCTTTGGCGGTGCCATCAAGTTTGGTCATGACCAGGCCAGACACATCTGCCAATTTACGGAAAGTGTCCACTTGGCTAAGGGCGTTCTGGCCTGTCGTTGCGTCCAGCACCAATAGGGTGTTGTGGGGCGCAGTATCGTCCACTTTGCGGATCACGCGAACGATTTTGGCCAGCTCTTCCATTAGGTCAGCCCGGTTCTGTAAGCGGCCGGCCGTGTCGATCATCAGAAGATCTGCGCCTTCGGATTGTGCTTTTGTGAGGGCATCGAAAGCGAGTGATGCGGGGTCGGAACCTTCGGGGGCCGTCAGAACAGGAACGCCCGCGCGGTCACCCCAAACCTGCAATTGCTCCACCGCGGCGGCGCGAAATGTGTCTCCAGCGGCGATGACGACCTTTTTTCCTGCAGCTTTGAACTGGCTGGCCAGTTTGCCGATCGTGGTCGTTTTGCCAGAGCCATTTACGCCGACGACCAGAACGACCTGAGGCCTTTTGGGGTAAAGCGGCATCGGTTTCGCCACAGGCTCCATCACACGAGCGACCTCTTGCGCAAGTAACTCTTTGATTTCCTGTGTCGAGAGTTTTCGACCATAGCGCCCTTCGGCCATGTTGGATGTGACGCGCAGCGCTGTGTCCACGCCCATGTCCGAGGCGATCAGCAGCTCTTCGAGCTGTTCCAGCATGTCGTCGTCCAAGGTGCGGCGGATGACGGTTTTGGGTTCACTTCGTCCAAAGAAACGGCCCAAAACACCTTTTGTTGGTGCGGGGTCGGCTGGCGCAGGTTGGGGCGCGGGGGTGGTTGCTTGAACGGGCGTATCAGCAGGTTGCTGTTTATCGGGTTCTGGCTGCGGTTCGGTTGGCAGCTCGGGTTCAACAGGCTCGGGGGTCGAAGATTCCTCACCGCCATCTTCGATGATCTCGTCCAGCCCCTGTTCGAGGCGCGACGAGGATTTGAAGAGTTTGTCCTTGAGCTTTGAGAAAAACGCCATTTTTGGTCTCCGCAGGTGTTCCCCTCACCTAATGCGGAATTGCGGCAGTTGCAAAGGGTCAGAGGAATGCGAAAAGCAACCCGGCTTGTGCACCCCAATAAAGAGGCCAAACCAAATATGGCGTGACACGCAATGCGGGGTGACCGGCGGGCAGAACAAACTTCTCGGCGGCCAGGATAAGGTCGGATGCAATGAAAGCCAGCGCGGCGGGCAAGGCCAGCCCAAGGGCACCTTCGCCCGGTAAGGCCAATACAGTGACTCCCATGCCCAGGATGATGGGAATGTAACCCAAAACAGGCAACTTCAGATCACCTGCACGCGGTACCAAGACGCTTGCCGCCACGATGCCGAGAATGATCAGAGACCAGAAAACCCCGGGGTGCTCCAGTATCATGGCGAGGTCTGCAGACGGTCGTGTGACGAACAGTACAATGTATGCAATGTGACCTGCTGCAAAGGCACCGATGCCGGCCATGAACGTTTTGTCCGTCTCACGAGAGAGCAGCGCGTCCCCAAGGGCGCAAAGCCCCAAAGCTGCCGTTAGCAGAATGGGCGCCCCTTGATAGAGGGCAATCCAAGCCAGAACGCCGACAGACGCTGTTTTCAACGCTGATCGCAAAAGCGTTGCTGATTTGGGCGTCATGGGCAGATAGGCCAACGCACAGGCCGCTGCGATGAAAGTTAAGACTGTTGTCAACGTTCTGTCCCGTCCGTTTCTGCCAGGTTCGCAAAAATCACTAAACAAATTCAATATATTACGTAAGGGAAGGCAATTGTGACGCAATGGTAATTGGCTTAGCGACGCTTCATCTGACAGAATACGGCTATGCTAAAACACGTCATGATTCTTCTGGCGCTTTCCACGCAAACCGCGGGTGCGCAATCGGCCCTCACAGGCGCTGAGTTCGATGCTTATACACGCGGAAAAACGTTGTTTTACGGCTTTCAAGGGCAGGTCTATGGCGCGGAACGGTATCTGCCAAACCGACGTGTGATTTGGTCTTTTCTGGATGGCGAGTGCAGAGAAGGCATCTGGTACGAACGCGACGACCAAATCTGTTTCATTTACGAGGACCGATCTGATCCCCAATGTTGGGTTTTCACGCGATCAGGCGGGGGGCTCATCGCTCAGTTCGAGGGCAATCCGGATCAGACAGAACTGTACGAAGCTGAAAACATCGGTGAAGAGATGGTCTGTTATGGACCGGACGTCGGCGTTTGAACGACCCTACTTAGAACAACGTGCCTTGATCCGGTGCGTCCTTTTTAGCGGGCTTCCTTGCGCTGGTCTTTTGGGGTGATGACGGGCCGGTAGCCAGAAGGCCGTCGGCGAATTCAATCTCGAAAGCGGTATGTTTCGTTGCTTGCGCTTTGGTTGTCAGAACCTGACCTCCGGCCCGGACCACGGCATATCCGCGGTCCAAGGTTGCTTTGTAACTCAGGGTTTCGCGCAATCTATCCGTTGCCTCAAGGTTCTGACGCATCCGATCCAACCGCGTGGACTGTGCGGCGTTCATACGCTCGGACAATCGGATCAGGTTTTGGCGCTGTTGTTCGATCTCTCGCTGGATTGGACGCAGGGACAGGCGGGATGACAGGTTTCGTATGGCGTCTTGCCGCGACTTGATCAGGCTCTGGAGGGTCGAAGGACGCAGATGCCCCGACAGTTTCACGACTTGCAGATGGCGGTTTTGTATCCCCCGATCCAGTGCAGGTGTCAGACGGTCTGCAATTAAATCAAGGCGTTGCCGTGGAGAATTCAACAGGCTGTCTGGGCGTGGTAAAGCGCGCGAAAGATCCCGCAGGCGTTGAGAACGACGCTGAACAGCATCTGATGCAGCCCGCGAAAGCCGTGCGCCCTGTTCTCCGGTCCAGGCAAGAAGCTCCATGCGGACCGGTACCGCCAGCTCGGCTGCAGCGGTGGGCGTTGGGGCGCGGCGGTCTGAAACGAAGTCAATTAGCGTGGTGTCCGTTTCGTGCCCAACCGCTGAAATCAATGGGATGGCCGAGGCTGACGCGGCGCGCGCCACAACCTCTTCGTTGAAGCCCCATAGGTCTTCGATTGATCCGCCGCCTCGGGCAACGATGATGAGGTCCGGGCGAGGTAACGCTCCGCCGGGGGACAGTTGGTTAAACCCCTGAATTGCGTTTGCTACCTCGGGCGCGCAGTTGGCACCTTGTACGGCCACCGGCCAAATCAGCACCTTTCGCGGAAACCGATCCCGCAGGCGATGCAGGATGTCGCGAATCACCGCACCGGACGGCGATGTCACGACACCGATAATCTGGGGCAGGTAGGGCAGCGGCTTTTTGCGCTCGGGTGCAAAAAGACCTTCGGCCTCCAACTGCTTTTTGCGCTTTTCCAACAGCGCCATTAGTGCGCCTTGTCCAGCAACAGCGACTTCGTCGACGTTCATGTTGTACTTGGATTGGGCGCCGAAAGCGGTGAGGCGGCCGGTTACGACGACCTCAAGCCCTTCTTCGGGTACAACGGAAAGGCCTGCGACTTGTCCTTTCCAAGTGGTGCAAGCCAGAACATTCCGGTCATCTTTGATGTCGTAATACAGGTGACCCGAACGTGCCTTGAACACGCGGCCCACTTCTCCGCGCACACGGATTCGGCCAAAGGCACCTTCGAGGGTGCGCTTTACCTCGCCCGAAATGTCCGAAACCGAGTATTCGGGGGTGTTTTGGCCGGGGATTGGGTCATCAAGCAGATCGGACATTTCAGCGCCTTGTGTCAAATGCATACCCAGCTTAGAACGCGCGGCAGGCGAGGCCAAGCAGATCGGAGAGCAGTTATGAATATCCTCATTCTCGGCAGTGGAGGGCGCGAACACAGCCTTGCGTGGGCGGTGATGCAAAACCCGAAATGCGATCGTCTGATCGTGGCCCCTGGTAATGCCGGAATTGCCCAGATCGCAGACTGCGCTGCGCTGGATATTGAAAACGGCGGTGCCGTTGTCAGCTTTGCCGAAGAAAATGCGATCGACTTTGTGATTGTCGGGCCCGAAGCGCCGCTTGCAGCAGGTGTCGCGGATCGCCTGCGTGAGGCGGGAATTCTTGTGTTTGGACCTTCGGCTGAAGCAGCTCGGTTAGAGGCATCCAAGAGCTTTACCAAGGAAATCTGCGATGCTGCGGGCGCTCCGACCGCTGCTTATGCGCGATTTACCGAAGCAGCGCCCGCCAAGGATTACATCCGCGCGCAGGGGGCACCTATTGTGGTCAAGGCCGACGGCCTTGCGGCAGGCAAAGGTGTTATCGTGGCGATGGACGAACAAACCGCCCTGGACGCGATTGATGACATGTTCGGCGGTGCCTTTGGCGGCGCAGGCGCAGAAGTTGTCATCGAAGAGTTCATGGATGGTGAAGAAGCATCGTTGTTTGTGCTGTGTGACGGAGATAATGTCCTGTCTGTCGGCACAGCGCAGGATCACAAGCGCGTCGGAGAAGGTGACACGGGCCTCAATACTGGCGGTATGGGCGCCTATTCCCCGGCACCTGTGTTGAGCGCCGAAATCGAAGAACGCGCAATGGCGCAGATCGTGCGACCCACGATTGAGGAAATGAAACGTCGTGGAACGCCATTTCAGGGCGTTCTGTACGCAGGATTGATGATCAAGGACGGTCAACCGCGTCTGGTTGAATACAACGTCAGGTTCGGTGATCCGGAATGTCAGGTCCTGATGATGCGTCTTGGCGCACAAGCGATGGACCTGATGCACGCCGCGGCAGAGGGACGGTTGGCCAAGGCGCGCGTGAACTGGGCGGATGATCACGCTCTGACCGTTGTAATGGCGGCAAATGGCTATCCTGGTTCATACGAAAAAGGCAGCGTGATTGGTGGTTTAGCGTCACTTCCCGAAGACAGTGGGAATATGGTGTTCCACGCAGGCACCAAAGAGGCCGAGGGCCAAATTCTGGCCGCAGGCGGTCGGGTTTTGAACGTAACCGCGCGGGGCAACACCCTTCAGGAAGCGCGAGACAATGCCTACGCGATGGTTGATGGGGTTGACTGGCCTCAGGGCTTTTTCCGTCGCGATATTGGTTGGCGGGCTCTGTAAACCAAAAGCTCCCGCGCCCTGTCATTGCATCAAAGATGCGATGACATAGGCCTTGGGCTGGGCAGCCCGCTTAAGCGGGCTGCGGTTGGCTATTCTTCGCAGGACAGGACGCGTAACATTGCGTCCTTGGAAAAATCGGTGACACGACGGGTTTGCCACTCACGATCGTATCTTACGCTCATGATGTCGCTCCAATCCGCAGAGACGACGATAAATTCAGGCCCCTCAGTGCAATACCGCAATCCGCCGCTGATGAAGGCCTCGCCAATACGGTGGTTCGTGAGCCCCGGGAGCGATGCGATTTCGCGAATCTCTCCGTTCTGGTAACGCCAAATGCGCAGCGTTTTAGCCAAGTGTGGACGGTCAACATAGGCGATCTCGATATGTCCATCGTTGTCCATATCCCAGATGCCTACAGGGGCAAGCCAGCGGAACCGGGTCCCGATGTGTGGAGTGGCGGCAATCTTCTTACCAGACGCATCGTAGATTGCGAGTTGCGCGCCGGTGTCTTTCTGGGATTCAACGACAATAACCTCGAAAGACCCGTCCAGATCTACGTCCGATATACGGGGGGCAAGGTCTTCGAACACGCGGTCCATTGGCAACCGAATTGTTCGCGTCGAACGCTCATTCGGGGTGTCCGCCGGTGTCTTTGACGAAGCGCTTTCGACTGTTATTTCGAGGGCGCCATACTCGATCGCGTCACCCAACACCCCGTGGGCGTAACGCGTCGTGGGTTCCGTGTAACGCGCAGCGACGATCGTGTCTGCCGCAGTCGCAGTAACGGCCCCCGCCAGCCACAGGCACAAAGCCATCCATGCGCCGCGAACCTGACCTCGCCAGAGGCGACTAAGCAGGCGCGGCGCTTTGGACCACATCAGATTTGCTTTTCCGGCATTTGCACGACCAGCCCGTCCAACGCGTCGGTGACCTTGATCTGGCAGGTCAGGCGCGAGCGGTCAGGGTCGGGCTCGTAGGCAAAGTCCAGCATGTCTTCTTCCATGTCGTCTTTGGCCGGAACTTTTTCGACCCAGTCGGGGTGGATGTAGACATGACAGGTCGAGCATGCGCAAGCGCCGCCGCAATCGGCCTCGATGCCGGGGATGTTGTTGTCACGGGCCCCTTCCATGACGGTCAGTCCGTTGGCGACCTCGACTGTATGCTCGGTACCGCCATGCTCGACATAGGTGATCTTTGCCATTGCGTGCGTCTTCCTTTTTCGATGTTCGAAACCTTCCTTAGTCAAGGCATTTAGGTCTTTCCACCCTCATTTGCGACTCGACATGCCGCGACTGGACATTCTTGATGTATGTTCTATCTTTGTTCCTATGCTTGTTGCGCCTGTTCGCCCCGCAGTTTCAAACCGAGACTGGCCACGCCCGCCTGCGTGCCTTCCTGCCAACCGGCTGGATGATCCGCCCGAGGGCGCGCGGGTCACCGTTGCGGGGCTGGTTATCCTGCGACAGAGGCCGGGAACGGCCAAGGGTGTGATCTTTGTCACGCTCGAAGATGAGACGGGTATCGTGAACGTGGTTGTCTGGCGCAAAATTTACGAACAATTCCGCCGTGCAGTGATCTCGGGGCGATTGCTAAGGGTCACGGGCCGCATGCAAAGGGCACATTCAGTAACCCATGTAATCGCGGAAGAGATCGAGGATATCTCGGGGATGTTGGACGTGTTGGTGCGAGGGGAGGGGGCGGCCTAGGCTATCGACACGGATCGGCACTCTGGCCTTGCTCAAGGGCCAGAGCTGATGCACAGTTTTGAGCATAGGACATCTGTTACGCCGCCGGATCTGCCGACACGCAGGTCAATGCGCCGCCACGATTGGGGAGGAATGCGTCATGACATCCAAAACCGCAGGTTCCACACCGCCGGAAAAATTGGCGCCACCGCAGCCGGACAGGTACAGCGTCAACACGATCACTGCAGATGATATTCGCGCGTCGCTAAAGGCCGGATTTTCCGATTTTCTGGCGCGCCCAATCATGAGCGGCTTTTTCGGCCTGTTCTATGCAGTGTTTGGAATTCTGATAGTGTGGGTCATGGTTTGGCTGGGCAAGATCTGGATGATCATTCCCGCCATTGTGGGCTTTCCGCTCATCGCGCCTTTTGCGGCTGCAGGGCTATATGAGATGTCGCGTCGATTGCAAAAAGGCGAGGATTTCGGCTGGTCTGACATTCTGACCGTCATGGCAGATCAACGTAAGCGCGAAATGGGCTGGATGGCTTTCGTTACCCTATTCATCTTCTGGGTTTGGATTTATCAGGTCCGGCTTTGGCTGGCGATTATCTTGCAAAACGCCTCTTTCTCGGATTTCGATGGGTTTTTGAACTCGGTCTTCTTTACGCCGCAAGGCTGGCTGTTCCTTCTCATAGGCACCGGAATTGGCGCCTTTTTGTCGGCGGTTTTGTTTTCGGTCACTGTCGTTGCCATGCCCATGCTTCTGGACCGAGAGACAAATTTTATAACTGCAATGCTCACCTCGCTGCGTGCCGTTAGCGAGAACCCTGTGGTCATGTTGACTTGGGCTGCGATCATCTCGGTCACCATGCTGTTGTCACTGGTGCCAGCATTCTTGGGATTGATCTTCACCCTGCCAATACTTGGGCACACGACATGGCATCTCTATCAGCGGGCTGTTCCGCCGACAGAGGAATGATTTGAGCCGTTAGCTCTCTGGCCCAGAGGTAACCGTTGACAGGTTCAGTCTGCGACGATGCTCATCGCTTGAACAAATTGCTCTGCGATTGCTTGTCTCGGTGATCTCCGCGCAAATCCGCATGCAGGGCGCGCCCCGCCTGAACACCCGGACGCGCGCTGACGGTTTCCAGCCAACGCGTGAAATGGGGTTTGTCTTCCAGCACCTGTTGTTGACCTTCCCAAAGGCTTGCCCAGCCCCAAATTGAGATATCGGCGATGGAATAGAAATCGCCCGCGACGTATTCGTTTTCGGCCAGTCGCCGGTCGAGAACCCCGTAAAGCCGCCCGACCTCGGTGCGGTAGCGATCTTTGGCGTAGGGCAGATCCTGCGGTGGCTCCAACTGCGGCGCGTATTTCAGGAAATGATGTGCCTGACCTGCCATGGGACCAACTCCACCCATCTGCCACATCAACCATTCTTCGACCGCGATCCGGTCACGCTCGGTCTTGCCATAGAACCGGCCGGTCTTACGGGCCAGATACATCAGGATGGCACCGCTTTCGAAGACGGAAATCGGTTCACCGCCCGGGCCATCTGGATCAACGATGGCTGGCATTCTGTTGTTGGGCGCAATCTTCAGGAATTCGGGATCGAACTGGTCACCCTTGCCGATATTAATCAGGTGGGTGGTGTAGGGCAGCTCCATCTCTTCCAAGGCGATGGACGCCTTCCAGCCATTCGGCGTGGGCCAGAAATACAGATCAATCATGGTCTCTCCTCAAGTTGAGGCGATCATGAGGGTTTCAGGCGGTTGGGCAAGGGGCAGGTGTAAAGTGTTACGAAACCGTGACTGAACCCACAGCGGGCTTGACGCCTTCGCAAGTGCAGCGTAAGGCCATCGGTACTACGTGGCGATTTGTTACCGGATTGCGGGCCACGCTAAACATCACCGCTAAAAGGTCAGGATGAAAGGCCCCTTTCGCTTGACCGCGTCTGGGGTTTTTTTGATGCCCTTGCCAGACAAGGGTCGAGAGGATTGAGATGAGCGAGAGCTGGAACAAACGCACCCAAGCCGTCCATGGCGGTATCCGTCGCAGTCAATACAACGAAGTATCCGAGGCGATCTTTTTGACCCAGGGCTTCGTTTATGAAAACGCCGAACAGGCCGAGGCGCGGTTTATTGAGACCGGACCGGATGAGTTCATTTACGCCCGTTATGGCAACCCGACCGTGTCGATGTTCGAACAGCGTATTGCCGCGTTGGAAGGCGGCGAGGACGCTTTTGCGACCGCATCGGGCATGGCAGCCGTAAACGCGGCCCTGACGGCCATGTTAAAGGCTGGCGACCACGTGGTTTCTGCCAAGGCGCTGTTTGGTTCGTGCCTTTATATTCTCGAAAACATCCTGACCCGCTACGGGGTCGACGTGACGTTTGTCGACGGAACAAACCTGGATGAATGGAAAGCTGCAATTCGCCCGGAAACCAAGGCGGTGTTCTTCGAATCCATGTCGAACCCCACGCTTGAGGTCATTGATATCGAAGCCGTTTCCGAGCTGGCGCATGCGGTCGGCGCGACAGTAATCGTGGATAATGTCTTCTCAACGCCCGTGTTCTCGCGCGCGATCCAGCAGGGGGCCGATGTCGTCGTCTATTCGGCCACCAAACATATCGACGGGCAGGGGCGTGCGCTTGGAGGAGTCATCATCAGCACCAAGGAGTTCATCCGTGGTACGATCGAACCCTACCTTAAGCATACAGGCGGCGCGCTTAGCCCGTTTAACGCATGGGTCATGCTGAAGGGCCTTGAGACGATGGCCCTGCGGGTTAACGCTCAGGCCGAGTCGGCGCAGACCATTGCCGAGGCGCTTGAAGGGCACCCGGCGCTGGAGCGTACCTTGTATCCGGGCCTGAAAACCCATGCGCAGAACGCGCTGGTCCACAGCCAATTGGGCGGCAAAGGTGGCACGGTTCTGTCGCTGGATATCAAGGGCGGCAAAGAAGCTGCGTTCAAGTTCCTGAATGCAATGACGATTCCGGTGATTTCGAACAATTTGGGTGATGCCAAATCGATTGCGACCCATCCCGCAACGACCACGCACCAGCGCCTGACGGACGATCAAAAAGACGAGCTTGGCATCACGCCCGGCCTGATCCGCTTTTCGGTGGGACTTGAAGATGCAGGCGATCTTCTTGCCGATATTGAACGCGCATTGGACGTTTCTCAGCAGTAAACGTTGCGTCAAGGCTGATAAAAGCCGGATCAAAGGACCGTGTGTGGGGTGGTAAATTGCTCATCCCGCACCGAAAATCGATCCGGGCTGTGTTTTCCGGCGTATACGGATAAACTGGAAAACGCGCCCAAGCTGTATATAGTCCGGCGACCAACCCCGAGGAACCCTGATCGATGAACGTGCACCCCCGTGACATTGACGACGCCCCCGACCATGATGAGGCCGCCGCAGCACTGAAAACCCTGCGCAAATGGGCCGTATCTGCGACCGAGGCCGAGATCAGCCAGCTTGATCCTGCCATTGCGCGTCTGGTGCCGGGATTGGTTCCTGAGAATTATCCGTCGTTGTCGCGCGATTACCCCGAAAGGTTTAAGGTTGATGCAGCCTATCGTGCTTCATTGCCGGATCTTCAGAACGGGCCGTCCAGCCTGATCCGTGGTGCCAAACAGCAGATCCAACATGTCGGTATCTCTAACTTCCGTTTGCCGATCCGGTTTCATCGGAAAAACGGTGACGACCTGACACTTGAGACCTCGGTCACCGGGACTGTCAGCCTAGAGGCCGAAAAGAAGGGCATCAACATGTCCCGGATCATGCGCTCGTTCTACAAGCACGCTGAGCGTACATTCAGCTTTGAGGTCATCGAGGCCGCGCTGGACGATTACATGAACGATCTGGACAGCTTTGATGCGCGCATTCAGATGCGGTTCTCGTATCCGGATAAGGTGAAAAGCCTGCGGTCGGGGCTGGAAGGGTACCAGTACTATGACATCGCGCTTGAACTGGTCGAACAAAATGGCGTGCGTCAGAAGATCATGCACCTGGACTATGTCTATTCATCGACCTGCCCGTGTTCGTTGGAATTGAGCGAACATGCCCGGTCGACGCGCGGTCAGTTGGCAACCCCGCATTCCCAGCGCTCGGTTGCGCGAATTTCCATCGTTCTGGATTGCGACGCAGACTGCCTGTGGTTCGAGGATCTGATCGCATTGTGCCGCAGGGCAGTTCCGACCGAAACTCAGGTCATGGTCAAGCGTGAGGACGAACAGGCCTTTGCCGAGCTGAACGCGGCGAACCCCATATTTGTTGAAGATGCGGCCCGCCTGTTCTGCGCCGAGCTTTTGGCGGACCATCACATTGGTGACTTCCGCGTTGTTGCAAGTCATCAGGAAAGCCTGCACAGCCATGATGCGGTGTCCGTTTTGACAGAAGGTCCTACATTCGTCTCTGCCAGTCTGGACCCACGGTTGTTCACCACGCTCTTTCACGTTGGGTGAGTTAATTTAGTCTCAGAACCAGCCTTCAGGCACGTTTTTGCCGCAGTGCGGCAATAATTGCTGCGCGCGCACATTCTTTCAAGTAGACTGTGCATGACTGCAGCCGTGGCAAAGGCCGCTTTCCAGCGGTTACTGCTACTCGTGAAGGACGCTGAAACGTGCGACGCTCGATAGTGCACGACATCGCATCCCGCCTGAGAAATTGGGCGGGACAGAGCTCTTCTCTCCGTTCCCGGCTGTGTCGTTTTCAGAGGAGAAATAGCGTATGAACCCCATTACCCAGCCGCTGGAGTTTCAGGCGGCCGCCATTCGCATGGCTGGCTACGCGGTCAGCAACCAGATGAAAATAATGCAGATTATTGCCACCTCGGCATTAGAGCTGCCATTCGTTCCGGTACATGCTTTGCACATCTCATCGGCTGCGCCTGCGCCGACACCTACAAAGCCTGCGGTCAAGCCAAAAGCCCCAGCCACCAAGCCTGTCGCTAAAGCAAAACCCACCCCGGTTGCAAAGCCCAAAGTTGCCAAAGCCGCGGCACCGGCAGCCACAACGGTGTCCGAATCGCCCAAGGCTGCGCCAGCAAAGGCGACGGTGGCCAAGGCGAAGACGGTCCGTGCAGCGCCCAAACGCGCCGCGCCGACCGCAAAAGCTGAGGCTGCCAAGCCTGCGGCGCGGGCAGGGCGCACTCCGGTTGCGAAACCGACCAAGCCCAAAGTTGCCGCGCCTAAGCCTGCAGTTGCCAAGACGGTCGCTCCAAAAGTAGCCACAGAGAAAGCGCCCGAAGTTAAGCCAATCGCCCCGAAACCAGCTGCGGCGAAACCTGTCGCCGCGAAAACTGCAGCTCCAAAACCTGCGGTGACGAAACCGGCTGCTCCTAAGCCAGTGGCCAAGACCGCAGCTCCGAAACCGGCTGAACCTAAGCCGGTGGCCAAGACCGCGGCACCGAAACCGGCTGCTGAGAAAGTGGCAGCACCCAAGACGGCAACGGTTAAAACGGCGCCTCCTAAACCAGCCGCGGCCAAAGCCGCGCCAAAGCCAAAGGCGGCGAAAGCTCCGGTTATCAAACCGGCTGTGAACAAACCTGCAGCACCCAAAGCCACCGTGACCAAGGCCGCTGCGCCGAAACCGGCTGCCAAGACCGTCACGCCAAAGCCTGCAGCGCCTAAGGCGGCCGTGTCTGAGGCACCTGTGCGACGAACGCGAGCGCCATCTAAACCGCCTGCGATGCCCTCTCCGGCAAGCAAAACAGGAAAGTAAATCCAGGCACCTGCTTGACTCGGTCGTGTTGGCACGCCAACGCTGCGCCTCATGACGGACATGCGCCCGGTTGGATATGTGATTGGCCTTTTGGTCGCCATTCTTGGGGCGACCATGTCGCTACCCTTGCTTGCGGACCTCATCGAGGGCCGCGGCGAATGGCATGTCTTTCTGGAAAGCGGGATCATAACCGTCCTGACAGGTGTCATCCTGGCGATGAGCTGTTCGAACGGTGTGGGCGAAGGGCTGACCATTCGCCAGACGTTCTTGCTGACCACTGGTGTTTGGGTGGCCCTGCCTTTTTTCGGCGCGATCCCGTTCCTGTTCGGCGAGACCGAGCTGCGTTTTGTTGATGCCTATTTCGAGGCGATGTCCGGCCTGACGACAACGGGGTCGACCGTGATTTCGGGGCTAGACGACTTACCGCAGGGCTTGCTGCTGTGGCGCGGTGTGTTGCAATGGTTGGGTGGCATCGGCATCATCGTTGTCGCCATGGTTTTCCTGCCCGAGCTACGCGTCGGGGGCATGCAGATCTTCCGCTCGGAAGGTTTTGAAACAATGGGGAAAATTCTACCTCGCGCGCAAGAGATAGCGGGGCAGATTTCACTGATTTATGTTTTCCTGACCTTTGTCTGCGCGTTGGTATACGCGGGATTTGGCATGTCGTTCTTTGACGCCGTGGTGCACGCAATGACGACAATCGCGACAGGCGGGTTTTCGAATTACGATGCGTCGTTCGCTACGTTTTCAGGCCCGACCGAATATGCCGCATCTGTCTTCATGATTTTGGCGGCCTTGCCGTTTGTACGCTACGTGCAGCTGGCGAATGGTCATACAAGCTCGCTTTGGAAAGACAGCCAGATTCGCACCTTTCTGGCGACCATCATTGTTCTGGTCATCATCATGACGGTGTTCTTGCTGGCGGTTTTCCCACATCATTGGGAGAAAGCATTCCGAGAGTCGCTGTTCAACATCACCTCGATCATTTCCGGGACGGGTTATGCCAGCGTCAATTACATGACTTGGGGTAGTTTTCCCGTGATGGTGTTCTTTTTGGTTGGCCTGATCGGTGGCTGTGCTGGCTCAACCGCTTGTTCGATCAAGGTTTTCCGATACCAGTTGCTGTTTGCGTCGATCAAAACCCAAATTCGGCGCATCCGCTCTCCGCATGGTGTGTTCATGCCGCTCTATGATGGGCGGCCGATCGGCACGGATGTTCTGACCTCGGTCATGAGTTTCTTCATGTTCTTCGTGTTGTCGATGGGCATTCTGGCTTGGGCGTTGGCGCTGACTGGGCTGGATTTTATCACTTCGGTCTCAGGTGCAGCCACGGCGTTGGCGAATGTCGGACCGGGCCTTGGCGATCAGATCGGTCCTGCAGGAAACTTTGCCGGGCTGAGCGATACGGCCAAGTGGTTATTGTCCATCGGAATGCTGGTGGGACGGTTAGAGCTGCTGGCAGTCTACGCGCTATTTACTGCTCAATTCTGGAGAAGTTGATGAAAAGACCCCTTGGCGCGCAAATCTCGCACATGCTCAGGGACCGAGGCGTGGACGTCATTTTTGGCATTCCCGGCGTGCATAACCAAGAGATGTATCGCGGTATCGAAGAGGCCGGTATTACCCACGTTCTGGCGCGTCACGAACAAGGCGCCGGGTTTATGGCCGATGGCTATGCGCGTGCAACGGGTAAACCGGGTGTGGCTTATGTGATTACGGGGCCGGGTCTGTGCAACATCATGACACCGATGGGGCAGGGCTATACGGATTCTGTTCCTATGCTTGTTCTTTCCTCGTGCCTCGACGAAACGCAGGCTGTGCAGGGTCAGTTGCACCAGATGAAAGATCAGCGCGCAGCGGCGGACACCGTGGCCGACTGGTCCCTTCAAGCGAATACAGCGCAGGCAGCCTACGGCCTAGTCGAACGCGCCTTTGAAGAGTTCGAGCTGTCCCGACCGCGACCGAAACATATCCAGATCCCGATCGCGCAGCTTGAATCCGAGGCCGACCCAGCCCCGTTCCCCAATCAGGCTGGGTTGCGCACAAAGGCGTTGCCACCGGATGTCGCGCCGGTTCTTTCTATGTTGAACATTGCGCGCCGGCCGCTGTTTATTTTGGGTGGTGGGACGCGGTCGAACCTGTGGCGGCAAATTCTGACCCAATTGGGGGCTGCGTGCTTTACCACATATGCGGGTCGCGGGTTGGCTGGTTTGAACTATCCGCTGGATTTCGGAGCATACCTGCCGCGTCCCAGCAGTGTGGACGTCATTGCCTCCGCCGACCTGGTCATCGCAGTTGGGGCTGAACTGGGCGAAGTTGATCTGTGGCGCGATAAGCTGGGGCATAGTGGAAATCTTATCCGCGTGGATATCGACCCTGTGGTGCTATCCGATCATCACCGGGCTGCGGTCAAGCTGCAGACGGATGGAGAGAGCTTTGCACATGCATTGTGGAGCTCGATTGACCATGTAAAGCCGTCCTCTGGCTGGACGCCGGAAGAGGTCGCGCAGGCGCGTGCCCGCTGGCGTGCGGAGGTGGACGCCGAAAGACCCGGTCTTGTGCCGGTTATTGATGCGCTGCGGGCGGCGATCCCCGCCGACTGCATGATCTATTCGGACATGACACAATTTGCGTATGTTGCGAAAGAAGTCTGGGATATGACCTTTCCGTACCATTGGCATCATCCCACAGGTTTCGGAACACTTGGGTATGCCTTGCCTGCCGGAATAGGCGGTGCGGTTGCGCGCGCTGGTAAGCCTACGGCGGTCATCGCCGGAGATTATGGTTTTCACTACACCATGATGGAGCTGGGGGTCGCGGTCGAGCTTGGTCTGTCGTTGCCGATCATCCTATGGGACAACGGCAAGCTGAAGGAGATCGAGGACAGCATGGTCCGTGGTCAGATCGCCCCCAATGCGGTCGTCGCGCGAAATCCTGATTTCTGCAAACTGGCTGAGGCGTTTGGTGCCTTGTCTGCAGCACCCACTAGTCTGGACGAGATGCAGCAAGCTGTACGGGCGGCATTCGGTGCGCCGGTTCCAACGCTGATCCGGATCACACCGGACATCGTCTGAAACAAAAAAGCGCCGCTTAGCCGACGGCGCTTTTTTGTAAGGAGCGTCGGTTAATCCCAACAATGCACCAGAACGGTCATCCCAGTAGCACGCCGGTTCAATTCATTAGGTGAGATCTGCGTATCGGATTGGCTCGACTGGCCAGAGATACCGGCCTTGCCCAGAATCTCGCTCAGGCGGGCGGCGGTTGCTGCCAAACTGACCGAAGCGGGCAGGGTGCGTCCTTCGGATGGGGTTGGCAGCAGCATACCCACGACATGCCCCGCATCATCAAAGACCGGGCCACCTGCGTCTCCGGGTTGAGCGGCAAGTGCAAGTCGCTTGACCCCTTCTTCGCCATTCAGGCCGCGCACATCAGCGATTTGTCCGTATGTCAGGGTGGGAGCGCCCAAAGCCCCTTGGTACGAAAAGCCGGATACCGCCACTTCGGATTGGATGCGGGGTATATCCGCGCTGAATTCGGCAACACTCAGCGGTGCAAGATTGGTTCGGGGGCGCAGGACGGAAACGCCAAGATCGGCGTCACTCCACGCCACTTGCAGTTCCTGATCGCCGTCAAGGGTTACGCGCGTGCAGCTATTGGTGGCTTCCGCTACGGTCAGCACAGTTCCATTTGCATCCGCGAAGAACCCTGACCGCGACAGGCGAGGTTTGCGGATTTGCAGCCCAGAGACAAGGTCAATCCGCTGTTCGGCGTCCGCACCGGCGGCCGAGTCCAAAACAGCGTCATTCACCGCAAAGCTGGCCTTCATCGCCCCCAGTATGCGTGTACGGCGCGCTTCGTCGCCGTCTGGCCAAACCAAAGTAAACCCTTTGATCTTGCCGTCGTTCAAACGGGCTTCGGTATAAGACACAATGCCATTCCCGCGCCCTTCGAGCACAAAGCTGTCACCGCGCAGCTGTCTTTGGCCGTCCAGTGGGACAACTTCCAGTGACTGCATAACCTCATACAACGCGCGCAACGTATCTTTGTTACCTTGCTGACTGATCAACAATGCGCTTGCACCCAAATCGGACGTGCTGTCGAAATGCGCAAAAGGCGCTTCGTAGCGTGAAAATGCGACGGCACCCAAGGGCAGGTCGATATCAATCCCCGCCTGTGGGTCCACGTGTCGTGCCATCCCAACGCTGATTAAGGGGGCGTTGAAGTCGTCCATAAGTGCCCTGCGTTGTGCAGTGGTCAGGACGCCAGTTGCCTCAAACCCGTTGAAACGCTGCCAGTCGCCCATCGAACGGCGGGTGCCTTGTCCAAACGCGCCATCAATTGTCGAGTTGTAAAAACCTGCCGCTTGTAAGGCCGTCTGCAGAGCTTTGCGTTCTTCTGCTGTCAAAAGACGCTCGCTTTGCAACGCTTCAGCACGGGTTTCGTCGCTCGGTTCCGCCGACAACCCGACCACGGGTTCTTGTGGTTGCGGCTCGACTGGGGGGGACACGACACCGCGGTCCAACAGGTTCACGCCGACAGGCCAGAACTGCTGACCGAGTGTATTTGAAAAGGTTATGTAACTGTCCGAAGGTATCTGCCCCTCGGCCCTGTATACGCGCAATACCTGCTCGGCATCGCTGCGTAAATACGGTCCAATAACAATGGCATACCAGCCAGAGTTCAGGCGAAATCCGTTCACATCCGGCAAGATGCTTGCGTAAGCCTGCGCTCGATCCTGAGCCTCGCTCAGAGAAGGTCGTGCCTCAACCTGAACCCAAACGCCCGCGTCCTGTTGGGCGATGACGGCGCGTGCGCCAAATAGAATAAGAAACAGAATTGCCGAAAATAAGCGTGTCATTGTCTGCCCGTGTCCGCGGTGTTTTAGCTTTGCCGCAGACTACGCGATTTGGGGTATTGAACGCCATGCCAAGAACGCGGGGAATTTCCAGTGTGGCGGCGCAGTGACAGCTAGAGCACACTGGCCCGTTGACGCCCCTTGGCCCCTTGCATAGGAAGGGCAAAACCCAACGGAACCGGCGCCTGCGCGCCAAGGGGAATGACATGACCGAACCGTCCAGCGCACCACGTTCATTTCAGGAAATAATCCTGCGGTTGCAAACCTATTGGGCCGCCAAAGGCTGTGCGATTCTACAGCCTTACGACATGGAGGTCGGAGCAGGCACTTTTCACCCGGCGACCACGTTGCGTGCGTTGGGGTCCAAGGCTTGGGCAGCCGCCTATGTACAGCCGTCGCGTCGGCCCACAGACGGGCGGTACGGTGAAAACCCAAACCGGCTGCAGCATTATTATCAGTATCAAGTGTTGATCAAACCCAGCCCGCCGGACTTGCAGGAGTTGTACCTGGGGTCGCTTGAAGCCATCGGCATCGACATGGACCTGCACGACATCCGCTTTGTCGAGGACGACTGGGAAAGCCCCACGCTTGGTGCATGGGGCTTGGGCTGGGAGGTCTGGTGCGATGGCATGGAAGTAAGCCAATTCACCTATTTCCAGCAGGTAGGTGGCCATGATTGTGCACCCGTGTCCGGCGAATTGACCTATGGTCTGGAGCGTCTGGCAATGTACGTCCTTGGCATCGACCACGTGATGGACATGCCTTTCAATGACCCGCAATCGCCTAATCCTTTGAAATACGGGGATATATTCAAGCAGACCGAAGAAGAGTATGCGCGTTGGAACTTCGACGTTGCCAACACCGAGGTGTTATTGCGTCACTTTGAAGAGGCCGAAGCGGAATGTGCCGCTATTCTGGGGCAGGAGCATGACGATCCCAAAACAGGCAAGCGCATCGTTATGGCACACCCGGCCTATGATCAGTGCATCAAGGCGTCTCATATCTTTAACCTTCTGGACGCGCGGGGTGTGATCTCGGTTACGGAACGTCAGGCTTATATCGGCCGGGTGCGTGCTCTGGCCAAGCAATGCGCGGATGCGTTCGTCATGACCGAGGCCGCCGGGTTCGATGCCTGATGGCGCGTTCAGGCCAGTCCGGGCAAAAGAACCTTGAGACCGTCTGCGATCATGCTGATCGCGATGGCAGACAGGATCATGCCCATGAACCGGCTCATGATTACGCGGGCATTCTCGGACAGGCGTTTGGACAGCGCCGAAGCGTTCCAGAATGTGATGAACAACAAAGTCAGAACGACCAGAAAAACACCTGCGTAAACAATGGCATCCACAGGTTTCGTAATGTGGTGCGCGTAAAGGATCAGCGTGGTGATGGTACCGGGCCCCACGAGAATCGGGAAGGCCAAGGGGTAGAAAGCAACGGTTTCGGGTTTGGGATAGGCTTGCTTTTCATCCGCGGTGCCATGATGCGTGGTGCTTTCGTTCCCGCTCAGCATGTTCAGCCCGATCATCAGGACGACAAGCCCCCCTGCGACACGCAGATCATCGACGCTGATGCCGAAGAGCCCCAGTGCCTTGTTCCCAACCACAGCAAATGCCCCGCCCAGTATCAGGCAATACACAGCGGTTTTGGTGGCGACCTTTCGTTGATCTGTCGGGGTGAGGCCATCGGTTACGCTCAGGAAAACGGGCAGGTTGGTGATCGGGTTCATGATGGCGAACAATGCGCCAAAGAATCCGACGGCAAGGGTAGAGTCCATTCGAAAAGCCTCGTTTCAGCCTGTAATGATTTGAAACCTGTCCCATTTCTCACATGTTTGAAAGAGGCCGCGTGATCAGGATGTGTGAACTATGACCGGAAAACTGCTAGCTATCCTCTTGCTCGCTTCTGCGGCCGTGGCCGGAGGGGCCATGTACTATCTGCAGGTTTATGGTTTTTACTACACGGTAGAACCCGTGCCAGGGCAGGACGTCTCGCTGATGCTGTCTGAGGATGAGCAGACTGAACCTATTACTTATACCGCATTTCAGGCGATTGACGCCGACAGTTCGCCGATCCGGTACCGTGCCTGTTTTCAAGCGGATCTGTCACCGGCTGACATGTCCCGTTTTGTTCCGGTCGAGAACCCGGAGCCGCTGACTGCTCCGGGTTGGTTTGACTGCTATGATGCGGCGTTGCTGGCCGAGGATTTGAAAGCAGGGCGCGCTCAGGCGTTTATGGGGCAAAAGAACATTCACTTTGGCGTGGATCGTATTGTTGCCATTACAGAAGATGGCAGAGGTTTCGTCTGGCACGCCCTGAACAATTGCGGTGAAAAAGCATATGACGGTACCGTCGTAGGAGAAGAGTGCCCGGTCAGGCCACAGGAATAAGTGATGGTGGATGGTACGCTTCAGATCCCGGACTTTTTGACCGCGACGCTGGGCTTTGCCGTCTATCTGATCGGTGCCGAAATCAACGCACGTGTTGCCGCGCTTCGACAGTTCAACATTCCTGAGCCGGTGACCGGTGGCTTGTTGGCGTCGGTGTTTTTCTTGCTGCTTTACCTTGTTTTTGACATTGAGGTGTCTTTTGGCTTGGCAGCCCGAGACTTCCTACTGGTGCTGTTCTTTGCAGGCATAGGATTGAACGCGCGGCTCTCGGATTTAATAGCGGGCGGCAAGCCGCTGTTTTTGCTATTGATCCTGACCTTTGCGATGATTGTTTTGCAAAATGTCGTCGGCGCCGCTGGCGCAGCCATGTTCGGATATCCCGCGCAGGCAGGTGTTTTGTTCGGCTCAGCCGCTTTGATTGGCGGTCACGGAACAGCCATTGCCTGGGCACCCGAAGTTGGTGAGATTACTGGCCTTGTCGGCACGACCGAGTTGGGGGTGGCAGTCGCTACAGTCGGCTTAGTGCTGGCTGCACTTGTCGGCGGGCCCATTGCGCGATTTCTTGTCGAAGGTAAAAACCTGACGCCCGATCGCCCCGCCGAAGAGCACACGGTTGGATTGCCCGAAAGCCCAAGCGAAGCTGCAGCCAAGATCGATCACCTGACAATAATGCGGGTCATGCTGTTTTTGAACCTCGCGATTGTCGCCGGGTACCTTTTGCATCAGGTGATCAGCGCGGCAGGGCTGAAACTGCCACTATTTGTCCCCTGTCTGATCATGGGCATAGTGATCGCCAACCTGCGATCCGCGCTGTTTCCGTCGGCCAAGCCTGTCGCACGAACACCGTCCTTGGCCTTAATATCCGAGTTCTCACTGGGCGCGTTTTTGGCGATGTCGTTAATGAGCCTTCAGCTTTGGACCATCGCTCAGCTGGGTCTGGCCATTGTCGTCATAATGGCCGCGCAAACTTTGTTGACTGTTATCTTCGTTGTTTGGCTGTTGTTCCCCGTCATGGGCGGAAACTACCGGGCTGCGGTTCTGTCAGCTGGGTTTGGCGGTTTCGCTTTGGGCGCAACACCAACGGCAATCGCAAATATGACCGCTGTAACCAAGCGATATGGCCCTTCACCTATTGCCTTTATCGTATTGCCCCTTGTATCCGCATTCTTTGTGGATATCGCTAATGCCATCGTCATCCAGACGATCGTTTCATTCTAAGGACCGACCATGCCCGACCTGCTGATCGAACTGTTTTCCGAGGAAATCCCCGCGCGCATGCAGACCCGCGCCGGTGAGGATCTGAAAAAGCGGATCACCGACGGTCTGGTTGAGGCTGGTTTGACCTATGCAGGTGCTGCTGCAATGACCACTCCGCGGCGGCTGACACTGGCGGTCGAAGGGGTGCTGGCCGAAAGCCCGACTATTCGCGAAGAACGCAAGGGGCCCAAGGTGGGCGCACCTGACAAGGCGATCGAAGGTTTTCTGCGCGGCGCAGGGCTGACGCGGGATCAGTTGGAAGAGCGTGAAACGCCCAAGGGCGCGGTATATTTCGCGACAATCGAAAAAGCGGGCCGCCCCGCTGCAGAGATTGTGGCCGAAGTTCTTGAGGCGACCATCCGGAATTTCCCGTGGCCCAAGTCAATGCGCTGGGGCAGTGGTCCGCTGCGTTGGGTGCGCCCACTGCATTCCATCCTGTGCATCCTCAGCGATGGAGCAGGCGCCGAGATTGTGCCGCTTGAAATTGACGGAATCAAATCTGGCGATACAACTGATGGGCACCGGTTCATGGCACCCGGTCGGTTCAACGTAACATCTTTTGACGACTACGCGGCCAAACTAAAGCGCGCTTTTGTGGTGTTGAACCCTGCTGATCGGGCAGAGCATATCTGGAACGACGCTCAGAACATGGCTTTTGCCGCCGGTCTTGAAGTAGTTGAAGACAAAGGCTTGCTGGCCGAAGTTGCCGGGTTGGTCGAGTGGCCCGTTGTTTTGATGGGCAAGATCGACGATGAATTCTTGGATTTGCCACCCGAGGTTTTGCAGACTTCGATGAAAGAGCATCAGAAGTTCTTCTCGGTCAAAAACCCCAAGTCCGGACGGATCGAGCAATTCATCACCGTCGCCAACCGTGAGACTTCAGATAACGGGCGGACGATTCTGGCGGGGAACCAAAAGGTTCTGTCGGCGCGTCTGGCCGATGCCAAGTTCTTTTGGGAGAATGACCTGCGTATCGTCAAATCCGACGGGTTTGAACCGTGGGTCGAGAAACTGGACTCTGTGACCTTCCACGCGAAACTGGGTTCGCAAGGGGACCGTGTGAACCGCATCGCAGCTTTGGCGCATGAACTGGCGAGTTCAACCAATGCCAATCCGGCTCTTGCGATGATGGCTGCGCAGGGATGCAAGGCGGATTTGTCCTCGGAAATGGTGTTCGAATTCCCGGAATTGCAAGGGCTTATGGGGCGTTATTACGCTGAAGCTGCAGAACTCCCAGCTGAGGTCGGGCTTGCCAGCGAAGAGCACTACTCGCCCTTGGGGCCGTCAGATGATGTACCGACCGCCCCGGTATCAGTGGCTGTCGCGTTGGCCGATAAGCTGGATACTTTGACGGGGTTCTGGGCAATTGATGAAAAGCCGACCGGATCGAAAGATCCGTTTGCCTTGCGTCGGGCAGCACTTGGTGTGATCCGGTTGGTGCTTACCAATGACTTGCGGCTGTCGCTTAGTGATACATTTGAAACAGCGCTGCGAACCCTGTTGAAACTGCCAGAATGGCAGGCGGCCTTGCTGGAAGCGAAGGCCAGACAAGCCAATGCCGAAGATGCGGACGCGGCAGCACAGGAAGTGCATGGTCTTGCCCATCAGGTCGAAGCCGCCGATGCCATTGTAAAATCTGCGCCTACAGACCTGTTGTCGTTCTTCCATGACCGCCTAAAGGTCTTCCTGCGCGACGAAGGCATCCGGCACGACATCATCGACGCATGTATTGCCATGGACGGCAGCGATGACTTGAACCTGCTGGTCAAGCGCGCCCGTGCGTTGAACGCGGTGATCGCGACGGAAGATGGTGAAAACCTTGTTCAGGGGTTCAAACGGGCCAACAATATCCTGACTCAGGCCGAGGAAAAGGACGGGGTCGAATACTCCTACGGCGCAGATGTGAAATTTGCCGAGACTGATAGCGAAAAGGCCCTTTTCGCGGCCCTGGATCAAGCACAGGCGGAAATCGAGCCTGCGCTGAACGCAGAAGACTTCCCCGCTGCCATGAGCACTATGGCAGGGTTGCGCGGCCCGGTGGACGCCTTCTTTGACGAGGTTCAGGTCAACACGGACAATGATATCCTGCGCCGCAACCGTTTGAACCTGCTTAGCCAAATCCGGCAAGTGTGTTCGCGTGTAGCAGATCTCAGCAAGATCGAGGGCTGACCCAGATCGGCCTTGCGTCAATGATGCAGGGGCTTATGCTGCGGTCAAACCAAAAGGTGCCGCAGTGCAGAATAACCCGCATACCACGCTGATCACGCCCAAAGCGCCCGTTACGCCGCATACGCATGGCGGACGGGCGAAATGTCTGCAACGTCTTGTCCGTCTGGACATGCCGGTTCCACGGACAGTGGCGCTGTCATTTGATGCAGTGCAAAACATCGCCAAAGGGCAGGTGCCCGACATAAGCGCAATCCTGGACCAATTCAGTCAGACGGCGCTTCTTTGCGTCCGCCCCAGCTCGGAAGATCCAGATTGGGGTGGTCCCGGTGCGATCCTGAATATCGGGATGAACGACGCACGCTATGTGGACTTATCTGATTCCATGGGAGGAGAGGCCGCGGCTGCGCTGTATCTGCGGTTTGTGCAAAGCTACGCAGTACATGTGGCCCGTTTGGACGCTGACGTTTTCGACGATATCGACGCCGATGGCCGCGAAGGTCTAAAGCAGTCCCTGCGCGCCTATGAAGACGAAACCGACGAGAGCTTTCCGCAAGAGCGTGGCGAGCAGCTCATCGCCGTTTTGCGGTCGATGGCGCGGGCTTGGGACGGCACATCTGCACGCCTGTTGCGGCAAGCCAAGGGTGCCCCTGCAGATGCGGGCTTGGGGTTGGTTATTCAGGAAATGATCCCAGGCGTGGGGCAGGGGGAATGTGGCTCGGGTGTTTTGCAGTTGGTCGATCCGACTACAGGAATGCCTCAGCTAACAGGGCGGTATCTTAGCCAGAGTCAGGGTAGGGACGCTTTGGGCGAGGGCGTGGCGGCGCTGTATCTGGAAAAGGATCCGCGCGGCTTGTCGCTGGAAGAGGTCGCGCCCGAGGCCTTCGCCGATCTCAAGGCTCATGCTGCTTTGATGCGTGAAAAACTGCGCGAGGAAATGCAGGTCGAGTTCGTGATTGAAAACGGCCGAGTGCATATTCTGGATGGCGTGCGTGTCCAGCGCAGCGCGCGGGCGTCTATGCGGATTGCCGTGCGGTTGGCCGAAGACGGTATCATTCCGGCGCAAGAAGCCGTGATGCGCGTGGATCCCCATTCGTTGAACGAATTGCTCCACCGTCAGGTTCATCCAGAGGCGCGTCGCGATGTTCTGACCACAGGCATTGCCGCAAGTCCTGGCGCTGCGACCGGTAAGCTTGTTTTCACCTCAGCAGAAGCACAAGCAAGTGCTGCACGGGGTGAGCCTTGTATTCTGGTTCGTCGCGAAACTGCCCCTGAAGACGTGCGTGGGATGCACGCAGCTGTCGCCGTATTGACGGAAAAGGGTGGTATGACCAGCCATGCGGCGGTGATTGGCCGCGGTCTTGGTCTTCCGTGTATCGTTGGCGCGTCCGAGATGCGCTTCCAGACCAAGAAAAAGATGCTGACGGCACCAGACGGCAGGGTTTTCACGACCGGCGATACATTGACGATCGACGGCAGTTCCGGGCAGGTTCTGGCCGGTCAGCCGGCAATGCTGGAAGCCGCGTTAGACGATTGTTTCCAAACGCTTATGGGCTGGGCTGACGCTGAGCGGGATATCGCGATCCGTGCAAACGCTGACACCCCCGCGGACGCACAGACCGCCCGGAACTTTATGGCGCAGGGGATCGGTCTTTGCCGGACCGAACACATGTTCTTTGATCCCGGTCGTTTGATCGTTATGCGCGAGATGATCTTTGCGCAGACGTCGTCCGGTCGGGCTGCGGTGTTGGAACGACTGCTGCCCATGCAGCGCGAAGACTTTGTGCAGCTTTTCCGTATCATGGAAGGCCAACCCGTCTGCATCAGGTTGTTTGACCCGCCTTTGCACGAATTCCTGCCCACGACACGTGGAGGGCAACGTGAACTGGCCGAAGCACTGGACCTGCCGGTTTCCGATGTAGAACGTCGTGTGGACGCGATGAGCGAATACAATCCGATGTTGGGCTTACGAGGCGTTCGGCTGGGTGTCACGGTTCCGGAAATCTATGACATGCAAGCTCGCGCAATCTTTGAGGCAACTTTAGAGGCCAGCAAAAACGGCGCGCCCGTTGTGCCCGAGGTGATGATCCCACTGGTCTCGGCCAAGCGGGAAGTGGAGTTGGTGAAGTCGCGGATAGATTCGGTTGCGGCTTCGGTTGCGGCCGAGCAAGGGCAGGAATTTGAATATCGGCTGGGCGTGATGGTGGAAACGCCGCGCGCGTGTTTGCGTGCGGATGAAATCGCGCCGCAGACGGCATTCCTGAGCTTTGGTACCAACGACCTGACGCAGATGACATATGGTTTGTCGCGTGACGACGCGGGGCGGTTCATGTCGGCTTATGTGCGTCAGGGTGTTTTTGCCGAAGACCCGTTTCATGTGCTCGATGCAGACGGCGTCGGAGAGCTGCTCAAGCTTGGATCAGAACGTGGAAGAGGCGCGCAACCGGACGTGACTTTGTCAGTCTGCGGCGAACATGGCGGGAACCCCGAATCAATCGCCCTTTGTCGGGATTTGGGATTCGACTACGTCTCGTGTTCACCGTTCCGGGTACCCGTCGCTCGGCTGGCTGCCGCTCAACTGGCGATTTCGTCCAGACTTGGGGGTTGACACGCGTGTTGCACGCTAGAAATTGTAGGAAAAAATAAGCCTCGCTGTTGGAATTATTTTGCACAACGGCGATTTTCCACTTGCTTTTTGCCCAAAACTGGACGTTTCCGATTCAATTCGTTAAGAGCCTCGTCGCGCCCGCCGGGGGAGGGTATGGCGCGTAACGTGCCTGTGCGAGGTTATCTGATGCTACGATACATACTGGCTGTTGCCGCAATGGCAGCAACCACGCTGCCGAGTGTTTCCGTCGCTGAGAGGGAAGCAACCGATACTGCCAAGCGTGAACTAGTGGCCCGGACTGAATTGCCCGGTCAAAACTTCCGTGACTACCTAAGTCTGTTCAAGCCGCGTAAGGCGGTTGAACCACGAAAAATGTCCTACTCTAAGGACTGGTTGGACAAGCAACCGAAAGCGTCGGGGGACGAACACTTTAAGTGCCTGGCCGAAGCGTTGTACTTCGAAGCGCGTGGGGAAAGCGTACGAGGTCAATTTGCTGTGGCCGAAGTCATCTTGAACCGCGTTGATAGCGGCCGGTTCCCAGACACTCTCTGTGGGGTCATCAAGCAAGGGACCGGCAAAAAATACCAGTGCCAGTTCACCTACACCTGCGATGGCCGCAAGGAAGTGATCCGTGAGAAAAAAGCCTATGAGCGGGTGTCCAAAGTGGCGCGCGCGGCGATTGACGGCAATATTCCGGATCTGACCGAAGGAGCGACGCACTACCATACGACCGCAGTGCGCCCGTCCTGGTCACGTGTCTATAAGGAAACCGCCCGTATCGGAGTGCACATCTTCTATCGGCACAACTATCGTACGGCGAGCAACTAACTGACGCACCTGCGCTGGAACCTTATGGCGCGGGGCGTTTTATGACCTATGTTGCGAGCCAGGAGGCTCGCAATGATTTTTTCCCGCAGACAGTTCCTGCAAACCGGTGCAGCTTTGATGTTGGCGCCCAACGTGGCGCGTGCATCTTTTCCCACGTTGGTTGCCCAACAAACCAAACAGCAGATTGCGCCTGATACATTTCCTGAAACATCCGTTTGGACTTATGGCGGAACAGTTCCGGGGACCGAGATTCGAATACCGCAGGGTGATCGGGTACAACGCCGTTTGGTGAACAATCTGCCTCAGCCTACGACGATACATTGGCACGGCATCCGGATCGCCAACGCGATGGACGGGGTGCCGGGGTTGACGCAGGACCTGGTCGAGGCCGACGGTAATTTCGACTACGATTTCGTTGTGCCTGATGCGGGAACGTATTGGTACCACGCGCATAACCGCTCGATGGAGCAGGTGGCACGTGGTTTATACGGACCACTGATTGTTGAAGAAGCTGTTGCAGTCGACGTAGATCGCGATCTGACACTCATGCTGGACGATTGGCGACTTGAGCCCGAGACAGCGCAGATCTCGGAAGATTTTGATAACGGTCACGATCTGAGCCATGCCGGAAGGTTGGGTAATATCGTGTCCGTCAATGGGCAATTCGATCCCTTATACAAGGTCGGGCCCGGGGAACGCCTGCGGCTGCGCTTAGTCAACGCTGCGAACGCGCGCATATTCGAGCTGGGGTTGGACGGCTTGACGGGATGGCTGGTCGCGCTGGACGGAATGCCCTTGGATGTGCCGCTTGAGGTCACCGACAGCTTTCCGCTGGGCCCGGCGCAGCGCGCGGATTTGATCGTTGATGTGTCGGGTACTACCGACACTGCCAGCCTCGTGAGTTTTGAACGCGATGGCGGCTTTGGGATGGTTCGATTTGATGTCTCGGGCGCTGCAGCGACCGCGCGATCCGGGATTGTGCCTCTGCCGCCCAATCCTGTTCCAGAGGTTGTTCTGGACGATGCGCCTTTGCACCGGATGACCATGCAAGGCGGGGCAATGCAATGGCTATCCTCTGCCAAGTTGGGCGAGACTGAGTTGTCCGGTCAGGAATTAGCACAGTTGGGACGTTTCTGGGCTTTGAACGGATATGCTGAACGTCCAAAGGATCCCTTTCTGGATGTGTCGCTGGGAACAACCCATCGGATCGAGTTTGTGAACCAAACGGCGTTTCCGCATGCGATGCATTTGCACGGCCACCACTTCCGTCTGATTTTGTCAGACGGAACACTGGGACCATGGCGTGACACAGTGTTGGTCGGACGCGGGCAGACCCGGCAGGTCGCTCTTGTGGCGGATAACCCGGGCGACTGGTTGCTGCATTGTCATATGTTGGGACATGCCGCGTCGGGTATGATGAGTTGGTTTCGCGTCACCTGACGACGCATTCTACGGGTAGAAAGGCGTTTGTTGCAGTGCTATACGCGCGCGCATCGTTTAATTTGGGCTGATCAGTCCAAAAGCCCGAGAAGGTCCAACTTATGAGTTCTGAAATCCGCCTCGCATTTGCGCACCCTTCGGAGCGTTCCGAAGCGACAGCCGATCGGGGGCCATTGGACCGAATTTCACTGCGCGATCACATCGTTGATGTTGAAATAGGGGCGTTTCAGGCTGAACGTGGCACAACGCAACGTATTTGCTTCAATATCGTTGTTGAGGTTCGCCCTCTAACAGATCCGATTGACGACGATGTGGATCGCATTCTGTCCTATGATCGCGTAACCGAGGCAATCGCCTTTGAACTCGCCGCCGAACGACTAAACTTGCTCGAAACTTTGGCTGACCGCGTGGCGGAGCGAATTCTACTTGAGCCTCAGGCGGTAAGGGCCTTTGTCAGAATAGAAAAGTTGGACCGCGGTCCAGGTGCTTTGGGGGTCGAGATTGTTCGTGGCAAGGATGCCATCCAACACGAGGTCGTTGAAGAAGAGCGCCCGCATCCCCGTTTGGTTTTCCTTTCGAATGAGGCGATTGCTTCAGAAAATCTGACGGGTTGGATTGACCAGCTTGAGAACCGCCAACGTCCGCTTATCCTCTGTGTCGGAGCGGCGGATATCGCGGTGTCCCAGACAGGTCATGCGATGACGCAGCGCCGGATCGACCTGCTGGCAATTGAACAAAATGCGTGGGTTTTGGCTGCCCGTGATCATCGTTGCGTTGTTGTATCCACTCGAACAGAGTTAGATTGGGCTATGAAAAATGGTCAGATTTGCGTCTGGGCCCCGTCCAAGATCGTACTGGATGCGGTCGATGGTCCTTCGGCCGCGCCTTCTGACGCCGTTGCTCTGGCCGCGTGGTTTGCCGCCACTTTTGAGGCAAGCGAAATGATGGTGATCGGCGGTGCGTTACCTCAGGATCCTAAAACGCCGCTGCGTGCTGTTTCCGTGGATCAGGCGAAACTGTGAAACAGTACTACCGTCCGCTTGTTCAAAATGGATCAGCGCGCCCGCTAGGGGCTATGCCGCTGGCGGGTCAGAACTTGTGGTTTACGCATGTTGAGCAGTTGAGCAGGGACACAACCTCGCAGGTAATTGCCGCTGCCGAAGTCCCGAATGACGTACTGGATCGTCTGACGCGTCCACGTATGGCGTTGGTTGGTCTTGATATGAATCGCCCCCATATCATGGGCATCCTAAACGCAACGCCCGATAGTTTTTCTGATGGTGGTGTACACAACTCAGTTCAATCGGCGCAGTCTGCCGCCATCCAAATGGTGCAAGACGACGCCACCATCCTTGATATCGGCGGTGAGTCGACACGACCCGGTGCGTCTTTCGTCCCTGCGCACGAGGAAATTGAGCGAACGGAGCCGCTGATCCGCGCGATCCGTAAAAAGACCGATGCGCTGATTTCAATTGATACGCGAAAATCTGAGGTTGCAAAAGCGGCGTGGGAAGCAGGGGCCGGGCTGATCAATGACGTCTCGGGGTTTACCTTTGATCCGCAGTTGGCCCCATTTTGCGCGCAGATGGGTGCTGCCGTGTGCGTGATGCATATGCTGGGCGATCCGTCTACGATGCAGAAAAACCCAATTTATGACAACGTCTTGCTGGACGTTTTTGATTTTTTGGATGAACAGGTCGCGCATCTGGAGAAGCTTGGGTTAAACCGAAACCAGATCGTGGTGGACCCGGGCATCGGGTTCGGCAAAACGTCAGATCACAACCTGACCCTGCTGCAAAACCTTAGCCTGTTTCACGGCATTGGGTGCCCAATTTTGTTAGGTGTATCCCGCAAGGGTTTCATCGGTCAGATCGGCAAAGAGACGCGCAAGGACGCCCGCGCGCCGGGTTCAATTGCAGTCGGTCTGGCTGGTCTGGCACAAGGTGTACAGATCTTGCGGGTGCATGACGTGGCCGAGACTGCACAAGCCTTGCGTCTATGGGCTGCCGTCCGGTAATCCGGTCGCAAGCACTAAAGTACGGAGAGAGAAAAGATGCGCAAGCTGTTCGGAACCGATGGCGTAAGAGGAACTGCCAACACCCATCCGATCACCGCCGAGATGGCTTTGCGTATTGGTGCCGCAGTAGGGCGATATTTCCGGCGTGACCAGTCTGGCGCTCACCGGGTGGTTATTGGCAAGGATACGCGCCTGTCCGGGTATATGTTGGAAAATGCTCTGACGGCTGGATTAACCTCCACAGGAATGAATGTCCTTTTGCTGGGCCCTGTGCCGACCCCGGCTGTAGGTTTGATGACACGGTCCATGCGGGCTGATCTTGGAGTAATGATCTCAGCAAGTCATAACCCGGCTGAGGATAACGGAATAAAGTTCTTTGGGCCGGATGGCTTCAAGCTGTCGGATCAGGCAGAAGCCGAAATTGAGCGCTTGATTGATGAAGGCGTCAAGCCAGCCCAGGCGCAGAATATTGGCCGTGCGCGTCGTGTGGATGATGCTCGTTTTCGCTATGGCGAACGTGTAAAATCGTCATTGTCTCGTGATTTGCGCCTGGACGGTCTAAAGGTTGTGGTCGATTGCGCAAATGGTGCTGCACACCGCACTGCGCCCGAAGTTCTGTGGGAGTTGGGTGCCGAAGTGATTCCGGTTGGCGTCACGCCGAACGGTAAGAACATCAACCTCAACTGCGGGTCGACCAAGCCCCAGCTGGCGGCCGAAACGGTCGTGGCACATGGCGCTGACGTAGGGATTTGTCTGGACGGTGACGCAGACCGTGTGGTGATGGTCGACGAAAATGGACAGATCGCCGATGGGGATCAGTTGATGGCGTTGTTGGCCGGTTGCTGGGCCAAGGCCGACCGTCTGCGGGGCGGGGCTCTGGTCGCCACAGTGATGTCCAACCTTGGGCTTGAACGTCACTTGAACTCTTTAGGGTTACGACTGGAACGTACGGCAGTTGGGGATCGCTATGTCGTAGAACGCATGCGAGAAGGGGACTTCAATCTGGGCGGCGAGCAATCGGGCCACATCGTCATGAGCGATTTCGCCACCACCGGGGACGGCCTTATGGCAGGTCTGCATTTTCTGGCTGAGATGGTGCATTCGGGACGCAAAGCGTCCGAGTTGGCGGTGCAATTCGAAACGGTCCCGCAAATGCTCAAGAACGTGCGATACGGGGCGGGACAAACCCCGCTAGAAGCCGCGAACGTCCAAGCCGCGATTGCGGATGCCGAGGCGCGGTTGAACGGGCAGGGGCGGCTGCTGATCCGTAAATCGGGAACAGAACCGCTGATCCGCGTCATGGCAGAATGCGAGGACGACGCGCTACTGGCTCAGGTCGTCGACGGTATCGTCGCCGAGGTCGAGGCTGTCGCGGGTTAATTCCCGATCAGCAGCCGCCGTAAGCTGAACCATTGGCTGATAGCCAAACCGGTCAGGATCATCGCCAGAGCGATATAAAACCGCAATGGCAGCGCTTCGGACAAGATCCAAGCGCCGAAGACCATCGACCAAATTGGAACCTGATAGTTCACCAGCGTCAGGAACACCGAGCCCGCGCTGCGGATGATCGAAACGCGTAAGAGCGTGGCAAAGGCCGTAGGGATCAGCCCTAGTCCGATAATCGCAAGGCTGGGCCGCGTACCTTCCCAACGCGGTATGCCTTCGGTCACCCACATGATGGGAAGCAAGATGACTGAGCCGACCAGCAAGGTCAGCGCTGCCAGCACCACCGGGTCGATCGGAGGGCAGCGGCGGGTGAAGATCGAAGCGCAGGAATAGCACAAGGCCGCACCGATGCACGCCAGTTGAGCAATCGGCTCGGCGCCTTGGCCAAGCTGTGCCAGACCGGGGCCGATCAAGATCAAAGCGCCTGCAAAACCCAGCGAAACGCCAAAAAATTTGCGCGCGTTGAGGGGTTCATCGGAAAAGAAATGCGCCAGCGGCAAGACCATGAGTGGAATCGCTGCCATCGACAGCCCGGCAAAAGCTGACGGAACATATTGCTGTCCCCAGCTCAGCAATACGAATGGCAAGGCGGTGGACAACACACCGATTATACCGATCGACCACCATAGGCCTCGCGAGTAGCTGGGAAGAGGGCGCTTTGTCACCGCCATCAAGGCCATCAACATGACGGCACCCAAAGTGGTGCGTGCCGTCGCAACTGTGACTGGGCCATACCCTTCAAGGGCCATTGCGACGACCATAAAGGTTCCGCCCCAGATCAGGCCCAATGCGACAACGCCGCTCCAGTCTCGGGATGTTGGGTGGTCGACCATATGTAACCTTGGTTTGGCTAGGACGAAAAAGGGCGACCCAATAGGCCGCCCTCTCGCAAAATCAGGTTTGGATCAGTTCTTTTCCTGATCAACCAGTTTGCCGGCAGAGATCCACGGCATCATGCCGCGCAGTTTCTTACCAACTTCTTCGATCTGGTGTTCGTCGTTCAGGCGGCGTGTACCCTTGAAGAAAGGCTGGCCGACTTGGTTTTCCTGCATGAAGTCACGCACGAATTTACCGGTCTGAATGTCGGTCAGGATCGCCTTCATCTCTTTCTTGGTCTGCTCATAAGGCAGAACGCGCGGGCCCGAGACATACTCGCCATACTCGGCGGTGTTCGAGATCGAGTAGTTCATGTTCGCGATGCCGCCTTCGTAGATCAGGTCAACGATCAGCTTCACTTCGTGCAGACACTCGAAATAAGCCATTTCGGGCGCGTAACCGGCCTCGACCAGGGTTTCAAAGCCCATGCGGATCAGTTCTACCAGGCCACCGCACAAAACGGCCTGCTCGCCGAACAGGTCAGTTTCGCATTCTTCGCGGAAGTTGGTTTCGATGATGCCCGAACGGCCGCCACCGATGGCCGAGCAATAGGACAGGCCGATTTCCAGCGCTTTTCCGGTTGCGTCGGTGTGTACGGCCACAAGGCAAGGTACGCCGCCGCCTTTGACATATTCGCCGCGTACGGTGTGGCCAGGGCCTTTGGGGGCCATCATGATGACGTCAACGCCTTCTTTGGGCTCGATCAGGCCAAAGTGGACGTTCAGGCCGTGGGCGAATGCGATGGCCGCGCCCGGCTTGATGTTGTCATGCACGTATTTCTTGTAGGTTTCGGCCTGCAGTTCGTCGGGCATGGTGAACATGATGACGTCGCACCAGGCTGCGGCTTCTGCGATACCCATGACCTTCAGACCTTCGGCTTCTGCTTTCTTTGCAGAGCCCGAGCCCTCACGCAGGGCAACGACAAGGTTCTTGGCACCCGAGTCGCGCAGGTTCAGTGCGTGGGCGTGACCTTGCGAGCCATAGCCCAGGATCGCCACTTTTTTGTCTTTGATCAGGTTAATGTCGCAATCGCGATCGTAATAGACGCGCATGTCGCTGGTCCTTTCAGTTTCGATTGAAGGAGGTTCTAAAGTCAGTCATCCGAGATTACGACAGCGCAGAGCTTGAAATATTCCGGTTTTGATGAGAAGTAATTCGCAAAATTCAAAAACTGTGAAAAAATCATGCTTGATGAAATAGACCGGCGAATCCTGCGCCACTTTCAGGCCGATCCCAGCCTATCGACAGCCGAGCTGGCAGAGCGCAGCCGTATCTCCTCCAGCCTGTGCTGGCGCCGGATCGAGAAAATGCAAGAAGCGGGCGTCATCGAAGGGCAAGAGGCCGTGATCGACTGGTTCGCGTTGGGCTATGCGGTCGAGGTGTCCTTGCGTATCACTCTGGATAAGACACAACCACGCGCCTTTGACGAATTCACCGCCGCAGCCAGACAGGTGCCGGAAGTCATAGAAATCCAGACTTTTCTGGGTCGTGTGGATGTGCGGCTTTCGGTGTTGGCGCGGGACATGCCGCACTACCAGCAGCTATACCGGGACCAGATCCTGACTTTACCGCATATCGCGGACATCGAAGCCTTGATGCACATTGCGCGGGTCAAAAGCGACGTGGTGCTTCCGGTATGATTGAATTGGACGAAATAGATCGCCGCATCCTGCGATCCTTAGTACAGGATGCCGCGCAAAGCGCCGGTGCTTTGGGGCGCAAATTGGGGTTGTCTCAACCAGCGACTTGGCGCCGCATTCGCCGCTTGGAAGAGGCCGGTGTGATCAAGGGGCGCCGATTGCGATTGAACGCCGAAGCTTTAGGTTTTGGGGTGACCGTTTTTCTGGGCGTTAAGCTGGCACGGAAGGGGCAGATCAGCCTTTCAGATTTTGAACGCGCCGTTAGCGCCATTCCCGAAGTTCAGACGGTAGAACACGTCCTTGGACTATACGACTACCGATTGCGCGTCGTTGCCCGCGATATTGCGGATTTTGAGCGCGTGCTCAGACGGCGCATCATGACCTTGCCCGGGGCAGGCGATGTCGAGGCCAACGTGCTGCTCAGCGAAGAGAGGCTACCGGGGCCGATGGGCTAAGTCAGTACTTTGTTCTGATGCAGTAACCCGGATGGTGCGTCATGCGCGCGAATGTCATCGGTTTGCCGTCCCGCCACGTCGTCCGCTCGAGTTGGATCATCGATGCACCTGCCGTTGTGCCCATGAACTCGGCCAGGCGGCCATCTGCGGAAATTGCGCAGAACGCGACCTCGGCTTCGGTGAAGGGGGCTGCTTTCAGCAACCACTCGTGCGGGCCGTGCGTTTCCAGGTCCGCGAATTCGACATCGGGCACGACTTCGATGTTGATCCAACGCTCTTCAAGTTGAAAGGGGCGGTTGTCTGCGTAGTGCATGCAAACCACATGCAAGACACGCGAATTGGGCGACACGCCCAATTGTGACGCCAACCAACCCGGGCTTTCGACAATGTTCCGTTCAACCAGTGAATAGCGGTAAGTAGAGTTTTGGTTTTCCACTGTTTGCCGCGTCAGTGAAAACTCAAGCTTGGCGTGTTTGCTGGGCTCTTTCTTGACCCTCGTCCCGCTTTTGCGCTTGCGTTCAACAAAGCCCTGATCGGCAAGTTCCCGCAACGCGCGGTTCACCGTCGCGCGGGCGCAATTGAATTCTTCAGCAAGCTGGGTTTCCGTCGGCAACAAAGCGCCCTGAGGCCAGATACGGGTTTCAATCCGCCGTTTCACCTCGTCCCGTACATTTTGAAAACTAATCCGCTTATGGGCCGTCACGTTGGAAAATACCTTTCTGCTGTAAAGTGAATGCATCTGGTCAGAAACACGTAGAAGTGTAAAGGGCGGGTGATACTAATTGGCGTCATTTATTGCGAGGTTAGCTCGAAAAAAAGTGTTTTCGGAGAGGCGTTATTGGGTTCCCTCGGGTCAATCTCGAAGGTTAGAGTGCGGCGTGCCAGAACGGGTCAGTTGCCCCGGTCGGCGGCTGTAACTGAAAGGATTAATCATGGCAGCGCTTTTGGACACCATTGACCCGAATGGTCTGGAAGAGTTTTCGGTCGTCTTCACGGATCGGTCCCTGAACCACATGTCGGCCCAGTTCCAGACTGTGATGCGCGATATTTCTGGCATGCTGAAAGAGGTGTATAACGCGGATGGTGTCGCAGTTATTCCGGGTGGCGGCACCTATGGCATGGAAGCCGTGGCGCGGCAGTTCGCCCGCGACGCCAATGTGCTTGTCGTTCGAAATGGATGGTTTTCCTATCGGTGGAGCCAGATCATCGAGTCCGGTAGCCTGACCAAGTCAGCAACCGTTTTCAAAGCGCGGCAGACAGGAAATTCCAGCCCGTCCCCCTTTGCGCCCGCACCGATCGAGGAAGTGGTCGCAGCTATTCTGGACCAAAAGCCAGACGTTGTGTTCGCCCCGCATGTCGAGACATCGGCGGGCGTTGTCTTGCCGGACGCTTATGTCACTGCTTTGGCGCAGGCGGCGCATGAGGTTGGCGCGCTGATGGTGTTGGATTGCATCGCATCGGGCTGCGCGTGGGTCGACATGAAGGCAACCGGCGTGGATGTCCTGATCTCTGCCCCGCAAAAGGGGTGGAGTGCGTCACCCTGCGCCGGCTTGGTAATGCTGTCCGAACAGGCCGAGGCGCGTTTGGAAGAAACAACGTCAGACAGCTTTGCCGTTGATCTCAAGAAATGGCGTCAGATCATGCAGGCCTATGAAAACGGTGGCCATGCCTATCATGCGACGATGCCGACGGATGCGCTGAAGGCGTTTCGCGACACGATGCAAGAGACGCGGGAATACGGTTTTGAGAAACTGCGGGACGCCCAGTGGGCCTTGGGGAATGGCGTGCGTGCCATGCTCAAAGACAAGGGTGTCGTTTCAGTTGCGGCAGATGGCTTTGGCGCACCCGGCGTCGTTGTCAGCTATACGGCGGATCCCGAAATTCAGAACGGCAAGAAATTTGCTGCCTTGGGGATGCAGATCGCTGCAGGCGTTCCGTTGCAATGCGATGAACCCGCAGATTTCAGAACCTTCCGGCTTGGCTTGTTTGGATTGGACAAGCTGTACGACGTCGACGGCACAATTGCGCGATTGAAGCGTGTGTTGGACCAGGTCCTGTAATCTTGCCCTAACGGACGCCAAGACCCATTTGCATAAGGGTCTTGCGCACAGGCGGAAGGGAGTACAGGGCGTTTAGTCCCATCGCCCGAGCGTCCCGCAATGGCCGCGCCTCAATCATCGAGGCGCGGTTCAGCAAATCAATGCCTTTGACCCGCATCTCAATCTCGGCATGGCGCGACTTGTGGTAAGCCTCAAGCATCTGTGCGTCCCCCAAACCATCGGGCCGCGCCTGGGTCAGTTCCAGAAGGCTGCGTAGATCACCCAGTGACATGTTAAGACCTTGTGCGCCAATAGGGGGCACAACATGGGCAGCTTCGGCCATCAAGGCGACACGTTCACCCGACAAGCGTTCAGCAGACTGGCTGATGATCGGCCAGATCGTCCGTCTTGAGGCCAGCGTTAGAGGTCCAAGCAACCCACAGGACCGTTCCGTCATCAAGGCTTCGAACGCTTGTTTTTCGGTGTTCAATAGCTCGACTGCCCGAGGGCCGCGCTCCATCCATACGATGGCTGACGACGGTTGGTCTTGCCAGTCGGGCAGGGGAACCAAAGTGAAAGGGCCACCCGAGCGGTGGATTTCCGTTGATACGTTTTCGTGTGGGGTTGGGTGTGTAACCGCAAATGCCAAGGCCTTTTGGCCGTAACGCGTGGTCCGCACCTGAATGCCCGCGGCCTCTCTCATGACAGAGTTGCGCCCGTCCGCCGCAACAACCAGCTTGCACCGAATACGACACCCATCGCTCAACCCGACGCGGGCTTCGGCTGTGCGGGTAAAAAGGCTTACCGTGCCAGTGCCCGGGCGAAAATCGACATTAGGCAGTTCTGCCAAACGGGCTACCATCTCACGCCGCAGCAACCAGTTCGGTAAATTCCATCCAAAAGGCTGGTCCGAGATATCTGTCGCGTTGAAATCACGTACGACGCGGGGTTCCGGAAACTTACCGCCTGCGTCCACGATGCGCATAATCTGTAGCGGAGCGGCATGGGCATCAAGCCTGTCCCACAGCCCGCATTGTTCCAGTAGTCCGCGTGCAGGTTGCAGGAACGCGGTGGTTCGCAGATCAGACCCGTCGACGTCGCGTTCCGTAATCGGCGGGGCAGGGTCTACGCAAATTACCTGAAACCCAGCAGCACCAAAGGCCGCTGCGGCGGTCAATCCGGCGATGCCGCCGCCGGAAATCAGGATGTCGCAGCTGTCTGTCATGACCGTGGCCTCCGTAACTTGGGCAGAACCTAGATCGGTTCATGGTCAGGTGCCAAGCGACATCCTGTCCCGTATCCTAGCCGCGAGAGATCAGGATGAGGATCAGAAACATAACCGGCACCATCATAAGCGCTGGAATATATAGGCCGGGCAATCCAAACAGCAGGATCGAACAACCCCACATGCTGAAAATCGCAATCGCGGTATAGCCCCAGTCTTCTCCCTCGCTGTTGGCGGCATCACGCGCCATCCAACCAAACAGGGGGATAGCAAACAAAAGGCGCTGCCAGATTGGCAGGCGCCGAAGACCTTCGGTCGCGCTCATGGGATTCTCCGATTCTGTTCGTCGCTGCAGCGCATATAAGGATGCCAATACAGCCGCAGAATGTGCAGATCGTCGCAGTGTGACAGCCTACCGCAGGAGGCTTAGAAAAGCGGTCAGATCATCGGTATGGTGGTGAATATGGTCGGCCTCATGCGGCTCGGGCGCGACATGAACTGTACGCATTCCCAACGCATGCGGGGCGGCCAGATTGCGGGGGTCATCCTCGAACATCGCGGCTTTGGCAGCATCGATTCCATCTTGCGCAAAGATCGCCTCAAACGCGGCCTTTTGTGGCTTGGGTCGGTAGTCGGCGTGTTCGATTCCGTAAATTGCGTCAAACAAACCGCTGAGGCCGCGTGCGGCCAAAACACGCTCAGCATACGGCGCGCTGCCATTGGTGTAGACGATACGACGCCCCGGCAGCGAGCGGATGTGATCTGCCAGGTCGGCATCGGGGTCCATGTGGCTCATGTCGACCTGATGCACGGCGTGCAGATAGGGATCTGGGTCCAAATCGTGCTCGGCCATCAGGCCGGCCAGCGTGGTGCCGTATTCCCGCCAATAGTGGGAACGCAGCCGATCCGCCTCGGCTCGGTCAACGCCGATCGCGTCTACCACGTAATCCGTCATCAGCACCTCGATCTGATCGAATAGGCGCATGTGAGGTGGGTAAAGGGTGTTGTCCAGATCGAACACCCATTGCGTGACGTGAGAAAAGGCAGGTTTGACCATGGTTTGGGTTTAGGCCGCCACAACCCGGTTTTCAATGCCGCACTTGATTGCAGGGGGCGGGGACGGATAGACAGGTTCGAACGAGGAGACAAACCACCCGATGCCGCATTCCAAACAATCCAACAAGGACGCCTACAGTCTGATCCTAGAAGCCATTGATGTCGGCGTATATAAGCCCGGCGACCGGTTGGTCGAAAGCGAATTGGCCGAACGGTTCGGAGTGTCGCGCACCCCCATCCGCGAAGCGTTGCAACGCTTGGAAACGCAGTCTCTGCTCGAACGGGACGGGCGCTCACTGATTGTCGCTTCGCTGGATCACAACCAGATGGCCGAGCTTTACGTGGTCCGACGCGAGTTGGAAGGCTTGGCAGCCAGCCTGGCTGCCAAACACGCAACGGAAGAGGAGATCAGGATTCTGCAGGAAATGGTTGCTGCTGATGATGCCCTGGTGGATGATCCAACGGCCTTGTCACGGGCAAACCGCAGGTTTCATGAACAAATCCACCTTGCCTCGCATAACCGGTATCTGGTGCAGCAGCTTGACCTGGTGCACAGAACCATGGCGCTGATGGCCACAACGTCTCTGGCCGCACAGGGACGGGGTGAAATCGCTCAAAACGAGCATAAGGCCATTGTCGACGCCATTGCCGAACGGGACGAAGAGGCCGCGGCGCGCGCATTGAAAGAGCACATCTCAGTCGCGTTCATGACACGCTTGAAACAGGATGCGGTGCGTCGCGAAAACTAGCGGTTAAGGCAGCGGGATGTCTTCCCCCGCCTGTCCATGCTGGGTTTTGTCCCAGTAGAATGGATTGCGGACCAGTTCCCAAAGCGCCTTATACGCAGCCAGCACGCCAAGCGGATAGTAGAGCGGCATTGTCAGCACCCATGGAATGAGGAACCGCCTTTCGGGTGCGGCAACGGCAATCAGACCTACGGCCAAATTCGTAACCTCGGCCAAGATGAACAGACCAATCAGCCCGAACATCGCCTGCATCGGCAGTATTGCATTGAATGGATTTGCAAGGCCGAGTGTCGTCTGCCAGAACAACCAAAGTACCGGGGCGAGCAGAAATTGCCCGATCGTTCCGACGAAGAACGCCTGAAAACCAAGAAATTTGACGATCCCCAATTCCGCAATCAATTGGCGCGGTGCGCGCATATGGACCAGATAGGTAACCATGAAGCCTTTTAGCCAGCGTGAGCGTTGTTTGATCCACGGCCAGGCACGAAAGTTTGCTTCCTCATAAGTCGTCGTATCTACCATTTCGGTGCGATATCCCGACCTGCTAAGCCGAACGCCAAGATCGGCGTCTTCGGTGACATTGTGGGCGTCCCAGCCCCCCAATTCGACCAGCTTGTCCCGCCGGAAAAAGAATGTCGTACCGCCTAAGGGAACGACCAGTCCTAACCGAGCTATGCCCTGCAGAACGACGCGAAACCAGCTGTTGTACTCAATGGTAAAACACCGCGACCGCCAATTGGTTTGAGGGTTGTAATAATCCAGCACGCCCTGCAGGCACACCACGTCCTTATCCGCACGTGCAAAGTGTTCTACGACACGCTCAATCTGGTCGGGTTGCGGTGCGTCCTCTGCATCCCAGACACCCAAGATGTCCCCGCGGCAGAAATCCAAAGCGTAGTTCATAGCGCGTGGCTTAGTGGTCAGCCCATTTCGTTCAGGCGCTTCAACAATTCTGATCCAACTGGGCAGGGTAATATTCGCCAAAGCGCTGCGGGTGACGTCGTCTGATTGCTCGAGCACGAGAATTACATCCAGCAGAGCCTTGGGATACGTCAGCCTTTGAAGCCTGCGTATAAGCTCGTTGGCGATTTCGCGTTCTTTATAAAGTGGAACCAGAATGGAAACGCGCGGCATTTTTGGGGGTGGGTTTTCAAACTGCTGAGAAATTTTAGGCTTTGCCAAGCAAGCCCACAGGCCCGCAAGCCTAAGCGCAAGAAACAGGACCAGCGATAAAACAGCGGCGGCCAGAAGGGCGGCCAATCCCGGGCTGGGCCAGACAGCTACTAAAGCGATGATGCCAATCAGTGCGAGCATTGGACCGGTACGGGTCCGCGTAGTCCAGGAACGGCAACTTTGATTGGCAGCCACTCGGGTTTCGGCGGCCTCGGCCAATTGTTTGGAAAAAGCGTGCTCGATATGGCGGTCGATCTGTTCACTTGATGCCAGAACAGGGACGACCGTGTAGTCGAATTGATCCAAGTCTCGCCGGACTGCCTCGAAAAGGTCTGGGCGGGCCGTCGCAACCAACAGAATTGGTCCGACTCGCGACCAAGGGATAACGTTGTGCCACAACCAGTAATCTACGCTCATCAATTGGCACAAAGTGCTATCCGGCGCGTGCATCGAAAGGTCCACAACCTGCAAACCGGATTGCGCTGACAGTCCATGCAGGACGTCTTGCCGATCCAGCCAGCCTTCACCGACCAGAATTTCCCCTAGCGGTGCTTGTTGATGCTTTTGCAGTTCTAAGGCTTTTCCCAGTTGATCATCACTGATCAGACCGCTGTCAACGAGGCAGGTGCCCAAAGGTTTTCTGACCCGCCTTGGTATTGGCTTCGCTTGGGCGAATTGCTGCAGGTTCAGTTCAACCATAAAAAAACCCTGACACACATGACGAGTGTCAGGGATGATCCATTAAGGTTAACACCAGGTTAATCCTTAACGATGTGCGTCAAGCTTGTGCTTTATTCTCAGCCATGGCCTTGGCGAAACGTTCGAACAGGTAAAAACTGTCCTGTGGCCCGGGGGAGGCTTCGGGGTGGTACTGCACCGAGTAAACCGGGCGGTCGGCCATCCGAATTCCGCAGTTCGAGCCGTCAAACAATGAGCGGTGCGTTTCCACAACGCCGTCGGGTAAGGACTGTGCGTCAACAGCAAAACCGTGGTTCATCGAGGTGATTTCGACCTTGCCCGTGTCCAGATCCTTGACCGGGTGGTTTGCGCCGTGGTGGCCGTGGTTCATCTTGACGGTTTGACCGCCCAAGGCCAATGCCAGCATCTGGTGGCCAAGGCAAATGCCAAAGACCGGCAGGTCCGTGGTCTCCAGAACTTCTTTGATCATCGGGACCGCGTATTCGCCAGTTGCCGCTGGATCGCCAGGTCCGTTTGAAAGAAATACACCGTCGGGGTTATGCGCTAGCACTTCGGCGGCCGTCGCCGTGGCGGGCAGGACGGTCACATCGCAACCCGCAGAGGCCAGACACCGCAGGATGTTGCGCTTTGCACCATAATCGATGGCAACAACCTTGTGGGCAGGGTTTTCCTGACGGGGGTACCCATCGGGCCATGCCCACCGCATTTCGTCCCAGCGATAGCTTTGGGCGCAGGTGACTTCTTTCGCGAGGTCCATACCTTCCAGCCCGGCAAACCCACGCGCGGCAGCGACCAAAGACTCGATGTCGAAATTGCCCTCGGGATCGTGGGCCAATGCAACATGCGGAGCGCCTTGCTGACGGATCGCACGGGTCAGGCGGCGGGTATCGACGCCACCGATCGCGATGCGGCCGCGACGCGCAAGCCAGGTTTTCAACTCTTCCGCCGAGCGCCAGTTGGACGGTTCGGTCGGGTCCCATTTGACCACCATGCCAGCGGCAACCGGATCGCCAGTCTCATCGTCTTCGGGGTTCACACCCACATTACCGATATGCGGAAAGGTGAAGGTGACGATCTGACCGGCATATGAGGGATCGGTCATGATCTCCTGATAACCTGTCATGGCGGTGTTGAAACACAGCTCGGCCACTGTTTGGCCGGTGGCACCAAAGCCGATCCCGTAGAACAGTGTACCGTCGGCCAATGCCAGACATGCGGTGGGCTTGGACGGGGCGTTCTGGGCCATGGCGCGACTCTCCTGCAAGGTAAACCGGCGCATACCTAAGGGGGTTACGCCTTTGGGTCAAGCCTGTTCAAATTTTGGGCTATCTATATAAATCAATAACTTAGCCATATTCGTCCCCGGTTGTGTCGCGCTTTTTGTTTCGATATGGTCGGGGTTCCTTTTTCCATGGGGATGGACAGATCATATGGATATGCGTTCGCGGGTGACTTCTGCCCTGAAGCAAGCAATGAAAGACAAGGAAGCTGAGCGTTTGTCGACGCTGCGTTTGATCAATGCCGCGATCAAGGATCGCGATATTGCATCTCGTGCATCAGACAACGAAGAAGCCAAGGGCTGCGGCGATGCCGAGGTTCTTGAAATTCTTGGTAAAATGACGAAACAGCGTAAGGAAAGCGCGCGCGCCTACGAAGAGGGTGGACGGCTGGACCTGGCTGAGCGCGAGCTGCGTGAAGTTGAAGTTATCGAAGAGTTTTTGCCCAAGCAATTGGACGAAGATGAAGTCTCCAAGGCGATTGAAACTGCGATAACCGCCACAGGCGCGGGTTCAATCCGTGACATGGGCAAGGTCATGGGCGAGCTTAAGACGCGCTATACGGGTCAGATGGATTTCGGCAAGGTCGGCCCGATGGTTAAAGACCAGCTTTGCGCATCCGCAAGCGGCGGTTGCTGATCCCAAAAGCACGACAAAGCGTGATTACTGCGCGACTGGTTCGCGCAGTTTTTTTGTAAGCTCATCGTATAAAGAAATCCGTTCTTCTTCAGTAAGAAACGCGCCAATCTCTACCTCACGGCCCTGACCAGACAACGTGACGTAGTTTGGGACCGGTCCGCCGTGTGCGTGCATTTCAGGTCTGGCCCAATAGCGGTTGCAAACCCACTCCTGTGGGCCTTTGCGGGGGTGATGGTGGATCAGCCGCGCCTGGGTGCCGTTCAGTGTTAAAACCTCAAACACACTCCGTGCTTTGTAATTGGCTTGAATCGCGAGCCAAACGCCCAGAACAGTCACAAGCAGGAAGGGCAGCAGGCCCCACAGTACAGCCGATCCCAATACGGCCATCAAAGGGATCAACCCGAACAGGAAAACGGATAGTACGACACGGCCGGCCCATCGCGGTGGCAACGAGTTATGCGGCCAAAGCCGCAATTCTTGTTCAGAAGCTGATGTTTGATTCCACTGATATGGCATGATCTTAAAATAGCGTCACTGCAACGCGTGTCGACGGGTGTAATCAGGTGATGTGGCCAACCCGCGCCCAGGACAATGCATCGTCAAGGCGGTCGTCGCCCCAAAAGACTTCTCCGCGTACGACAAAGGTTGGTGCTCCGAAAACACCCAAGCGTGCAGCCCGGTCAGTGTCGACCTCAAGCGCCGCGACAATATCAGGGCTGCGTGCCCGGGCCAGAACGATGCGTGGGTCCTGCTGGCATCGATGCAGCGCCTCTGTCTGCGCCGCCTCGCTGCCTGCCTCGATCCCATCTTCAAACCAGATGCGGTACAGGTTTTGGGTGAAAGCTTTGCCCCAGCCATCTCGCATTCCAAGCAGGGCGATTTGATTGGCCAGCGCTAGGTCTGACACAGGATAGGGGGCAGGAAGATGGGCGTGCAAGTGGTACTTTGCAGCGCGCCTTTCGATATCGCGCCACATGTAGGCAGACTTGGTGGGTTTTCCCGCAAACGGGATGTTCTGTTGATCCGCCATGATGGTGCGGACGTTGAATGGCTGCCAGCGCACCGACGCGTTGTTTTCGGCGCACCAGTCATCCATGCGCATAATCGTCAGGAAACTATATGTGCTGCCGATTGAGAACCAAAAATCCAATTCAGACATAAGCTACCCCCGGTTTGGCGGGACGTGTCGTCCCTTGCAGGATAGCGGATTTTGCGGGTTTTCGCGACTGTTCCGTGAAAGGGTTGCCGCCAAAGAAAAACCCCGCCGTTTTGGCGGGGTTTTGGTGTTGGTCGGGATTAGTGCGCGTGGCCCTTGTCCCAGTCTTCCTGCTTGGGCAGCTGCTCGAACGTGTGTTCGGGCGGCGGCGTGGGCAGGGTCCATTCCAGCGTGTCTGCGTATTCGTTCCAAGGGTTCGGACGTGTTTCTTTCGCGCCGCGGAAGAGGGCGTAGAAAACGATGCCGAAGAACAGCAGGAACGAAGCAAACGAGATGAACGCACCGATCGACGATACAAAGTTCCACTGGGCGAACGCTTCGGGGTAGTCGATGTAGCGACGTGGCATGCCCTGACGGCCCAGGAAGTGCTGCGGGAAGAAGGTCAGGTTTGCGCCGATGAAGAACATCCAAAAGTGGATTTTGCCCCAGAACTCGGAATACTGACGGCCCGTCATCTTCGAGAAGTAGAAGTAGACGCCCGCAAAGATCGCAAATACGGCACCCAAGCTCATCACATAGTGGAAGTGCGCAACGACGTAGTACGTGTCGTGATAGGCGCGGTCTACACCGGCCTGCGACAGAACCACACCGGTCACACCACCAACGGTGAACAGGAACAGGAAGCCGAAGGCGAACAGCATCGGAGTTTTGAACTCAATGGACCCGCCCCACATGGTTGCGATCCACGAGAACACCTTAACACCGGTTGGAACCGCGATGACCATCGTGGCCAGCATGAAGTAGGCTTGCTGACGCAGCGACATGCCAACGGTGTACATGTGGTGCGCCCAAACGACGAAGCCCAGAACACCGATCGCGATGATTGCCCAGACCATCGGCAGGTAACCGAAGATCGGCTTGCGTGCGAAGGTTGCAATCACGTGGCTGATGATGCCGAAACCGGGCAGGATGACGATGTACACTTCGGGGTGGCCGAAGAACCACAGGATGTGCTGATACAGGATCGGGTCACCGCCACCGGCCGGATCAAAGAACGTAAAGCCGAAGTTGCGGTCCATCAGCAGCATGGTGATCGCGCCGGCAAGAACGGGCAGGGACAGAAGAATCAGCCACGAAGTGACGAAGATCGACCAGCTGAACAGCGGCACCTTGAACAGTGTCATGCCCGGGGCACGCATGTTCAGGAACGTGGTGATCATGTTGATCGCGCCGAGGATCGAGGAGGCGCCCGATACGTGCACGGCGAAGATCGCAAGGTCCATGGACATGCCGCCCTCGGTCGTGGACAGCGGTGGGTAGAGAACCCAGCCAACGCCCGAACCAAGCTGATCGTTACCACCGGGGCTCAGCAGCGAGGCCACGCCCAGCGAGGTACCAGCGACATACAGCCAGAAGGACAGGTTGTTCATCCGCGGGAACGCCATGTCCGGCGCGCCGATCTGCAACGGCATGAAATAGTTGCCAAATCCGCCGAACAGAGCGGGGATGACAACGAAGAACATCATCAGAACACCGTGATAAGTGATCATAACGTTCCACAGGTGCCCGTTGGGGGTACATGGGTCGGCCATAAAGCCTTCAAGGCACATATACTGCACACCGGGGTGCATCAGCTCGAGCCGCATATATACGGTCATCGCCACCGAGATAAACCCGGCAAGCGCCGAGAAGATCAGGTAGAGAATCCCGATGTCCTTGTGGTTGGTCGACATGAACCAGCGCGTGAAAAACCCACGGTTGTCTTCATGATCGTGACCATGAATGGCTGCGTCTGCCATTATAGGTGCCTCCTGTTGCAACTGCACCGCGCAGCCAGACCTCTCCGGCGCGCGGGATTCCTGCTGGTTTTAGAATGCGAAAGAGGCGCCTTCAATGGTCGAGTTTGATCTGGATCAAGAATAATTGTCGCGGGCAAGGCAGGAACCTGCGCGATTTCGACCTAAAGCATTGCAGATCTGGGTATCACATATGAAAATTCAAGCCCTCGAAAATCTGGGCGAATTCGCGGCTTGACCCTTGCGAGGTGGCACAGCAGTACTTGTTTCAACGCTGAAATCGGAGAACTGACATGACCGCCTATGACCCCGACAATATCTTTGCCAAGATTCTGCGCGGTGAAATCCCGTCAACGAAAGTCTATGAAGACGACGAGACATTGGCGTTCATGGACATCATGCCAAGATCTGATGGCCATTTGCTGGTTATCCCGAAAACACCATGTCGGAATCTTCTGGACGCCACGCCAGCGCAACTGGCCGCGGTCGCGTCCACGACACAGAAACTGGCCAAAGCGGTTGTGACGGCGTTCGATGCTGATGGTGTGACGGTTCAGCAGTTCAATGAAGCCGCGGGCGGGCAGGAGGTGTTCCACCTCCATTTCCACGTTTTACCCCGTCATGAGGGTGTCGCCATGCGCGCGCCGGGGAATATGGGGGATTTTGAGCAGATCGCCCAGCACGCCGAGAAAATCAAAGCTGCTCTTGCTTAGAAGATTTGAGGTTGGCCTTGCTGAAAAAGAATTGCCGTTCCGATTTGGGGTCGGAACGGCAGACTCGTTAACAAGAACTTTTCCGACCTCATGGGATACCCCATGCTTACCGGTTTAACACACCACTCACTCTCGAACGGTAGGATCATATTAGCCGCGAATTTGCGGCCTGTATTCACTTGAGTGGATTTTAGGTAAATTTAGCTGTTTTGAGGCTTCCAGCGCGTAAGCTATTGCCCTGAAATGGAAACAGAGCAGATTGGTAGCCTCTGATTGTTCACCAAACTACCCAGATTGAGCGATTCGTCTGTTATGTATTTGGCGAATTTGAGGCAAAGATATCGTAAAATGTTTTGCGCAGCGCTGTATCTACATCTTCCATCGTGACGGGCAGTCCAAGATCGACCAGAGACGTCACGCCGTGTTCGGTGATGCCGCAGGGCACGATCCCCGTGAAATGGTCCAGATCCGGCTCGACGTTGATCGATATCCCATGAAAGCTGACCCACTTGCGAAGGCGCAAACCGATTGCTGCAACCTTGTCTTCCGCAGGTTGACCGGAAACTGTCAGGGGTTTGTCGTCGCGGCGCACCCAAACACCAACACGCCCATCTCTGATCTCTCCGGTTACGTTAAACTCGGCCAGCGAAGCGATGACCCATTCTTCCAGCTGTTTGACAAAGAGGCGTACGTCTCGGCCGCGTTTGTTCAGGTCTAACATGACGTATGCAACCCGCTGACCCGGCCCGTGATACGTGTATTCACCGCCGCGCTTGGACGTGTAAACAGGAAAACGGTCGGGATCGGTCAGGTCTTGGGGCTTTGCCGATGTTCCCGCCGTATAGAGTGGCGGGTGTTCCAGAAGCCAAACGCATTCGTCGGCAACGCCCGCTGAGATATCGGCGACGCGTGCCTCCATAAAAGCCACGGCATCGTCATACTCGGTCAAGCCGTCTGTTATCTTCCATTCCATGGCGGTGTCATATCGTGCGTGTGCAGCAAGGGAAAGAGGTCAGGCAGCCTCGGCCAGGCAGCGCTGCAAAACCTGTGCGTAGGTGGGTGTTCCTTGTGCGCCGGTCAAAAGGTATTTTCCGCCAAAAACCATGGACGGAACGCCGGATATCCCACGGCTGGTCCAAAACTGTTGTTTTTCCCGCACCGGCGCGATGTGCGCACCAGACGTGAGTGCCTCATGTGCGGTGTCCCGATCCAGCCCGGCGGTTTCTACGGCGTTCAGCAGGACCTTCGTATCCGAAACATCCTGACCATCAGTGAAATAGGCCTGGAACAACGCAAGCTTCAGCGGGTGCTGACGCCCTTGCGCCTCGGCCCAGTCCAACAATTGATGCGCCGCGAACGTGTTTACGATCCGGCTGTCGTCGCTAAAATTAAAGGTGAACCCAAGTTCCGAACCTAGTTGCGTCAGCCTTTCGCGGGCCTGCTGACTTTGTTCGGCGGTCGAGCCGTATTTCTCCATGATATGCTCACGCAGGTTTTGGCCCTCGGGCGGCATGTTCGGGTTCAGCTCAAAAGGGTGCCATCTGAGCTTGGCCAATACGTTTTCCTGCTGCAGCGCCAGATCCAGCTGTCTGAAGCCCACAATACACCAAGGACAAACGACGTCAGATACGACATCCACCTGAACGACGGGGCGAGGGTCTGGCGTTGTCATGCTAAGGCTCCTGACTGGGCGGATGTATTGAATTTCATGCTACAGATATGAATGGGGAACAGGAAATCAATCCGGCGTGTTTTTGCCTCTTCACATCCCGTTCCGCACCGTCTATATGCGCCTCTACCAAGTCACAGACAGTGCGGTCGTGGCGGAATTGGTAGACGCGCAGCGTTGAGGTCGCTGTGGGGTAACTCCCGTGGAAGTTCGAGTCTTCTCGACCGCACCATTCCCTGAAAATCTGGCAGTGCAAATTTAACGAAACACCGTGTAGAGATGCACCAGTTTCGGGTTCACTAATGTTGCCTGCAATTCCTGTCTCGCTCGTCTGGTCACGGATGTGTATGACTTGAACTCAAGACCACTCGGGAAAGGTGCAGATGTCTCAGGCCATCACCATATTCACGACAATGAAAAACGAAGGCCCCTACATGTTAGAGTGGGTGGCTTTCCACAAGTCCCTGGGGGCCGATCATTTTGTGATCTTTACCAACAGTTGCGAAGATGGAACCGATGACATCGCGCGTCGATTGCAGGAACTGGGTATCGCGACGCACGTTTCCAACGAGGTAAAAGAGGGCGGTAACCCGCAGCACCAGATGCTTCGGCGTGCACGGCGCCAGCCGAAGGTGAAAGAAGCCGACTGGCTCATGTGTCTGGACGTCGACGAGTTTTGGAACATACGCTGCGGGGACAACAGTTTTCATGCCCTGATCGAAGAGGTCGAGCAGCGTTCGGGCCAACCTGTGGATGCGATTTCGTTCGCGTGGAAGCTTTTTGGAAGTTCTGGAAATATCAGTTTCGAAGATAAACCGGTGACCGAGGCTTTCTCGATGGCGGATCTTGCTTATCCACATCATTCAGGTCGTGCGTACGGACTTAAGACCTTGTTCCGAAACAACGGCAAATTTACGCGATTTGGCCCCCATCGGCCCAAGGGCTTCACGGAGGAGGGGGCCGCCGATATTGCGTGGTCCGATGCAGGCGGTAAGCTGTTCCCGGCAGATAAGGTTGGCTGGCGTGCCTGGCGGAACTTCGATCACTCCCTTGGTCGTCTTCACCATTACTCTGTTCGGTCCTTGGACGGGTTCTTGATCAAGCGCGACCGTGGCAGGACAAACCACATCCGGGTGGACCAAGGGCAGTCCTACTGGCAAGACATGAACGCCAACAAAGAACTGGACCAGTCGATCCTGCCCGCGGCGCAGCGAGCGGCCCCGGTTCTGGCAGAACTGAAATCAGACCCCAAGCTAAGAGAGCTACATGAAAACGCCTGTGACTGGCATCGGGCGAAGGTTACAGAAATAAAAATGCGCCCGGATTGGATCGAATTCCGCGCTTGGCTGGCAGAGAACCTGATCTGACGGCAATGGCAGAGGATCTTTCGAAACAGCAACTCAAACCCGACCACCCCGATCGTAAGACGGGATATGAGCGTATTTTGACGGATCCCGCACCACCTTGGTTCGTCGAACTGTATCCGGGTGGCGATGGAAAAGGCTTTCTGCAGAAACTGGAGCGTCATTCGGTTCTGTTTCATCACCGATCGGCCACGCAGCTTGTGGTCAGTTTCGACAATATCGCGAATGCCAATGACCTGTCTTTCGCGCGTGAACCATGGGGTTGGAAATTCTTCCGTGACGAAGGGTGGTCGCATATGGGGGTCTTTGCGCGCACCAAGGCGTGGTACCGCGACCCGGAAATCATCACCTATTTTCAAACCAAGGCAGCCGAAGGTTTTTTTGACCAATTCGACCGGGTTGTCTTTGCCGGCGCGTCTATGGGCGGGTTCGGGGCGCTAACTTTTTCAAGCCTGGTGCCCGGGTCGATAGTGATCGCCTTTAACCCCCAGACGACGCTGGATGAACGCCTTGTGCCGTGGGAGCCGCGCTATCGCTTTGGCCGGGTGCAGGATTGGGATTTGCCGATAGCTGATGCGGCGAAAACCGTGTCCAACGCAAGCAAGGTTTACGTCTTCTATGACCCGTTTTTTGATCTGGACCGGCAACAGGTTCAGCGCCTGCAAGGGGACAACGTCCATCTACTGAAGACGTGGTTTTCGAACCATTTCGCGGCCCCGATGTTGCGCAAGTTGGACATCCTAAAACCTATTATGTTGGCGGCGATGAACGGATCGCTTGAACCAGATGCGTTCTATAAGATGATGCGAGCCAGACGCCGGCTGCCACTGTACATGCGTGGAATCGAAGCCCACTGCGGTGATCGCCATCCCGTGCTCACACAACGCGCACGCCAAAGGTTCAGGCACCTGCGCCGACAAGCCGCGGCCAATGCGGAAAAGGATCCCGCATGAACGGTGCCAAAGGCGTCTTTATCGGCCAACGTAAGGATCGCATGGGTGCAAGACTGCTCATGATGTTGACCTGCATTCGTTTGGCCGAGGATTTTGGGACGACGTACAAGGTCAACTGGTTTCCGCAAGGCGCAGACGCCCCGGAATTGGACCAACCTGATGAGCTGTTTAAGCAAGATTGGATGCGCAAGCACTTTTTGAAAACGGCTCAATTCGAAAAGCTCAATCGCAACACAAAGCCGGTGTGGGCATTTCTGGGCGATCCATCACCTGACCGCCTGATCGCGCATCTGAATGCAGGTCACTCGGTGCTGGTTGAGGAGGGGTTCGAAGTTCTGGCCTTTCCTTGGGAAGACATTGAAGCAATCCGCCCCCGGTATCGCGATTTCATTCATCGGATCGGATTCACCGATGAAATCCGAGCGGTGATGGATCGCGCGGATAAGATGCTGACAGGGCAGGGCGTCTCTGCCTATCACATCCGTCGCGGTGATATCTTGAACGGGCTTCCATGGAAGCACACGACCTGGCCAGCAAAGATCGAGCCCGAAGAACTTTATGAGGCTCATCTTGAGAAAAGCGGCGGGCAAAAGGCGATCATGTTTTCGGACCAGCCAGAACTAATTGCTCGGTTTCAGAAACGTTTCCCCAACCTTATGCAGATGTCAGATATCGCCGACTTATCAATGATGACACGCGCCAAGCGGGATTTCCTTGAGCTTTATACGATGTCGCGTGCTGATCAGGTAATTGCCCCGTATATATCGGCGTTTTCCATGGCCGCCGCCCGCATTTCCGGGCGCCAGAGGCTGATTTTCAAAGAAGTTCTCTCGGCTGCGGAGATGTCCTGCGCAACAGAGCGTGTTATCGACCGCGTCGCAGAGGGGCCAAGTACGTTTCTAAACAAATCCGAGGCGGCACACATATATGCAAAAGCCGCCCAGTACTTGTGTGCGCAGGACCAGATCGAGCGCGCATATGACTTGGCCGAGCCGATACTTGCTGAACAACCGGACAATGCGTTTCTTCCGATGCTACAAGCCCTGAATTGCTTTTACATGTCCAGATGGAAAGAAAGCGGTGCTCTTTGCAAAGGGGGGTTGGAAAACCCCAACCTCTGGCCTGAGGATTTCGCAGTTCTAACTGCTTTGTATGCCGCGACGTTGGGCGCGCAAAAGAAACGCTGGTCAGCAGGGCGACAGCTGGCTCGGGCTTTTTGGGCCAAGCCGTTGCGTCCGGATGTGGTCGTTTTGGGTTCTAGGATGCTGTACCGTGACCAGATCCCATACCGGTTGTTTCCACCCGTAGACTGGAGGTTGCAAAGAGATATCCGACAGCGGCGATTTCCACCCTTTAACAACCTGTATTTGTTGCAGCACAAAGTTATCGTTCGGCAGCCCTGCAATTTTGATATGATACTTCTGGACTGGGCTGAGCTTTCAACCGATCAAAAGGCACACAGACTGGTTCAGGATTCTGTGCGTTTGGAACGGTTGCACACCGCTTTGATCAATGCCAAACGTGTGGAGAAAGCTGACCCAGGCGCTGAAAGCTTGAATGCTGTACTACAGTTTCATTTGGGTGGCATATCTTCGTCAGCAGCTATTGATACTACCCGGGCCTGTATTGCTAAGCACCCGGAAAACCCCATCTATCATATGCGTTTGTCGCGAGTTTATGAGAACGAAGGCGAGCTAAACAGTGCGCAGCGTTCAATGGCTGAAGCAGTCGCATGTGACCCAGAAAACCCTTTTTTGATATTTGCTATGGGGCGGGTTCTTGAGAGAGCGGGATCAGACGAAAAGGGTCAAAATCAGATTCTGAATGCAGCTGAACTGGATCATGTCACGGCTGCGATACAGGGTGCGGCAGGGCAAATTTCGCTCAAACGCGGCGATAAAATTGCGGCGCGTCGATATTTGCAGAAAGCACATGATCTTTATCCACACTATAAGCGGTACGCCAACCAACTAAGACGCGCGCAGGGCTAAGAGTGAGTCGATATTTTTTCCCCTTCGCTAGCGTCTTGGATATGAATGTCATTCCAATTATGGTGGCAAAAAACACGATGCGCTGGTTTTGTCGGATCGTGTCTAGGAGAATAAAATGGTCGGGCAGGACCCAAGGTATGTAAGCATCACCCCAATGAAGAATGAGGGGCCATTTGTTCTGGAATGGGTGGCCCATAATCGGGCGATTGGTGTTGATCAGATTGTGGTGTTCACCAATGACTGTTCGGACGGGTCGGATGCCTTGCTTCAGCGCCTGGATGAGACGGGCTTTGTCACCCATGTCGACAATAATTCACACCGCAAAAACAGCCCTCAGAAAAGGGCGTACAACCGATTTCTAAAGATGGAGTTTGCGCGACCTCAGGACTGGGTCATCGTGATCGATGCAGATGAGCATATCAACGTCAAAACGGGTGACAACACGCTGCGGGCTTTGACCAACGCAATCCCGGATGCAAAGACAATTTCGATGACGTGGCGTTTGTTCGGAAACGCTGGCGTCGTTCAGTACGAAGATCGCTTTTTGTCCGATCAATTCCGCCAAGCCGCGCCAGAGCGGATTTTCCGCCCTCCGCAAGCTTGGGGTCTGAAAACGATGTTCCAGCGCGAGATTTGGGATGGTTTGGGGGTTCATCGACCAAAACGCCCGACTGTCGCGACAATGCAAGACTGCCACTGGTACAACGGATCCGGGGAACTTATGCCAGAGCGTTATTTTGATAGTAGCTGGCGCTCGGCCCGCGACTCGGTCGGTTATGATCTGGTGCAGGTGAACCATTATGCGTTGAAGTCTTGCGAGAGCTATCTGGTCAAGAAAATGCGGGGACGAGCGCACCATTTGGGCGAAAGTCTGGGTTTGGAATACTGGAATACCATGAACCAGAATGCCGAAACCAACACATCAATCGACGCCGTTCTGGATCGAAAACGCGCAATTTACTACGAGATGTTGTCAGATTCCGAGACAGCGCGCCTGCATCACATGTCCTGTGATCAGCATCGTCAGCAGATTGCTCAATTGCGGGAAATACCTGAAATGCAAGAGCTTTTGCGTCAAATGACATCAGATGTTTCCGCAAGTGCGGCGGTGTGATGGTCGCTTAGATGATGGTGGGACGCATCTGATGCTCTGGCTGCATTTGGGGATGCCCAAGACTGGAACCACGGCTTTACAGGCGTTTTTGCGGGGCAAACCAGACCTTCTGAACGATATCGGGCTTCGATACATGGAGACGGGCCGGCGCAGGTTAGAGGGCAGTTCTCGCTTGGCGATCAGCCACAACATCGTCGCCTTTCATATGAACCAAAGCGATCAGCCGATGGACCCGTTCCGGACGGCAATGACATCCGAGTTCGACGCATACTCTGAACAGACCTGCCTTGTATCATCCGAGATGTTCTATTCCTGCGATCTGGCCAAGTTGGCTCAGGTTTTTTCGGAAATCCCGGCTCGTGAGATGAGGATAACGTTCTATTGTCGCCGGTATTCCGAATTCTTCGAAGCCGATTACAAGCAACGCGCAAAGAACGGTCGGATTTCGGTTATCGGTACGCCCTATATCCGCGAACAGCTGTCGCAAATCGAAAGCGACCCACAAAGGTACAGCTTTGCTTTCAAGCTTGGTCAGATACGGGCAGCCTTTCCAGGTGTGACCGTGGTGCCGCTTTTGTATGAGCGGTCCCAGATGATCCGCGGTCATGTCGTGGACGATTTTCTGACGCGTATTGGTACGCCATTGCCCGATGGGTATGTGACGGATCAAACCTCGAACCCATCGCAATCACGGGCCGCAAGCGAGGCGTTCGGGATCGTCACGCGTGCGGTGGGACGCAAGCGAAGCCGCCAATTGCGGCGGTTGGCACCGGACGATCCGGTGATGATCCGCCGGAATGATGTTCTTGAGCCAAATGAACGCGCGTGGCTGGATGAATTCATGGCAGGGAAAGATCGCGCGTTCCATCAGGAATTCTTTGCCGATTCAGCGGAAATGTTCCCTCCCAAACAGCTCAGCGCAGAGGACGAAGGGTTTCGCCGGGATACAGCAGAAGAATACGCCGCGCTGAAAGAAGCGTCTGAGATCGTGTTCAGAATGGCGCTGGACGCGTAAAGTCCGGTTAATCGACCGTAATTTCCTGACGCTGACGACCGGTCGTTTTGTCAAAGATCAGGATGCGATTGTCGTCGGTGACTACAGCGTACCAGTTGCTGCCGATTGTCAGAGCCTCTGCTTTTGCGCCATCCGGTAGGTCGATTTGGTCCGGAAGGGTGGGGGTTCTGTCCGTTAGCCGGATGACAATCAGGGCGAATGTCACTAGAACCCCGCCAATCATCACCGCGGTCAGCAGCATGACCATCCGTCTCAGCAATTTCAGCTGCGGCGTTTCTATCGGTTCTTGAGGCTCGGAAGGGACAGTCATGGGCACTCGCCAGATTGAATTTCAGATCGCGGCTGATCCGCCGCCTCGCCTTGATAAGGCGCTTTCCCGAGATGTTCCAGCCGAGGAAAACCTCTCGCGCACGAGGTTGGGGCGGCTGATCGAAGAAGGGGCGGTCCAAATCGACGGTGCCGAAATCCGCGATCCGAAGGCCAAAGTGGTCGAGGGCACGCGCGTGGTCATATCCGTCGCCGAAGCAGAAGACAGCCATATTGGACCCGAAGACATTCCGCTGAATGTTGTCTTCGAGGATGGTGACCTGATCGTTCTTAATAAACCGGCTGGAATGGTGGTTCATCCTGCTCCGGGTTCGCCAAACGGAACGCTTGTGAATGCACTGCTGCATCATTGTGGTACAGAATTGTCCGGTGTCGGCGGCGTAAAGCGGCCCGGAATCGTGCATCGAATAGACAAGGAAACCAGTGGGTTACTTGTTGTTGCGAAATCTGACGCCGCGCATCATGGCCTTGCCGCCCAGTTCGAAGCCCACAGTGTCGAGCGGTACTACAGGGCCGTCTGTTACGGTGTTCCCGATGCCAATGATCCAAGGTTGCGTGGCGTTAAAGGGGTCAGTTTCGAGCCCGGCAACATCATGCGCCTGACCACGCAATTGGCTCGGCACAAAACGGATCGTCAAAAACAGGCCGTTCTGTTCCATGGCGGTCGGCACGCCGTAACGCGGGCACGGGTGGTCGAGGTATTTGGCACACCGGCTGGTCTTGCCTTGGTCGAATGTTGGCTGGAAACTGGCCGAACGCATCAAATTCGCGTCCATATGGCCCATGCTGGCCACGGGTTGGTCGGGGATCCTGTCTACGGCGGCAAAAGAAAGCTGGCATCGAAAACCTTTAGCGCGGATGTCGCCGAGGCGGTACGCAGTTTCCCACGGCAGGCACTTCACGCAGCTGTTCTGGGGTTCGAACACCCTGTGACAGGCGAATATTTAAGGTTTGAGGCGGATTTGCCTGGCGATATGGAAAATCTGATTGATAAGCTGAGAACACCCCTGACATAATGTGCAAACAGTTGTGAGTAACGCGTTCTTATCTTTCCTTTATCCATCGTTAATTCCAAACTGTTAACGGTACCTCTTGAATGGAATGGGATGACCTCCCATATCCTATGTTAACAACTTAAACATTTGTCGGAGGGACATGAATTATGGCAAATTACGCAAATCTCCCCGCGCCGACGCCGGAAGGCGGTCTGAACCGCTATATGCAGGAAATTCGCAAATTCCCCCTGCTGGAGCCGGAAGAAGAGTATATGCTGGCCAAGCGTTGGGTCGAAGAGCAAGATACTGAATCAGCTCATAAAATGGTTACGTCGCACCTACGACTGGCGGCTAAGATCGCGATGGGATACCGTGGTTATGGTCTGCCACAGGCCGAAGTAATCTCTGAGGCCAATGTGGGTCTTATGCAGGCGGTGAAGCGGTTTGACCCTGAAAAGGGCTTCCGTCTGGCAACCTATGCGATGTGGTGGATCCGCGCCTCGATCCAGGAATATATCCTGCGGTCCTGGTCACTGGTGAAATTGGGCACGACCTCGGCGCAGAAAAAGCTGTTCTTCAACCTGCGCAAAGCCAAAGCACGTATCGGTGCATTGGAAGAGGGCGACTTGCGCCCCGAGAATGTCGCTCAGATCGCCAATGACCTTGGCGTGACAGAAGAAGAAGTCATTAGCATGAACCGCCGTATGTCCGGTGGCGATGCCTCGCTGAACGCGACCGTCGGGTCCGAAGGCGAGGGCACCATGCAATGGCAGGACTGGCTTGAGGACGAAGACGCGGATCAGGCCGGTGACTATGAGGCCCGGGATGAACTTGATGCGCGGCGTGAGCTTTTGGCCGCAGCGCTTGAAGTTCTGAATGACCGCGAGAAGGATATTTTGACTCAACGTCGCCTGATGGATCAGCCGGTCACGCTCGAAGAGCTGAGCACGCAGTACAACGTCAGCCGCGAACGTATTCGTCAGATCGAAGTCCGTGCTTTTGAAAAGCTGCAAAAGAAGATGCGGGACCTTGCGCGTGAAAAAGGAATGTTGGGCGCGATGTAACGCACGCCCAACTCAACGAACAGCCCGCCGATTTCGGCGGGCTTTTTTATTGGGCCAGTTGCTGTCTGAAGACACGCACCATGTTCTCGCCCATCACTTTGCGAACTTGGGCTTCGCTCAGGCCTTCGGCCAGCAAGGCTGACGTCAGCGCAGCCAACTCAGAAGTATCAAAAGCGGTTTCCACAGATCCGTCATAGTCAGACCCCAGTGACACGTGGTCTTCGCCCAGTGTTTCGACGGCGGCCTTGATCATCTTTGCAATACCGGCGGGTGTAATGTCGCCACAGGTCACGTCGGCCCAATATCCCATACCGATCACGCCCCCGGTTGCTGCGATGTCCTTCATTAGGTCATCAGGATAGTTGCGCTTGACGGCACAAAACCCGTGCAATCCACCGTGACTTACGATCAAAGGAGCGTCGGTCAGGGCCAGTACATCCCGGGCAACCTGTGGGCTGGAATGGGCCAGATCGATTACAACTGGCATGGTGGCCAGTTCAGCGACCACCGCGCGCCCGAATTCGGTCAAACCGCTGTCTTCGTGACCGTGCAAAGAAGCCCCCAAGGCGTTGTCAAAAAAGTGCTGTAGTCCAAAAACCCTGTGCCCGGCGTCGAATATGTCTTGGAGGTTCGCCATATCGCCCTCTAACGCATGCGCACCCTCGATCCCCAGAATTCCACCGACCACAGCCTCACCATTCGCCTTTGCCGCCAAAACGGCATCCAGATCGGCGCGGGACTTGACGATTTTGAGCTGACCGTCCGAGGTTGCCTCGAACCGATGCAGTTTCTCCGCTTGATAAATGGCGCGCTCTTTGAGGCTGTTCCAGGTACGCAACGGCCACCGCTGGCCGATCGCAAGAAGGGTGATATTGTCGAAAGCCTCAGCAGAATTGGCTTCGTAGTTTTGACCCGCGGGGGATTTCGTAACCGCCGTGAATACTTGCAGTGCAACATTGCCTTCGATCAGGCGGGGGATGTCCACCTGACCGCGCGTTCCGCGTTTCGTCAGATCGCGGCTCCACAGCAAAGGGTCTGCGTGAAGGTCTCCGACGATCAACTTTTTGTGTAGCGCGGCTGCTTCTTCCGCGACCGCATAGGGGTCGTGCTCGATCACGTTGTTCCGTGTGGACTCGATGTAAGGTGGCAAAAACACGAAGAAAACGATCAAACCGGCGATGATTGCCACAACCACAAACCCGGCGACCCATTTCAAGAATCTGCGCATCTGCTCTTCCTTCCGACATCCCAGCGCAGACTACGCGGGATTGGGGCTTAGAAAAGCCTGACTTTGCGTCGGGTGGTTGATAAACAGGCTTCTGTCTGCCGCACCAGCGGCAAGAAAAGGAGGGGACATTATGCAAAAACCAGTTCAATGGGGCGTTTTGGGCGCGGCCAATTTCGCACGTCAATTTATGGCACCAGCAATTCACGGGGCAGACGGGGCGCGCCTTGCAGGGCTGGCAACGTCCAGCGCCGAAAAAGCGGAACCTTTCCTGTCATTTTGTCCTGATCTGACTGTGTACGACAGCTATGACGCTCTGCTGGCAGACCCGCAGATCGACGCGGTTTATATCCCGCTGCCGAACCACATGCATGTGGAGTGGAGCCTGAAAGCCTTGGATGCAGGCAAGCACGTTTTGTGTGAAAAGCCGATGACGATGCAGGGGTCTGAGTTCGACGCACTGATCAAAAAGCGCGATGAGACCGGTTTGCTTGCGGCCGAAGCCTACATGATTGTTCACCACCCGCAGTGGCAGTTTGCACGCAAGCTCATTGCAGATGGTGCAATTGGCAAACTGGTACACGTGACCGGAGCGTTCAGCTTTGATAACCGCGAAGACACCTCAAACATCCGCAACCGGGCCGAGACCGGCGGTGGTGGTCTGCGCGATATCGGCGTTTATGTCATCGGCAGCGCCCGCTTTGCGACGGGGCAAGAACCGGTCAGCGTTCAATCGGCTATCCGCTGGGAAGATGGGATCGACGCGTTCACTGAAATTCGCGCCCAGTTCCCGGACTTTACCTATTCCAGCTACGTTTCGATCCGCATGCACCCCTACCAAGAGATGCTGTTCCACGGTGAAGGTGGTGTCATCCGTCTGACCGCACCGTTCAACGCCCGCGTTTTTGGAGAAGCCAGGGTTGAACTGCACCGGCCGGGGCTTGAGGTGCAGGTCACGCGGTTCCCAGGTGATGATCACTACAAACTGCAGGTCGAGGCGTTTTGTAGATCTGTCCGCGAAGAGGTCGAGTACGCTTGCCCGCTGGAGTTCTCGCGCGGCACGCAGGAAATGATCGACCGCGTGTTCGAAGGGGCTGTTTCGCTCTGACTTGCCACGTTGTGCCCGGCTGAACTAATCTGGCTGTCACCTGAACAGGAGGCATCTATGGCTGGCGGCTGGGCGCGCGACGGCGCTGTGAGTGAACAGATCGAAGCGTCCATTTCGGACGAGCTTGCTCGGATGAGGGCAAACAAACGACCTGTTGGAGAGAGCCTGACCCACTGCGCGGAATGCGAAGAGCCTATCCCGGAAAAACGACGCCTCGCTTTGCCGGGGGTGAAGTTGTGTCTGGAGTGTCAGCAGGAACGGGACGGAGCCTTCAAGTTGCGCGCTGGGATCAACCGGCGCGGCTCCAAAGATAGTCAGTTGAAATAGGCGTTGAGGATGAAGCGCACCAAGACGTCAAATGCTTTCATGCAAAACGGTTTGGTGCTGGGGTTTCTGGCTGCTTTCTTGTGGGGCACGCATAGCGTTATCGCTCGATACCTGACGAACGATCTGGGCGGGTTGCAGATCGCCGTCTCACGGTTGTTTATCGCCGCGTTGGCGATCTATGGATTGCTAAAGCTGATGCGGGTGCCTGCGCGAATTCAACTGGGCGACTGGAATTTCCGCCTGGCCGTTCTTTCGACCGTCATCAACTACATTTTTTTCCACATAGGGTTGGAATACACGGGCGCCGCCAATGCGATAGTGTTGGAGAATACGGCCCCATTCTTCGTATTGGTTTTCTTGTACTTTTTCGCTGACGCTCCGGTAACGCGTGTGGATGTACTGGCCACAGGCCTGGCAATTTTGGGCGTTTTCCTGACCGTCTTTCGCGATTTTCAGGGCGGAGGAGACCCGCTGTTCGGTGACCTACTGGAAATCGGTGCAGGTCTCAGCTGGGCGGTGTTTCTGATTTGCAGCAGCCGGGCGATGCGCAGCTCTCAGTCGACGGGTGAGAGGTTGAATTTCCTGTTTGGTATCTTCGTGTGCTCAGGCGTTCTGCTGCTGCCGATGGCCATGTTTTCCCTGCAAGTTCCCACAGTGAATGACGTGGTATTTTTGATCCTGCTGGGAATGTTGCCGACCGCGTTAGCCTATTACCTGTGGTACGAGGCGGCAGCGCGCGTTTCCACGTTGACCGCAACGCTGATGTTTGCAGCCTCGGTGGTGTTTACGTTCATAAACTCTGCTTTGTTTTTGGGGGCTGCAATCACGCCGATCGCAGCCCTCGGGGCTGTACTGATCGTGGCCGCAATATTCCTGACGACCAAGAACCAGAAGTGATCAGCCTTCCATCGCTTCAAGCTCGTCAATAAAGCCCGAAATCATCGACAAACCTTTGTCCCAGAACTGCGGATCGCTGGCGTCCAGTCCGAACGGGGCCAGAAGTTCTTTGTGGTGCATAGAGCCACCGGCGCGCAACATGTCAAAGTATTTGTCTTCGAAGCCTTCAGCGCCGCTTTCGTAGACAGAATAGAGCGCGTTTACGAGGCCGTCCCCAAAGGCGTAGGCATAGACATAGAATGGCGAGTGTACGAAATGCGGGATATAGGCCCAGAATGTCTCGTACCCTTCCATGAACTCAAATGCGGGCCCAAGACTTTCGGCTTGCACACTCATCCACAGCGCATTGATATCGTCTGGTGTCAGTTCACCTTCGCGTCGTGCGGCATGCAGCTTGCATTCAAAGTCATAAAACGCGATCTGGCGGACCACCGTGTTGATCATGTCTTCGACCTTTCCGGCTAGCAGAACCTTGCGCTGTTCCGGCGTTTCAGCCTTATCCAGCATTTTGCGGAAGGTCAGCATCTCGCCAAAGACCGATGCAGTTTCGGCCAGCGTGAGCGGGGTGGAGGACAACATCTCACCCTGACCCGCGGCCAATACCTGGTGGACACCATGGCCCAATTCATGCGCCAGTGTCATCACATCGCGCGGTTTGCCCAGATAGTTCAGCATCACATAGGGGTGGACGTCCGTCACGGTCGGGTGCGCGAAGGCACCGGGCGCTTTGCCGGGTTTGACGGCCGCATCAATCCAGCCTTTCGAGAAGAAGGGCGCTGCGATCTCACCCATGCGGGGATCGAACGCGTTATAAGCCTCCATCACCATTGTTTCGGCTTCGTCCCAGCCAACGATGCGCGTGTCTTCCATCGGCAGCGGAGCGTTACGGTCCCAGACCTGCATGACATCAAGGCCCAGCCATTTCCGCTTTAGCTCATAATAGCGGTGACTCAGTTTGGGATAGGCGGCTACCACAGCTTCGCGCAGGGCTTCGACCACTTCGGGCTCAACATCGTTCGAAAGATGGCGACCGGTTTGGGCCGTAGGCATGTTACGCCAGCGGTCGACGATTTCCTTTTCCTTTGCCTGTGTGTTGTGTACGCGCGCGAATGTTTTGATGTTGCTTTGGAAAACGCGGGCCAATTCTTGCGCCGCAGTTTCGCGTTTGGAACGGTCCTGTTCTGTCAGCAGGTTGAGCGTGCCCTCGATGTTCAGTTCTTCGCCATCGATATCAAAGGTCAGCCCGGCAATGGTCTCGTCGAACAGGCGTTCCCATGCGTCACCTACGACGCCCAGATCGTGCATGAATTTTTCAAGCTCGTCCGACAATTGGTACGGCTTCATTGCGCGGATTCGGCGGAAAACAGGCTCATACCGGGCCAAGTCGGTGTTTGCATCGAAGTGACCCTGTAAAACCCCATCATCAATGCGGTTGATTTCCAGGGTGAAGAACACCAGCGGGGTCGTGAAGATGGTGATCTTTTCCTGCATATCCGACAGGAATTTTGCACGGTCAGCGTCCGTAGTCAGCTGGTAATAGCGCAGTCCGGCAAAGGACATGATCCGACCGGCGATGGCGTTGATCTTTTCGTTGCGCAGAACGCATTGCAAAAGGTCATCAGCACTCAGGCCAGCCAGCTTGCCTTCGTAGTCCGATGCGAAGGCCGCGCATTCAGCCTCCAGCCATTCCAGATCACGCGACAGTTCGGGCGCGTCTTCCGAACTGTAAAGATCGGTCAGGTCCCATTCCGGAAGGTTGCCAAGGTTGTCGGCTCCACCGATTGCATTTGCGTCACGGACGGGGAAGGGAAGGTCGCGCATGGATCACCTCGAAAATCTGCATTGGCAAACATCTAGGGCCGCAGGACAAGGATCACAAGCAGGGTCTTAGCCCGGGATGGCGGGTTCGCTTGATTGCTCGGGCTGGACAGCCAGGAAATGCGCGGTCAGTTGGTCGAAAATCGGGCCACGAACGCTGGGAGGTTCCATCAAAACCTCGTGTTCGCCATCAGGTATTTCAACCAGAGTGCCACTTGGCCAGTTCGCCATGCGCGCGCGAATGGCTTTGCGGTCCACGATTTGTTCGTGGGTCCCAAGATATGTCAGGCAGGGTATGGTCGGTGCGGTTTGCTCCATCAACCAGGCGCATTCGTCCAACGCCTCGCGCAGCCAGATCGTCGACGGTGCACCCAAGGCCAGCTCCGGGCAGGCGGTCAGCTGGTCCTGCATCATTTTGTACATTTCCGGGTCGCGCGTCAGCACATTGCCTTCGAAAGGTTGGGACAGCACATAGCTTTCAAGGCTGGTCGTCGGAGGTGTTTTCTCACCCAGTCCGAACCGAGGACCCCAATACGCAGTTAACCGGCTGAGAGGTTTCATCAACGGTGTGAAGAAAATACCCCACATCGGGCCGGTAAAGGCGCAAGTTGCGAAACAATTGTTTTCCAGCGTCGCTCGCAACCCGATTGCACCGCCCATCGAGTGACCGATGACGTGCCAAGGTTTCGGCAATCCAAGCTCGGCCGCCAGATCAAGCACGACCTGCACGTCTTTCTGGTAGTCGGATATCTTTTCAACATGACCGACGCGGGGGTCGTCCAGCAGGCGGTCAGCCAGACCTTGACCGCGCCAGTCGATCGCCATGAACGCAAAGCCGCGGCCAACGAATTCATTTGCCGCGTCTCCGTATTTCTCGATGTATTCGGTGCGTCCGGGAAACATCAGAACAGTGCCACGGCTTTCGCCTTGCGGCAGCCAATGTCCCGCACGAATGCGAATACCGTCGGCGGTGCGCAGCCAATGGGCCTGTCCACCGGCGGGTACGCCGGCCAAGTCTTCAAAAAAGGGGGCCGGCGTCAGTTCCATCAGGCCAGCGCCGATGCCAGTTGCATGGCAACACCCATGTCGCCGTCCACCGTCAGTTTGCCAGACATGAACGCACCTGTGGGGTTCAGTTCGCCGCTGAGGATTTGCTCGAACGTATCTGCGTCCGCGCTCATGGTGACGTCTGCATCCTCATCGCTGACCCGCGCACCTGCGCCGTCCAGCACAATCGCGCCCAGACCTTCAATGGCAAACTTGGCGGATGCACCAAAGCCGCTGTCGGCCAGTTTTTCGTTCAGAGCCGCTGCCGCTTTTTCCAGAGTGTCGCTCATGTTCTTCCTCACTTTGATTTGAGCGTCGGGAATGGACATCCCGATACGCTACGCTACACTGACCGTTGTTATGAGCATTGCAAGCACCAATCTCAAAGGTATCGTTGCGGCACTTGTCGCCGTAGTGATGTTTTCCACGCCTTCTTCCGCGCAACAGGCGGATTCGAGGGACGAAGCTGAGCTATTGCAGCAACTGGCGCAATCAACCCCGGAACAAGCAATTGGCATCGACCGTCAGCTCAAGTCGCTGTGGTCGCTTTCGGGTTCTGCTTCGGCTGACCTGCTGCTAGAGCGCGGCCGCGACGCATTGGATGATGGGGATACGAAAGCCGCGATAGAACATCTTACGGCATTGACAGACCACGCGCCGGACTTCGCTGAAGGTTGGCACATGCGTGCGTCGGCATTCTTTGGAGTTGAGCGTTTTGGATTGGCGGCTGCTGATCTGGAATATGCTTTGACGCTGAACCCGAACCATTACGAAGCCATATACGGGCTAGGTCTGATTTTTGAGATCATTGGTCAGCCCGACAAAGCCTTTGCGGCGTATGAGCGTGCGTTGGCTATACATCCCCATCACGAAGAAGTAACCAATGCGGTGAATCGACTTAAGCCATCGGTCGAGGGATCAGCCCTCTGAGAAGCCGAGGCAGGGGGCAAAGGTGAGCGGGTCATCCCGAATCGTGGCCGTACTTGGCCCAACCAATACAGGTAAAACCCATTACGCGATTGAGCGGATGCTGGGCTACCGGACCGGTGTCATCGGTCTGCCGCTGCGCCTTTTGGCGCGCGAGGTCTATGACAAGATCGTCGCTATTCGTGGTCCATCCGTGGTCGCGCTGGTTACCGGGGAAGAGCGCATCGTGCCGCCCCGCACTCAGTATTGGGTCTGCACGGTTGAGGCTATGCCCGAAGGCATGGGGGCCGACTTCGTCGCCATCGACGAAATTCAGCTTTGTACCGACCCTGAACGCGGCCATGTCTTTACGGACCGCCTGTTAAGGTCCCGTGGCACGAACGAAACGCTGTTTCTGGGCTCGGACACCATGCGCGGCCCGATTGCAGCCCTTGTGCCCGAGGCACAGTTCGTGCGGCGCGAGCGGATGTCGCAACTGGTCTATGCCGGGTCCAAGAAAATCAGCCGAATGCCACCGCGCAGTGCCATAGTCGGGTTCTCGGTCGACAGTGTGTACGCCATCGCGGAACTTCTGCGTCGTCAAAAGGGTGGGGCGGCTGTGGTGATGGGGGCCCTCAGTCCTCGGACGCGAAATGCGCAGGTGGATCTCTATCAGAATGGCGAGGTCGACTATCTGGTCGCTACGGATGCCATCGGTATGGGGCTGAACCTGGATGTGAACCATGTGGCGTTCTCATCCCTGACCAAATTTGATGGCCGACGGATGCGGCCTTTGGCGCCCAATGAGCTGGCTCAGATCGCCGGTCGCGCCGGTCGCGGAATGTCCGATGGCACGTTTGGCGTCACCGGTGAGGCCCCACCGCTGGATGATGGCGTCGCACAGGCAATCATGGACAGCCGCTTTACGCCGATGAAAAAGCTAAACTGGCGGAATGCCGCCTTGCGGTTTGGCTCGATCGAGACGCTGATCGACTCGCTTGAGGTTGGTCCGGACAACGAACACCTGATCAAGGCGCGTCCGGCCGACGACCTGAACGTGCTGAAGTCTCTGTCTCAGGTAACCGAGGTGATAGCGCGCGCGAGCGATCCCCAATCCGTGCGTTTATTGTGGGATGTGTGTCGAATCCCTGATTTCCGGGGCATCAGCCATTCAGAACACGCCAGCCTGCTTGAGGTCATTTTCGGCCACCTGCACGAGCGGAACTCGGTCCCAGATGACTTCATGGCGCGGCAAATCCGCCGGATTGACCGCACCGACGGGGATATTGATGCACTGTCCAAAAGGTTGGCTTATATTCGCACCTGGACATATGTTGCGCAACGAAACGGTTGGGTGCGTGACGAATCCCATTGGCGCGAGGAAACGCGCACTGTAGAAGACAGATTGTCAGACGCTCTTCACGATCGTTTGACACAGCGATTTGTGGACCGGCGCACATCCGTATTGCTGCGCCGGCTCAAACAGAAGGAGGCCCTTTTGGCCGAAGTAAATGATAAGGGTGAAGTGACCGTCGAGGGTGAATTCGTCGGTCGTCTTGAAGGGTTCCGGTTCATTCCGGACAAGGCTGCGCAGGGGACCGAGGCGAAAGCTTTGAAATCGGCGTCCTTGCAAGCCCTCGCGCCGCAATTTCATCTGCGTGCCGACCGTTTCTACAATGCGCCCGATACTGAAATAGATTTCACTGAACAAGGCGGCCTGATGTGGGGCGAATATGCAGTCGGCAAACTGGTCGCCGGTGCTGAGCCTCTGAAGCCCATGGTCGAGGTTTTTGTGGACGAGGCCGCAGGCCCCGATGTCGAGCAGAAAGTGCAGCGCCGGTTGCAGCATTTCATCGACCGCAAGATCGCTGCGCTGTTCGAGCCGCTGCTGAACCTGTCTCGCGATGAAGAACTCGCCGGGCTGGCCAAAGGATTTGCCTTCCGCATGGTCGAGGCGCTGGGCGTGCTACCGCGTGCACAGGTCGCGCAAGAGGTCAAAGATCTGGATCAGGATGCTAGGGGGGCTCTGCGTAAGCACGGTATCCGGTTCGGCCAGTTCACGATCTTCATGCCGCTGCTGCTGAAACCTGCGCCAACGCGTTTGCGCCTGGTTCTTTGGGCGTTGTCGAGCGGCCTTCAGGAATTTCCTGAGGCACCCCCTCCGGGCCTCGTTACTGTCCCGGTGGCCAAAGATGCGCCACAAGGTTACGACACCATGTGCGGGTACCGCGATGCGGGCGATCGCTCGATCCGTATCGACATGCTGGAACGGCTTGCCGATATGTTGCGGGCTGAGGACAGTCGAGGTGGTTTCGAAGCCAAGGCTGATATGCTGTCGATCACCGGTATGACGTTGGATCAGTTCGCCGATCTGATGCAGGGTCTGGGTTACAAGGCCGAGCGCGGCGAGCGAGAAAAAATCAAATTGACGCCCGCAGAAACGCCAGCGGCAGACACGGCTGAACAAGCTATTGCCGAAGAAACCCCAGCACCGGAAGCACCGGTTGAAGAAGTCGCGGCGCCTGCCGAGGCGTCAGCCGAGGCTACCGAAAACACCGAGGCGGCAGCCGAGGCTCCGGCCAGTGAAGAGCCCGAGGTCGAGGTCTTCTATACCTTCACTTGGGGCCGTCAGCGACAGCAGAACCGTGGCCCTCGCCGTGAACACGGGCAGGGCAAGGGCAAGCCGCGTGGCAAACCTCAGCAGGGGCGCGGAAAACCGCATGGCAATAAGGGCGGCAAACCGCAAGGCGCCAAGTCCTTCTCGTCCCGTCCGCCCAAGAAAGAGAAAGCCATTGATCCCGACAACCCATTTGCGGCTGCGCTTATGGGGTTGAAGGACGGCAATTAAGTTCGGATGGCGGACGCCAAGCTGCGGATCGACAAGTGGTTGTGGCAGGCGCGGTTCTTCAAGACCCGCAGCCTGTCCGCCAAGCAGGTCACTGCAGGCCATGTGCGTGTGAATGGCAACAGGGTCCTGAAAGCTTCTCAAGCGGTGGGGCCGGGGGATGTATTAACGTTCCCTCAAGGGCGGATCGTGCGGGTTGTTCGCGTTGAAAAACTGGGCGAACGACGCGGACCAGCGACCGAGGCGCAAACACTTTATTCGGATTTGACCGAAAAGCAGGACACGCCTCCGCCAAATCCGGGGTTTGGGGGAAAAGGTCGTCCGACAAAGAAAGATCGGCGCGCGCTTGATCTTTCTCGCATTCAAGATAGCTGATCATATCTTGAAGCCGACGCAATACTGATTTAGCTAGACGCCCAAAGCGCAAACGGGAAACTCACCATGACCTATGTTGTCACCGAAAACTGCATTGGCTGCAAATTCACCGACTGTGTCGAAGTGTGTCCTGTGGACTGTTTCTACGAAGGTGAGAACACGCTAGTCATTCATCCAGATGAATGCATTGACTGTGGTGTATGCGAACCGGAATGCCCCGCAGACGCCATCCGCCCCGATACTGAACCTGGAATGGATCAGTGGGTCGAGTTCAACCGGAAGTATTCGGAAATGTGGCCCGTGATCGTCACCAAGAAAGATCCGCTGCCCGAGGCCGAGGAACGTGATGGTGAAGAGGGCAAGATGGAGAAATATTTCTCTGAAGCACCGGGTGAGGGCGGTTAAGCGATTCGCCTAACCAAAACTTTCCGCTGAACGGAGAAAAGCGCCGTAAGCGGTTGTTTCGAAATGGATTAAACCCGGGTTGAGCGGGTTCTGCTTTCGTATGTCGCATTTTTGTGATATACTCAGTAACTGAATGATGACTGAGTTGGGGATGTACTCCGTAAGTATGAACGCTTTGGAGTTGTGATTTTTTGACAAGACAGCCGCCTGACCGAGCCGATTTTGGCGCGGGCCGGTGTGTTTTGTTGTCTGTGCCCACCTCATTTAACCAAGGATGAACCTGTATGTCTAAGTCGAAAAAGCTTGAGTTCCGCCCAAACGATTACGTTGTTTATCCTGCGCATGGCGTAGGACAGATCATCTCGATCGAAGAGCAGGACGTCGCGGGATTTTCGCTTGAGCTGTTCGTGATCTCTTTTGAGAAAGACAAAATGACCCTGCGGGTCCCAACCAACAAGATTACAGAATCGGGCCTTCGGTCGCTCAGCTCGCCCGACGTTATCAGTCAGGCGATGAAAACCCTAAAGGGCAAGGCCAAGGTGAAGCGCGCTATGTGGTCCCGTCGTGCGCAGGAATACGAGCAAAAGATCAATTCCGGCGACCTGATTTCGATCGCTGAGGTCGTGCGCGACCTGCACCGCACCGACGATCAGCGCGAGCAGAGCTATTCCGAGCGTCAGCTTTATGAAGCAGCGCTTGAGCGGTTGACACGCGAAGTTGCCGCCGTTTCCGGTGCGGGCGAAGTCTCGGCCGCTAAGCAAGTAGATGAGGTTCTGACCTCTCGCGCCGCCTGATATTCAGGCATTTATGCAATTTGGGCCGTTCCTGAAAAGGGGCGGCCTTTTTTGTGCCCGGTCGCTTGGTAAGTCGGGCGTTTGTGGGTATTTTTGCTGCCAGCCAAGGCAGGTACATGGATAAGTTAAAACAAAATCTCAAGTATCTTTACGTCGCGCATGACCCTGTCTGCGTCTGGTTCAGGTACGGTTTGATCCTGTTCGATGCGGTTACAATCATATTCTTCATTTCAACCGCGCATATCCCGCATGGCCCCGGCATTACGATTGCCAGCCTGGTTGTAGGCCTTCTGATCCTGATGGATTTTTCGGCCCGCTTGTGGATTGCTAAGGATCGCTGGAAGCTGTTTTTCAAGATCTATACGCTGGCGGATTTGGTGGTCATTGTATCTTTGATGCTTGATCCGCTCTTGTCGGGAAACCTGGCGTTTCTACGAATCCTTCGTGCGCTGCGTTTGATCCATTCCTATCACTTACTGCGGGATTTACGGCGCGACAGCGAGTTTTTCCGAACGCATGAGGACGCGGTGATCGCTGCGATCAACCTGTTGGTCTTCGTCTTTGTGACCTCGACCGCGGTACTGGTGTTTTTTATCCCCGAAGACAGCCAAACAGCCTATATCGACGCGCTCTATTTCACGATGGCAACGCTGACAACAACGGGTTTTGGCGACATCACTCTTGCCACGCCGGGCGGCAAGTTGTTTTCGGTTTTCATCATGGTCGTGGGCGTGGCGCTTTTTGTGCGTTTGGCGCAAGCCATTTTCATGCCGCAAAAGGTGCGCCACAAATGCCCAAGCTGTGGGCTGTTTCGCCATGATCCAGATGCCGTGCACTGCAAACACTGCGGGGCGACCATACGGATCGAAACGGGAGGGGCGTCTTAACCCTGCGCCGCGATGACCATGAGGATGGTGATCTCAGACAAGACCTGCGAGGCCCCCAAGACATCACCGGTTTGCCCGCCGATTTTTGTTTTCGCGACTATGGCGATCGCGAAAGCGAGTATTGATCCAAACAGAATGACCCAAAATGTGCTTAGGCCAAGCAGAAAGAAGGTCAAAAGCAAAGCAATCCCCAAACTCACGAACGTAGCCGCAACGGTGGGGGCCCCAACTGAGTGGCTCAGCCCTGACTGGCGTGCGTTTGGAAGTGCTGTCATCAAAACCGGCATCACCGCGCGTGACAGAACGCAGGCCGCCAGAATGCCGCCGAGATTACCCGCTGTCAGTAGGGTCCAAACTAGGGCGACGCGCAGCAGTTGCGACAGCATTAGCGCCAGAACACCATATGTCCCGATATGGCTGTCTTTCATGATTTCCAAACGCCGAGCTGGTGTGAAACCACCCCAAAAGCCATCAACGGTATCGGCTAGACCGTCCTCGTGCATCGCACCGGTTGTGATGATAAGGACCGCGACCGCTACGACTGCGCCGACGATCGGAGGCAATCCGGCATACAGTACAAGCCAAGCCGCGGCACAGCCCAGCAGGCCCACCACAAGCCCAACCAAAGGAAAAGCCCATGCCGCGCGGGCCTGACGTGAAAAGACAGGCTCAGGCAAACGCGGGATGGGAAGTCGGGTCAACAGGACCAGCGCCAGCGGGATATCCCAAAGGGAAATGAACCTCGTGTCGTTTTTTAGCACTTCCGCGCCTTTCGGGGTCTTGTTGGTTTAGTTGCTTCGGTTAAACACACAGGACCACTCTGATGCAACGAGGCTTTGGATGCTGCCTGAACTTAACGATCTGAATTCCTTCCTAGATGCCCTGATACAGGCTGACGGCCCTGATGATAGCGCCTTGCAAGGTGCCACTGGTCGCAACGGTCAGTTGACCAAGCCGCCTGGGGCGTTGGGGCGTCTGGAAGATCTGGCAATTTGGTATGCCAGTTGGCGCGGAGATGCGCGGCCTCAAATCAAAGCGCCTCAGGTGATTGTCTTTGCCGGGAACCACGGTGTTACTGCGCAAGGCGTTTCGGCATTTCCGCCGGAAGTCACAGTCCAGATGGTTATGAATTTCGAACATGGTGGGGCTGCAATCAACCAGCTGGCCAAGGCTGCTGGCGCAAAGATGGATGTCCATGCACTGGAATTGGATCGACCCACGGCGGATTTCACCGCTGGCCCAGCGATGACCGAGGTCGAGCTGCTGGACGCACTCCGTACAGGATGGAATGCCGTGGATACAAACGCTGACCTCTTGGTGGTTGGCGAGATGGGGATCGGCAACACGACGCCTGCCGCCGCTATCGCGTGCGCCCTGTTTGGTGGCGAGGCTGCCGACTGGACCGGGCGTGGAACCGGGGTGGATGATGCCGGTCTGGCCAACAAGACCCGCGTCGTGGCGGAAGGTGTCGCGCTTCATGCCGGATCAGGTGACGGAGTGGAAATCCTGCGCCGTCTTGGCGGTCGCGAGATTGCCGCCATGGCCGGAGCAATTGCAGCTGCGCGCGTTTTGCGGATACCGGTCCTTTTGGATGGTTTCATCTGTTCGGCCGCCGCGGCTTGCCTTGCTGATGTGATTCCCACCGCACTCGATCACACCGTCGCAGGCCATCAAAGTGCCGAAGGGGCTCATGGGGCCGTGTTGGATAAGCTTGGTAAAACGCCGTTGCTGAACCTGGGCCTGCGTCTGGGCGAGGGGTCGGGTGGAGCGTTGGCGATCAACATCCTAAAAAGCGCTGTCGCCTGCCATTCAGGCATGGCGACCTTTGCAGAGGCGGGCGTTTCGGACGGTTAAACCGTTTGGCCTGACCGATCAGAGGTCAGGCCGACTTTTGAGCGTGTTTCTCGGCCAGTTCCAACAGCTCGGTTTCCAGATCCTTCTCAAGCTGGCGTGCGCGCTCGATGTATTTTTTATTCTCGGCCGTTGGCATGCCCGGAATCCAAAGCTCAGCCAGCTCTCGCACCGCTGTTCGGTCGTGGTGATAAAAGGTCTGCTCGGCCTGCGCGGCCTCGTACTCACTAAGGCCGATATTCTCCAGAACATAACGTCCGGCACGTAATGAGCCGTCGAACATCTCGCGTACGATGTCATTCGCCCCGGCCTGATATAGCTCGTAAACATGGGTCCGGTCATGTGCACGGGCGATAATGTGAAGGTCTGGGCGTTGGCGTCGTGCGAAGCCGACCAGCCGGGTGACGGTTTTCGCATCATCCATCGCAGCGACTAAAACCGATGCTTTTTCCAGCCCTGCAGCCCGCAGCAGTTCCGGGCGGGTCGGGTCGCCAAGGAACCCTTTCACCCCGAAACGACGCATAAGCTGGATTGTCTCAATGTTGTGGTCGAGGACAACGGTTTTGAAGCCGCTCGCCTGAACCAGACGGTTGACGATTTGTCCGAACCGTCCGATGCCAGCGATGATGACCGGGCCCTTTTCGTCGATCTCATCGGGTTCTGGTGTGGGTGAGTTATCGTGGATACGCCGCGATACAAGGTCATAAATGATGAACAAAAGCGGCGTGATCAGCATGGTCAGCGCGATGATCATCAACAGTTTTTGAGACAAGTCCGGCGGAATTACATTCTGTTGGGTCGAGAAGGCCAATAACACGAAACCAAACTCGCCCGCTTGGGCCAGCCCCAACGTAAACAACCAATGGTCGCGCCCCCGCAGCTTGAACGCGCGCCCAACCAAAAACAGGATGAGACCTTTAGCAAGGATCACCAGTAGTGCCAGACCAATCAGGTCTAATGGGTCGTTGAAGAAATACGCAACATCTATTCCCGCACCGACTGTGATAAAGAACAAGCCGAGGAACAGGCCCTTGAAAGGCTCTAGGTCGCTTTCCATCTCATGTCGAAATTCTGAGCTTGCCAACACCACGCCGGCCAGAAACGCGCCGAGGGCAGGGGAAAGGCCAACAAGCGTCATCAGAAACGAAATCCCGACCACAATCATCAGTGCCAGCGCGGTATACATTTCGCGCAGGCGGGTCGCGTGGATAAAACGGAAGAGGGGACGGGTCAGGTAAACGCCCGCCAGAATGACAAACGCGATAGCCCCTATGGTGACCAGCGTTACCGCCCAACCGGGAAGACCCTCGACCAGTGATAGGCTGTGATGGGCTGCATCATGCAAGTCCTTGCCGCCGCGTGCGATAGAGCCGTCGTTGTTGATTTGCGGGATCGCGGGCAATGCCAACAAGGGCAACAAAGCCAGTATTGGAATAACGGCGATGTCTTGTGTCAGCAGGACAGAAAAGGTGGCGCGTCCGCCGTTGGTTTGCATCAGTCCCTTCTCGGACAGGGTTTGCAAGACGATCGCAGTAGATGACAGAGACAATGTCAGCCCAACCGCTAGCGCGACAGACCAGGGATGATTTGCGTACATGGCCACACATGCAATGACAGCGGTGGACAACAGCACCTGCAGCCCACCAAGGCCCAACAAGCGGTCTCGCATGTCCCACAATGCGCGTGGTTCAAGTTCTAACCCGATCAGGAACAGCATCATGACCACGCCGAATTCCGCCACGTGCTGCAGGCTTTCCGTTTCCGCGCCGACCAATCCGAACATCGGCCCGATGACAATGCCCGCGGCCAGATACCCCAACACGGACCCGAGCCCCAGGCGCGCCGAAAGCGGAACTGCGATCACGGCGGCCGCCAGATAGATCGAAGCCTGGTAAAGGAAATCGTCCATAGTGCCCTCTTGCTCGAGTCAGGTGGGTAGCGGCGCGTCGCGCTTGAGTTGGTCCATTACGATCTGGCTTTGCACGCGTGCAACGGCAGGATGCGGCAGTATCACCTGATGAAGCAAGCGATTGAGTGCGGATAGATCGTCGCAATAGACATGTAGCAGATAGTCTGCCTCTCCAGTCATCGTCCACGCGCTTGTGATTTCAGGGCGGGTGTCGACCATACGGGCAAAACTTTCGGATTGCTCTGGGCCATGGGTGCCTAAATGCACTTGAATGAAACCTTGTACCTGAAGACCAAGGCGCAAAGGATCGAGCCGCGCCGTGTATCCGGTTATGTAGCCTTCCGTCTCAAGCCGTTGGCGACGACGCCCGGCCTGACTGGCAGACAGGTTCAGCATCTCGCCAAGCTCATGGGCGGTCAGGTGCGCGTTCTTTTGGAGGGCTGACAACAACCGCGTGTCAGTGGAATCCAGCATATGCGGCGTTTCTCCATAAATATTCATAAATATGCGGAATTATCGCGTATGAAGTTAGTTTACATGAAAAATACGCGCAGAAACAGCGCTTGATAAGACATATTTTGGAATCAGCAAAGAAATTCCTGTTATGGAGGAGACACGCCATGGGTCCTTTCCCTCACAATGCCCCGAAATCTGCGATTACGCCCGAAAACCCAGCCGGAACGGATGGTTTCGAATTTGTCGAGTTTGCACATCCCGAACCGCAGGAACTTCGCGAACTTTTTGCAAAGATGGGGTTCGAATTAGTCGGCCATCATACGGATATGCCTTTGGTCGAGTTATGGCAGCAAGGCGACGTGACATACATCCTGAATGCCGACCCCGATAGTTTTGCGGCCAAGTTCGTGCAAGAACATGGCCCCTGTGCGCCTGCCATGGGGTGGCGCGTTGTGGATGCGCAGAAAGCCTTTGAGCATGCGGTGTCGAAAGGGGCCGAGCCTTATGAGGCCGCGGACAAAACCATGGACGTACCTGCCATCAAAGGCATTGGTGGTTCACTGATCTATTTCATCGACCAGTATTACGATACTTCGCCCTACAATCAGGAATTTACGTGGACCAAGCAGTCCAAGCCACGTGGGGACGGGTTCTACTATCTCGATCACCTGACGCATAACGTCTACAAGGGCAATATGGACAAGTGGTTCAAGTTCTACGGTGATCTGTTCAACTTCCGCGAAATCCGTTTCTTTGACATTCAGGGTAAGTTCACTGGCCTCTACAGCCGTGCTCTGACCTCGCCATGTGGGCGCATTCGTATTCCGATCAACGAAGATCGCGGTGAAACGGGGCAGATCGTCTCGTACCTGAAGAAATACAAAGGCGAAGGTATTCAGCACATCGCTGTCGGCAGCGAAGATATCTACGCATCGACTGACGCGATCGCCGAGAAAGGGCTGAAGTTCATGCCGGGCCCGAACGAGGCCTATTACGCCATGTCCAAAGAACGCGTTGCTGACCATGAAGAGCCGCTGGATCGCATGATGAAACACGGCATCCTGATTGACGGCGAGGGTGTACTCGACGGCGGTGAAACACGTATCCTGCTGCAGATATTCTCGAAAACTGTCATCGGGCCGATCTTTTTCGAGTTCATTCAGCGAAAAGGCGACGATGGATTCGGTGAAGGCAACTTTCAGGCGCTGTTTGAGTCGATTGAACGCGAGCAAATTGAAAGTGGTGAAATTTCAGCCGCTTGACGCTGGAATTTTATAAACGACTGAGGCGGTGCAGAAATCATGCGCCGCCTTTTCACGTCCGCTAACTGCGGGGCATACGCAGGGTAACGTTCTGGCCGCGCTTTTGGTACCGAAGTTCACTGTCGCTGATCGCGATGACGTTGCCGCCATCTATTCGATCTCCGACCTTCAGTTTCTTGTAGCGGCCGCTGGGCAAACGCACCAGTGCGCGGCGGTTCGCCGGTGTGCCATAGACGCCGATCAGGTTTAGCTTGCGCAGGTTTATCGCGTTGTCGATCGTGGCCTGCCGCGCGACCGAGGCTGACGACGGGATTTTCGGTGAAACCGCTTTTGGCTGGAACGAGCCGGGCTCATCTGCGGGCGGCTGCACTGCTGCCGTCGATCCAAGGCTCGCGGTACTTGACTGCGCAGGCCTGGACAATCCAGCGGGTCGTGGTTTTGGCCGAGGAGCCACCACGACAGCTAGAGCAGTCGGTGTCTCGTCGATCTGGGGTCTTTGCTGCAGGGATTCAGGGCGCTCTTTGGGGCGCACCCCAGCGAGTTCGTCGCGTGTGCGTCCACCAAGTTGCGCGCGCTCGAATTGTTCAATCAAGTTGGCTGGGCGCGGGTTGGGGCGCAGCTCGGCCAATCTGGAACTAGGCTCTTCTTCGATTGGCTCCTGCTCAAACCGAACGGGGACTTCCGGTGGAACTTTTGCAGGGCGACCCAGGTAAACCAACACGCCGTCCGGATTTAACGTGCCCTCAACCGATGCTGTTACAAGCCCGCGTTCGTCCAAATCAAAGCGTTGGCCTGCGGGGCTGGGTTCGTTGACTTGATCAAACGGTTCATCTGCCCCGTATGTGCTGACCAACGGCAACGCTACCGCATCCCGAGAAAGATCGGACCTGTCGATTGAGGCAAGAAACTGAACATCCGACTGCTGTAAGTCAGGATCTGGCAAGGCTTCGGGCGTAACAATCCGTGCGCCTGCATGTATTTGTTCCGGCTCTGGTTCGGGTTCAGGATTGCGAGCCACCTCTTCAACCACTGTCGGAGCGATTTTCAATGCCTCGAGGATCGCTGCGTCCGTAGCTGAAAGTTCGGTTTCTTGGCCGCCACTGGTATCTGGAAGCGCCTCTATCGGTGCAACCTCGGCCGTTTCCGGTTCTTCAATCGACTCGGGCTCCTGGGCTGCGGTTGGCTCGGGCTCCGGGGCTGCGGCTGGTTCGGGCTCCCCAACGGTTTCAGGAACTTCTACCGGTTCAGGTAGTGCGGCGATGACCTCTGATGGCTCTGGCGCAGGCTGAGTTTCAGCCGGTTCGGCCTGCGCTGTGTCCACCTGAGGCTGTTCCGAGGGGCTGATCAATGCCCAAGCCACAATCGCGGTCACGAACACTGCGGCCGCGGCACCCGCTGGGATGGCATAAGCGGGCAAAACCTTGCGTTCAGCGCCCTGACTTTGACTGCCATGTACGGCGAGCGCTACGGGCCGAAACTCTGTCGGCGCTTCACCATCGGCAATCGCGTGAACGGGCGGCTCTTGAACCGGGACTGGTGTAGTATCTTCGTCAGTCTCGGCGGTTTCTTCGACCAAAAACTCAGGTGTTCCCGGATACTCTTGCTCGTCGGTTGGTACAGTAACCTGGATGGGTCGGAAACCGTGTTCGCTTGCGAAAGTGTGGGCCTCGTCCAGTGTCTGACGGGCCATGGCAGCAACATAAGTTACCCCGTCTTGTGTTTCAGTGTCATAGACAAGCTCATCCAGCGAATATGGCGTCGCTTCTGTCAGCGCATCCTGAACTCGCTGTTGTTGGTCTGAGATGTCGGCGCTTTCAGCTTCGACTTTGAGAAACCGGACCTGATCTACGGGCAGCACCAGTTTGCACGTCAACTCGTTTTCCAGGGCGAACGCCTTGTCACGCAGCGCGTTTACTTCGGCGTTCAGGTCCTCAACATCCAGTGGGACCTCGCCAATGCAAAACCATTCTCCGTCGGAAAAGTGGTGCAAGGAAATTCCGGCAGTAGAAAAAGACAGCGCAAAGGCGGGTATCATAATCCGGATGAACCATAATTATCAGCGTCACAACAGACGAAACATCGCCTGCAGGCTGACAATAAAGCAGGATCTTGCCGAGGAAAAGAAAAAGGCAAGCATTCCTCTTGTTCAGCAGACACCCGCCACCCCATGTAATTTGAAACGACTTTGGAGGGAAAACCTTGAAGAAATTCGCTTTTTTGGCCGCAGCAATCGCTGTGGCGGCCGCTGGAATGGCCCATGCGGAAGAACGTCACATCACCGTTAGCGCGGTTGGTGTGGTCCATGCTGAACCCGATATGGCGACGATTACTCTTGGTGTTACGAATGAGGACACTCAGGCGTCAAACGCCATGAGCGCAACTTCGGACGCTGTGTCCAAGATTCTCACCCGTTTGGATGGGATGGGGATTGATGCCCGCGATGTGCAGACGCGGGATGTATCGCTATCTCCGGTTTGGTCAGGGCGCGGAAACTCAACGGCTGAAAAACCTGAGATCACGGGTTTCGTTGCATCGAACCGTGTCATTGTGCGTGTACGTGATTTGGACCAGCTCGGCTCGGTTATGGATGCGGTCATTCAAGACGGTGCAAACGACTTTGGTGGTCTCAGCTTTGGCATTCAGGACCCCAAACCGCTTGAAACGGAAGCGCGTGCAAAGGCCGTTGCCGAGGCAACAGCAAAAGCTGAACAACTGGCGCAGGCGGCAAATGTCACCTTGGGTCCAGTCGGTAAGATCAGCGAGCAGGTGGGCAGCGTGCGCCCGGCCGCTCAGATGCGAGAGTTCGCTTCCGCTGACGCCGGCGGAGTACCTGTCGCTGGCGGAGAGGTCTCTGTCTCGGTCACTGTTTCCATGGAATTTGGGATCTCGGACTGAATTTAGCCCTTAGAGCGGGCCTGCAGTGCAGTTCGTTGCTGGCCCGCCGCGTCAAAATTGTCAGCAGATAGCCAGGCCTCAAAAGCCGCACGAATACGCGGCCATTCGCTATCCAGAATTGAATACCAGGCGGTGTCGCGGTTGCGGCCTTTATAGTGGGTGGCCTGTCTAAAAATGCCCTCGAAGGTAAAGCCCAAACGCTCGGCCGCCTTGCGCGATGGGGCGTTTAGCGCGTCGCATTTCCATTCGTAGCGTCGGTATCCAAGTTCGTCGAAAACGCGACGCATCATCAGGTACATGGCCTCAGTCGCCATTGGGGTTCGTTGAAGCAGGGGAGAGAAGTGAATGTACCCAACTTCAATAACCCCACTTTGCGGTTGAATACGCAGGTATGTGGCATGCCCGACGGGATCACCGTTGCCATCCAGAACTGTGAAAAACAAAGGATCGCTGCTGCTTTGACACTTCACCAGCCAGTCTTGGAATGCGTCCGGCGACGTGATGGGGTCTTCGGGCAGATACGTCCAGTTCGCACCAGACGGATCCTGTGAAAACGCCCGGAACAATCCGGGCGCATGCGTTTTCGCGCCTAATGGAACGACCGAACAGTATCGCCCCACCATCGGACTGCGCGGCGGGGCTGGACGCGGGAATTCGCCCGAGACCGGCAGGCCAATGGGTTGGCCAAGCGCGTTCGTGTCATGTTCGGCCATGTCCTCAGGCGCTGGCTTTGCTGAGTGCCTGATCCAGATCGGCGATCAGGTCGTCGGCGTCTTCGATTCCAATAGAAACCCGAACAACACCCGGACCGGCACCTGCGGCCTCTTGTTGTTCCGGTGTAAGCTGCCGGTGTGTAGTCGAGGCCGAATGGATAATCAATGATCGCGCATCGCCAAGGTTCGCCACATGGCTGAAAATCTCGAGCGCATTCACCAGCTTCACACAGGCGTCATAGCCGCCCTTGACCGCAAAGGTGAACAGCGCGCCTGCACCCTTCTTGTACTGGGACTTGACCCGGTCATGGTAGGGTGACGAGGGCAGGCCCGCATACGTCACATAGTCCACACGATCATCCGCCTCGAGCCATGCCGCGATTTTCTGGGCGTTTTCCACGTGACGCTCCATCCGCAAGGACAGGGTTTCGATCCCCATCAAGGTGTAGTGCGCGGCCTGAGGGTTCATTGTCATGCCCAAATCACGCAGGCCGATGGCGATGCCGTGGAAGGTGAAGGCCAGCGGGCCGAATGTCTCGTGGAATTTGAGGCCGTGATAGGCGGGCTCTGGCTGGCTGAGTGACGGGAATTTGTCATTCGCCGACCAGTCGAACTTGCCCGAGTCCACAATGCAGCCGCCAGTAACAGTCCCGTTGCCGGTCAGGTACTTTGTGGTCGAATGCACAACCAATGTCGCACCATGTTCAATGGGTCGGCACAGGTAGGGCGTGGCCGAGGTGTTGTCGACGATCAGCGGAACGCCCGCTTCATCGGCCACATCCGCTAGGGATCGGATGTCGGTGACATAGCCGCCGGGGTTGGCGATGGATTCGCAGAAGACGGCCCGCGTGTTTTCGTCGATTGCAGCTTTCACCGCATCCAGGTCGTCCGTGTCGACGAACTTAGCGGACCAACCAAAACGTTTGATCGTTTGACTGAACTGCGTGACGGTACCCCCGTAAAGGCGGGTCGAGGCCACGACGTTGCAGCCGGGGCCCATCAGCGGGAACAATGCCATGATCTGCGCCGCATGTCCCGACGAACAACAGACCGCGCCCACGCCGCCTTCAAGGGTTGCCACGCGTTCCTGCAGGACAGCTACGGTTGGGTTGGTCAGGCGCGAATAGATAAAGCCCACTTCTTGCAGGTTAAACAGCGCTGCGGCATGTTCAGCATCCCGGAAAACGTAGGCAGTGGTTTGGTAAATCGGTGTCTGACGAGCGCCAGTCGCTGGATCAGGGCGCGCGCCCGCATGAATTTGAAGCGTGTCAAAACCGTAGGTTGGGCCGTCAGACATCGTTGAAATCTCCCTTTGGAATGTTTGTTGCAGAATCTCTAGGCGATTGAGGGCTTGCGCACAACAATCCTGTCACCGCATCCAAAGACCTTTGCTTTTGATCTGATTGCGGAGTGCTTGTTCGCGTTGCGGCAGGTTATCGCGATCGAACATCGCGCGGATTTTGTGGCCTTTTTGCTGGATCACCAGTTTCTTGATCGGCTCATAGGCCTTCAGCACTTTCTTGATGCGATTTGGTGCCACCACGGCCTCCAACACGTCGATCACGTGATCGCTCTCGCGTGCATATAGCAGGGGAAACAAGCGATAGTGGCAGGTGACCGACCCATCCAGCATACCTGTTGGCAGAACATCGCGGCCGCCCCCAAGCGAGTGAATGACCAGGGGCAGGGCAATCTGGTCCAGCCAGGGATCCAACGTTTGACCCGCCAATTCGGGAATTTCGTCATCCCGGATCGCGCGTGCATAATCCAGAAACAGTTTGCCGAATTGCCGGGGGCATTTGTAAAAAAAGTATCCGGCATTGAAATACAGGTAGCGGCGCCAGTAATCGTGCGGCTGTTCCTTATCCATCGAACTGTCAAAATCCAGCCCGAACTGACCGTAAAGCGCCTGCCATATTCCGTCGAAGTCCGGACCATAGAGGGTTGGGCGAGGCCACGTGCCTTCGACCTTTTGCGACGCTCCGGGGCGGTCAAAGTCAAATGGAACGCTGTTGATGTCCCCTGTGATCAGCGTGTCGCTGTCGAAAAAGACAAATGGTTCGCCCTCTGGCAGGGCGCTGAGTGCCTCGATTTTATTGCCGTAGGGATAGCTTTCACCAAAGACCTGATTGTCGAACGGCAATATCTCGGCACCCAATTGTTGCAAGGCTTTCAGAACATCTTCGTTTTGAATGCGAGGGTCATTTGACCAACGTGGACCGGGTTGGGGAACGGCGACAAACAGGCGGCCTTCGAAGTTTGGGCTGCTATGGCGAAGAGACGCGGCAAACAGCACAGCCTCGTATTGCAAACGATTATCTTGCCCGATGATGACGATGTTGAACTTTGGGGGCCTGGCCTGCATCGAAGGTCTTTCAGGAGTTCGGCCGTTGACCGGCACGCAGCAATTTCCGTTTGCGCCACAGTACGCATGAGGCACAGACAAAACCAGATGTGAAGGGCTGTCTTCGCGATGAAATTTGAAAATCGCCGAGACCTACCCATTTTATGCAGGGACGCCGCAGCAGGAGAGAGCACATGAGGGTCAACGCAGATTTCACCAAACGCGTCGCCGTTCATTTCGACCAGAACGAATGGGTTGCTTCGCCAGCAGCAGGTGTCGAGCGCAAGATGCTGGATCGCATTGGCGAAGAAGTCGCCCGCGCAACGACGATCGTTCGTTTTGCACCCGGCAGCGCCTTTGCCGCGCATACGCATGACGGGGGCGAGGAGTATCTGGTTCTGGATGGTGTCTTTCAGGATGAAACGGGCGACTTTCCTGTCGGAAGCTACGTGCGCAATCCGCCGACTTCGTCACATACACCTTCGGCGAAAGAGGGCGCGACGATCCTGGTTAAGCTACACCAGTTTGATCCTGATGATCGCACAGAAGTACGCCGGTCGATTAATGGCGTTGGGAACGTTCAACTGTATAAAGACACCGGTGAAGATGTACGGGTTCTGGCAATGGCTCCGGGTGAAAGTCTTGATCTGGACGCAGAACAAGGTCTTGAGCTGTTTGTAATCGACGGCATGGTCACCGAAGCGGGCGAGGATTTTGCGACTTGGGATTGGCTCAGATTACCGCCCGGATCACGTTCATCTGCTACCGCCGGAGAGGCGGGCGCACGTGTCTGGGTGAAAACGGGACATCTGTCGCAGATGGTGTGACGCCTGACGTCGCCGCAAAAACAGGCATTCATTTCGGAAACCGGGTCAAAAGGCCCGGTTTTTGCATTTTTTGACCAATTGGCAAATTTTACCAATTGATAAAATTTCAGACTATGGCAAGCTGATCCCATAACGAACATATCTACAGGGAGTAGAGCGATGGCACAGGGCCAGATTGCCCCCGGCATAGTCTCCGGTCGGCTTTCCAGCGATGAGCTGACCTCGAATTTCACGGATTTACATCCTCCGCTTGCCGCGCACGAAGCCGCCGTTGCAGCTGACAGATGCTATTTCTGCTATGACGCGCCATGTGTGACTGCGTGTCCGACGGATATCGATATTCCGTTGTTCATGCGTCAGATTCAGGCAGGTCAACCCGAGGCGGCGGGCGAAACGATCCTTGCGCAGAATATTCTTGGCGGAATGTGCGCGCGTGTTTGTCCGACTGAAACACTATGCGAAGAAGCGTGCGTTCGAGAGACGGCCGAAGGATCACCGGTCGAGATCGGGCGCTTGCAACGTTACGCAACCGACAGCGTAATGGTATCGGGCGACCATCCGTTTGAACGTGCAGCGGCAACGGGAAAGACAGTTGCTGTTGTCGGGGCAGGTCCCGCGGGTCTAGCTTGCGCGCACCGGCTGGCGATGCTGGGCCATGATGTGGTCATTCATGAAAGTAAGCCTAAGCCCGGCGGTCTGAACGAGTACGGAATTGCCGCCTATAAATCGACAAACGATTTCGCGCAGGCCGAGGTAGACTGGCTGTTGAAAATCGGTGGCATCACGATCGAGACGGGCTCTGTGCTTGGCGAAAGACTCTCGCTGGATGGTCTGGTCGAAAACTATGATGCTGTGTTTTTGTCCATTGGTCTGGCTGGGGTGAACGCCCTGCGTGCAGGCGGCATTGACAAGGACGGCGTCCGTGCCGCGGTCGAGTTCATTTCGGATGTGCGACAGGCGGATGATCTTGCCAGCTTGCCTGTGGGTCGAAATGTCGTGGTTATCGGCGGCGGCATGACGGCAGTCGACGCTGCGGTAAAGTCCAAACTGCTTGGGGCCGAGCATGTCACAATCGCCTACCGTAGGGGTCGCGACGCGATGGGAGCAAGCCGGTATGAACAGGACCTTGCCGCTTCGCATGGCGTAAAGATCATGACCAATGTTCAACCCGTAGCCATTCATGGAAACGGGGCCGCGGCAGAGATCGAGTTGGAATATACGTCCAGCCATGATGGCCAGCTGACCGGTACGGGTGAGATGATCCGCGTGCCTGCTGATCAGGTGCTCAAGGCGATTGGTCAAACCTTGGAGGGTGCGCCAGAAGGGCTTGCGCTGGATGGTAACAAGATTGCTGTCACAGGAGCCGGTCGCACGTCGATGGCAGGTATCTGGGCCGGTGGCGACTGTGCTGCGGGCGGCGAGGACCTGACCGTAACTGCCGTGGCTGAAGGCCGCGATGCCGCGATGGATATCCACGCGAGCCTGACTGCGTGAAACTTACAGTTCAAGATGCCAAATTGCATCAGGGAGGCCGGATAGATGGCTGATTTAAAGACAAACTTTCTGGGCATCGAAAGCCCCAACCCATACTGGTTGGCTTCGGCGCCGCCGACCGACAAAGAGTACAATGTCCGCCGTGCATTCGAGGCCGGATGGGGCGGTGTGGTTTGGAAAACACTCGGTGCCGAAGGCCCGCCCGTCGTAAACGTCAACGGCCCTCGTTACGGCGCGATTTATGGTGCGGATCGACGTTTGCTGGGCCTGAACAACATTGAGTTGATCACCGATCGACCGCTTGAGGTCAACCTCGAGGAAATGGCTCGAGTCAAGGCGGACTACCCTGACAGAGCCCTGATCGCGTCCATCATGGTGCCTTGCGAAGAAGGGGCCTGGAAAGAGATTCTGCCACGCGTTGCGGAAACCGGGGCGGACGGTATCGAACTGAACTTTGGCTGTCCCCACGGCATGAGCGAGCGCGGTATGGGGTCAGCCGTCGGGCAGGTTCCGGAATACATCGAGATGGTGACCCGATGGTGCAAGAAATACTATGATCGTCCAGTCATCGTAAAACTGACGCCCAACATCACTGATATCCGTAAACCCGCCGAAGCCGCAAAAAATGGCGGTGCGGATGCGGTTTCTCTGATTAACACGATCAATTCGATCACAAGTGTAAATCTGGACACCTTCAGCCCCGAGCCCTCAATCGACGGAAAGGGCAGTCATGGCGGATATTGCGGCCCAGCGGTCAAGCCAATTGCGCTGTCGATGGTTTCAGAGATCGCGCGGGCGCAGGCTACGCATGGTCTTCCGATATCGGGCATCGGTGGTGTGACCACGTGGCGCGACGCGGCCGAGTTTATGGCGTTGGGGTGTGGCACCGTTCAGGTGTGCACGGCCGCCATGACTTATGGCTTTAAGATCATTGACGAGCTGACGGCCGGCCTGTCCAAGTGGATGGATGAGAAAGGCTATGAGGATGTGTCACAGATCGTTGGGCTGGCAGTGCCGAACGTGACGGATTGGCAGTATCTGAACCTGAACTACGTGGCCAAAGCCAAGATTGATCAGGATCAGTGTATCAAATGTGGTCGGTGTTACGCCGCATGTGAAGATACGAGCCACCAGGCGATTTCGATGTCTGACGACCGGGTTTTTGAGGTGATGGACGACGAATGTGTCGCCTGCAACCTGTGCGTCGATGTGTGTCCGGTCGATGGGTGTATTTCGATGGTGCCCATGCAGGCTGGAGAAGTTGATCCGCGTACTGGTCTTGAAGTTCAGCCAGACTATGCCAACTGGACGACGCATCCGAACAATCCGATGGCGAAGGCGGCTGAGTAAGAGATTTTTCGTCGAAAAATCTTGGTAGAGAAAATTCGACGAATTTTCTTAGAACAGGATATCGATGGGGCCACCATGGCAGACCACGATGTATTGATTGGCGGTGCGGATTAGGTGAAATCCGCGCCGCTTTATCTCTTTTTGGAAACGTTCGTGCCCGACCTCCCGCTCGACCCAAGCGATTGATCTTCGCACCACGGCACCGCCCTTCGCGGATTTGGTGGAAAACATCTGTGTGATCCAGGGTTCGGGGTTTGGGCGCAGTGTAACCATACCGCGACATTGTATCTTCTAAGTTAACAGCAGCTTAAGGGGTCAGGAGTTTGCGATAAAGCGTATCGATAAACGGTTCGGCACCCTCAAATGGATCTTCGTCGCCCAAGATCGCCCTTACCTGAACATCGAAATCCGCGTAGTGCTGCGTTAATGCCCAAACCGAAAAAATAAGATGGTAGGGATGCAATCGCGCAATTCTCCCTTGATCCATCCAATCTGTGAGAATCGCGGTTTTCTCATCAACCAACTGTTTTAGGTCCGTAGATAGCGACTCGTGAATTCGCGGCGCGCCCTGTACAAGCTCGTTGGCAAATAGTCTGCTTTCGCGCGGCAGGTCGCGGCTCATTTGCAGTTTGCGCCGGATGTAGGACAGTATCTCTTCCATCGGATCGCCTTCGGCATCCAAATCATGAAGCGGGGCAAGCCAAACGTCCAGAAGGCCCGACAAGAGCGCGGTGTGGATAGCCTCTTTCGAGGGGAAGTAATACAGTAGGTTCGGTTTGCTGAGACCTGCCTCGGCCGCGATCTGGTCGACAGTTGCACCGCGGAAACCATGCGCAGAAAACACGTTCAGTGCGGCTTCGAGTATCGCGGCGCGGTTCTTTTTCTGAATTCGGGTTGGGGCGCGGTCTTTGGGCATGTTTTCAGGTTGTCTCTTTTTCCGGCACGCGGGCGGTGAATAGGTCAAAAAAACCGACGGTGTCCTGCAATTTCTTGACTGATCTCGAACCCGTGATAGCGTGAGTTTGACCAGATGGTCAAATCAAGACACCAAAAGCGAGCCAAATCGCAAGCAACAGGGAAAAGTAAGATGGCAGCTCCTGCGCAGAACCTCAGGATCAATGGCGACAGGCTGTGGGACAGTCTGATGGAGATGGCGAAGATCGGCCCCGGTGTTGCAGGCGGGAACAACCGTCAAACGCTGACGGATGAAGACGCAGAGGGGCGCGCACTGTTTCAAAGGTGGTGTGAGAACGCAGGTTGCAGCATGGGTCTGGATCAGATGGGCAACATGTTTGCCCGCCGTGAGGGAACGGATCCCGACGCGCTGCCGGTTTATGTTGGCTCGCACCTGGACACGCAGCCCACGGGCGGCAAGTATGATGGCGTTCTGGGTGTTTTGGGAGGGCTGGAGATCATCCGAACGCTGAACGATCTTGGCATCAAAACCAGGCATCCGGTCGTTGCGACCAATTGGACGAATGAGGAAGGAACACGTTACGCGCCCGCGATGTTGTCGTCAGGTGTTTTTGCAGGAATGCATACGCAGGATTGGGCCTATGAGCGTGAAGACGCTGAGGGCAAAAAGTTTGGCGATGAGTTGCAGCGGATTGGCTGGCGCGGAGATGAAGAGGTTGGTGCGCGAAAGATGCGCGCATTCTTTGAATTGCACATTGAGCAAGGTCCGATCCTAGAAGCCGAAGGAAAGGACATTGGTGTTGTCACCCATGGTCAGGGCTTGAGCTGGACACAGGTTACAGTGACTGGCAAGGATGCCCATACCGGGTCAACCCCTATGCCAATGCGTAAGAATGCGGGTTTGGCGATGGCCCGTATTTTGGAAAAGGTGGATGAGATCGCGTGGTCGCATGCCCCTCATGCCGTTGGGGCTGCTGGTCACATAGACGTTTTCCCGAATTCGCGGAACGTTATTCCGGGTAAGGCTGTATTCACGGTAGATTTCCGGTCACCCGATCTGGACGTGATTACGGATATGGAAAACCGTCTGAAGGTCGCGGCCGAGGATATCGTCAACGAAATGGGCCTAGAGATTTCGTTTGAAAAGGTTGGGGGGTTTGAACCCGTTGAATTTGACGAAGGCTGTGTCGCAGCCGTTCGCAATGCGGCTGAGCGTTTGGGGTATTCGCATGCGGATATCATTTCAGGTGCCGGGCATGACGCATGCTGGATTAACCGGGTTGCGCCGACGGCCATGGTGATGTGCCCATGTGTTGATGGCTTAAGCCACAACGAAGCCGAGGAAATCAGCAAGGACTGGGCTGCGGCCGGGGCGGATGTGCTGTTTCATGCAGTCGTCGAGACGGCGGAAATCGTGGAATAGGGGGCGCTGCCCCCGTCGCCCGAGGGGCGACTCCCCCGGGATATTTATAGCCAGATGAAGCAAGCGGCGCAGACCGCATCAGGGAGTATAAGATGAGCACTGTGATCAAGAACGGAACCGTGGTTACCGCCGATCTGTCTTACAAAGCGGATGTCATGGTTGAAGATGGTGTTATCACTGAAATCGGGCTGGACCTGAAGGGTGACAAAGAACTGGATGCAACCGGTTGTTATGTCATGCCGGGCGGGATTGATCCTCATACACATCTTGAGATGCCGTTCATGGGCACATATTCCAGCGACGATTTCGAAAGCGGGACGCGGGCTGCGCTGGCGGGTGGCACCACGATGGTGGTGGATTTTGCACTGCCAAATCCGGGTGAAAGCCTGCTGGACGCGTTGAAACGCTGGGACAACAAATCGACCCGCGCAAATTGCGACTATTCCTTCCACATGGCCGTGACGTGGTGGGGCGAGCAGGTGTTTGACGACATAAAGACCGTAATCGAGACGCGCGGTATCAACACGTTCAAACACTTCATGGCCTACAAAGGCGCGCTGATGGTGAACGATGATGAGTTGTTCGCTTCGTTCAAGCGTCTGGCTGAGTTGGGCGGGATCGCCATGGTTCATGCCGAGAATGGTGATGTCGTCGCCGAGCTCAGCGCCAAACTGTTGGCTGAGGGCAATTCCGGCCCCGAGGCACATGCTTATTCCCGCCCGCCGCAGGTTGAAGGTGAGGCCACGAACCGGGCCATCATGATTGCCGACATGGCGGGTGTACCGCTTTATGTGGTGCACACGTCCTGTGAAGAGGCACATGAGGCCATTCGTCGGGCCAAGATGCAGGGCAAGCGCGTATGGGGTGAGCCTTTGATCCAGCACCTGACCCTGGATGAGAGCGAGTATTTCCACCACGATTGGGACCACGCGGCGCGGCGGGTCATGAGCCCACCATTCCGCAATAAGCAGCATCAGGACAGCCTGTGGAACGGGCTGCATTCTGGCACGTTGAGCGTAGTGGCCACCGACCACTGCGCCTTTACGACCGAACAGAAACGCTATGGCGTTGGGGATTTCACCAAGATTCCCAACGGCACCGGTGGGTTGGAAGATCGGATGCCGATGCTGTGGACCCACGGAGTTAACACCGGGCGGCTGACCCCGAATGAGTTTGTGGCTGTGACGTCAACGAACATTGCCAAGATATTGAATTGCTACCCAAAAAAGGGGGCGATTCTAGTCGGAGCGGATGCAGATATCGTTGTCTGGGACCCCGAAAAGACCAAGACGATCAGCGCGGATACCCAGCAATCTGCGATCGACTACAACGTATTCGAGGGCAAAGAGGTCAAAGGTCTGCCACGCTTTACCCTGTCGCGCGGTCAGGTTGCAGTTCATGACGGCGAAATCCGCACGCAGGAAGGACATGGCGCGTTCGTGGCACGTGAACCGAATGGGCATGTGAACAAGGCGTTGAGTACCTGGAAAGAGCTGACCGCGCCGAGACCTGTAGAGCGGGCGGGCATCCCTGCGACTGGCGTGTAACGTGGTCGGGCCGCAGGCGCTGTGGTCCAAAACCAAATCTTTTCAAGGCAATTGAATGAATACTGAAAGTACCACGCGGCCGGTGATCCAGGCTAAAAACCTGGATTTGACCTTTCAAACCAATGACGGTCCGGTTCACGCGTTGAAGGATGTTAACTTAACCATCGACAAGGGTGATTTTGTTAGTTTCATCGGGCCGTCCGGCTGCGGGAAGACTACCTTCCTGCGCTGTGTCGCTGCGCTTGAGACGCCGACCGGAGGAACCCTGACCGTTAACGGCATGACGCCAGATGAAGCGCGACGTAAGCGGGCCTATGGGTATGTGTTTCAGGCTGCCGGGTTGTATCCTTGGCGGACAATTGCCAAAAACATCAAACTGCCGCTTGAGATCATGGGGTTTTCGGCCTCAGAACAGGAAGTGCGTGTAAAGAACGTTTTGGAACTTGTTGATCTGGAAGGTTTTGGCGGGAAATTCCCCTGGCAGCTATCCGGAGGCATGCAGCAACGGGCCAGCATCGCGCGGGCGCTGGCCTTTGATGCCGATATCCTGCTGATGGACGAACCGTTCGGTGCCTTGGATGAGATCGTTCGCGATCACCTGAATGAACAGCTTTTGGCCCTATGGGCACGAACAGAGAAAACGATCGGTTTCGTGACGCATTCCATCCCTGAGGCGGTTTACCTGAGCACTAAGATCGTTGTTATGAGTCCTCGGCCCGGGCGGATCACTGATGTCATCGACAGCCCACTTCCAAAGGAACGACCGCTGGATATCCGCGACACGCCCGAGTTCATAGAAGTTGCGCACCGGGTGCGTGAGGGCCTAAGGGCGGGGCATTCCTATGATGACTGATTGCTGGTGCAAAGTGGGGGTGGCATGAAGAACCTTGTGCCTATACTCGTGGTCCTCGGCGCGATTGTTGTGCTTTGGTATGCCGCAGTAGCGCCGATGAATATCCGTATCGCTTTGGATCAAGCAGAGCGCGCCGGAGAAACGGTAACACCGGAAACATCGCGCACGCGTAGGGACGAATCTGTTTGGATCTTGATGGCTAAGAACCCCGGTCATGTTGCCGTTGGGTATTCTTTGGATCGTCCACGCTTGCCGACGCCCGGGCAGGTCGGGCAAGAGCTTTGGAAAACGACCGGAGAGATGGTGGCCAAAGGTCGGGCGTTCTCGAAAAGGTCGTTGATTTATCACGCGGGTATCACCCTGCAGTCGACCCTATGGGGTTTTTTGTTGGGGACAACGCTGGGTATTTTGGCAGCCGTCGCCATTGTCTATTCGCGCGTCGCCGACATGAGCCTTATGCCTTGGGCCATCATCAGTCAGACGATCCCAATTGTTGCACTGGCGCCGATGATTATTGTGGTCAGCTCACAAGTTGGCATCGAAGGGCGCGGTGTGCCCAAAGCTATTATCTCGGCTTACCTGTGTTATTTTCCAGTTTTGGTGGGGATGGTGAAAGGCTTGCGGTCGCCGTCGCCGCCGCAGTTGGATTTGCTGAAAACGTATAGCGCTTCAGGTGTTCAGGGGTTCTTCAAGCTCCGATTGCCGTCCTCGGTGCCGTATCTTTTTACTTCGCTTAAGGTCGGTATCGCAGCGGCGCTGGTCGGGACCATTGTCGGGGAATTGCCGACAGGTGCGGTGTCCGGGCTGGGCGCGCGTATTCTGATTGGTGACCAATTCGGAACGCCACTAGCGATCTGGGCAGCATTGCTGGCCGCAGCTATTCTGGCCGGGATTTTGGTTACTTTGCTGGATCTGCTACAGCGCCTGGCGCTGCGCCGGATGGGGTTAAGCGCATGACGTGGCTATCCTTTTCACTGTTGTTCTGGGGGTTGGCTTGGTGGGCCAACTACCGGTTAGCAATCTCGCAGTACCGTACGCACCGCGGGGTTCGGATTCTGGTGCCGGTACTCTTCGGTGTAACGCTTTTGGTTCTGTGGGAAGGCCTCGTGCGAGGGCTCGAGGTGTCCCCGGTGATCCTGCCGCCACCGTCGGACGTGGCCGAGGAATTTGTGAATTCGTCCAACATTCTATGGGAAGACTTTAAACAGACGGTCTTCAAGGGTGCGTTGACGGGTTTTGCCATCGGTTCTGCTGCGGCCTTTGCCTGTTCGATCGCGATTGACCGGTCGTCGTTCCTGACACGCGGACTGCTACCCATCGGGAACTTCGCCGCGGCGCTGCCGATCGTGGGTATTGCACCAATTCTGGTCAGTTGGTTTGGTTTCGACTGGCAATCAAAGGCCGCAGTCGTTGTGGTGATGGTGTTTTTTCCCATCTTGGTCAATACTGTACAAGGCTTACGTGAAGCTGATGCGATGCAACGTGATTTGATGCGGACCTATGCGGCAAGCTACTGGCAAACGCTTCTCAAACTGCGACTGCCGGCGGCGATGCCATTTGTGTTCAACGGTCTGAAGATCGCGACAACACTCGCACTGATTGGCGCCATCGTGGCCGAGTATTTCGGGTCGCCGACGCGCGGAATGGGCTTTCGCATTTCGACGGGGGTCGGAAGTCTGGAAATCGATCTGGTTTGGGCCGAGATCGCCGTAGCGGCGCTGGCTGGAACTGCGTTTTACGGTGGGGTCGCGGCGATCGAAAAAACGGTCACGTTCTGGCACCCGTCACAACGAGGGTAAACATAATTCAACAGACCCCGAAAATGGGGCAACAACAGCAACTAGGAGACATGAAGATGAAGAAGCTACTCAGCGGGGCGGTTGCCGCTTTTAGCCTGGCAGCAAGCGCGGCCTGGTCCGCCGAAGAGGTGAAGCTGCAGTTAAAATGGGTCACGCAGGCTCAGTTTGCAGGGTACTACGTCGCTAAGGATAAGGGGTTTTACGAAGAAGAGGGTTTGGACGTCACGATCCTGCCTGGTGGTCCTGACATCGCACCCACACAAGTTATTGCAGGCGGTGGCGCCGATGTAACGGTCGAGTGGATGCCAGCAGCCTTGGCTGCCCGTGAAAAGGGTTTGCCGCTGGTCAATATCGCGCAGCCGTTCAAAAGTTCCGGCATGATGCTGACCTGTTGGAAGGACGCAGGCATCGCTTCGCCCGCCGATCTCAAGAACCGCACGCTGGGTGTCTGGTTCTTCGGAAATGAGTTCCCATTCATGAGCTGGATGAGCCAGCTGGGCATTGATACCGGTGGCAAAGGCGAAAGCGGTGTCGAGGTGCTTAAGCAAGGCTTTAACGTCGATCCATTGCTGCAGCGCCAGGCTGACTGCATCAGCACCATGACCTATAACGAATACTGGCAGGTGATTGACGCAGGCGTTAGCCCGGATGAGCTGGTGACCTTTAAGTACGAGGATCAGGGCGTTGCAACTCTGGAAGACGGTCTTTATGTCCTGGAAGAAAACCTGAGCGATGAAGCTTTTGTGGGCAAGATGGAACGTTTTGTCCGTGCTTCTATGAAGGGATGGAAATATGCTGAAGAGCATCCCGAAGAAGCGGCCGATATCGTGCTTGAAAACGACGCAACCGGTGCTCAGACCGAGGAACACCAAAAGCGTATGATGGGTGAGATTGCCAAACTGACGGCTGGTTCGAACGGTACGCTGGACCCTGCGGATTTTGAACGCACAGTGGCCACTCTGCTGGCTGGCGGTTCGGACCCGGTGATCACCAAGCAACCCGACGGAGCTTGGACGCACAAAATCACGGACGCCGCTCTGAATTAAGTCGAGTTCGATGCAAGCGGAACGCGGTCCCGACGGGGCCGCGTTTTGCGTTTCTGATGTCGGAAAAGTGTGTGTACTTACCGGACAAATCGCATAGTATTCTTTTGTAATTTAACGCATTTCGTACGATATGCGATAAAGATGGAAGAATATGCAGGGATTTGCATCAGAATTCAGTGCAGCGTTTTCTCTGATCCTGAACGGGGATGCAGAGCTTTGGGCGATTGTGCTTTTGTCGCTTAAAGTTTCCGTTTTTGCGGTGCTGATTTCCGCCTTGATCGGCATGCCGATTGGGGCCGCTTTGGCCGTTGCTCGGTTTCCGGGGCGACGCCTGATGATTATTCTGATGAACGCCTTGATGGGGTTTCCTCCGGTCGTTGTGGGTTTGTTGGTTTATTTGATGTTGTCGCGTTCAGGTCCTTTGGGTGTCCTAGAATTGCTCTATACACCGACCGCTATGATCATCGCGCAGGTGGTGCTGGTGACGCCGATAGTCGCGGCACTGACCCGACAGGTGATCGAGATGCTGGCCGAAGAATACGCGGAACAACTGCGATCACTGGGCGTGTCGCGACTGGCCTCGGTTCCTGTGCTACTCTGGGATGCGCGGTTGGCGCTTGTGACGGCTTTGCTAGCCGGTTTTGGGCGCGCGATAGCCGAAGTTGGTGCTGTTATTATCGTAGGCGGAAACATCAATCACGTAACCCGGGTGATGACGACGACGATTGCCCTTGAAACGTCCAAGGGAAATCTGGCGCTGGCATTGGCACTGGGCGCAATACTCATCGGCATTGCGGTTGCCGTGAACGCCATGGTCAGTGCCGTTAGCCTAAGGGCAGAACAAGAGGGGCTGCGTCATGCGTGATCTCGTTTGCGAAATTGTCGGTGGCCTTGCCGTTCAGGGGCTAAAAATCGCGCGTAACGGCAAAACTTTGCTGGACGTGCCGCATTTGTCTTTGGATGGACCCGGTCCAACCCTGATCCTTGGCCCCAATGGGGCTGGCAAAAGCTTGCTTCTGCGATGTTTGCACGGGTTGATTATGCCCGATCAGGGTCAGGTGGTTCAGGATGGATCACCCCTAAACGCGGATGACAAAGCACGTCAGGCCATGGTGTTTCAACAGCCGGTTCTGCTGCGCCGATCCGTGGCCGGGAACCTGGATTTTGTGCTGAAACGTCAAGGATTGCCGCGTGCATCGCGCAAATCCCGGATCGAAGAGCTTTTGACCGAAGGCGGGCTGGAAGGCAAAGCCCGCCAATCGGCACGTTCATTGTCAGGCGGCGAAGCGCAACGGCTTGCCATTTTGCGTGCGCTTGCCTTGAACCCCGAAACACTGTTTTTGGATGAGCCCACCAGCGCCTTGGATCCGGGGGCGACACAAATGATCGAGCGGATGATCTTGCGTGCGTCGGCCCGCGGTGTTCGCATCGTTATGGTAACCCATGACATCGGTCAGGCACGGCGGTTGGCTGCTGATATCGTGATGATGCAAGGTGGCCGCGTGGTAGAACACGGCGCTGCCAAGCAAGTGCTGGATGCCCCTGAAAGTGATGCATCGCGTCGCTATCTTGCAGGCGGACTTGTAACTTAATCGAATGATGGAGATCTGAATGATCCGGACTTTTCTTCGGATGGCTGTGGTATGGCTTGGATTGATGGCGGCCCCAGCCGTTGCTGAAGCGCCCTTTATCGTGGTTCAGTCCACGACCTCGACGCAGAATTCAGGGCTGCTGGATTATATTTTGCCGGGGTTCGAGGCTGAGACTGGCATTGATGTGCGCGTTGTCGCCGTGGGAACGGGGCAAGCGATCCGGAATGCGGTTAACGGTGATGGTGATGTCCTTTTGGTGCATGCAAAACCTGCCGAAGAGCAATTTGTTGCGGATGGCTGGGGCGTTGAGCGATTTGACGTCATGTACAACGATTTTGTGCTGGTCGGCCCCAATGCGGACCCGGCAAAGGTAAAGGGTGGTGATGATATCGTTGCGGCACTTGCTGCAATCGCTGAAGCTGAATCCCCATTTGCATCGCGCGGGGATGACAGCGGAACGCACAAAGCAGAAATGAAGCATTGGGCGTCGGCAGACTTAGATCCGACGGCGGCGTCCGGAACATGGTACCGTGAAACAGGCTCGGGCATGGGCGCTACGCTGAATGTTGCCAGCGGTATGAACGCCTATACCTTGACGGATCGTGCCACGTGGCAATCCTTTGGAAATAAGGGGAATCTTGCGATTTTGGTCGAGGGAGATCCTCGTTTGTTCAATCAGTACGGTATAATCTTGGTAAATCCTGAAAAACATCCCCGCGTGCGTGCTGCGGCGGGGCAACGTTTCATCGATTGGCTAACTGGCCCAGATGGGCAAGCGGCTATCGCGTCGTACAAATTGGATGGAGAACAGTTGTTTTTTCCCAATGCCAAGTGATCTAGCCGCTGGCCCCGTTGTGATGGATTGTGCCCAAACCTTTCAGGTCATATCCGCCAAACTCAGCGGCCCGATTGGCAAAACGGTTGGATTGCAGGAACTGCAACAACTTTAGCATTGGGTCGTCAAAGTAGGCGCGGCGCCAGATCGCAAGGTCCAGCCGCTCGGAATGTGTCGGGGCAAAGCCCAGATTGTACAACCCGGCCAAGGCACCAAGTCCAAAACCAGCATCTGCCTTGCCGTCATGCAGGGCAATGGCCAACTCTTCCTCAGTACGGGCGCAGGTCGGTAAAGCATCGAGATCCTCGTAGGACAGACCGTGAGCCTGTAGCTGCGCCTCAAACAAGCGTTGGCTGGCTGCCGAGCTTTGGCGCAATATCACACGCCGCCCGGACAAGTCCTGGAACGTGTTGATGTCTGAAATGCCGGGGGCCAGCAGCAACCCGCGTTGGCGTTTTGCAATTTCGTACAGAACAACAGGCGCCTCGCCCAGTTGGTCGCGCAAAGCGCGGGCGTTGAAACCGTCTTCTTCGTGAATATGAAGGGCAGCTGCCTGCGCGGTACGATCTTTTAAGCGATTCAAACCATCGAACGACCCGTCATAGTACGTCGCCAAACCAGACCCACTTTCGCGTAGCGCCCAATCCAGTAGTGGATCGTGACTGCCAGCGACGATCGGGGGCAGGGGTGGTTCAGCCACCTGCGGACCGGAACGCGAGGCGTTGAGCCAGGCAATGATTTCAGCCCGTGGGAACAGTAGTTTTCCCATTGCGCGCACGCATGGAACCTCGCCCGACGAGGCAAGGTCGTAGGCTTTGCGCTCGCCGATGCGCAACAGATCGGCAAGCTCTTTCGTGGTTAGGTATTCGCTCATTCAGTCGAGGCGTACGGCGGAACCCGTCCCTGCATCAGCCGCGCTGAAACCGATCTGGCCCAGCACATATGGTGCAGCCACGGTAATAACGACCATCGCAGCGACAGCGACAAGAAAGGCTTTCATCGTTTTCCTCCGGTTCAGTTTTCCGGTGCCGTGGCCTGGCGCAGAAAGGCGATCAGATCGTCCCTGTCGCTGGCCTGCGTTATCCGTTGCATCGGCATCTTAGACCCCGGAATGTAGTGGTCCGGCCCCTCGTCGAAAAGGGCATTTATGGTTTCATCATTCCAAATGATATCAGAGTCTTGCAAGGTATCCGAGAAAAAATATCCCGGCAGAGTTCCGGCCTTTCGCCCAAATACACCGTGCAGCGTCGGGCCCGCGCGCCGTTTACCATCCGGTGTCAGGCTATGACAGATCGAGCATTTACGGGCGAACTGGCGTTCTCCGTTGCTCATCTCGCTGGGGTTTTTCAGAAAGCTCGGCTCGGCACCTGCCATCTGTTCCTGACCGCGCAGGCTGTCGACGGGCCAGCTGAACATAGCCTCATCAATACCACCGGCATGGATGTTTTGACCGTCCGGTGAAAAGGCAAGCGCCCATACGGGCCCACGCAGCGTCGCGCGAAAGTCTTGCGCGATGCGCCATTCCTTGGTGTCGATGACCATAATAAAGCCTTCGCCGTCCCCAACAGCCAGAAGACTGCGATCCGGGCTCAGCGCCAGAGCAAGAATAGGGCGGCGATCCAGTGTGAAATCCCGCTCCTCGCCCGTGGTCAGGTCGCGAATGCGGGTTACGCCATCGACCGCTCCGTACGCGATCCAGTTGTCTTGGGCATTCAGAACCAGTTCATTGACACCAAAGCCGTGCTCGACGATACGCAACGTCTCTTGCCCAGTTTCAACATTCCAAAGCCGCAAAGTTCCATCCACACCGGCCGAGTAAAGTTGCCTGCCGTCCGGTGTAAACACGACAGAGTTCACGCCGCTGCCTGTCGGGCCAAGTATCTGCGGAGCGGAGCCGTCTACCGGCCAAACACCGATCGTGCCGTCCCAACTGGCTGTAGCGACATGGGTTTTGGATGCTGAAATGCTTACAATCTTACCTTTGTGGCGGCCCACGACTTCGCCGCCGGGCCAGCGCCGCAGGGTAAAGTCATCCCCGGCAGAGTAGATCGCGGTACCGTTAAAGGCCACGCTGTTGACGGCGGCTTCGTGACCTTCCAGCCACTCGGGCATTTGGTCGGACCAGACGCCGACCGAATTGTCAAAGCTGGCCGTCGCGATCCGCCCGTCTGGCGCAGTGGCGATACCCATGATGGGGCCGCCATGCCCTTTGAGCGTAAAGAATTCGGCCCAGGCGGGCAGGGGCAAAAGGGCAATAACCAGCGCGAAGGCGCGCATTTATTCAGCGGGCGAGGCCGCAGCTTTGCCAGCCTCTTTTTCCTGAACCTCCTCAAGCCACAGCGAGTGGTGCTCGCGCGCCCATTGCTCTTCGACTTCACCGGTGCCCATGGCGTCAAACGCGCCTTCCATGCCAACCGAGCCAAGGTAGATATGTGCAATAATGATCGCGATGAAGACATACGCAACCATCACGTGCCAGACCTGCGCGTACTGCATTTCCTCTTGCGGGGACATCTGCACAGGCAGGTTCAAACCCAACATTTGAGGAATGCCGGTCGAGTTCGCGATCGAGAACGTCTTGGCGAACAACGGCATCTCGAACGGGAACAGCAGCGAAAGCCCAGACAGGCTGATGGACACGCCCAGCAGAACACAAGACCAAAAGATTACCTTTTGTCCGGCGTTAAACTTCTTAGCCGGGGGATGGCTGCCTTTCGTAAATAGCCCGCCGCCCGCAGCCAACCATTTCAGGTCAGTTCGGTTCGGGATATTGTGGGCGATCCAGTTAACAGTGATGATGATCAACCCGAGCATAAAGGCCCAAGCGAGGTTGTTGTGAAGCCACTTGCAGCCCTGTGCGATAGTGGCGAAGCCTTCTTTCCCGAAGATAGGGATCAGAAAGTCGCGACCATACAGGGTAAGCAGACCCGTAATTCCAAGCACCAGGAATGACCCGGCAAACAGCCAGTGGCCAAAGCGTTCAATTCCGTTAAAGCGCGTTACTGTGCGGCCGGTTTTCTCACCGTCGATGCGGATCTTTCCGCGGATCAGGAAGAAAAGCAGAATGATCGCAGCCATTCCCGCGATGATGTATGAGCCATACTCGCGCAGTGGGCCGGTACGGAAGGACCACCACCACATGCCGCCATCCTGGATAAGAACGCTATCAGCCGGGCCGCGCGAGGATACTGTGACGTCAGCGGACCCATAACGAAGCGCGCGGTAAACCTCGCTGTCCGAGGCGACGCCTCGGGTGCCGAACTGACCCAACAGGCCTTCGACATTGCCTTGACCGGTGTTTTCCGAGCGATACGTGTTGTCCACTTTTTCGCCGCGCTGGCGGGCGAGGATGTCCTCAAGCGTCGTCGCGCCGCCTGTTGCAGACCGGTCTGGTGCTGCGGGCTCAGACGTTTCCTGTGCCCATGCGGCCCCGGTCAGAAAGAGTGAAACGAGCAAAAAATGGATCAGGCGCATGGGTTCTTTCCCTATTCTTGGTCGTGTCAGCGGTCAAAGCCGCCGATTTGCGTGTGAAAGACAGCTCCGACAGGGGACAGGGCCGCCTGTAGGTCGTCTTTCGCGGGGCCGTACACATCAAACTGGACCGGCGTAAGCAAAGACATAAACCGATCCGCGAAGTTTGCCCCAAAATTTTGCATATGAATCATCGCATCTTCGGAACTTGCGTAACGTTCATAGATGTGAATGGCGTTGTCGCTTTGGTGCCACTCATAGCTTTTGGCACCCGTTTCCTCGCGTGTGGCGGCGACCATTTCGGCCATCAGGCCCTCAAACTCAGACTGCTTTTCGGGGTTCAGATCCAGCTTTAGCAGCCAGTAGACATCTTCGGTCATGTTCGCTCCACCACGGTCAGGAAATACGGCGGCCGACAAGCGGCCACCGAAAAGAGTGGAACAGCCCCCCGCTAAAGACAGGGGGCTGTAAGGCTTTGGTCAGACCTTAGCCGTCTTTCTGGTCGTAGGCTGTGCCCCAACCCCACGCGCCCGAGCCAAAGCCACGGGCGACGACGCGCTCGCGGTAGATGGCCGAGACCACGTCGCCGTCACCGGCGAGCAGGGCCTTGGTGGAACACATCTCGGCGCAGATGGGCAGTTTGCCCTCGGCGATCCGGTTGCGACCATATTTGGCGAACTCTGCGGTCGAGTGCGTTTCCTCGGGGCCGCCGGCGCAGAAGGTACATTTGTCCATCTTGCCGCGCGATCCGAAGTTGCCCGCCTGCGGATATTGCGGCGCGCCGAAGGGGCACGCGTAAAAGCAATAACCGCAACCAATGCACAGGTCTTTGGAGTGCAGGACGACACCTTCTTCGTTTTGATAGAAGCAGTCGACCGGGCACACCGCCATGCAGGGCGCATCCGAGCAATGCATACAGGCCACCGAGATCGAGCGTTCGCCCGGGTTGCCGTCATTGATCGTCACCACCCTGCGGCGGTTCACGCCCCACGGCACCTCGTGTTCGTTCTTACACGCGGTGACGCAGGCATTGCACTCGATGCAGCGTTCGGCGTCGCAGAGAAACTTTGCTCTTGCTGCCATTTTCTCTTCTCCTCCTTACGCTGCCCAGATCTTGCAGAGAGTACACTTGGACTCCTGCATCTGGGTCACTGAATCGTAGCCATAGGTCTGGGCGGTGTTGGAACTTTCACCCAAGACATAGGGGTCTGCACCAGCGGGGTATTTCGACCGCAGATCATCGCCCTGGAAATGGCCGCCAAAGTGGAACGGCATGAAGGCTACGCCGGCACCGACCCTGTTGGTCAGCATCGCCATCACCTTGACCTTGCCGCCTTCCGGACCTTCGACCCAGACCTGTGACCCGTCACGAATACCAAGGTTGTTGGCATCGCGGGGGTTGATCTCGACGAACATGTCCTGCTGCAGCTCGGCCAGCCACGGGTTCGACCGCGTCTCATCACCGCCGCCTTCATATTCGACCAGACGACCAGACGTTAGGATTATCGGGTAATCCTTTGAAAAGTCGTTCTTCTGGATCGAAGCATAAAGGGTGGGCAGGCGATAGGCCTGACGGTCCTCGTAGGTTGGATAGTCCTCCACCAGATCGCGACGCGGCGTATAGAGCGGCTCGCGGTGCAGTGGGATCGGATCCGGGAAGGTCCAGACGACCGCGCGGGCTTTTGCGTTCCCGAAGGGCGCACAGCCATGCTTGATCGCAACCCGCTGGATACCGCCGGAAAGGTCGGTTTTCCAGTTGGTCTCTGGTCCCGCGACAGCGTCGATCGCCGCGCGTTCCTCGGCTGTCAGATCGCCATCCCAGCCAAGATCCATCAGCATCTGCATCGTGAATTCGGGATAGCCATCCTGAATTTCCGATCCAACGCTATAGACCCCTTCGGCCAGCAGGTTGTCACCATCACGCTCCACCCCGAAACGGGCGCGGAAGGTCAGGCCGCCTTCGGCCACCGGCTTGGACATGTCATAGAGGTTTGGTGTCCCCGTATGACCCATCTCAGGCGTTCCCCAGCAGGGCCACGGCAGGCCGTAGTATTCGCCGTCGTTGGGTCCACCAATGGCTTGCAGCGTGGTTCTGTCGAACGTGTGCTGGTTGGCCATATGGCTTTTCAGACGTTCCGGCGACTGACCGGTATACCCGATAGTCCAGAGGCCCGAGTTGAATTCACGCGTGATGCTTTCAACATTGGGGGTTTCAGCGTCTTCCATCTCGATGTTGCGGAAGAAGCGATCTGCCCATCCAAACTTGTTGGCGAACTTGGCCATGATGACCTCGTCCGGCAAGCTTTCGAACAGCGGATCAACCACCTTGTCACGCCACTGCAGCGACCGGTTCGATGCCGTGGCCGAGCCACGTGTTTCGAACTGCGTACAGGCGGGCAACAGGTAGACGCCATCGGTGCGGTCATGCAGAACGGCCGAGACGGTGGGATACGGGTCGATCACGACCAGCATGTCCAGCTTCTCCATCGCCGTCTTCATTTCCGTCATCCGGGTCTGCGAGTTGGGCGCGTGGCCCCACAGAACCATGGCGCGGACGTTATTGTCCTGATCCATGTTGGCAGGATCTTCCAGAACACCGTCGATCCAACGAGAGACCGGGATGCCGCGCTCGTTCATGAGCGGCTTGTCCTTGCCTTCCTTGTCCTTGATCGTTGCGAACTGACCTTTCAGCCAATCCAGATCTTCACCCCAGACGCGGCTCCAGTGACCCCATGCACCTGCGGACAGGCCATAGTAGCCGGGCAGGGTGTGGGACAGAACACCAAGGTCCGTCGCGCCCTGCACGTTGTCATGGCCGCGGAAGATGTTGGTGCCACCACCCGAGGTGCCCATGTTGCCCAGCGCAAGCTGAAGCACGCAGTAGGCGCGGGTGTTGTTGTTGCCGTTGGTGTGCTGTGTACCACCCATGCACCATACAACGGTGCCGGGACGGTTGTTCACCATGGTCCGGGCGACGCGGCGCAGCTGCGAGCCGGGTGTGCCGGTGACGCGCTCAACCTCGTCGGGGTTCCACTTTGCAACTTCTTCGCGAATCTGGTCCATACCCCAGACACGGGTGCGGATGAACTCTTTGTCCTCCCAACCGTTGTCGAAGATGTGCCACAGGATACCCCAGACCAGTGCAACGTCGGTGCCGGGGCGGAAGCGGACATATTCATCCGCATGCGCCGCGGTGCGCGTAAAGCGCGGGTCGCAGACGATCAGAGGGGCATTGTTCTGCTCTTTCGCGCGCAGGATATGCAGCAGCGAGACGGGGTGTGCCTCGGCCGGGTTACCACCGATGATGAAGATGGCCCGGCTGTTGTGCATGTCGTTGTACGAGTTGGTCATGGCGCCGTAGCCCCATGTGTTCGCAACGCCCGCAACAGTGGTCGAGTGGCAGATACGGGCCTGGTGGTCCACGTTGTTCGTGCCCCAGTAGGCGGCGAACTTGCGGAACAGATAGGCCTGTTCGTTGTTATGTTTCGCGGAACCCAGCCAGTAAACACTGTCCGGCCCGGATTCTTCGCGGATGTTCATCATGCCGTCGCCGATCTCGTCGATCGCCTGTTCCCAGCTGATGCGTTTCCACTCGCCGCCTTCCTTTTTCATCGGATATTTCAGGCGGCGTTCGCCATGGGCGTGCTCGCGGACCGAGGCCCCCTTGGCGCAGTGTGCACCCAGGTTGAACGGGCTGTCCCAGCCGGGTTCTTGCCCGACCCAGACACCGTTCTGCACTTCGGCTACGACGGTACAACCGACCGAGCAGTGGGTACATACGGACTTGATGTTTTCCACGGCCTGATTGGCCGCTGTCTGGGCACTGGCTTGCGTTACGGTTCCACCCGTCGCGCTGATCGCGGCGAGGCCGCCGATCGTCAGGCCCGAACCACGCAGAAATGCGCGGCGATCGACGGTTTTCTCGCCGACCTGGGACAGGATACTTGTCCGCTGGGGGCGTCTCGCAACCCCGTTGGTCTTTTTCCTAAGCATTACTTTCCTCCCTTGCGCGCCGTGTCAGCCACGGCTGGCTTGGTACTGTTCAAAACCGACGTCAGGGCCAATCGCAACCGTCAGTCGGGTGGTGACGTCGTCCGGTCTTAGAACCGGGCGCTGTCGAGATATGCGCGCGTGTGCGCGGTGTCCTGCATCCGGGTTTCGTCCGTAGGCAGCTCGGCTGCTTCGGCCTGTCCGGTCAGGCTGGCTGCGGCGACAGCAGCGGGTGCTGCGGTTCCGGCCAGTTTGAGGAAGTCGCGGCGTGTTGCGCCTTCTTCCTTGGTCTTGCTCATGGGTGTCTCCTTTCCCATTTGCAGTTTAACGCCCCGCGAAGGGCGCTGGCGAATGACAGCGCGTCACGCTGTCGTCATTCGGAACGCCTCGCGCTCGATCTCCATGAACACGCGACCGGCTGTCCCGATCGAGGCATAGAGAACCGAGCTTTCGGCGGCTTCCAAATCCGAAAAGAAATGTGTGGCCCAAGGACCGATATGCTTGCTCCAGAACGCCTTTTGGTCGTCCAGCCCGGCGGCCGTACCGAAGCGGCCAACAATCATGCCGGCCATCATCTCCATCAAAGAGGCAATATTGTCTTCGGGTTCGAACACGTTCGGCGCGCGGGTGATTCCGCGAATAGCCATATCGTTGCGCAGCTGTGCCAGCGGTTTTTCGTTCAAGAATCCGGTTAGATAGAAACTGGCATACGGCAGCAGCTCGCCACGTCCAAGACCGATGAACAACGCGTTGAATTCACGCTCGGCAGCAGCCGGTTTGGTGATTTTGGCGACACGTGCCATTGCCTGGATAGCTTGCCCAAGGTCGGTGTCATCGCCGGTCAGACCCGCAACCTGGTCCAAAAGCAATTGATCGGGCGGGCCGGATAGCAGCAAACCCAGAAAGTTATAGAAATCCGCGCGCAGGCGATCCTCGGCCGAGACATCGATCTGTTGCGCTTCGCTTGCGGTCATCAGGTTATCCTTCAAATTCAAATTTCATACGGCGCGGGGCAGGGGGAAGCTCTGCTTCTTCGGGTTCTTCGGCTTGCGCCATTTCGAATGGTTCGGGAGTCGGATCTTCGATTGCGTCAGGTTCAGGCTGTTGATCTTCAACCTCGGTTTCGTGCTGGACTTCGTCTACTTCGGTATCCTCGGCTTGCGCAGCCAAGGCTTCGACATGGGCCAGCATCCCTTTGCCAACCTGATACGCAGTCTGGATGTTTTCGATGACGCAAGCGGCGTCGGTATAGTCTTCGCCGTAATCGACCAAGCCGTCGACATTCGCCAGTACCGGGTTAAGCCTCCACAACCGACGCAGGGCGCGGCGGCGCAGACGATCGGGAACCGCCTTGGCCATAAAGCCTGAAACGTCGTCACCTGCCTGCAACTCATCCGGATGGGGCAGGTTCAACTCGGCCAGGATTTCGGCATCCGTTTTTTCTTCGAGTTCTGCGCGCTGATCCGCGATTACCTGTTCCTCGGCCGCAATGACTTCGGCTTCTGCCTCGGCTTGCACAGCGGCCTTTCGGCGGGACCAGAAATCGCGCGCTTCGGTCATTGGATGATCCTACGCGGCGCACGGTAGACGTCTGAGGCTTGCCGGATACGGGAGTCGCCTTTGCCATCCTCGACCAGATCGGTGCGCTTTTTGTCCCGCTTGCGTTTGACGAAAACCTCATCGCGATGGTGTTCCAACGCAAAGTCGCGAACCCAGGCGATCAGTCCTTCGGTCATCGGGATTTTTTCGACGATTTCCTCGCCGGTATCGGCATAGTCCTGACCTTCGTATGGCGAGGCGGTGACCAGAACGGCATCCATGGGCCGCTCGCCATCCAATGCATCCCGCAGAACAAGATAGATCGAAGGCTGTCCGTCGGACAGATTGACCATGTAAGCTTCGGTTTCGTCCGCCCACAGCTTTAACGGCAGGGTCGCGGCGTGATACTCCACGGCCTCACCTTCGCGGCGCATTTCAAGCCAGTCCGCAGGCGCGGCACCCGGCAAAACGGCAACCGCACGCCAGTTCCATTTGGCCCAGCGGGTTACCCCAGGCGTTTTGCGCACGACGACGCCGATTGGCATTTCAATCTGGTTAGCGGCCTTCGCCACGTAGTCCTCCCCGGAAAGCTCTCCCCTGCCTTCCCCATGTCCACTATGGTACACAAATTGGTAGAAAGCCAAGCCCGGACACTACGACCTTAGTCGTATACGCTGATAGCGTATTCGTGAGGGGGCTTGTGGATCGCCGTGAAATAAGGGTTTGGTTGCGCGTCCAAGGGTAAGTTTTCGGCCAAAATCGGGGTCTTTACATTGCCGGTTGGGGACGACAGCCTAATGTGCTGAGGGATGGAGCGATTTCCGGGGAGGGGATATGAGCACCAAGATATTGCTGTGTGACTGCGCAGGGACTCAATCTATCGACGCAGACAAGATAGCCTCGACCTGTGATACGGCATGCTCAAAAGTGCACACAGCGCTTTGCACCCGCGAGCTGGAAAGCGCCGCAGCCCTGCTGCAGGACGGCGATGCAGTGATCGCATGTGGTCAGGAACAGGATGTTTTCCGGGCGTTGGCTGAAGAATTGCAGGTCGACGTGCCTGGATTTGTCGACTTGCGGGACCGCGCAGGGTGGTCGGAACAAGGCAATGACGTCGCAGCAAAAATGGCAGCTTTGACGGCAGAGGCACTTTTGCCGCAACCCATTACGCCCAGCGTCGATGTGTACAGCGAAGGGACGTGTTTCATCATTGGCCCGGGTGAGGTTGCATTTGGTCTGGCTGAAAAACTATCCGGGTCGCTGGCCGTTACGGTCCTTTGCACCGATGCGGCTGAGCCCATGTCGCGTGCCTATGATGTCGTGCGCGGGAAAATCCGCAATCTTACCGGTGCGCTGGGTGGGTTTTCCATGCGGCTTGACGGGCTGCAACAGCTTGAGCCCGGTGGACGTGGTGCTTTTACGTGGTCGGAACCCAAGGACGGGGCTCAGTCGTCTTGCGACATTGTCGTGGACCTTGCAGGTGACACAGCGTTTGTTCAGGCCCCTGCCAAACGCGAAGGCTATCTGCGTGCAGACCCCAAGGATACGCTCGCGGTTGAACGGTTGGCCTTTGAGGCTGCCCAGCTGGTCGGAACGTTTGAGAAACCTCTGTACGTGCGGATGGAGGAATCGCTGTGCGCCCATTCCCGGGCCGAGCAGGTGGGGTGCACGAATTGTCTGGATATTTGTCCGACCGGTGCGATTACACCCGCCGGTGAACATGTGACGATCGATCCGATGATCTGCGCCGGTTGCGGGGAATGCGCTGCAGTCTGCCCATCGACCGCGATCACTTACGAGGACCCTCCGGTTTCTGCGCTATTGTCCCGAATGCATATCCTGGCGCGTACCTATCGGCGCGCTGGCGGTAGTGCTCCGCGGCTATTGGTTCACAACGCACATGGCGCTGAAATGATCCGGCTATCAGCGCGGTTTGGGCGTGGTCTGCCCGCAGACGTTATCCCGCTGGAGCTGGAAGTAATCTCAGGATTTGGGCACGCTGAAATGCTCGCAGCGCTTGCGCATGGTTTCGCGCGGGTGGATGTGCTTTTGTCCCCGACGACGGAACGAGATGCGCTGGATAAGGAACTGGAACTTGCCCAAGCAATCTGCGGGGTGGGAAAAGTCGGCCTGATTGACGAGGCTGATCCCGATGCGGTTTCTGACCTGCTATATGCGCAGGACGTGCCGCAACCATTGGCGGACCCAGTTTTGCCGCTTGGAAACCGACGGCAGATTGCCCGGCTGGCGGCGCAGGCGTTGAATCCGGGGGCCGAATCTCCGCTGCCTTTGCCGGACAACGCGCCCTATGGGGCCGTTGCCGTGAATAAGGATAGCTGCACGCTGTGCCTTAGCTGTGTGTCTTTGTGCCCGTCTGGTGCCCTGATTGACAACCCGGACAAGCCGCAACTGAACTTTCAGCAAGATGCATGTCTGCAATGCGGAATGTGCAGCACAATTTGCCCGGAAGACGCCATTTCACTGGTCCCTCAACTGGATCTGAGCGATGCCGCTTTGTCTCAGCAGGTACTGAACGAAGAAGAACCCTTTGCCTGCGTAGAATGTGGGGCGTTGTTTGGCGTAAAGTCGACCGTAGAACGCATCATGGAGAAACTGTCGGGGGCGCATCCGATGTTTGCGACCTCGGAAAAGGCGCGAATGATCCAGATGTGCGACAACTGCCGTGTCAACGTACAGTTCCAGCAACAAGACAATCCCTTCCAGTCGAACCCACGACCCAAGGTCGTCACGACCGAGGATTACTTTTCAAAGCGGAAGGATCACTGAAGTTGCAGCGGTGCGCCCAAGTCGGCCGCCTTCAGGACCGAGACGAAAGCCAATATGGCGTCCAATTCGTCCAACGTCATCTCGACGGGATGAATAGGCGAGGGACGCTCGGGGTCGAACGGCAGCGTCAGCCCGTCGATCTGCGTAAAGGCAGGGTGCGGGTTCAGGGCAAAGAACGCCTCGAACCGTTCGGACCAGTCCGGCATCGCGCGCAGAACGGCAAAAGACGGTGTCGAACCCAGCCCGTTCATGCGGTTCTTGGGGCCGATCACGTGGCAGCGTCCGCAATGGGTCATCGACAGCTCTTCACCGCGCAGGGCATCACCGTCGATTACAGTTTCCTGCTGTATCGCTGCGATTTCGAACTCTGCCGAGAAGGGCGCGCCATTTTCAGGGGCGAATCCCTCGACGGTTCGTTTTCCGATATCCGACAGCAACCAGTCGCGGAACCGTTCGTGTTTCGCATCGTCGCCGATCCGCAAGTGGTAGATCACCCCATCCCGGGCAAAGACCGGATCACCGGGTGGCCCACTTTCCAGCACCAAAACACCGGTTTCATCGGCAATAACGCGTATCCCGGTCTTGAGAGAGAAGCGTGGAAGGATATGTTGCAACAGACCAGAGTCTGTAACCTCGGGCGGGGCGGCAAGCCCCAGTGCCTCTTGCGACCAAGAGGGGGTGGCAGTGAGCGTCAGGCTCAGGCACAACAGAATAACGCGCATGGGTATAGCCTAGCGGCAGCGCCCCGAACGCGTCAAATAAACAGAAAGAGACGGAGACACATGCGATGAACGGCAACCATATGGTTCAAGAAATCAAAGGGTTACAGGCATGAGTGTTCGTGACGCGGTTCTGACGAACCTCAAAAAGATCACTGATCCGGTTTCCGGAAAGGACATTGTCAGCGCCGGAGTTGTGCGTGCGCTGAACGTCGAAGGCGACACTGTGCGCTTTGTCATGGAGATCGACCCAAAGAACGCCGAAAAGATGGAACCCGTACGCGCAACGGCTGAAAAAGCAGCGCAGATGGTGGATGGCGTGTCCAAGGTCTCGGCCATGTTGACTGCGCATTCGGACAAGGCTCCACCCGATCTTAAACCCAAGCCGAAACCGTCGCAGACCGGTCCACAGGCCGTACCGGGCGTCGACCGCATTATTGCCGTCGCCTCGGGTAAAGGCGGTGTGGGCAAATCGACTGTGTCGGCTAACTTGGCATGCGCTTTGGCCGCCGAGGGGCGTCGCGTTGGTCTGCTGGATGCTGATGTTTACGGCCCGTCCCAGCCCCGGATGTTAGGGGTATCGGGCCGCCCGGCCAGCCCGGATGGAAAAACGATCCTGCCTTTGCGCAATCACGGCGTGACCATGATGTCCATGGGGCTCATGACGAATGAAGGGCAGGCGGTTGTCTGGCGTGGTCCGATGCTGATGGGCGCGCTTCAGCAGATGATGAATCAGGTGCAGTGGGGGGCTTTGGACGTTCTGATCGTTGACCTGCCACCCGGAACCGGAGACGTTCAGTTGACCCTCAGTCAGAAGTTCCAGGTAGACGGCGCGATCGTGGTGTCGACGCCGCAGGATGTGGCGCTGATCGACGCCCGTAAGGGCATCGACATGTTCAATCAGCTCAAGACGCCCATTGTTGGCATGATCGAAAACATGTCCACGCACATTTGCTCGAACTGTGGGCATGAAGAACATGTGTTCGGTCATGGCGGCGTCGCGTTCGAGGCCGAGTCGTTAGGCGTGCCACTACTGGGTGAAATCCCGCTGCATCTGGATATCCGCGTTGCCGCCGATGGTGGTGCGCCGATTGTGGTTAGCAAACCCGAAAGCGCCCAGGCAGATGCGTTCCGCAAGATTGCGCGCGATCTGATTGCCAAGGGCAACGCATGATTGAGCCCGTCTTTCCCCCTCTGCTACAGGGCCACCCGGTGCAGGGTGGGGACGATCCGTTCGAGCGTGCGCAAGCAATGGCCGCGCTTGGGTGCGATGCGGGAACCGTGTTTTACAACATACAGGCCGATCGCCTTCGCGTGGCGATTGTCTTTACGCCAGAAGTTCCCTTGCAGGATGCTATGGCGATGCTGCCTTTATGCTCAGTCGGTTTTCAGAACGCGCTTGGCGCCTTGGCCCCGCCCGAGGTTGCAGTTCATTTGGATTGGGACGGTCCAATTTGCGTGAATGGCGCAAAATGCGGCAAGTTTCAGGTCGTAGCCTCTGACACCAACCCAGAGGCAGAGCCTGACTGGCTCATCGTCGGGTGGGAGCTGGCTTTGCTGCAAACCAGTGACGCACCGGGCGAAACACCTGATGTCACAGCGCTTTATGACGAAGGTTGCGCGGATGTTTCTACCGTTCAACTGGTCGAAAGCTGGTCGCGTCACATGCTGACTTGGCTCAATCGCTGGCAGGAAGACGGAAACGCGCCACTGCATGGCGAATGGATGGGGCTGCTGCGTGGCGTCGGTGAAGACTATGGCGAAACCGGCGTGTTTCTGGGCGCAGATGAACGCTTTGGGATGCTGATCCGCGAGGGTTCGGACACCCGTTTGCGACCTCTGACAGAGTTACTGGAGAACAAGACATGAAACTGGCGCGCGCGATCCATTTCGACGAAAGCGATATGAATGTGTTCCACTCTCCGGCCCGAACTGGTGAGTGGTGCATATCTGGCGGTTTCGAGTTTTCGAACTGGGGTGATGGTGACCTAGAAGGTAAATCCCGTCAGGCGTTCTCGAACGGTTGGCTAGGGGTCGAAACCTTTGGCCGGGTGACTTTCGTGGCGGTGACACAGGTCGAACCGAATGAGTTGGACCAAATTGCGCAAAACCTGGCAGAGCATTTTGTGCAGTTTTACGGCGCGCCCTCCGTCGAGGCTGCTATGGGTGTAGCGCAGGCGGAGATTAATCACATGTCTGAATTGTGCGAGGAACACGCGCCCAATACGCTTTTGACCGTTGCGCGCGAACTGTCGGACACTGGCGTGCACGAGGCGTTTCGTATCATCACACCGCAGGAAACCCAACTTGAGGCGCTGGCTGTGCACGGCTCACTGGATGAGTGAGCGTCAGATCAGGTCCGCAAACCCGCCAAATTGACCGCGTTTGAAAATCAGGCCCTTTCCGGTGCGGTACATTACAGTCTCGACCTCGCCGACAAGGATCAGATGGTCACCGGCTTCATGGCTCGCGTGGAGTTGGCAATCAAATCGGGCAAGGCAATTCGCAAGCCGGGGGCGACCTGCGTGGTCTTTTTCCCATTGCGCATGCGAGAAATCGTTTCCGTCCCGGGCGAATTTTAGGGCCTGATCCTGCTGCTCTTGGGCCATCACGTGGATCGAATAGTGTTGGCAGGCGTTGAACGCGTGGAAACGGTTTGAATCCTTGGCCAAACACCACAGAACCAAAGGCGGGTCCAATGATACGGACGAAAAAGAATTCACTGTTATTGCGCGCGGCCCCAGATCCGTCGTTGTTGTGACGACCGTGACACCGGTACCGAAACAGCCCAAGGCCTCGCGGAACGCGATGCTTTGATCTGGGGTCGGGGTAAAAGTCTTTTCGGTCATCGCGCGCTCGTTCTGTGGCCGCGCCTCAGGTGCCACGGACTGTTGGAATTGTCCACGAAAAGCTGTGTCGAAATCTGAGATTTTCCAGATCAGTTCAGGTCTTCCAGCAGACGACCATGCTGACGGGTCGCTTCGACCACGGCACCAAAGGTATTCATCCCGCGGGCCTGCAACATCGGAAGCATCTTGACCAGAGTTTCAGCGGTCGCAACAGCATCGCCCAAGGCGGTATGGCGCAGCTCATGGGGAATGACGATGTCCAACCTTTCGCATAGCGCATCCAGTGTGTGCTTGTCGCTGGCACCGAACAGGACCGCAGAAAGAAGAACAGTGTCCAGTATTGGGTGATCCCATTCCACTTCCATCTTGGGGGCGTGACGCCGCAGGAAGGCCATGTCGAAGGGGGCGTTATGTGCGACGATAACAGCGTCGCGGGCGAATTGGTGGAATATGCGACCTGCCTCGGCGATATCAGGCGCGCCTGCGACCATGCTGTCTGTCACCTTGTGAACCTTGGTCGACGCGGCAGGGATTGGCATACCTGGATCCACCAGCATGTCCAGTTGCTCACCGTCCACGATCCGGCCGTTGATGACCCGAACCGCGCCGATCTGAACGATCTCATCCTTGTGCGGCAGCAGTCCCGTTGTCTCGGTGTCAAACACGACAAAGCACAAATCCCGCAGTTCGAGCTCTTCAAAGGCCTGATTGGCCGCGGAATTCAGCAACGCGAAGTCATAAACCAATGGCCGTGCCGCGTCGGGTGCGATACTGGTCGCGCTGTCTTCGAGGATCAGCATATAGCCCGGCGCGTCGCCCAGTGGTTTCATGCGGGTCGAATATGTCTGAGTACCGTCAAGGCTGGTCAGGGTGCATTGCACCTCAAGTCCCGACGCAGACAGTTTTTTGTACGCTTGTTCCAGCGGCCCATGCTGAAAGTATTCAAACAGGGATGCGTTCAGACGAGGGTGAGAGATTTGCGCAAGGACGCCAGCCGCCTGTCCGTCATACAAAACGATTTTATGCGTCGGACTAGCCAACAACATCGCCACCGGTATGTCGGTCAGAAGTGCCGTGAGCCGTTCTTTTTCAGCCGCCAGATTGGCGGTTTCTGCCGCGATCGCTTCGGCGACATCCATCGTCTTTTCTGAAAGCTGATCGGCCAGTCCCGCCGCTGCGGGTGCAAGATCACCCAAATACTTTGCAGCCTGCATGTCCATATCGCTCTGAACCCCTGCATGCGCTCTTGCGCGCAGTTCGGCTGAGAGACGCTCGATCGGCTTGGCAACGTTGTCGTCAAACAGCAGCCAAACACCTACAATTAGGGCCAGCAGACCAAACGCTGTAATGATCTCGGCAAATACGAAGGCATCCAACAGGGCAGGGTTTGAAACTCGCTTGTAGCTGATCCACAACGAGATCGAGCTGACGGCCAAGCCGCCCACCGCCAACAGGCAAAAAAACAGAAAAATCCGTAGGCGAAGGCTTAACTGAGTCAGCATGTTACACTCCGCAAGTTGCCTCGATTATCGGGTCTTCAGCACCCAGCGCCAACCAGTCGGCGTTCAACAGGCGACCATCGTCCCCGAATTCGGCGCCGTCGGCCAGATTGGCGCGGCTATTTGCGGCGCAATCAACTGCGACAGGCAGCTTTGAGACCGGAGACCAACGTCCAAAGAAATACATGTCCACAAGCCGTTGCTCGGGGACCTGATCATTGGTGCGAACAGATACTGTGTCGACCGCAGCAAACCGGTTCACAAATGGGATCGCATAGGTCCAGGGGCGGTAGAATGCTTTGCTTTCAACCTCCTGCACGATCTCCATCCCCTCGGGCAGAGTGTCGACCGTGCGGCCGTACCACGAGTATTCGCTGGTAATCGTCATCGCGATCATGCCTAGCCCGGCCCCTACCGGGGCGGCCCATTTTGGCAGCCGACCGCCAGTGATTTTGTTTACCAGCATGACCACGCCGGCAAATGCGATGCCTGCAAAGATGGTGCCAATCAGCTCTAGGAACATTGTATTTCTCCGAACTTCCCGGGGCTTACCCCAGCATCCCTTTACCGTGACCTACCGCGGATTGCATCGTTTTTACCACGACAAAAGCATCGCGTAGATGACTTCGCTCAAAGTCGGATAAATCGGATGGTGGCAGGAAATTGTCGGGTTTTTTGTTGTCTTTTGCCAGTCGTACCTGATGCTCGAGCCTTGTTTCCGCGATCAGATCATAGGCATCCAAAAGGTCGCGCGCACCCGATGGGCTAAGGATACCCGCCGCACCAGCGGCCCGCAGGCGCGCCCTTGTGTTAGCCTCGGTCAGTTTACCCTGCAGGCTGTAAATCCGCGCCAGATCCACGACGGGAACAACTCCGTTATGCTTTAGATCCAGCGTGTTACGATGCTCTCCTGACCGAATGGTTGCAAAGCCGCGCAACAGGCCAAGCGGCGGCGTGTGTTTCAGGGAATTCGAAATCATGTGCGCAACAAAGATCGAATTTGCGCGTGCCGCTTCCAGCGTGTCGGCTTGCAGGTCGTCGAACAAATGAAAGGCACCGCCGATCGGGCGTAGATCGAACATGACCGACGCCAGCATTTGCGCCTCGGGGTCGGGTTTGGCGATCCAGCTTCGGAAATAGTCCCGCCAGATCCGGAGCGGCTGACACCAGCGTGGATTGGTCGCCATCATGTCGCCGGGGCAATAGAAATACCCGCAAGTGTCCAATCCGTCCGACACGAACTTTGCCAGTGAATGAAAATACGGCATGTCCGCATCCGACACGCTATCGTCCAGCATCAGGCAGTTGTCCTGATCCGAAACGCCGGTCTGTTCCTGTCGCCCCTGAGAGCCACAGGCCAGCCACAAATAAGGAACTGGGGGCGGGCCGAGTTTTTCTTCGGCTAAGGCCAACAGTCGCCGCGTCGCCGTATCCGCGATGTCCGTTATCAGACGGGTTACAATTTCATGCCGGTTTCCAGCGGCGACCAATTGCACCAAAAGCTGTGGGATTTCGGCAGTGACCGTCGCCATCTGCTGCGCTGTCTGCGCATTTGCGATCCGCCGGACCAACTCGGCCGAGTTGACGGCCTGATAGTGGGTCAGGTCGGTTTGCGTGACGATTCCGACCAGACGGCCCCCTTCGGATATTGGGATGTGGCCTATCCCGCGTTCCATCATGATATGCAGAACATCCGACCCAATGTCTGTTGGTGACAGAGTGATCGGGTCTGCGGTCATGATGGCTGAAATGGGCGTATCAGTTGGCAACCCATCGGCCACGAATTTACCCGAGATATCGCGCAGTGTTGCGATGCCTTGCAGCGCGCCGTTTTCGGTGACGCAAAGCGATGAGATATGTTTGTCCCGCATCAGCCTTGCAGCGTCTTGCACCAGAGTGTCAGGCGGGCAGGTGGCGGGGTTGTGGGCCATCAGAACGTCAATGGAACTGGTCGCCAGACTCTGCGGTCCCGAGCGTGCATCCCGGGTGCGGTTGAAGAATTTGGAAACGACTTGATGACCGTCGATAAGATCGCGCACCAGATCAGGCGGCAGAACCAACAGCACTGATGGAGTGTGCGCCCTGGCTTTGGTGGTCGCTTTTCCGTCTTTCAGAAGACCACGTTCGCCAAAGGAATTGCGCAGACCCAGCTGAGAGACAACGGCGTCGTTCTCATCCTTGATTTCGACTTGGCCTTCGTAAATTACGAAAACGCCGGGCAGGGTATGCCCCAGTTCGTAGACAGGGAAATCCTCTTCGACCTCCCACACCTCAATTTGTCGCGCGACCGTGTCCAGTACATCTGCAGGTAATGCGTCATAGGGGTGTACGGACTTCAGAAACCGGATGATCTCGTCATGGGACAGGGGCATGGGCTACTCTTTAGGCTCCGCTAGAAAAATCCCGCCCGGTGGTGTGCCGGGCGGGAGTAGTCAGTCGAAAGACGCGGCCTTTTGCAAGTGCGCTTTGGGCCGCATCATGTCTCAGTGATCCTGAGCTGCGCCCGCGCCACGGGGAATGCGGATGCTTTCGACCATTTCCTTGATCTCCTGCGGGGTCTCTTTGGTCATGCCTGCAACAACGTAGGCAGTCGCAAAGTTGACCATCGCACCGATCGCACCGAACGAGGTCGACTTGATCGGACCCAGCAGTGGGTCAGCATCTGTGAACGAGTTGGTGCCCGGAATGAACAGCCAGCCCTTGTGCAGGAAGATGTAGACCAGTGTGACGACCAGACCAGCCAGCATACCTGCTACCGCGCCGGTGTTGTTGATGCGGGTCGAGAAGATACCCATCATCAGCGCCGGGAAGATCGAGGCAGCCGCCAGACCGAAGGCCAGAGCAACCGTCTGCGCCGCGAAGCCCGGAGGATTCAGACCCAGATATGTTGCCACAACGATGGCTACAGCCATTGCGACACGTGCTGACATCAGTTCGCCTTTTTCCGAGATGTTCGGATTGATAGCGCCCTTGATCAGGTCGTGGGATACAGCCGACGAGATCGCCAGCAACAGACCCGCAGCGGTCGACAGAGCGGCCGCAAGACCACCAGCAGCGACCAGACCGATCACCCAACCCGGCAGGTTGGCGATTTCGGGGTTAGCCAGAACCAGGATGTCACGGTTGAACTTGGTCAGCTCGTTACCAACCCAGCCTTTTTCCTCGGCAAGTGCCTGCATGTCGGCGTTTGCGTCGTTGTAGTACTGGATTTTGCCGTCGCCATTCTTGTCTTCCCAGTCCAGCAGACCGGTTTTCTGCCAAGTGGCCATCCAGTCATACCGAGCGTCATTGTCGATCTGTTCAACCGAAACAGCGCCACCTTCGATGCCACCATTGGGCCACATCATGTCGGTGATGTTCAGGCGAGCCATTGCACCAACAGCAGGAGCGGTCAGGTACAGCAGAGCGATGAACACCAGCGCCCAGCCAGCCGACCAGCGTGCGTCAGCCACTTTGGGAACGGTGAAGAAGCGCATGATGACGTGGGGCAGACCCGCAGTACCGATCATCAGCGACAAGGTGAACAGCACCATGTTCAGCGTGTTCGAGTGGTGGGCGGTATAGTCGTTAAAGCCCAGCTCGGTCACGATGGCATCCAGCTTGGTCAGCAGAGGCTCACCGCTGGCGGTGTCACCAAACAGACCCAGCGCCGGAACAGGAGTGCCGGTCAGCTGCAGCGAGATGAAGATCGCAGGGATGGTGTAGGCGGTGATCAGAACGCAGTACTGAGCGACCTGAGTGTATGTAACGCCTTTCATCCCGCCGAACACCGCGTATGCGAACACGACTGCGGCACCGATCAGCAGACCCGAGGTGTTGGAAACCTCAAGGAAGCGGCCAAAGGCAACGCCAACGCCGGTCATCTGACCGATAACGTAGGTCACCGACGCAACGATCAGACAGATAACCGCCACGATACGGGCTGTCTGGCTGTAGAAACGGTCGCCGATGAATTCCGAGACGGTGAATTTGCCGAACTTACGCAGGTAAGGTGCAAGCAGCAGCGCCAGCAGCACGTAGCCACCGGTCCAACCCATCAGGAAGGTCGAGTTGTCATAGCCGGTAAAGGCAATCAGGCCCGCCATCGAAATGAACGAGGCCGCAGACATCCAGTCTGCCGCTGTCGCCATACCGTTGGTGACCGGGTGAACGCCGCGACCGGCGGCGTAGAACTCCGATGTGGAACCCGCACGGGCCCAGATCGCGATGCCGATGTATAGCGCAAAGGACGCGCCAACAAACAGCAGGTTGATGGTAAACTGGTCCATGGGGCTTATTCCTCCTCAACGCCGTATTCAGCGTCCAGCTTGTTCATGCGCCAGGCGTAGTTGAAGATCAGCACCAGAAAGACCAGGATTGATCCCTGCTGAGCGAACCAAAAGCCCAGATCGGTACCGCCAACGGCGATTCCCGACAGCAACGGACGCAGCAGAATGCCGAATCCAAAAGACACCACCGCCCAGATGACAAGGCTGATGTAGATAAGGCGCAGGTTGGCCTGCCAATAGCCCTTGTCGGACTCTGCAGCCTGCGCGGAGTTTGTGGTTTGATCCGCCATTGCGGGTTCCTCCTTCGCTACCTCGATGGCGGCCTGATGCCCAACTCCTCCAGCGCGTTAGGCCGCATCTCGAATGTGCCAAACGCCCCCGTGACGTCAGGCAAAACTTCTCTGGTCCGCCAAGGCGGGTCCGTTGAAGTATTCTGTTTTAGGATCAAAGCCCGGTTCGGGCTTATCTCCTCCCCTTAGTTCATGACCTCGCGTACCAGACCCTGAAGGTCGGTTGCGATGTCATCTATCTGACCCATGGCGTCGATGCCTTTCAGCACGCCCTGAGCCCGGTAGTAGTCAATCAGTGGTGCCGTCTGCGCGTGGTACGCGGTCAGACGGGAAGCAACGGTTTCAGCGTTGTCATCAGCGCGGCGCTTGAACTCGGTGTTGCCGCACTTGTCACACTCGCCTTCTTTCACCGGCTTCTTGAATGTGTCGTGATAGCCTTCTCCGCAACCGGCGCAGGTGTAGCGACCCGAGATGCGGATCACCATTTCCTCGTCCTGAACTTCAAGACTGATTGCAGCGTTGATCTTTTGGTTTGACGTGGCCAGCAATCCGTCCAGCGCCTCGGCCTGAACCGTGGTGCGGGGGAAGCCGTCAAGAATAACTCCCTTGTGGCAATCCGCTTGCGCCATGCGGTCACGCAAAATGGCAATGACGATCTCATCGCTGACCAGATCGCCGGCTTCCATCACGGCCTTGGCGGCTTTACCCGCCTCGGTGCCTGCAGCAACGGCCTCGCGCAGCAAGTCGCCGGTGCTGAGTTGAACCAGGCCGAATTTTTCTTCCAACATGCGAGCCTGGGTTCCCTTACCGGCGCCCGGAGGGCCGAGAAGGATCAGAACAGCGGGGGTGGTGAGAGTAGCAGCGTCCATCACGTCCTCACTTGTTCGCACGGTTTTCGATCAGGTCTTCGACAACCGACGGATCCGCCAGTGTCGAGGTGTCGCCCAGCGATCCAAAATCGTTCTCGGCGATCTTGCGCAGGATACGGCGCATGATTTTACCCGAACGTGTCTTTGGCAAACCTGGCGACCACTGGATGACATCGGGTGATGCAATCGGGCCAATTTCTGTCCGGACCCATGTGCGTAGCTCTTTGAGCAACTCGTCGCTTGGGGTCTGATCGTTCATCAGCGTCACGTAGCAATAGATGCCCTGACCTTTGATTTCGTGTGGATAACCAACCACGGCGGCCTCGGCCACTGCAGCGTGGGCAACCAGTGCGCTTTCCACTTCGGCCGTGCCCATGCGGTGACCCGAAACGTTGATCACATCGTCCACTCGGCCCGTGATCCAGTAATCGCCATCTTCGTCGCGGCGGCAGCCGTCGCCAGTGAAGTAATAGCCTTTGTAATCCGAGAAATAGGTCTTTTCGAACCGTTCATGATCGCCCCAGACGGTGCGCATCTGACCGGGCCAACTGTCTTTGATGCACAAAACACCTTCGACGCCGTTACCTTCGATCTCGACACCTGATTGTGGGTCCAGAACAACGGGTTGAACGCCAAAGAAAGGCTTCATGGCCGAACCGGGCTTGGTTGCGTGGGCGCCGGGCAGGGGGGTCATCATATGACCGCCGGTTTCCGTCTGCCACCACGTGTCTACAATCGGGCATTTGCCCTTGCCGACAACGTCATTGTACCAATTCCACGCTTCGGGGTTAATCGGCTCACCGACTGTACCCAAAAGGCGCAGGTCGCTGAGATCGTGCTTTTCAACCCATTCGTTACCTTGCCCCATCAGGGCGCGGATCGCGGTCGGAGCGGTGTAGAATTGATTCACCTTGTGCTTTGCGCACACTTCCCAGAAGCGACCTGCATCAGGGAATGTTGGAACACCTTCGAACATCAGTGTGGTTGCACCGTTAGCCAGCGGCCCGTAAACGATATAGCTGTGGCCCGTGACCCATCCGACGTCGGCGGTGCACCAATAGATATCACCCTCGTGGTAATCGAACACCACTTCATGCGTCAGCGATGCGTAAACCAGATAGCCGCCGGTCGTATGCACCACGCCTTTGGGCTGGCCGGTGGAACCCGATGTGTAAAGAATGAACAGCGGATCTTCGGCGTTCATCTCGGCAGGTGCGCAATAATCGTCTGCTTCCAGTGCCATTTCGTTGTAGTCGAAATCGCGACCGTCAATCCATGTGGTCTGACCGCCGGTGCGCTTAACAACAAGGCATTTGACCGTGTCCTTGCAGTGCAGTAGCGCGGCATCGGCGTTTGATTTCAGCGGTGTTTTACGACCCCCACGCGGCGCTTCGTCCGCGGTGATGACGACTTTTGCGTCACAGCCGTTAATCCGTGCTGCAAGCGCGTCAGGAGAGAACCCGGCAAATACGATCGAATGAATTGCCCCGATCCGTGCACAAGCGAGCATCGCATAAGCGGCTTCGGGGATCATCGGCAGGTAGATGACAACGCGATCACCCTTACGAACACCCATCGACTCGAGGATGTTTGCCATGCGGCAGGTGCGGCGGTGCAACTCGGCATAAGTGATGTGCTGGGCTTCTTCGTTTGGATCATCGGGTTCAAAAATGATCGCAGTTTGATCGCCGCGTTTTTCCAGGTGGCGATCCAGACAGTTGGCAGAAACGTTCAGCGTGCCGTCGGCAAACCAATTGATCCCAACCGAACCAAAGTTGTAATCGACGTCCTTGACCTGGGAGTAGGGCTTAATCCAGTCGATACGTTTACCCTGTTCACCCCAGAAGGCATCAGGATCATTAACGGAGGCCGCGTACATCTCGTCGTACTTGCTGGCGTCGACATGGGCGCGTGCAACAGTGTCTGCGGATGGCTGATAAGCTTTGGCATCTGCCTGGGCAGCGGTTGTCATTCTGAGGCTCCTCCCTCTGGACTAAAATTCACGCGGTCGATGTTGCCTGCACATCGGGCAATGTCGACCCGCTTCCTCCCCATACCGAATAATACGGAGAACTGAAAACAAGGAAATAAATTACCGAAAACTAAAGATTAGTTTGTAAAAAAATTTTTCTCATTTTTGTGAAAGTGAAAAATTTTTGTAAATACGAAGTGAAACTATAAACAAATACAATGATATAATTGTAACGGCGTTTGGGTGACAAATGCACCGGGATAGAGCTTGCCAAAAGACATCTAGAATACACCTTTTGGTTGTTAGCGCATGACAGTTTCCCCAAGTACTGCTTCAGAAGTTTTCCCAGGGCTTGGCACATATGGATGTTGGCGCTAGCTTTGACGTCAAGCGTCTCGGCAAGGGGGCGCATCAAAGGGAGAAATCAAGATGAAAAAGATGTTGAGCGGTGCCGCTGTCGCCGCCTTGACCGTTGCATTCGTGTCCGAGGCCGCGGCGACTGAATGGAGCGCCTCTGTCTGGGGCAAGCGCCGGGCCTTTACAGAACATGTTGAGAAGCTGGCCGAGCTGGTGAGCGAAAAGACCGGCGGCGAGTTCACGATCAATGTCAGCTACGGTGGACTGTCCAAGCCGCGCGAAAATCTGGATGGTATCGAGATCGGTGCTTTTGAAATGGCCCAGTTCTGTGCCGGGTATCACCGCGATAAGAATCGCGCCATCACCGTGCTGGAACTGCCGTTTCTGGGCGTGAACAACCTTGAAGAGGAGGTTGCCGTCAGCCACGCAGTTTACGATCACCCTGCGGTCAAGGACGAGATGGCGCAGTGGAACGCCAAGATCATCATGACCTCGCCGATGCCGCAATATAACCTTGTAGGCACAGGTGATCCGCGTGCGACGCTGGCAGACTTTGACGGAATGCGCGTCCGCGCGACCGGCGGTCTGGGACAGGCATTCGAGGCCGTCGGTGGCGTTCCGACATCGGTTCCCGCGACCGAAGCGTTTAACGCAATGGAATCCGGTGTGGTAGACACCGTCGCCTTTGCTCAGCATGCGCATTTGTCATTCGGAACAATCAACGAAGCCGATTGGTGGACGGCGAACCTGAACCCCGGCACGGTGAATTGCCCGGTCGTGGTGAATATCGACGCCTATGAGGCGTTGCCTGCAGAACACCGCGAAGCGCTGGAAAGCTCTATCGACGAGGCGATTGACCACTACCTGACGAACTATGGTGGCCTGTTAGAGCAATGGGATGGCGTTCTTAGTGAGAAGGGCGTCGTGAAAGTAAGCTTCGACGATGCGGTGATCGAAGAATTCCGCGTCAAGGCCGCTGACCCGATCCGTGAAAAATGGATTGCCGATATGTCTGCGCAGGGGCTTCCGGCACAGGACTTGTATGATCTTGTTCAGTCCACGCTGAAACAACAGCGCGGCGGCAACTGATCAACGGCTCCGAGCGCTCCAATGGGCGCTCGGGCAACTTTAAAGAAAATAGGGGATCACCGGAATGGCAGGACAGGCCACGGTGCTTGAGGATGACAGCCGTCTCAGCCGGCTGGACCATCAACTTTTGCGACTGGAACGTTTTCTGGCTTTGATCAGCGGGATTGCAGTGTTCGGGCTGATGGTGCTGGCTGTGGTCTCGGTAAGCGGCAGGAACGCCCTGAACGCACCTCTGCCGGGTTACGTGGATTGGATCGAGCAGGCTATGCCGCTGATCGCGTTTCTGGGAATCTCCTATGTTCAGCGTGATGGCGGGCACATTCGGATGGACATCGTCATATCGCGCCTGAACGGCAGGGCACTCTGGCTGTTCGAGCTCATCTCGGTGTTTCTTATCCTTGTACTGATGTTGGCGTTGGTCTGGGGAAGCTGGTCCCATTTCGATCGGTCCTTCGATTTTGGCGCGCCACTTTGGAGCCGAGATAGCTCGATTGATATCGGCATCCCACTCTGGCCCGCCAAACTTTTGGCGCCGGTCGCATTCTCGGTTCTGTGTTTGCGGCTTGTTCTGCAGATCTGGGGCTATGGGCGGGCGTTTGTTCTGGGACTTGAAAGCCCGGTTGCGGTGCCTCTGATACAGGATGTCGCTGCGCAGGCCGCCGCCGAGGCCGAACAGTTCGAAGGGCAGGACTAGCAGATGGACACTATTGATATTGGCGTCTGGGTCACCGGGGGACTGCTGGTTTTGGTCGTCACAGGTATGAGGGTCGCGTTCGCCGCGGGCCTCGCCGGTCTGCTCGGGCTGGTCTGGATCTTTTGGGCTAAGTTCGGATACGACCCCGACCGCTTTGGCAAAGCCGTGACGGTAGCGGTTAAAACCGCAGGGCAGGTTCCACACTCGAAGGTGGCCGCACATACGTTAAGCCTGATCCCCACGTTTATTCTCATCGGATATCTTGCGTATTACGCTGGCCTGACCAGAGCTCTTTTCGAGGCCGCAAAACGCTGGGTCGCATGGGTGCCCGGGGGGCTGGCGGTTTCGACTGTCTTTGCAACGGCAGGCTTTGCGGCTGTGTCTGGCGCGTCTGTTGCTACGTCCGCTGTCTTTGCCCGGATCGCAATTCCGGAAATGCTGAAGGTCGGCTATAACAAACAGTTCGCTGCAGGCGTCGTGGCCGCGGGCGGTACGCTGGCTTCACTGATTCCACCCTCGGCGATCCTCGTCATCTATGCGATTATCGTCGAACAGGATGTGGGCAAGCTGCTGCTGGCCGGATTTATTCCCGGGGCGTTTTCGGCGGTCGTCTACGGATTGCTGATCGTCGGGATTGCGGTGATCTTCAAATCCGTCGGACCACCGGTTACGGGATTTACCTGGAAAGAACGCTTCTCTTCATTGCCCGGAGCGTTTCCTATTGTCGCTGTCATTCTGATCATCATCTGCTTTGTCTATAATCCTTTCGGCGAAAAAGCTTGGGGCACACCGACCGAAGGGGGCGCGATTGGCGCGTTTATTGTCTTCTGTTTCGCGCTGTTCCACGGTATGCGCTGGAAAGAGCTGAAATCAGCTTTGCTTGAGACCGCCAAGCTGACCGCAATGATCTTTTCGATCATCTGGGGCGTCTTGATCTACGTTCGGTTTCTTGGCTTCGCTGATCTGCCCGGAGCCTTTTCTGACTGGATCACGTCTTTGCAGATGTCGCCGATGTTGATTCTGATCTGCATCCTGCTGGCCTATGCCGTGCTGGGAATGTTCATGGATGCAATCGGAATGCTGCTGCTGACGCTACCGGTCGTTTATCCAGCCGTAATGGCGCTCAATGGCGGCGAAACGGTCAGCGCCGCCGAAAGCGCCTTTGGAATGTCCGGACCCATGTGCGCAATCTGGTTCGGGATACTCGTCGTTAAAATGGCCGAGTTTTGTCTGATCACCCCCCCGATAGGCCTGAATTGCTTTGTTGTCGCGGGTGTCCGTCCGGACCTCAGCGTTCAGGACGTCTTTAAAGGTGTGACACCGTTCTTCGTCGCGGATGCAGTGACGATTGCACTGCTGGTCGCCTTCCCGGGGATTGTTCTCTACCTCCCGTCACTGGCGGGATAGCGAAAAAAACGGAAAACGTTTGAGCGGTGAAACAAGAGGCTAAAAATCCGCCTCTTCATCTGGCTAAAAATATCCCGGGGGAGGCGCCCGAAAGGGCGACGGGGGCAGAGCCCCCACCTTATCCCGCCCGCATGAGCATGCCGAACAGGTCCCGAGGATCATCGGGGTCGGCCAACATATCCAACGGTTCATAGAAATCCGTGCCTTCGATCGCTGTCTGAATAAACCGCAAGGCTGAAAAGTCTTCGATCGCAAAACCCACACTGTCGAACAGGGTAATCTGGCGGTCATCGCGGCGACCTTCGGCTTGCCCAGTCATAACCTGCCAAATTTCCGTGACAGGATGATCTGGTTCCAGAGCCTGAATCTCACCCTCAACCCGCGTCTGATCGGGATATTCGACAAAGATGTCGGATCGCAAAAGGATGTCTCGGTGTAGCTCGGTTTTCCCCGGACAATCGCCGCCAATGGCATTTATGTGGACCCCGGGGCCGACCATGTTATCCGTTAAAATGGTAGCGTATTTCTTGTCGGCCGTGCAGGTGGTGATGATCTGCGCGCCTTCGATTGCGTCTTCGGGCGTCTTGCACAGAACAACAGTCAGGCCCGAGTTTTTCAGATTTGCCGCGCATTTCTCGGTGGCGTTGGTATCCGTATCATACAGCCGCACCGTATTGATCCCGCACATTGCCTTGAAGGCCAGGCACTGAAACTCGGACTGTGCGCCATTCCCAATCATTGCCATCGTGGTCGCGGATTTAGGCGCAAGATAGCGACCCACCAAAGCCGAGGTCGCCGCCGTACGTAGTGCCGTCAGCAAAGTCATCTCGGTCAGCAACGTTGGGTACCCGGTATAAACGTCCGCAAGCAGCCCAAAGGCGGTAACGGTTTGCAACCCTTCCGAGGTGTTTTTCGGATGACCGTTTACGTATTTGAAGCCGTATGCCTCACCGTCGGATGTCGGCATCAGCTCAATAACGCCGTGCGGCGAGTGGGCTGGGATGCGCGGGGTTTTGTCAAAGTTTTCCCACCGTTTGAAATCCTGTTCGATTTGTTCGGCGATCCGGCTGATCATTCGTTCGAGCCCGATGAGATGGACAAGCCGCATCATGTTATCGACGGAAACGAACGGCACGAGGGCCTTGTCAGACGGTTGTGTCATCAGAAACTCCGAGTCGGGCGATCGAAAATGCGACGCCCCATCAAAGAGGCAGCCAGATCGACCATCAGTTTTGCGGTCCGGCCGCGTTCATCAAGAAAGGGGTTCAATTCGACAAGATCGAGCGAGCACACAACTCCGCTTTCGTGGAGCAGTTCCATCACAAGATGCGCTTCGCGCTCTGTCGCGCCCCCTGGAACCGTAGTACCGACTGCGGGCGCTATCGATGGGTCCAGAAAGTCTACATCCAGTGACACATGCAAGATGCCGTTTTCGGCGCGGACACGATCCAGGAATGCAAGCAGGGGGGCCTTGATGCCATGCTCGTCAATGCTGCGCATATCGGCCAACATGGCATGGTCTTCTTCAAGCCGTGCGCGTTCGGCGGGATCGACAGATCGCAGGCCGATCATTCCTACTCGGTCCGTGGGGATAGGGGCCTTCACTGGTGGAAAACTATCAAAACCCCTTTGTCCGGTGAAATACGCAACCGGCGTTCCGTGCAGGTTGCCGCTTGCGGTGCTGTCAGGCGTATGAAAGTCGCTATGGGCGTCCAGCCAAAGGACGAATAACGGGCGCCCGAGCCTTTGTGCGTGTTCAGCCATTCCGGCCACGGTTCCCATAGACAGGGCATGATCGCCGCCCATAAAGATCGGCAAGCCCTTGGGGGCAGCATCCTGCGCTGCGCGGTTCAGGGCCTGGGTCCAGCCAACACATTCAGGAAGGGCAAAAAGATGCTCGTGTTCGTCGATGTCCGTTACATCGGCTGTGATGTTGCCCATGTCCAAAACTGAATGGCCCAAGTCGACAAGCGCTTCTTTAAGCCCGGCGACACGATATGCATCGGGACCCATTCGGCATCCTTGTCGACGTTTGCCGGCATCCATTGGCGATCCGACCAAAATTACATTCATATTTTCCATATGCTTATTTAATCATTCGGAACGGGTTGCGAAAAGATATCAAATTGCTCAAAAAGAATTTTGATAAATCAATTTGGAAAGTCACTATGGACGAATTGGATAACAGGCTGCTCAGCGCATTGCATCGCGACGCGCGGGCGTCCTTGTCAGAGCTGGCGGAAACGCTTGGTGTAACACGAACCACCGTCCGCAGCCGGTTGCAACGCCTGAAACAATCAGGCGAGATCGTAGGTTTCACGGTGCTGACGCGCCAGGACGTGGCGCAAAGCCCGGTTCGCGGATTGATGATGTTGGAAATCGAAGGGCGCGGTACTGAACGCACGATGTCGCGTATTGCGGCCATGCCTCAGGTTCGGGCGGTGCATTCAACCAATGGCAGTTGGGACCTGATTGCTGAGATCGGCACCGAGACGTTGGCCGAACTGGACGAAATTCTGTTTCAGATCCGCCGTATGGAAGGAATAACCCGGTCCGAAACCAATTTGCTGCTATCGACGCGCAAGGGTCGTGTATGAATGCCGTAGCGCTTTGAGGTTCAAGGAAATTGTGCAACAGTACGCTTGCGCGTTTCCATCCACGAGCAGCAAAAAACCCAGGGGCAGGGAAGACATATGACCGATCAGGGAACTGGCGAAGACCTTTGGGCCGTTCGGTTGGCGGAAAGAGTAACCGGATTTCTTGAACGCCCTTGGGTCCGAGTAATCATCCCCGTCCTCGTAATGCTGGTCGCGCTGACTGTCCTGCACGAACTGTCGTCGCACGTAAAATGGGCAGATGTTCAAACGGATGTCGCGAACACCTCATGGAAATTGATGTTTTTCGCGGTGTGCTGGACTGCAGTTAGCTTTTTCTCGTTGTCTCTATACGATGTTTTCGCCGTCCAGAGTGTTGCGGACGGCGAAGTGCCATTGCCGGTTGCGGGCATGGCAGGGGCCTGTGGCTATGCTGTGTCCAATTGCCTTGGGTTCTCCTACATCACCGGGACTGCGATCCGTTATCGGATTTATGCGTCGCTCGGGCTGGACCTAGGTCGCGTTGCAGGTGTTATTGCGACCTCGTGGATCGCGTTCTGGTCGGGGATGGTGTTGCTATTGGGTTGCCTTCTGACCCTGCATCCCGACGGGATTTCCAAAATTGTTCCTATCAGTGACACGGCCGAAACCATCATTGGCTTGTGTCTTCTGACAGCACTGGCCGCTTTGTTTTTGTGGCTTGCAAAGGGCGGTCGGCGCTTGGCCTATGGTGGTGTGGGTTTCAACCTGCCAGGGGGTAAGCTGGCAGGTTTGCTGACTTTGGCCGCATTGGGCGATTTGTTCGGGGCGTCCATGACGCTGTACATCTTGATGCCCGACGATTTGGGGGTGGGGTATCCCTATTTCTTCACCGTTTACATTGCCGCCATTGCGGTTGGTATCCTTAGTCATGCGCCGGGCGGAATTGGCGCGTTCGAGGCTACTCTGATCGCGGGCCTTGGGGCGTCTGGCCGGTCAGATGTGATTGCCGCACTGCTGCTATACAGACTGGTTTACACCTTCCTGCCATTTGCAATCGCGAGCTTATCCATCGCGGTAGCCTCTGCTTTGTCGCATCGTCACCACATCACGGGCGCAGCAACATGGGTGTACCGCGTCATTCGACCAGTCGTTCCGATGGTCGCGGCCGGTGTCGCTGCCGTTGCTGGCGTTATCCTGTTGGTATCAGGAGCCCTGCCAGCCAGTAGTCAGAGCCTTGGTGTCCTTAGAAACGTCTTACCGCTGTCTTTTGTAGAAGCTTCTCACCTTGCAGGCAGTGCCATCGGCGTCTTGCTCATCCTTGTATCGCGCGGATTGTTTCGAAAACTCTACCGCGCGTGGATCGTGGCGATGATGTTGATGGTGGCGGGTTTCGTCGCGTCGTTGGCCAAAGGTCTCGACACACACGAAGCGATCAGCATGTTGGCCACCATTGCGATCCTGGCCACATTCAGGGACGCGTTCTACCGCGTGAGCGGAGCGTCTATTTTTCGGTTGAACATCCCGTGGCTGTTGAGCGTTTTTGCCTTGCTTGCGGTGATCTTCTGGATCGGTTTGTTCGCCTATTCACACGTCGAATACCAAAATGCCCTGTGGTGGGATTTCGCGTGGGACGGAGACGCCTCACGCTTCTTACGGTCCAGTCTCGTGGTTGCTGTCATTCTGGGTGTGGTTGCTGTCACTTCTCTGTTCGGGCGCGAGATCCCTGAACCGGTTCGGACCGAGATTCCCGCTGTGGTCGAACGCCTGGTGATGGAAAGTGAAGACACGGAATCCCAAATCTCCCTGACGGGTGACAAACAATTCTTGATCTCACCGGATGAGACGGCGTTTTTGGCTTATGCCGATACAGGCAACGCGCTGATCACCAAGGGCGAACCGGTCGGCGATGAAAAGGCCGGCCAACAGTTGATATGGCAGTTGCGGGAAATGGCGGATCGCGAGGGGAAACTGTGTGCGTTTTACAGCGTGTCGACCAAGTACTTGCCAACCTTTTTGGATCTTGGCTTGTCAATCCTTAAAATAGGTGAGGTTGCGCGCGTCCCTCTCGAAGGGTTTTCTCTGGACGGAAAGTCGCGCAAGCGGTTTCGGCAGGCCAAAAACCGGGCCGAGCGCGAAGGCTTTGTATTCGAAATCATCCCGAAAGAAGAATTGGCCCCGGTTTTACCTAAACTGCGTCAGATTTCAGATGATTGGTTGGCGCAAAAAGCAGGGGCCGAAAAGGGTTTCGCCCTTGGCGGTTTTGACGAACAATACCTATCCTATTTTGACCATGCTGTTCTAAGGAATGGTGAAACGGGGCAGATCCATGCCTTTGCCAACCTGTTCCAAGGTGGTCACAAGTCGGAATTGTCGTTGGACTTGATGCGTTATGAGCCCGACAGCCCGAGTTTTGTAATGGATGCCCTGTTCGCCGAGATGATGTCTTGGGGGGCGGAACAGGGGTTTCACTGGTTCTCGCTAGGCGCTGCGCCTTTTTCTGGGATCGAAAGCAGGCAACTGGCGTCCTTTTGGAACCGGGTCGGCGGCTTCGTTTACGAGCATGGCGAACAGTTCTATCACTTCGAAGGGCTGAGATCCTTCAAACAGAAGTTCGACCCGGAATGGAGCCCCAACTATCTGGCAAGCCCCGGTGGTCTGGCCGCGCCCCGCATTTTGTACGAGGTGAACATCTTGATCTCGGGCGGTCTGAGCGGCCTGACAAAGTAGCGCTTAGTTCAGGCTTGCCCGCGTTGGATCTTGCTGCAACAAGTCACCCCAATCCGTGCGGTACGCCATTTCAGCCAGAACGGTTTCAGGCAGGAATTCTTGATTCTGGCGGATCTGCCAGCCGCCGCCAAGGCCCTTGTAGACGGACACCAGATTGCTTGAAACCTGTTGGCGGGCTTGGATGAGGTTCGCCTGTGACTGCAGCAGGGCAGTCTGAGTATTGAGAATACGAGAGTAGCTGACAATGCCGTCCCGGTACTGATCCACCGCAATTTCTGAGGCCTTGCGCGAAGCGGCAACGCTGTTTTCGTAAAATCCGACCTGTTTTCGTGCCTGCACATAGGCAACCATCGCGCTTTCAACCTCGGAATAGGCGGTCAGAACGGTGTTCTGGTAATTGGCAATCAGCGCCTGATAAGCCGCATCCTGCGCGCGCACGTTGTTCTTGATGCGCCCATAATTGAGTACGTTCCATACAACCCCTGCGCTGGCCAACCCGGTGGTGCTGTTACCACTGAAGAGGTCCCGCCCGCCCGAGGCTTGCAAGCCAATCGAGCCGGACAAGATGAACTGCGGGTAGAGGTCCGCCAACGCAATTCCGACCTGAGCGGACTGCGTGGCCGCAGCCAGTTCGGCGGCGCGTACATCGGGGCGGCGACGCAATAGCTCGGCCGGGACACCCACGGCCACGTTCGAGCGCGCCGATGGAATGCGGCCCGAATCCCCCAGCAGGCTCGTCATACGAGAAGGCGTTGTGCCCAACAGCACGGCCAGCGCGTTTTTGGATTGCTGAAGATCGCTTTCCAGCTCCGGAACTTTGGCCTTGGTATTATTCAACAGTGCCTTGGATTCCTGCACGTCGAGCTCGGTCGTTACCCCGTTGTCGAACCGCAACTGAGTCAAATCGGCAGATGCCTGTTGCAGCCCAATGTTTTCCCGCGCGACCCCCAAGGATTCCTGAAGGGCACGAATGTTTACGTATATCGCGGCGACGTCGCCCGTCAGGGTCACCAACGCGTCGTCGTAATTCGCCACTTGGAGCGCCAGGTTGGACCGCGCTGCCTGTACGCCGCGACGCTGCTGGCCCCAGAGGTCTAACTCCCATTGGGCGTCAAACCCTACCTGCGAGGTTGAGAATTCGGTATCCAGCGCGACGATCTCGTTGATGTCGGCTATTGGCCCAAGGTTTTCGCTGATCTGTCGACGCTCGATCGAGCCACCGACGGCTTGCGATTGTGGGTACAATTCTCCAAAGGCAATACCCAACTGTGCGCGGGCCTGCAGCACCCGTGATCCTGCCACTTGTAAGTCAAGGTTCTGGGCGTATGCCTCAGCGATCAGTTTGTTCAGGGTGGGATCGTTGAAGGTTTCCCACCATCTAACCACGGGCGCGCTACGTGACGTCAAACCGCTGGATCCGGCGGATGGGCTATTCACCTCAATCCACTCTTTCACAACGGGCGAGTTGGGGCGCACAAAGTCCGGACCGACCGGAGCGCAGCCAGCCAAAAGCGCAACGCTCAGAGTTGTGCCCAAGATCGTGCCGTATAGTTTTGCCCGTTTCATGCTGCGCGTCCTCAGATATCCAGTGGTCGGATGAAGTTGGCAAACGAGTACAGGCGGATATTGATGCGCCGCAGGAACTCGAAACTTTTCCCCTGACCTGTATAGATTGCCACGGCGGCATGCCCACCCGCCGGCAGGGTATGGCCGTCGGGCAAATCGACAGAAATCTGAACGGCGATCCGACCGGGCAGCCGGGGTAGTTCAAAGCCGGGCAGGCGGCCGGACGGCAGGTATTGGCCCTGTCGCGTCGCCCACCAAATCGCCTCGACCTTGCCGGTCAGGATTTCACCGGGGTAGAGGTCCAGCGCAACCTCAACGTCTTGTCCGGGCTCCACGAATTTAAGGTTTTGCTGTCGGTACGTTGCCAGAATATAAGGATTGTCTTTCGTGACAAAGCTGGCGATTGCACCCAGACGCAGGTCACCGACAACCAGACCGGGGCGGGCCTGCTGTGAAACGATCATGCCGTCCTCGGGCGCATAAATCGTTGTGTTATCGAGGTAATATTGCGCTTTTTCAAGTTGTGCCTGGGCCTGAAGGATACCGGTGTTCACGCCGTCGATTTGCGATGCCTGCGCCAGTTCAGCCTTTTCCAGATTGGCCTGAGCTTCCTTGATCTTGGCTTGATCCTCGGTGACTTGTTCGTTCCAACGGTCAAGTTCATCCTGTCGTGCGCCACCAGCTGGTACCAGATTTTCATACCGCGTTTGCTGCGTTAGCGCATAGGCCAGCTGAGCATTGGCGCGCTCAACAGCTTCGCCCGCGGCTATGACGTCTTGCTCAAGAATTTTTGCGTTTTGCTGGGCCGCTACAAGCTGAGCGTTGGCTTCCTGAACCTCAAGCGCAAAGATCGTGTCGTCGAAACGATACAACGGCTCACCCTTTTTGACTTGGGTGTTGGGTGTGACCAGTACCTCGGTCAACAGAGTGGGGCCGGTCAGACGCGGTACAATCTGAATTGTTGACCGCACGACATGACTGTCCAGCGAAAACGGCTGAAAAAACCGAAGTGCAACAAGAAAGATCAGCAATAGATGTGCGCCGACCCAGAATGAGACGATACCCCATGCAATGTTGAACTTCAGCCATTGCAGTTTGAAGAAAATGAGCCAGACAAAGATGAGGTAAAAAAGCGTAATACCGAGGGCGACAAACATATTATTCGGTTTCCTTTGGCCTTAGCTTTTTTGCGGCTCTTCGGGATCCAGCGGATCGCGGTATTCCTCGTTTAACGTTCCACCGAGGCGTTTGATTTCCTTGCGTACGGCGTCGCGTTCGTCATCCGGCATGCGCCGAATGTCGACAGTTGTTCCGTCGTGGAAAGCCCAGATAAAGGCATGTACCCACGGCACGATGGCTAGAAACCCCATCCATCCCATGATCTTTACGGCTTCGGCGTGTGGATGGTTTCGCTTGATTGCAATACGACCGGGCAAACCCATGAGAAACAGAAACAACCCCATCACCGCTGCAAGTAGTAAGATCAAAGCGACGAAGGTCAGATAATCGTAATAGCCCAGCGGCTGTCCCAGTAATCCCATGCTCGTGCCTCCTAGGGGGAAGGTTGACCCATCCTCAGTTGTTGGAGTCCAGTTCGTCAATCTATTTATCAGGGGTTGACGGGTCTTTGTGGAATTTGACGCTTACCTTTAATGTGACCAAGACTATTGTAATCGCAGACTAAGTCTCGCTAGGTCTGCTCAGCGTTATATTTTCTAATACTCAGCAAGAATCGCACGTTTGTTTTCACGTGCGTCAGAAAGGCGCTCAGGCTTCAGTCGCAGGTCTTAACGACCGTACCCCAATCGAGGCATTTTCCGGCCAAGTTGTCATCTAGGGGGGCGTCAGTGTGGAAAACATCGACGTCAGACAATGAGGCGATGCGAGCAGGGGCCGTTCGTTGAAACTTGGATTGATCAGCAACAAGTAGCGTCTGGCGGGCTTGGGCAATGATTGTCTGGCTGACGCCGACCTCCTGAAAGTCGAAATCCAAAAGATCCCCTTCGACATCCAAAGCGGAACAACCAATCACTGCGTAGTCGAATTTGAACTGTTGGATTGTGGAAATTGTCAGGTTGCCTACCAATCCTCCGTCAGACCGGCGCAGAACGCCGCCGGCTACAACGATCTGACAATCGGTGTTTTCGACAAGAATGTTTGCCACGTTCATATTGTTCGTCACGACCATCAGGTCCTTGTGGTTCAGCAATGCACGCGCGACGGCCTCGGTCGATGTGCCAATGTTCATGAACACCGACGCCCCGTCGGGAATGTCATTGGCGCAAGCCTGCGCGATACGGGCCTTTACGTCTGCATTCAAAGCGCGACGGTCTTCGTATCCGATATTCGATACGCCTGACCGCAGAACCGCACCGCCATGGACACGGTCGAGTTTGCCCAAGTCCGCCAGATCCGACAAATCCCGACGAATAGTCTGAACGGTTACGTCGAAACGAGAGGCCAGTTCCTCGACCATTACGCGGCCGTCCTGCTTGGCGATTTTCATGATGTCGGATTGGCGGAAGGAAAGGGACACGGGATGCTCCGGAGTATTTTCGGTATTTTTCGTTTTACAAAAGTTTTGACTTAAGAGGAGAGGAAATCCGGTTAGTTGGAAATTTTTAGGGAGTATGGTGTGTCATAACGAACAAAAACGAAAAATAACATTGACGAGTCGAGCGGTCAAAATGTTAATGGCCCCAAGTTTCCAGCACGAGGATTCTTCTGGATATGGAACGGCAAAACGATCAGGTGACCGATCTTTTTATAATCGGCGGTGGCATTAATGGCTGTGGGATCGCCCGCGACGCGGCAGGACGGGGCCTTTCGGTTACCTTGGCCGAGATGAACGATCTGGCGTCGGCAACATCATCGGCCTCGACAAAACTGTTTCACGGTGGGTTGCGCTATCTCGAATACTTCGAGTTTCGCCTTGTCCGCGAGGCGTTGATCGAACGCGAAACGCTGTTGCGGGCGATGCCTCATATCAGTTGGCCGATGCGTTTCGTGTTGCCCTATCACCAAGATATGCGGTTCGAGTCTGATACGCCGACCTCGCGATTGCTGAGTGCGGTCATGCCGTGGATGCGCGGGCGCCGCCCCGCATGGCTGATCCGGTTGGGCCTGTTCATGTACGACAATCTTGGCGGACGAAAAATCTTGCCCGGTACCACTTCCCTGAATTTGAAATCGGCACCCGAGGGTGCTCCGCTGCAAGACAAGTTCGAAACCGCCTATGAGTATTCGGATTGCTGGATCGAGGATTCCCGCCTGGTTGTTCTGAACGCCCGCGACGCCGAGGCGCGTGGCGCTAAAATTCTGGTGCAAACCGAGGTTCTGTCAGCAGAGCGTGTCGATGACGTCTGGCAGGTCACTATGCGCGACAAAGCCACGGGTCAGACCACGACGGTAATGGCCAGGATGTTGATCAACGCAGGGGGGCCTTGGGTTGGGGACATAATCCAGACCAAGATTCGCGTGAACTCGCGCGAAGGCGTGCGATTGGTGCGCGGAAGCCATATCGTCACCAAGAAGCTCTTCGACCACGACAAATGCTATTTCTTTCAGGGCGAGGATGGGCGGATCATCTTTGCCATTCCTTATGAACGCGACTTCACCTTGATTGGAACGACAGATCAGGATCATCCCGATCCGTCGCAACGCCCCGTATGTACCGAGGCCGAGCAGGACTATTTGTGTGCCTTCGCAACGAAGTACTTTGAAAACCCCGTAACACGTGGCGACATCGTCTGGACTTATTCCGGCGTTCGCCCGCTATACGATGATGGTGCAAGCAGCGCGACTGCGGCTACTCGAGACTATACTTTAAAGGTTGATGCGCAGGGCGGGGCGCCGGTGCTGAACGTATTTGGCGGTAAGATCACCACATATCGAAGACTGGCGGAAAGCGCGCTTGAAAAAGTGGCCGAACAGTTTGAGGATCTTCCCGGGCCCTGGACAGCTGGTGTTGCTTTGCCCGGCGGGGATTTTCCAGTCGACGGCTTTTCTGATCTGGTTACGGATCTGTTGTCAAACTTTCCATTTTTGGATCAAGCATGGGCCCACCGTCTGGTGCGTGCCTATGGAACCGAGGCGCGCGCGATATTGGGAGATGCGAAAACAGCCGAGGACTTGGGCGAAGAATTCGGCGCGACGCTCACAGAAAAAGAGCTGGATTGGCTGGTTGCCAAGGAATACGCGCGTAGTGCTGAGGACGCAGTTTGGCGTCGCAACAAGCTGGGCCTTAGATTGACGAAAGAACAGATCGCGCGCGTTCAGGATTGGATTGAAAACCGATTGGCATAAAAAAAGCCCCGCTATTTGGCGGGGCTTTTTCGTCAGGCTGTACCTTCCGAAGGTTCAGGGTCGTTCTTGGTGCCTTTAATCCATTCCCTGAGGCTCTGCATAAGCGCGTAGAGAACCGGTACAAGAATGACGCCGATCAGCGTTGCCGCCAGCATGCCGCCAAACACGGCCACACCAATGGCTTTTTGGCTGGCAGCGCCAGCACCGCTTGCGGCCAACAATGGCACCACGCCCAGTAGGAAGGACAGTGCGGTCATCATAACGGCGCGGAAACGCTGATGCGCTGCCTCGGCGGCCGCGTCTTTGATCGACAATCCCTTTGCGCGCTGTTCCATCGCGAATTCGACAATAAGGATGCCGTTCTTTGACGCCAGCCCCACCAGCATAATCATCCCGATCTGCGTGTAGAGGTTGATGTCACTACCCACGATGGCGACAGCAGCGACCGCGCCAAACAAAGCGACGATCACGGACAGCAGGATCGACACCGGCATTGACCAGCTTTCGTATTGCCCGACAAGGAAGAGGTAGCCGAACAATATCGCCAACCCGAGGATCACGATCACCAGACCTCCTGACGCCAACTGTTGTTGCGCCGTTCCGGTCCATTCGAAAGCATAGCCCGGGGGTAGGGCGGTTGCGGATTCTTCCGTCATGACGGTGATCGCATCCCCGGTCGACAGCCCCTCGGCTGGGACGGCGGTCACAGTGGCGGATCGGAACAGGTTATGCCGTTTCAGCAAGACAGGTCCCAGCACGTTTTCGACGTCAATGAGCGTGCCAAGGGGCACCATCTCACCTTGGGTCGATCGGACATACAGGTTGGAAATGTCTTCGACGTTGTCCCTGTATGTACCCTCGGCCTGGATCATAACGCGATACACGCGGCCGAACAGGTTGAAGTCATTCACGTAATAAGACCCCAACTGCGCTTGCATGGTCTGGAAAATCTCGGCCACGGACACTTGCAGTGTTTTGGCTTTTTCCCGGTCCAGATCGACGAAAAGCTGCGGAACGTTCGCGCGGAAGGTTGTGTATGCCTGTCCGATTTCGGGCCGCTGGTTTGCGGCGTAGACAAACGAACCCACCGCCGAAGCCAGGTCCTGTGGAGTGCCGCCACCGGTCTGCTGAACCTCCATCTCGACACCGGCCGAGTTACCAAGACCCTGAATAGGCGGCGGGTTGAAGGCCACGATGGACGCAGCCGTCTCGCCATAGGCGATGGCAAGAACCTTTTGCAGAATGGCATTGGCGCTCAGGTCGTCTTCCTGTCGTTCATCCCAGTTATCGAGATTGACGAAGATTGCGGCGCCATTCGTCGAAGTCCCGTTCAGAATCGAGAAGCCATTGACCAGAACCGTATTGGCGACGCCGGGGATTTCGCGGATTTGATCGTCGACACGCTTGGTGACGACCTCCGTACGCTCCAGCGTTGCGGCGTCAGGCAGTTGGACGTCGACAAAAAGGTAACCGTTGTCTTCCAGCGGAAGGAACCCGCTTGAGGTTTTGGACATGATTGTCCCGGTCCCCATCGCAAGGGCAACAATAATTCCCAGCGCGATGACCGGCAAAATCAGCAACCGGCGCACGATAGAAACATAGCCAGACCGAACCGTTCCGATGAACTTTTCGAAGACCGCCAAAAGACCCTTGGGGGGGCCTGACCGCGCGCGCAGAACCAGACCACACAAAGCTGGCGACAATGTCAGCGCGTTGACCGATGAGATGACGACAGCGGTAGAGATCGTCACAGCGAATTGCGAGTAGAGCCGCCCGGAAATACCGGGCATGAAGGTAACCGGAACAAACACCGCCAGCAGAACAAGGGTGGTTGCAATGACAGGGCCAGTGATCTGACCCATCGCCTTACGTGTCGCTTCGGCTGGGGGCAAACCCTCTTCGGCAATGATACGTTCAACGTTTTCGACAACAACGATGGCGTCGTCGACCACGATACCGATCGCCAAAACCAAGGCGAACAAGGAAATCGTGTTCAGTGACATCCCGAATAACAGCAAAAAGGCAAATGTCCCGATCAATGAGACCGGAATTGCCACCGCAGGAATGATCGTTGCGCGCCAACTTCCAAGGAAGACGAACACAACCGATATCACCAGTATGAAGGTCAGGATCAGTGTTGAAACGACGTCGTTCAGCGATTGTTCAACGAAATCTGTTGTGTTGAACGGGACGGCATATTCCACGTCTGTCGGGAAAGAACGTGACAGGCGCTCAAGCTCGGCCTGAACGCGTTCGGACACGGCAAGGGCGTTTGCGCCCGGTGCCTGATAAATCCCAAGAACCGTCGCTGGCACACTTTGGAAGAACCCTGATGCCGCGTAGTATTGGGCACCCAGTTCGACACGTGCGATGTCTTTGACCCTGACAATTGAACCGGCGTCACCGGTGCGTATGACGATCTCACCAAACTCGGCCGCAGATGTCAGGCGTCCTTTGGTCTTGATGGTGTACTGAAACGTCTGCCCCTCGGGCACCGGAGGCGCACCGATAGAACCGGCCGAAACCTCAACGTTTTGCTCGCGAATGGCGCTGATCACATCGCCCGGAGTGATAGAGAGACCCGCCATCTTGTCCGGGTCCATCCAGATCCGCATCGCGTATTCCAGGTTGGTCAGAACATCTGCTTTGCCCACGCCCTGAATACGCGCCAGCGCATCCTTTAGGTTGATCGAAGCATAGTTGGACAGGAAAACGCTGTCATATGTTCCGTTTGGCGAGGTAAGCGTCACCAGCAGCAACATATTGGTCGACGCCTTCTGGGTGACCACACCGGATGACGTAACCTCGGCTGGCAGGGACGACATCGCCTGCGCAACACGGTTCTGCACGTTCACGGATGCGATGTCGGGGTCGGTTCCGACCTCAAATGTCACGTTCAGAGAATACGAGCCGTTATCCGACGAGGTCGATGTCATGTAAATCATGTCATCCACACCGTTGACCTGCGCCTCGATTGGGGCGGCTACCGTGTTTTCAACGGTTTCCGCATTTGCACCGGTGTAGGTGGTCGAAACGCTGACAACTGGCGGTGTAATGTCCGGGAACTGTGCGACCGGCAAGACCAGATAGCCGATGCCGCCCATAATGGTCAGCACCAGCGAGATAACGAGCGCCAGCTTGGGCCGGCTGATAAACAGGGCTGAGAACATCCGTTACTCTCCCGGCTGCTCGGCAGCGACAACAGCGTCGACGGCAACGCCGGGGCGTACGCGCTGCAGCCCTTCGACAATCACACTTTCGCCTTCACGCAAACCATCTTTCACGATGATAGCCGTCCCAACTGTGTTGCCCGTGGTGATGTAACGCTGTTCGACCATCTGTTGGTCGTTGACGACCAGTACAAAGTCCCCGCGCTGGTCGCGTTGCAATGCGGCTTGCGGCACCAGAACCTCGAGCGTTGGTTCAAGCGCTTCGATCTGGACGTTCAAGAACGCACCGTCGATGATCAGGCGGTCTGTGTTGTCAAACTCGGCCCTTATTGTGATGGCACCGGTCAAGGGATCAATTCTGTTGTCGACAAAGACGATTTTGCCGGTCTCGTCCAACTCTGACCCGTTGGGAAGAGTGACCTTCACCACAGGGCTTTTGTTGCTTTCGGCGAGCGATGCCGCGTTTTCACCAACTGTTTCCAGAACAGATGTGAACTGTTTTTCGTTCAGAGCGAAATTCACATAGATCGGCGCTTCACTCACAATATTCACCAGCGGTGGGTTGTTGGGGCCCACGACGTCGCCGACGCTGGTCGCAACACGACCGAGCCGGCCGGTAAAGGGCGCGTGAATCTCCGTATAGCTTAGGTCTAGCTGAGCTTGTTGGATGGCGGCTTTGGCGGATTTGACCTCGGCCTCGGCAACCAACTCGTTTGCGCGCGCAATGTCGCGCTCGGATTCCGGGGTGGCGTCACGTTCGTACAATTCCTGTTTTCGTGCCAGTTCGACCTTGGCCAGTTCCAGATTGGCTTCTGCCCTGTCCAGATCGGCGTTACGTGCTTCCAGCGTTGCCTGATAAAGATCGGGCTCAATTTTGAACAACAAATCGCCTTCGTTGACCAGCGCGCCATCTTCCACGTCTTGGCTGTCGAGAAAGCCGCTGACACGGGCTACGATATCGGCCTTGTTCAACGCTTCGGCCCGACCGATGAACGTGGCCTCTTCGGTTATTTCCTGTGTATAGGCGGCAGCAATTGAAACCTTTGGTGGCGGCGCGTCGCTTTGATCTTGTGCCGCGGCCGAGGATGCCAGTCCGATCAAAGCCACGGCTGCGGTTTGCCTGAGAAATTCCGGCGCCGTGCAGCTATGGCGGAGTTGCGAAAACACTGATGCAAGGGACATGGCAATTGCCTCGTTGTAGAAAAACTGAATGCGACCGGTTGCCGAAAGCCAGTTCCGAGTCGACTGAACCTGGGTTCAGGATGGCGGGTTTATGTTTTTTTCTCAAGCGTGATGACACAAGGCTCTAAGGTTTTCAGGGCCGAATTTTCTTTGACATGCGGCAGGCTTACGTCGATGGGGTATACCTTTTGGCGAACACAACAGGTGTATTGCACGAAAAAAGGGGGGCTGATTGGCCCCCCTTTTGAAAATTCCTCCCAGCCTGACGTCAGTCGCGGGTTCCAGCGAACCGCGTTTCCCAGTCTTCGCGCTGCTCATCCGTGATTTTGGCAAACAAAACCTCGGGAACGGCAAAGTCGTGGCCCGCCGGCAGTGCTTGCAGCGCCGCCGCAACATCATCCGGCCAACTGGTATCCAACGTGTTCATCGCGCTGAGCATCCGAGCGGACGTGTCTGGAATAAACGGTGCGCTGAGCACGGCATACAGGCGGATCAGGTTCAAGCCCAAGCGGACTTGCGCCGCCGCCTGTTCGGGGTCTTCCTTGAAGGTTGACCAAGGGGCTGCGGATTGCAGGTATTCGTTTCCAGCCACCCAGATCGCACGCAGTTCCTGAGCAGACTTGCGCACTTCCATAGATTCCATAAAGCCTTCATAGGCGCGTACACGTCGGGTGAGTTCTGCGATCAGCTCTTGCTCGCGTGCGCCGAATTCTCCGCCTTGCGGCACCGCTTCACCGAATTTCGAGCGGCAGAACTTGGTGATCCGGCTGACAAAATTGCCAAGCACGTCGGCAAGGTCTTTGTTGACCGATTGCTGGAAGTTCTCCCACGTGAACTCGCTGTCGCTGCTTTCGGGCGCATGGCTCAGTAGCCACCAGCGCCAGTAATCGGCGGGCAGGATATCCAGCGCCTGATCCATGAAGACACCGCGACCCTGAGAGGTCGAGAACTGACCGCCGTCATAGTTTAGGTAGTTGAAGGATTTCAGGTGATCGACCATCTTCCACGGCTCGCCCGATCCCAGAATGGTGGCCGGGAAGGACAGGGTGTGGAAGGGCACGTTGTCCTTGCCCATGAACTGCACATAACGGACGTCGTCGGCGCCTTTGTCAGTGCGCCACCAGCGTTCCCATTCGGCATCCGGTTTCCCGCTGGCATCGGCCCATTCCTTGGCGCAGGCAATGTATTCGATGGGGGCGTCGAACCAGACGTAGAAAACCTTGCCTTCCATGCCGGGCCAGTCCTGATCGCCTTTCTTAACCGGCACACCCCAGTCCAGATCGCGAGTGATACCGCGATCCTGCAGGCCGTCCCCGTCATGCAGCCATTTCTTGGCAATCGACGTGGTTAGGATCGGCCAATCAGTTTTGCTGTCGATCCAAGCATCCAGTTGATCCTTCATCGCCGATTGGCGCAGATATAGATGCTTGGTTTCACGTACTTCCAGATCAGTAGAACCAGAGATGGCCGAGCGCGGCTCGATCAGATCCGTCGGGTCCAGCTGCTTGGTGCAGTTTTCGCACTGATCTCCGCGGGCGCGATCGTAGCCACAGTTGGGGCAGGTGCCTTCGATATAACGGTCGGGCAGAAAACGACCATCGGCGTTGGAGTAGACCTGCTTTTCGCTGACTTCACGGATCAGACCGGCTTCGTCCAGTTTGCCAGCAAAGTGCTGCGTCAAAGCCTTGTTTTGAGCGCTGGAAGACCGGCCGAAATGGTCAAAGCTCAGACCAAAGCGCTTTGCGATGTCCGCTTGAACTGCGTACATGTCCGCGCAGTATTCAGCGACCGGTTTGCCCGCTTTGGCTGCGGCCAGTTCGGCTGGGGTGCCGTGTTCATCTGTTGCGCAAAGGAACATGACCTCGTTTCCCCGGCCACGCTGGTAACGTGCATACAGATCCGCAGGCAATTGCGAGCCGATCAGGTTGCCGAGGTGCTTGATCCCGTTGATGTAGGGGATCGCCGAAGTGATGAGAATCCGAGCCATGTTCCGTTTCCACGTATCTAACTGCGGGCTCGTCTACCTTATGTGAACGGCCAGCAAAACCCCGGCGTCGCGGCCTTGGTCATTTTAAACACGCAACAGGTGAAAAAAACTGTCTGAGGCTGTTCTTGGGTTGTGATCCAAAGCGCGGCCACAATACCCATAGGTTGTAAATTGGAATCACAACCTCTTGAAATGTTAAAAATGGCTTCCCATCTACTGTGTATACAAAAGTATACAAAACCGAGGGCAATTTCCTGATGTTCGACTTTTTGCTCGAGGGTGCTTTTGCGCCCTTTACCTTTGCGCTTGCGCTTCTGTTCGGCCTTTTGGCGCTGGAACTGATCGCTTTGATGGTGGGCGGCAGCCTGCTGGCGGGTGAGGGTGAGGTCGATCTGGACGTGGTTGATGCACCAGATGTCGATCTGGGCGATTTCGATCTTGATATCGACGCGAGTGTGGATCTTGGCGATTTTGAGCTGGCCGACGTGGAAGCCGACGCCCCTGATGCCGCTCCGGCGGGCCCGATTGCATGGCTTGGGATTGGCCGGGTGCCTGTGATGATCTGGTTGGCTGTATTGCTGGCAGGTTTCGGCCTGTCTGGTATGGGTCTTCAACTGGCCTTGCGTGACTTGCTGGGCTTCGACCTGCCGACTTGGCTGGCTGCAATACCTGCAGGTGTCTTTGGCGTGTGGTTTGCGCGTGGTTTCGGCGGTGTATTCGCTCGCCTTCTGCCTAAGACAGAAACCGAAGCCATGTCAGAGCGGATGCTGGCCCGCCGTCGCGGCGTCATCACTCAGGGCACCGCGTCTCGTGGCCGCCCGGCCGAGGTGCGCGTTATGGACCGGTTTGGCAATACCCACTACCTGCGCGCAGAACCGCTGCAGGAGAAAGACACGCTGGAACAGGGTTCCGATGTCCTTGTTCTGCGTGATCGACGACACGACCGGTTCGTTCTGGTCGGTTTGTCAGACTAATCAATTTTTAACCCCCAAAAAAGGAGGATTTGCATGGAACTTCAATTCCTGGCCGTCACAGTTGTGACCATTTTAGCAGTACTCTTGTTCATTGGCCTTGTGCTTGGCCGCCTGTACCGCCGCGCGACCCGAGAGGTCAGCCTGGTGAAAACCGGTGCGGGCGGAAAGAAAGTCATCATGGATGGCGGCGTCATCATCGTGCCGCTGCTGCATGAGGTCAGCCCCGTCAACATGAAGACCCTGCGCCTTGAGGTACAGCGTAGCGGTGAGGCGGCTTTGATCACAAAAGACCGCATGCGCGTGGATGTGGGCGTCGAGTTCTACGTCTCGGTCATGGCGACCGAAGAGGGGATCGCGCGCGCCGCGCAGACACTTGGCGACCGCACCTTTGATGTCGAGCAACTGCGCGAGATGATCGAAGGTAAGCTGATCGACGGTCTGCGCGCTGTGGCCGCTCAGATGACCATGGACGGGCTGCATGAAAACCGTGCCGACTTTGTGCAAGAGGTGCAGAACGCCGTGTCCGAAGACCTGCTGAAGAATGGTCTGTCGCTGGAATCCGTCTCGCTGACCGCATTGGACCAGACGCCGTTTGAGGCTCTGGATGAGAACAACGCGTTTAACGCCGTGGGTATGCGCAAGTTGGCTGAGGTTATCGCCGTGTCCAAGAAAGAGCGCGCGCAAATTGATGCCGAGGCCGAGGTTGAAGTGCGCCGTGCCGCGATGGAGGCCGAACGTCAGAAGCTGTTGATCGAACAGGATGAGGCGCAGGCGCGCATTGAGCAGACGCAGAAGGTTGAAACCCTGCGCGTGGCGCAAGAGGCCGAGATCGCCGCGCGGACCGAAGACTCAGTGCGTGAAACCGAACGCGCCCGGATCGCCCGTGAAGAGGCCATTCGCGCGGCTGAGATTGAGCGTGAGCGTAAAATCCGCGATGCCGAGATCGCCAAAGAGCGTGAGATCGAAGTGGCCGAGCAAGAGCGCCAGATCATCATCGCGCAGAAATCCGAAGAGGAAAGCCGCGCGCGTGCATCCGCTGACCTGGCTCGGGCTGAGGCAACGAAAGCAACCGAAGCGGTGGCAACGGCTCGCGAAGTGGCCGAGGCCGAGCGTCAGAAGCAGATCGTTTTGATCGAGGCGACCCGTGAAGCTGAGCGTCAGGCAACGGCGATCCGTCTGGCTGCGCAGGCCGAGAAAGAGGCCGCAGCAGACCGCGCCGAAGCGCGCCGTGAGGAAGCACAGGCCGAGGCGGATGCGCTGAACATCCGGGCCGAGGCCAAGAAGAACGACATGTTGGCCGAAGCGGAAGGTAAGCGAGCGATTGTTGAGGCGGATAACGCACTATCCGCAGCGCAAATCCGCATGAAGGTCGATCTGGCGCGGATTGAAACCATGCCCTCGATCATCTCGGAAATGGTCAAGCCAGCCGAAAAGATCGACTCGATCAAAATCCATCAGGTCGGCGGTATCGGGGCCGGGGCCTCGGGTGGCGCAGCCAACAGTGATAAGCCAGTGGTCAATCAGGCATTGGATTCGATCATGGGTATGGCGGTGCAGATGCCCGCGCTGAAGAAGCTGGGAGAAGAACTGGGGCTGTCGATGGAAAACGGGGTAGGCGGCGTAGTGAACGGCGCGCTTGAAGCGACCTCTGAACCGACCGAAGCCGCAGAAGTGCTTGAGGACGAAGCACCGCAAACGCACCAGTAAAGGCAACGAAAAGGGCCGGGGTTATCCCGGCCCTTTCTCTATTCTTCGCGCGATCGCTTCAGCAAACGCCCGATGGTGAAAGATGTTCGCGGAGCATAGACATAGTTCGTGCGCGCCTCGGGGGTTGGGCGCGAGCGCATGCGCGCAAGTCCAAAAACGATCAGACCCAAATGCCCGACGGCCACAAAGGCAAACAGGGCACCCGGTCCGAATTGTTGGATGAGCGTCGACGAGACATAGGGCGATGCAATGGCCCCCAATGCGTACCAAAACATCAGCGCAGCGGACAGCTCAACTCGCTGCTCTGTCGTAGCAAAGTCGTTGGCGTGGGCCGAAGACACCGAAAAGATCGGAAAGGTCGTCAAACCGAACAGCCCGGCGGCCAGCATGACGCCCAACGTTCCCGCGCCACTGGCAGCCATGGTGATACCGCAACTTAGCACCGCCGCAGCGGACAACCAGATCAGCACCCAACGTCGGTCATATTTATCAGCCAGCCATCCCAGCGGATACTGCGCCAGTGCACCACCCAAAACGAAAGAGGCGAGGAAGAAAGCGATCTGGTCTACGCCCAGGCCGACCTCCTGACCATAAACAGGGCCGACCATTCGAAAGGACGCCGAACTGAGCGCGGATACGATAACGCCTGCCACAGCGAGTGGTGAGTTGCGCCACGCCAAGTTGGGCCGCAAGCGCGGGGCCTCAGGCGTTTTGGGTTGGCTTGCCTTGGTCAAGGTCAGCGGCAGCAGCGATGCACAGCACAAAATAGCCAGCAGATTATATGACACGTAAGAGGCCGGTGGCAGCACGGCGATAATCAACTGCGCACACAACGAGGCACCAAGGTCAGCAATGCGGTAGCTGCCCATAACCCGGCCGCGGGACTCGTTTGTGACTTTTGCGTTCAACCATGCCTCGATAACCGTGTAGCACCCTGCCACGCAGGTACCCGAGGCGATCCGCAGCACGGCCCAGATCATCGGGTTCTCCGTGAGGGTGTGCCCCAGCAGGCCCATCGCCCCTAGGGCTGTGCATACCGCAAAAGCCCGCGAATGTCCGACACTGCCCATTAGTCGCGGGGCCCACCAGCACCCAACGAAAAAGCCTATGAAATGCGCTGACCCCAACAAACCGATCTGTTCGGTGGTGAAATCCAGGGTCAGCCCCGAGATCGCATCCAGCGGGCCAACCCCGCCGGTTGATAGCTGCAGCAGGATGACCGACAGAAACAGGGCCGCGAAGGAAATGATCGTACGCATAATGGCCTTAGCTTGGCCTATCCATCATGCGTTGCACGCAGCTTATCGACTTTGTCGCGTCGTTTTTGACCTATGGCGCTTTTTTGATTTCTGCCCGGATGTCCAGACTGACTGTGTCTTGCACAAGGTCTGCAAAGCCTGACGCCCCAAAGTCATGTCGGTTCAACGCGCCTGTCAGACGAATGGACAGATCGTCCAGGCTGTCTGCCGCGCTGCCGGCAGGGCGGAACAAATCGGCTTTTAGAACAATAGGACGGGTGACCCCGCGAACGGTCAGATCACCACTTATCTTTGCACCACCCGAGATGCGGCCGCTTTCACCTAATTGAACACTTGTCGACACGAACTGGATGGTCGGAAACTCCTCTGCGTCCAACACGCTTTCGCTGAGCATCGGTTTGCGCGCAAAGGGTAGTTTGGTGCGTGCCTTGGCGACGTTGAGGATGACGTCCACCCGACTGTTCAGCAAATCATTTGGGTCAATCAGGATATCCGCCGACTGAATTGGCATGGTCCCGGTTTGGGTGATGCCGGACAGATCGAATGTAAAATCGACCGAGGTTTCATCGGGAACAAGCTCGTACGCACTGGGGGCCGCGATTGAGGGACAGCCGAATGCCAATGCAGCAAGCCCCGCCAAGATGATGCGCCGTGTCATTTGGGTCATGCCATGACCTCCTGCCTGCGTGGACGCGAGCGTTTCAGTAACATCAGCAGGATTGCGATATTCAGCCCGTTCCAGAGAATGCCATTGATAAAGGCCAATTGATAATTTCCGGTTACGTCGTAAATCCACCCGGACATCCACCCGCCCAAAGCCATGCCCATAATGGTCATCATCATGACAAAACCTACGCGGGCCCCGGCCTCTTGCGGGGGCATATATTCCCGCACCACAAGGGCATAGCTGGGCACGATGCCGCCCTGAGCCAGCCCAAACAGCAGGCTGATCACATAAAGCGAGACCATGCCGTCATATGGCAGGAACAAAAACAACGCGATGCATTGGAGGACTGAGCCGATCAGTAGGGTCATAATGCCCCCCAGCTTGTCCGCAACAAGCCCCGAGATGACCCGGCTGACGACGCCCCCCAACAGCATCAATGACAGCATTTCAGCCCCGACTGCTGGCCCGTATCCCAATCCAACGCAGTACGAAACGATATGCACCTGGGGCATGGACATCGCCACACAGCAACCGATGCCGGCCAGACCAAGGATGTATTGCAGTGCACGCGGTGAAATGCCGACGCTGCGCGCATTGACCTGCGCGTTGGCTGCAGCGGTCTGGTGGGCTTCGATTGGTACTTGGCGGCGCAGTAGAAACGACAGGGGGATGACAACGATCAACGTCATCACCGCCAAGGTCAGATAGACCTGTTCCCAACCCTCGCGGGCCAGAATACCCGACAGCAGAGTAGGCCAGATCGCGCCAGACAGATAGTTGCCGCTGGCCACCAATGCGACTGCGATACCGCGCCGTTTCATGAACCAGTGCGAAATATCGGCGATCAGAGGGCCGAACCCGATCGAGGTGCCCAATCCCAATAGCAAATGTGCCAGCGATAGCATCACCATATTCGGCGCAAGTGTTGCCAGTAGGTAGCTGATTGCGCTGAGTACGGCCGCGCCGATCAGCGCTTTGGTGACACCCAACCTGTCGACCAGTTGACCCAGCCACATATTCCCCAAGGCAAAACCGATCATGGACAGGACATACGGCAATGACGCCTCGGCCCGACCCGCGTCGAACTGCGCTTCAATCGCAGGCATCACCACGATGACGGCCCACATGCCGACATTCGCCACCATCGCAATGGCGAGCGTTATCAGCAGGCGCAGCCAGGAATAGCGGCTATCGTGGATCGCGTGGGTCATCCCGGAACGCTAGGGCGCGGGTAGGGATTTGGCTAGTCACATCTTGCGTGAGCACATGGTGATGTCACGCTAAAACCTCTTCTTTATTGACTCTTTGCAGGTTCAGCCCGGCGCGTGGCTTGGTTTGGGTGGCATGCCAACTGACCGGGGGCAGGGCACGAGCACGACGGCGGGTCAGGGTCCAGCGACGGGTTTCCCCTTGATGATCCGCAGCCATGTGCCAACGGGTTTCGACCCCCTGCGCGCCGCCATCACCGGGCGTGAGCAGCAGCCCAAGTGGTGCCTGTCCCATCAAACCGCCCTGTTCGGCGGCCAGATGCATCCGACGTATTGGCGTCAGGGCAGGCGCGTCTGGCAGGTCGCCGATCACCAGCGGGATCGCCCCGCTGCGCAGTGCCTCTTCTAGGCACCATAGCAGATCCTCGACCCGGGTAGGGCGGACAAAGATGAATCGGGCCGGATCGGCAAAAGGCATCATCCCATCGGGGTTCAACTGTCCCGGCTCCCACGCGGGTGAAATCCACAAGACCGGTCCTTGCGTCTGCCCGGCCAGCCATAGGGCAAAGCTGCGTCGGGCGGGGCCGCACGCCTCGTGCACGCGACCCAATTGCAATGTGATCTGAGGATGCAGCGCCACCCCGGATGCTGCACGTGCTGGTTTGCGGTCAAGAAGATGTGTAGACATGCGTGCAAGCTAGCATGTTCTTATTTTGTTCTCAATCCCGGAATGTAATCAGCGGGACAGGATCATCCGACCATCGGCGAACTGAATGTTGGAAAACCGATGCAGGTAATCCATCCCCAGCAGAGATTGAAACAGCTCACCCTCATTCACCCAGGCCGAGACATTGCGGTCCGTGACAGGACCCACAGTCAGCGTCTCAAGCCGGACCGGAGCAGTCCGCACCTCGCCATTCGCAGTGGCGGCGCGCCCGAAATAGTTCAACTGGTCGGGATCAATCCCCAAACGCTCGGCGTCTTGTGAGCTGAGGACAATCTGACTGGCGCCCGTATCCACCAGAAAATCAATGGTCTGACCATTCACATCAATCGGCAGGTAATAATGACCATCATAGGCGCGGGGGACTTCGATTGTCTCCCCAGTAACGGTTAGTTGGGGCGAGGGGGCAACGGTGCTGCGGATGTCTTCCCACAGGCCAACCACGGCGATGACGCCGACAAAAATGAACATCCAGGCCATCGCCTGTTGCAGCGTTTTATTCAGCGTTTGGCGGTTTTGCGAGATGAACCACGCCACAACAGCAGCGCCAAGCAATCCCAGATAAGCCAAACGTGCAATGCTGTCGCCGTCCATACTGTAATCCTAACCTGTTACCCTGAGAGGTATATGGGGATTTACGACGCGAAACCAAAGGCCTTTAGGCCATCCAGAATGAATTGGACGGATAAGGCGGCCAACAACATTCCCAAAAGCCGGGTCAGTACGTTCAAACCGGTTTTTCCCAAGATGCGGGCGATCAAACCACCCGCAAGAAAGAAGACAAACACCACCAACATCACGGCAAGCATTACGCCGCATGCGGCAGCTATACCGGAAATGCCGGGGTTCTGCCCCGCCAACAGGATGATCGTGGCAATGGATCCGGGACCGGCAATCAAAGGGATAGCCAGCGGAAAGACCGAAGGATCTGGATGCTCTTCCTCTTCGGCGCGATCTTCGCGTCGCTTGGTGCGGCGCTCGAACAGCATGTCGAGCGCGGTCAGGAACAGCAGTGCTCCGCCGGCCACGCGAAAGGCCGGCATGGAGATGCCGACAAACCCCAGAACGGCCTCACCAAAGGCGGCAAACGCGATCAGGATACAAACGGCAGTCAGACAGCTTCGGATCGCAGTCTTGCGGCGCGTTGCAGCATCCATGTCCTGCGTAAGAGCGACAAAAATCGGAGTTGTTCCAAAAGGGTCAATCACAACGAACATCGTTGTGAATGCAGTTATGAAAAAGGCCAGATCAATCATTCCGCCGCGCCTTGTTGCAATGCCAGTAATATTGAATGCGCTTCATCGGCCAAACGGCTGGGAACATAAACATGATCATGGTGATAGCCCGCAACCATATTTGCAGGGATGTTACTTTGGGCAAGCGCACTGGAAACTGCTGCGGTCAAACCCACCCCCTCTAGCGAGGAATGCACCTGCAGTGTGATGCAGCGCATGTGCACCGCATCTGAAGGGGCGGCGTCTAGGGGCACAATAAGGGAAAGCCCCTCAGCCTCAACATAGCTGCCCCGCGTTCCCGAAGGCCACGCTTGGTCGCTGGGCCAGACTACGAACGCGAATTCGCCGGGCTGAATTTCCGGGCGCATTCCTGCGATCATCGCATTGCGGTCCACCAAAGGTTCGGTCATGAGGCTTCTGCCTCTTCAAGACGTTCTGCGGCTGCAACCCAAAGAGCCTCGGCCTTTTGCATTGCTTCGACCACTTCGGCGAACTTGCGGTTCCACGTTTCAAGGTCGTTTATCCGGTCGTCTTCATACAATGCAGGGTCCGCCAGTTTCGCCGACAGCTTGTCGTGCATGCCTGTCAGTTTCTCAATCCGATCCTCGCATTTGCGCAAATCGGCGCGTAGGGCCAGCATAGTATCGCGCGACGGGCGTTTTGCCTTAGTGGGCTGCAGCTTTTGTTTAACCGGCTTGTCGCGGGCCAGCAGTAGCGCGCGGTAAGCCTCTAGATCGTCGTCGAACGGTTTGACGGTGCCGTCAGAGACAAGCCAAAGCCGATCCGCCACCAGCGACAGCAGGTGCATATCGTGACTGACCAACACAACCGCACCGGAATAGGCGGTCAACGCCTCGACCAGCGCCTCGCGACTTTCGATGTCGAGGTGGTTGGTGGGTTCGTCAAGGATCAGCATATGCGGCGCGTCAATTGTGGCCAGCAAAAGCGACAGGCGGGCTTTCTGACCGCCCGACAGGCGACCGACCTCTGTCTCCGCCTGATCTGCATTCAGGCCAAACCCGGCCAGACGCGATCGCCATTTGCCGGGCCCCTCATCCGGGCGCAGGCGGCGCAGGTGATCCAAGGGGGTCTCGTCCACATAAAGCTCGTCGACCTGATGCTGCGCGAAATAGCCGATGCGCAGTTTGGAGCTGCGGGTCATCTTGCCCGCCATCAGGGGCAGGCGGTCGGACAGCAGTTTCGACAGAGTCGATTTGCCCTGACCGTTCTTGCCCAGCAGCGCGATCCGGTCGTCCTGATCAATGCGCAAGTTGAGGCGGCGTAGCACTTCGGTGTCGCCATAGCCGGTCACGCCGCCTTCCAGATGGATGATCGGGGGCGATAGCTCCTCAGGTTCGGGGAAAGAGAACGCGCGCAGGGCTGCTTCTTGCGGGGTGGAAACAAGCTGGATGCGCTCGATCATCTTCAGACGGGACTGGGCTTGCACGGCCTTGGTGGCCTTGGCGCGAAATCGGTCTACGAAGCTTTGCAGATGGGCGATGCGCGCCTTGGCCTTGGCGTTTTCCGACTCCGCCTGCGCAATGCGTTCGGCGCGGCGTTCGGCGAATTTGTCATAGGGAACCGCATAATAGGTCAGCTTGCGGTCTTCCAGATGCAGGATCGAACCGACAGCGCGGTTCAAGAGCCCGCGGTCGTGGCTGATGATGATCACGGTATGAGGATACTTGGCGAGGTAGCTTTCCAGCCATAACGCACCTTCAAGGTCCAGATAGTTGGTCGGTTCGTCCAGCAGCAGCAGGTCCGGCTGCGCAAACAGAACCGCAGCAAGCGCCACGCGCATTCGCCAACCGCCCGAGAAATCCGAGCACGGCTTGAGTTGGTCCTCATCGTCAAACCCCAAACCTTTGAGGATCGACGCCGCCCGAGCTTCGGCCGACCACGCATCGATATCGGCCAGTCGCGTCTGTATTTCGGCGATCCTTGTCGGATCTGTCGCGCTGTCAGCCTCAGCCATCAAGGCGTTGCGCTCGGTGTCGGCGGCCAGAACCGTGTTGATCAAAGAGACATCGGACGAGGGCACCTCTTGCGCCACGCCGCCTATCCGCGCGCGTTTGGGAATGTTGATATTGCCCGATTCCAACGACAGTTCGCCCCGGATCAGGCGAAATAGCGTGGTCTTGCCGGTGCCATTGCGGCCGACCAGACCAACCTTGTGCCCATCGGGGATGGTCGCACTGGCCCCGTCGAACAAAGGGCGGCCTTCGACGGCATAGGTGATGTCTTCGATCCGTAGCATGGGCCGCTCTTAGCAGAGCGATCTTGCCGCCGCCAGCGGGTTGACATGTTCATCCAACGATCAATGTGATAGCGCTGATATGTTTGGCTGCATTGGAACATTTGATGAGACCGGCACAATCTCCTCCGTCCTTGATCACGCTGGTCCTTCTGACCGCGTTGTCGGTGCTGTCGTTGAACATGTTTCTGCCCTCGTTGCCAAGTATCGGCGAAGCGCTTGGGGCGGATTACGGCCTCGTCAACCTGTCTGTAGCGGGTTACTTGGCCCTGTCGGCGGTCTTGCAATTGATCATGGGGCCATTGTCTGACCGATTTGGGCGCAGACCGGTTTTGCTTTTCTGCATGGCTGTGTTTGTTGTGGCTTCGATCGGCTGCGCATTGGCCGAGTCGATTTGGGTCTTCCTCGGGTTTCGAATGCTGCAGGGCGCGGTTGTCGCGGGGCAGGTGCTGGCACGCGCCGCGATCCGCGACATGCATCCGCCGAACGAGGCGGCCAGCAAGCTAGGGTATGTGTCGATGGCTATGGCGCTGGCTCCGATGTTGGGGCCCATGCTGGGTGGCCTGCTTGAGATGCTGTTCGGCTGGCGCGCGGGCTTTGTGCTGTATTTTTTGCTGGGTGTTGGCCTGCTGATGCTGGTCTGGGCTGATCTGGGAGAAACGAATACCAACACGACAGCCACTTTTACCGCGCAAATGAAGCTCTACCCACAACTGTTCAACTCGCGCCGGTTCTGGGGCTATTCCTTCTGCGCCGCGTTTTCGATCGGCGGGTTCTATGCCTTTATCACCGGCGCGCCGTTAGTGGCTGCGACATGGTTCGATCTGAACCCCGCACTGCTGGGTTTAGGGATCGGTATTATAACGTTGGGTTTCATGGCGGGCAGCTTTCTGACCGGACGACTGGCTGCACGCGTTCGACTGAACAATATGATCCTGACAGGGCGGATCATTGCCTCGGTCGGGCCTTTGATGGGGTTTGTGGTCTTTGCTGCCGAAGGCGGCAGCGTCTGGACCTTTTTCGGTTCGGCCATTCTGGTGGGTTTTGGCAACGGGTTGACCGTCGCCAACGCCACTGCAGGCCTGATGTCGGTCCGTCCGCAATTGGCAGGTAGCGCGGCTGGTTTGTCGGGGGCGATGACAGTCGCATTGGGCGCGTTGCTGACCTTTGCCACAGGTGGATTGGTCACCGCAGAGAACGCGCCGTTTATCGTGTTGGGTATGATGTTCGCTAGCAGTTTCGCGGGGCTTTTATCCATCCTTTATGTGCGTCGGGTCGATCAGTTGGACCCATTGCCGGACACGATCTGAGCGACGAGCCACATAACACTTTTCTTAGGTCACATACCGTGCTAGGCGGCGCGCGATGGATTTCGGCGCACACCCCGCGCCACATTGTAAGGAGAGGCCGATATGGCACTGGAACGCACATTCTCGATCATCAAACCCGATGCAACCCGCCGCAACCTGACTGGCAAAATCAACGCCAAGTTCGAAGAAGCCGGCCTGCGCATCGTTGCGCAAAAGCGCATCCACATGACCAAAGAGCAAGCTGGCAAATTCTACGAAGTGCACGCCGAGCGTCCGTTCTATGACGAACTGTGCGAATTCATGTCGTCGGCTCCGGTCGTTGTGCAGGTTCTGGAAGGCGAAGGTGCCATTGCCAAGAACCGCGAAGTCATGGGCGCAACCAACCCCGCGGACGCTGCCGCTGGCACCATCCGTGCCGAGTTCGCTGAATCGGTTGGCGAAAACTCGGTTCACGGTTCCGACGCGCCGGAAACCGCGGCGGTTGAGATCGCCTACTTCTTCTCGGGCATCGAACTGGTCGGTTAATCCGCAACCAGCTTAGTCTTCAGGCCGCGCCCGGTTTCCGGGTGCGGCTTTTTTATTCTGGTTTGATATCGCCAGCAGTCACTCGGACCCCGATTGCATCCAGATCCGCGATCATCTTTGCCTCGGGTGCGGTGCGCACATTGGCCTTGATTGCATCGAACCGCTTGCGCAGTTCTTTCTTTTCTTGGCCTTTGCAGTCGTTCCATGGCCGACCCTGCAAGCCCATAACCAGAACATAATACCCTATGAAATGTGGGCGTGATCCGTTTTGCAGCAGCAGGCTATACGCCGCGTCTGCACCGATTTCGCGCAACTGCTGGGCTGAATGGATACCGGCCCGTGCGCAAGCCTGCTCAAACGCCGGGCCAAGGTTGCGGATCGATGAGACTGGATCGGACATGTTTTTGTCTTAGCGGCGTTCTTGGATCCTGTCATCTGCCGATCTCAGGCAGCCGTTGTTCTTTGGTTGATTATAGTTCCGTTTCGCGTTTTCATATGATCAGGCAAGTGCTTATGTCGAAGGCCAAGAGCTTAGAAAACACCAAAACTCAATTGAATACACAGCTTTGGCGTCGAAGGGCGGCGGCTTTCTAGGGTAACTTCTGTTGGAAAGGACGGACGCAATGACGGAGGGAGAAACGACGTTTGTCCTGCCGGGTTCGTTTGATCCAAAAACGCTTTCAACCTCATTGCCCGACTTAGAAATAAGCGTTGGAGAATCCACCCGTCCGACCGTCTTCCAAATGCTGGATTGCTTTGACCAGTCTATCCGGGCAAATGGGCGGGTTTTGATCCAGGGCGCTGGCGAACTGAAATTGATCCTGGAGAACGGGCAGATCCTTTCGCAAGTCGGGGGCGGGCAGGGTAGCTTTGTTCATGATCTTCCCGACGGACCCGTTCGGAAGGCGCTGGTCGGATTTCCCAAGTTGCGCGCTTTGACGACAATCGGGCAAGGGGAACGGTTAACGACCACCTTTGCGGTTCTGGACGACGTTCAAAAAACCCAAATGCGCGGAGAACTCACAACCCTGACAACAGTAAATGGCCAAGCCAGTGTTGTTTCAGTCCGACCAATGCGTGGCTACGAAGGGACCTATCAGGCCGTTTGTGAGTTGATCGACGCTATGTCTGTTCTTGTGAACGGGATGGAGCCGATTGTTGCAGCGCTTTTTCCCAACGCAGTGCCGTATCAGGCCAAACCAGAAATAAAGTTGGGCAGGGATGAGCCGTCTATCGAAGTGGCTACTGACATCATTCAGACGTTCCTTTCCGTCGCACGCCAGAACGAAGCGGGTATCATCGCGGATATCGATACGGAATTCCTACATGACTACCGCGTTTCTTTGCGGCGCATTCGTTCGGTTGTTAGCCTCTTCAAGGGGGTTTTTTCACCTGCTCAAACGGTCGAACTAAAACAGACTTTCGCGGCCCTAATGTCGCCAACGGGTCGTGTGCGGGATTTGGATGTCTACTTGCTGGAAAAAGAAACCTATTTCGAGTTGATCCCAACCAGTTTGCATGCGGGCACCGAAGATATGTTTACCGAGTTCCAAGCGGAAAGAACGAAGGCACTGGGAGACCTTAGAAAATGGCTGCAATCATCTGCTTATGAAAAAGAAATCTGTAAATTAACGTCTCTGTTCGCGACGTCGAAAAACCTCGATCCAGGCCCGAATGCAGAACGCAGCGCTTTTGACTATGCCTGCGAACTGATTTGGAAACGCTATAGCAAGGTCTGTAAGTTGGCTCGCCGCATAACCCCTCAGACACCCGATGCATTGGTGCATGACTTACGCATCGACTGTAAGAAGCTGAGATATCTTATGGAGTTTTTTGGCCCCCTGTATGACAGAAAGGCATTCAAAACGATCATCAAGCCTCTGAAAAGGCTGCAGGATAATCTGGGTCAATTCAATGATTGTTCGGTTCAAAAAGACAGCCTACTTGCTTTTGTCGAGCAGAAAACTAACAAGCAGAACCGAGCGAACGCCCAATTGGCGATGTCAATTGGTGGGTTAATCGCGGTGTTGGATGAACGACAAAAGGCCGAACGGGATCAGGTGATCGACAACTTCCGCCATTTTGACAGCCCGAAAATCCGGGCGCTGTTCCAAAATCTGTTTCACCGAATGGAGGGCTAAGGATTGAAAATCATTGCCTGTTACAGCAACAAGGGCGGCGTCGGAAAAACCGCGACGTCGGTTAATCTGGCTTATGCATACGCTGCGGCCGGTAAGACGGTACTTTTGTGCGATCTTGACCCGCAGGGTGCATCTGGATTCTACCTCCGTGTAAAGCCGTCCAAGAAATTGACCGAGGCTCGATTTTTTGAGGATGTCGAACGGTTTATCAAGTCCATCCGTGCAAGCGATTTCGATCGGCTGGATGTCCTGCCTGCCAACCTGACGTTCCGCGACTTTGATGTTTTCCTGTCCCGGATGCGGAACAAGAGGTCGCGGTTGAAAAAGGCTCTTGCCGCCGCCGGAAGTGATTACGACGTTATCATTCTGGACTGTCCGCCGAATTTCTCGACCCTGTCCGAGAACATCTTCAAAGCGGCGGATGTGATCGTTGTTCCGGTGATACCAACAACCCTGTCCGAACGTACATTCGGCCAACTCGTCGATTTCTTCGAGCAAAAGAACCTGCCCAAAAAGAAGCTGAAGGCGTTCTTTTCCATGCTACAGCGCCGCAAAAGCCTGCATCTTGAAACGATGGAGAGCATGCGAGCAACGTACCCCAAACGGTTTATGAAAACTGCAATCCCATTTGCCGCTGATATCGAACGGATGGGACAGAACCGCGCGCCTGTAAAGGTTTTCGCGCAGCGTAGCGCAGCAGCGGCGGCCTATGCGGAGCTGTTTGAAGAGCTAGAGAATGGAGTGACTTCAAAGGGATGAGCGCTGAAATTGAACGAAAATTCCTTGTCGCCCACATGCCGGATTTAACCGGAACAAGTCAGGCTGTTGTTCGCCAAGGCTACTTGACCGCTCCGGAAGATTCGACCGAACTGCGGCTTCGGCAAAAGAATGACCGCTATTACTTGACGCTAAAAGGTGGCGGTGGAATGGTAAGGGTCGAACGCGAAGCTGAGATATCAGTCGAACAGTTCGAGACATTCTGGGCAGAGACCGAAGGTCGGCGCGTCGAAAAAGAGCGCTATTCCGGGCAGTTGTCTGATGGTCATGTATTTGAGCTGGATGTCTTTCAGGGCACGCTGGCACCATTATGTTTGGTAGAGGTCGAGTTTCGGACCGAAGCCGAAGCTCGCGATTACGAGCCGCCAGTATGGTTCGGCAAAGATGTGACAGACGACCCACGCTATAAGAACAAGGCAATGGCCGTTAATGGCGCGCCAGACTGATCGTCGCCTCTAGGCCCGGGTCGCAGTTGCGGGCGGTAAACGCACCTTCGTGCATGCGGGAAATCGCTGCGACCAACGCCAACCCAAGCCCTGCATTTCGCTCGGTCCGGGCAGGATCCAGCGTCACAAATGGCACTTGCAGCTGGGAAAGCTCACTTGCTGGTACACCGGGTCCCCGATCCCGAACGCTAAGTTGCGCTGTGCATTCGTCCTCGCCAATAGTGATGGTTATGGCTGTGTTTTCAGGCGCATAACGCATGGCGTTCTCTAAAAGGTTTGACAAGGCTTGGGACAGCAACGGACGGTGACCTTGTATCGGGGCAGCCGTTCCGCGCACCTCAAGCGCGATACCCTGATCTGCAGCGACGGGTTCGTACAGTTCGGCGACATCCGCAACGAGTTGTTGAAGATCAACGGTTTCAAACTGCTCGCGCCCAACGCCTGCCTCGGCGCGCGAAATCTCGGTCAACTGACTCAGAACCCTTAGAACGTGGTCGATCTCGACAGAAGCTCTTGCTACGTCGATCTCACGCTCTTGCTCTGTCTTGTTTGGGTCGGATAGTGCTTCGACCCTTTGTTTGAGGCGCGCGAGCGGAGATCGAAGATCATGCGCGATGGAATTTGAGGTCGTGCGCAGGTTGCTGATCAACTCTTCAATGCGGTCCAGCATGGTGTTGAGCGTCCCGGCGACCTGGTCGAACTCATCACCGGTCCCGCGCATCGGCATACGGCGGGATAAATCGCCGGACACGATGTTTTCGGCTGTGCTGGCAATGTCTGACAGGCGGGAAAAAACCAACCGGGTAAAAAGCCACCCGGTCAGAACGCTGAGCGCCAGGGCAATGGCCAGAGCGATCCCAACTGATCGGAGCAGCGCGCGGTCAAATTGCTGGCGGGCAAGGGCGTCTCGACCAACCAAAAGCCGCTCTCCACCCGGTAGTCGAATAGACGCTGCGGAAATTGGCACCAAGGCGTTGTTGTCGGCCCGGTGAAGTTCAAGGTCAACCCAACCGCTGCCTGCCGCGATACCCGCAGGCCATTGCTTTAAGTTGCCTGCCAAAGTTGCGCCAAAACGGTCGGTTAGAAGGTAAAGCGCATCCCGTTCTGACGCGCTAGGAAGGCGTCGTTCTATCGCGGTCATCAAACCTATCAGACCGCGCCTTTCGTATTCATCTGCAAGCCCGGTTAGTTCGGCAGAGACGACCGATCGTGTTTCCCCCTCAATGCTTCGGTTCGCGGTAAAATACACCAAGGCCAGAACAGTGGCCGTTAGCAAAGTGCTAAGTGCCATACTGGCCAGAACAAGGCGCGTACGCGAATTATTGAACGAAAGCCGAATGTTATCCATCGGATATCATGTATCCGGCACCTCGTACGGTTTCAATAAGCGGGGATCGTCCGCCTTCATCCAACTGGCGGCGCAGTTTGGAGATATGGACGTCCACCACATTGGTGTTGGGGTCAAAGTGGTAGTCCCAAACACCCTCCAGCAGCATGGTTCTGGACACCACGCGGTTCTTGCGGCGCAGGAAGTATTCAAGGATCTGGAACTCGCGTGGGGTCAGCGTGATTTCATGACCCTCACGCGTGACCTTACGGGTCAGCAAGTCCATCTCAAGGTCGCGACAGGTCAGGGTCGAGGTTTCTTCGGCCTCCTGAGGGCGGCGCAAAAGTGCTTCAATCCTGGCATGCAGCTCTTGGAAAGAAAAAGGCTTTACCAAATAGTCATCTGCACCGGAATGTAATCCCTTCACACGCTCGTCTACTGCGCTCATGGCGGTGAGCATCAGAACCGGCGTGTTCAAGCCCGCGGCACGTAAGGATCGGATCAGCGACAAACCATCCAGACCAGGCAGCATGCGATCCAGAACGATCGCGTCAAACCCGCCATCTGTTGCATGGTACAGGCCCTCACGCCCATCAGCGGCCTGTTCGACAACATAGCCTTCCTCGCCAAAGCCTTTGGCAATGAACTCGCGGGTGTCTTCATCATCTTCGACGATCAGCAGGCGACGGCTCATGTTCCGAACTCCTTTGATATAGTATTTAAACACAAATTTTGGGGCAAGACACTGGGGTTAGGAGAAAACGTGCCGGGTGCGTCGTTGCGCACCCGGCAGTCCCGGCGGAACGCGGACAATTCAATCCGCCGGGGAGGCGCACGCCAGATATTCCCCATCACGTGGCGCGCGCGGGTGTGAAATCAGGCGATGTCAACGGCCACGAAAATCTGGCTGCCGCCGCGGTTGATCAAAACCAGTGCGGGCCCTGTTTTTTCGTTGTCGAGCGCGGTCTTCAGCGCGTCGGGCGTCGTGGTTTCCTGACTGCCCAGTTTGACGATGACATCACCGGGCTGGAGGCCAGCTCGGGCTGCCGGGCTATCGGGCTGAAGCTCAGTGACAACCACGCCTTCGACAGTTTCAGCCACACCCATCTGACTACGCGTCGTGTCGTTCAGCGGAGCAACTGTCACACCCAGTGCGGTGCCTTCGATCGTATCGTCGACAGACTTATCGATCTCAGCCTTTGCGCTTTGGTGCTGGCCAATGGTCAACTGCAACTGCTGCTCGGATCCGTCGCGCAGGACGGTCAGTGTGCTTTCGGTGCCAACCTTGGTCGTACCCACCAACAGCGGCAGATCGCTGCTTGAGTCGACGTCTTCGTCGTTGAAGGTCAGAATGATGTCGCCTTGTTTCAGGATGCCTTCGGCTGGGCTGCCGGTCACAACATCAGACACGAGCGCACCGGACGATGCATCAATACCCATGGCCGCTGCGATTTCAGGGCTCACGTTTTGAATAGAGACACCCAACCATCCGCGGCTGACCTGACCATCGTCTCTGAGGTCGGCCGCAATGTGTTCGACAATGTTGGACGTCACTGCAAAACCCAGACCAACTGAACCGCCGCTGGGCGAGTAGATGGCCGAATTTACGCCGACAACTTCTCCGTCCATGTTGAACAACGGCCCACCTGAGTTGCCCTTATTGATCGCAGCGTCTGTCTGGATGAACTCGGCATAGGGCCCTTGCGAAATGTTACGACCCTTGGCCGACACAATTCCGGTGGTCACGGTTGAGCTGAGACCAAACGGGTTACCGATAGCCACAACATCTTCGCCAACACGAATTACGTCGCTGTCGCCCAATTCCACGGCTTGCAGGGTTTCGCCTGCGTCAATCTTCAGAACCGCGATGTCGGTCAGGGGATCAGTGCCGACAATCTCTGCTTCGAAAGTACGGTCATCATTCAGTCGCACGGTTACGGTCGAGGCATTGTCGACCACGTGGTGGTTGGTCACGATGTACCCGGCCTCATCCAGAACGAAACCTGATCCCAATCCCTGGGCAGGCCCACGTTGGGGGGCGTCAAAACCCTCGGGCGTGCCAAAGCGTTTGAAGAATTCGCCAAAAGGGTGACCTTCAAAATCAAAACCTTGTCCCTGCGCGGGCGTCGGGCGCGCCTCTTGTTCCGCTAGAATGGTCACAACCGACGGCGAAACGCTCTCGACCAAGTCCGCCAGTGCTTCGTCCGCTTTCGCGGGCAGGGCAGTGGTTGCCAGCAAGGCGGCCCCCAAAGCACTGACACCTACCCAGTTGGACGTGCGTGGGACGAGAAGAGAGGATTTACGGATGCTCATTTTTGTCTCCTGTTTGACTCACGCGGTTCCAGCCGCGCGTTAATGCAGGAGATGCGGTACAAGTCTGATCTTTTCCTGAGATAAAGATTAAGAAATCTTAATTTTGCCACAAATGGCGTGTTTGATTCAAAATAACTATGTGGCGAGTCGGGCGTTGAGCTGCGAATCGAATGATACGAATCGTGCAATTGTTTCCCGTTCCCCAGCCAAACCCGGAAAAGCGGCGAATTGATTCAGTTTTGAAAACAAATCGCATACTGCTTCGATGACTGCTTTGAAGCTCAGCTTTGGGTTGTAGTCTCAAATTGGGTTAATGACCATGACCAGTGATCTACTATAAATCTTACCGACCATTGGTTCATTTGATGTGCGCATAATGGCCATTTTCCAATCAAATTGAGCCAAGAAAAATCGCCTTAAGGTAGAGTGATTGGTGCCCAGTTGTTGCGTAAATACCATTCAGAATCACTTAAAATTAACCGAAGGTTCTAGTTTTGCGTTGTTTGCCCCGACCGGATCGGTGACGATGATCATGCCCAAGCGAGGGGTAGCCAGCGGCACTAGGGGGTGCCAATGGCTTGTCACAGTCACCAGAAACGCTGAGCGGCATGTTAACGAGGGGGTCTTGTTTAGGTTCGGCAGCGGAATAGCCATGGTGCCAATAGGCATTAGTGGCAGCGTTTTTGGGACAGTGAAACGTGGTAGTCCTGCATTGGGCACCGGCCCGGTCTGAAAAGACCGGGCCGTGTTTGTTTAGATAACCCGGTTTTTGCGCCACTCGGCCCATTCCTCAGGCGTATCGAGATCAAGCAGAGCATTGTGATTGGGTAGGACGCACAAGTGAACCTTTTGTCGGTTTGCCCGAACAACCGACTGAGCGCCTTCATCCCCACGCAGAGCTTTCAATTTGGGAAAGAGATCAGCATCGAAAATTACGGGATGTCCTGGCTTTCCTGCCGCTGTTGCGCCTCGCCATATCAAGTTGTCAGGGTAGTCGGATACCGATTGAAGGACACACACTAGGTCTTCTTTGGTGAGTTCGGGCAGATCGGCTAGCAAAACCATTGCGCCGGACTTGCTTGCTGGCAGGCTGGCTAAAGCGCCGCGCAAGCTCGCGTTCATGCCCTCGGCGGCGTCTGGTATTTCGATTTTTTGCACGCTCAGTCCATCAAGCGCCCGGTATCTGTCATGTGGCTTGGGCGGAAGCGCCACATAGACGTCGCCAACCTGCAAGGCGATCAGGGCTATTCGACGTAGCAAAGGTTCTCCGTCGACGTCCTGCAACAGCTTATCGGCGCCGCCCATGCGCCGGGATTGCCCGGCGGCTAACAGTATGATCGGTATGTCTTTCATGGCGCTAGCATGCCCTCGCTTCGCGCCCAAGTCATCCCCGCATGCGGGTTCCATCTGCGTCAAACAGAGGCTCTGAGACTACATGTGCTTTTCGCATTTGTCCCAGAATCTCGATTTCAACCTCTAGCCCATCCTGAACGCGATCAATGGGTAGAAAACCCATTGCGACAGATTTTTCTGCGTGGTGAGAATAACCGCCCGACGTGCAGAAGCCGACGACATCTCCATCCAGCCAGATCGGCTCATAGGCGTTTACGTCTGCGTCTGCGGCGTCCACGACAAAGGAAACCAGCTTACGTTTCGGTCCTGTGCGCTGTTCAGCTTCGGCGGCAGAGCGGCCGATGAAGGCAACATTCTTTGAAAATGAGATGAAGCGATCCAAGCCAGTTTCTGCAGCCGTGTAATCAGGTGAGAATTCGCGCATCCAGGATCCGAAAAACTTGTCCAATCGCAGGCTCATCATGGCGCGCATACCAAAGGGTACCATGCCCATTGGTTCACCAGCCTGCCAGAGCGTCCACCAAAGCTGTCGTTGTGCCATTGGATCGCAGTAAACCTCATACCCCAGATCACCCGTATAGCTGACACGCTGAACAATGCAGTCCGTCATCCCGACCGTCATCCGGCGTACATCCAGAAAACGAAGGTCGGAAATGTCCTCGCGCGTGCATGCAGCCAAGACAGCCGATGAATTGGGCCCCGCAATCTGGAAGCCATTCAAACGGTCGCTGATATTTTCGATCTGCACGCCACTCTCGAGGTTCTGCTGGAACCAGCGCATGTGAAATGCCTGAGCACCATAAGAGGCGGTCAACTGAAACTCTGTCGCGTTTAAGCAAGAAACGGTAAAATCACCGATCAACTTGCCTTTGTGAGAAAGCATTGGCGTCAGCGATAAACGCCCCGGTTGTGGAAGTCGTCCGGCCATCATCCGATCTAACCAAACCCGGGCGTTGTTGCCGGTGACCCGATATTTACCGAAATTATGCACTTCGTTGATGCCCACACCCGACCGAACGGCACGAACTTCTCGGCCCGTTGCCACAAACGCATCGGACCTGCGGAACGAAGGCGTTTCAAAGCCAGGCTCACCGGCTTGGGCAAAATAATTAGGAACCTCCAGCCCATATTGCTGGCCCCAGACGGCGCCGAGATCGGTGAAAATGTCGTACATAGGCGTTGTTCGACAGGGGCGGGCGGCGGGCAGTTCCTCGTTCGGGTACGCGACACTGAAACGTTTCTGGTAGTTTTCGACCACTTTGGGGCGGGTGTAGCCTGGGCTGATCCAGTCGCCAAAACGGGCCACATCCATTGCGAACACGTCGCGCTCGGGCTCGCCTTCGATCATCCATTGCGCCAAGGTCAGACCAACGCCGCCGCCCTGACTGAAGCCCGCCATTACGCCACACGCTGACCAATAGTTGCGTAAGCCGGGCACCGGGCCCACCAAGGGGTTGCCATCGGGTGCGAAGGTGAACGGCCCATGGATCACGGATTTCACCCCGGCTTCAGCCAAAACGGGGAAGCGTTTATAGGCGAACTCAATACTGTCGGTGATCTTGTCGTAGTCATCCGGTAGCAACTCGTGTCCAAAGTCCCAAGGGGTCCCATCGACGGCCCACGGTTTGCAGGGTTGTTCATAAAAGCCGATGCACAGACCGCGTCCTTCCTGCCGCAGATAGCTCTCTCCGGCCGGATCCATGACATGAGGATGTTCACCCCCTGCGTCTATGATTGCTTCGATTTGGGGGATCGAGTCCGTCACCAGATACTGATGCTCCATCGGGTGCAAAGGAAAATAGACACCCGCCATGGCGCCCACCTCGCGGGCCCAGAGGCCACCGGCGTTGACCACATGCTCAGCGTGGATTGTGCCTTTGTCCGTAACCACGTCCCATGTTCCATCGGGCCGCTGGTTTGTTTCGCGGACCATGCAATGCGTTTCGATCGTGGCCCCACCCATACGTGCAGCTTTGGCATAGGCATGGGTCGTTCCCGATGGATCAAGGTGGCCGTCCAAAGGATCATACAATGCCCCGATGATGCCATCTGTATTGGTAATAGGGGCGATCTTTTTGATCTCATCCGGTCCGACGATTTCGGTTTCCAGACCCATGAACCGGTGTTTGGCCCGTTCGGCCAAGAGCATGTCAAACCGGTCCTGATTGTCGGCCAGCGTCACCCCGCCAACATGGTGCAATCCGCAGGACATGCCGGTAATCTCTTCCAGCTCTTTATAAAGACGGATCGTATACCCCTGTAGGGCAGCCATGTTGGTGTCGCCGTTCAGCGTGTGAAAACCACCTGCCGCGTGCCATGTGGACCCGCTGGTCAGTTCAGAACGCTCTAACAACATCACATCTGACCACCCAAGCTTGGTCAGGTGATACAGGACCGAGCATCCCACAACGCCGCCACCGATCACGGCTACCCGAGTTGTCGTTTTCATCGCATCACCTCCCATTGCATTTGGGTCAAAGCCTGTAAGGGGTTTTCCGGGTTTACTGTCCCGTTCCCGACATTCAGCGTCGTTTGAGGGGGCTTAGAGATGACGTATTTTCAGCTCGGTTATCCGATTGCCTTCGCGCGCCGTGACCTCAAAACGGAAGCCGTGAAACGAAAACACCTGACCTACAATCGGGATCATCTGCGCCTCATGGATCACCAGCCCTGCGACAGTGTTGGCTTCTTCGTCGGGCAGGGACCATTCCAGGGCGCGGTTCACATCCCGAATAGTCATTGCGCCTTCGACCAGAAACTGTCCATCCTCGGTGCGGGTGACAGGAACATCCTCTTCGATATCGAATTCATCGGCAATTTCGCCTACGATTTCTTCAAGAATATCCTCAAGCGTTATGAGACCGCGGAGCGAGCCATATTCATCCACCACCAGGGCAAAGTGGCTGTGCATCCGCAGGAATTCGCGCATCTGGTCGTCCAGAGTGGTCGTCTCGGGAACGAAATAAGGGTCGTTCGCAACTTTTGAGATATCGAATTCTTGCAGACGGTTGGTTTCGCCTTCGCTGCTGCCCGCATGGGCGTACATTGCGCGAAACAGGTCTTTTGCGTGCACGACGCCCACGATGTTCTCTGGCTCATCGCGGAAAACGGGTAACCGCGTGTGCGGGCTTTCGAGACATTGCTGCAAGATGGCTTGTGGCGCGTCGTCGGCGTCGATCATCTCGATGTTCGAGCGGTGGAGCATGATCTCTTCTACCGTGCGTTCCCCCAGATCAAGCGCACCCAAGATACGGTCGCGGTCTTCTTTTTCCACGACACCTTCCGAATGACCAAGCTGAAGAGCACCGGCAATTTCCTCGCGAACTGCAAGAATGTTGCTGTCCGGGTCGATTTGCACCCCAAACAGGCGCAAGACGCCGCGTACCAATAGCCGTACGGCTGCCACAACCGGCGAAAAGACGGTGACCACAACGCTGATGATCGGAGCAACCAGCGAGGCGGCTTTCTCGGCATTGGTGATGGCGTATGTCTTTGGAAGAACCTCGGCAAAAATCAGAACCAGCAGGGTCATAACCAGCGTTGCCAGCGCCACACCGCTTTCGCCGAACAGCCGTGTGAACAGGGCCGTCGCCAGCGATGCCGCAAGAATGTTCACCAGGTTGTTGCCCAGCAGGACCGAGCCGATCAGGCGTTCATTGTCATCCGTTATATCAAGCGCTTTTTGAGCCCCGCGCGAGCCCTTGTCGGCCTGTGCCCGTAGCTTGCCTCGTGACGAGGCCGTCAACGCCGTTTCAGAACCCGAAAAAAATCCTGACAGGATAAGCAAAAACAAAATGGCGCCGGTCGTAAACCAGAATGCGCCGTCGATCAGAGAAGAAGAGGGTTCCATCGGTCCTTGGTTGTTGGTGTTTTATGCATTCGTTATGGGGTCGCGTCCCCGCTGGATCAAGGGGTTAGCCCTTGGGTTCTGGGTCTTTCGCCAGCGGGTGATGCTCTAACACAAGCTCCGACAACCGCTCATCCAGCACGTGGGTATAGATTTCAGTCGTTGCGACATCGGCATGGCCGAGCAGAGTTTGGATCGATCGCAGGTCGGCCCCATTGGCCAGCAGATGGGTTGCGAAGGCATGTCGCAATGTATGCGGCGTGACCTTTTCCGGCGAAACGCCGCCCTGCACAGCCAGATCTTTGACCAGCTGAAAGAACATATGCCGGGTCAAATGGCCGGATTTCCCCCGGGACGGGAACAGAAAACGGGACCGTTGACCGCCATCGGCCACCACGCGATCCTCGGCCTCATCTCTGGTCTGTAGCCACAGCGCCAGCGCCTCACGAGCGGGCGGAGAGAGTGGCACCATGCGTTCTTTGCCGCCTTTGCCCATAACCAACAGCATCCTTGGATCGCCGCGTGCCGATGACACCGGCAGGGATACCAGTTCGGTCACCCGCATTCCGGTGGCATAGAGAACTTCCATCAGGCAGGTGTTGCGTATCTTGTCAGATTTCGAACGCCCGGTTTCTCGGGCGGCTTTCAGCAACCGGTCGACTTCGGGAACGTCCAGCGTTTTTGGCAGACGCTTTTTGCGTCCCGGTCCCTTAATCTGAATGGCGGGGTTTGTTTCGCGCCAACCTTCCTCAAACGCGAACCGAAATATTTGTTTTATCGCGGATAGTCGTCGTGCGCGCGTGGATTGCGACAGACCCTCAGCGTCGCAATCTATCAAATAGCGCTCGACATGATCACGCTCTGTGGTGTCAAAGGTCACCTTGCGGTGCGCTAACCAGGCTGCAAAGTCTTTCAGGTCCCGGCCATATGCCAGCAGTGTATTCGTGGCCGCCCCAAGCTCGGCAGCCTGGGCCTGCAGAAAGGTGGAAATCCAAAGCTCATATGTGGCAGGGGCGGTCATATTCAGCCATCCTGAAGGATCAGCAGGTTCAAAGCAGCCCTGCGTGCGGTGTCTTCCAGACCGACGCGGCGCAGCGTGGCAATCGCCGCTGTCAGATCGACAAGGTTGCCGCGTGACCCGTGGGCGAACAATTCCATCGTCTCCAGGATCGCTTCGCCAAGTTGGTCATTGGCCAACATGTTTTCGATATCGCGCGGAACGGGGGCCGACCAGGCAAACCCTTGTGCCACGGCATCCGCCAACGGCGAGGGAGAGCGCGCGCGCCCCGGGTCACCCTGGGCCAGCGCGGAAAGGAACTGAATGTCTTCGGCACGACTGGGTGGCTTTAACGCGGCGGTTTCGTACAGGTCGGACAGCAAAAGGACCCGCCAGCGCAGAGTTTCTGCGGCAGGGTCCGGCAGTTTCACTTGAGACAAACGGCCTGCGAAAAGCTCGGCAAAGGGCACCTCAAGGCCGACATTGCGCATCTGCGTCCATACTGTGGTCAGAGTGCGGGATATCGCGTCGGTGTCGCCAGCGTTCAATGCACTTTCAAAGCGCTGGATCGCTGCGACCCTGTCCCAGACCGCACCTGACGCAGCGGGTTTGCGTTCGGTATAGAGCCCCAGCAATTGGTTCGGTGTTAAGGCTCCGACACGGGTCAAACGCTCGGCAGCTTCGATCTGTGCCTTCCAGCCGGCAACATCCCTGAGATCGGCATTGGCAAAGGCGCGCGGCAGCGGGGCTGAAGGTAAACGTTCACCGATGGCCTCGAATAGCCGGAAGGTCAACGGATCGGGGTGGTCGGGCTGCGGCAGATACTCCGCTTCTTCAAAAAGCTCAGGACTAAGGAAGCGATCCAAGACATCCAAGTCTTCTGGTGGCAGAATCTGCAGGGCGTGCGCGGCTTCTAGTGTCAAAGCAGCCGAGGCCCAGTCACCACGGCGCGCCTTGCAGAATATCTGCGCCGCATAGTCTTGAGACAGATGAGGCTGTGCGATCAGAGCTGTGCAGCTTCGATCCTCGTCCCCGGTCAACAACGTGGCATCGAACCAGCGTTGGAACCGTTCTCGTGTATCCGTTGGACCCGCCAGTTGGACCAAAGACTGTGCAGGATCGGCGGCGCCCAAATGCATCAACCGGTCCAGCCGTGCCAAAAGCAGCGTTTCCTCGGCACCCGGTCCTGACGGCGCGCGGGCTTCGGTCAAAAGAAGCGTGAACAGCAAGCGTTGCATCGCAGGGTTATATTTGACCGGGACTTTGGCAATCAGGTCCGCTAATCGCTGGGGTTCACTGCTTTGCCACATACCCATCGGCAGACCCGTGACCTTGGAAGACACAAGGCCGAGCGGTTGCGATAGCGCTTCGAGTGAGGTGACTTCGATATCCGGTTGTATGCCGGTTTCCGACACCGGCGGTTCCAGCAGAACAGTGCCCGGCAGGTTCTCAGGCGGCTGGCTTAACCATTCTATCGCAGAAAGTGGTTCCTGTTGCGCTTGTGCCGCGCCTGCCAATAACAGCGCGATCACCGCAGCTTTATTCGACATTCAGTATTACCGGTTCACGTATTTCTTCCTGTGGCGCGGAGAAATCCACGCCAAAGACCGGCCCAAGATAGGCGTAACCCACCAGCCCGATGAAACACAGGCAAACCAGATATATCAGCAGTTTGATTAGACGGCCCATCGCTCAACGTTGCCTCAATTTTCTCTTTTGTCTCAGTTATAGCTGGCATTTTTCTTAAGATCACGTCATTCACGGTGAAATGAGCGAAATTAAGCATAACACTCACTCAGCGGACACGGTTCAGGGCTTTACCCTGCACAAAACAGTAGTTCTGGTTGGGATGATGGGGGCCGGGAAAACGGCCGTGGGTCGTGCGCTGGCCGCTCGGCTTGGTGTTCCCTTTCTGGACAGCGATGCCGAGATCGAATCAGCGGCAAATATGACCATTCCGGAAATCTTTGAACGCGATGGCGAAGCATTCTTTCGGACCAAGGAAACTCAGGTAATCAGCCGTCTTCTGGACGAAAAACGCGGTATTCTGTCGACGGGCGGCGGCGCCTTTCTTGCCCCGCAAAACCGCCACATGATCACCGAGCGCGGTGCCTCGGTCTGGTTGAAAGCCGACCTGAACGTGCTTTGGAACCGCGTCAAACATAAGGACACACGCCCGTTGCTGCGTACTGCCGACCCATATGCGACGCTGCGCGGATTGTACGAAGCACGTGTGCCAATTTATGAGCAGGCTGATCTTGCGGTGATTTCAGACGGTGAGGTCTCGATTGATAATATGGTGGACCGGGTTGTGAACGCGCTTACCAGTCGCCCTGATGTTTTGGAACGGAACTGATGCACCAAACGGTACATGTTGAACTGGGCGAGCGCTCTTACGACGTAGAAATCGGACCTGATTTATTGTCCCGCTCCGGAGGGTTGATTGCACCCTTGCTGCATCGACCCAGAGTGGCCGTCTTAACCGACGAGAACGTCGCAGCGTTGCACCTTGATGCGCTTCGTGATGGTTTGGCCACTGCCGGGGTTGAGATGACATCGCTGGCGCTACCGGCCGGTGAAGCAACGAAAAGCTGGCCCCATTTCGAACGCGCTGTCGAATGGCTTTTGGCCAAAAAAGTCGAACGCCGTGACGTCGTTATTGCCTTGGGCGGCGGTGTAATCGGAGATTTGGCGGGATTTGCCGCCGCTGTTCTGCGTAGGGGCGTGCGCTTTGTTCAAATCCCCACGTCTTTGCTGGCGCAAGTTGACAGCTCGGTCGGCGGAAAAACCGGAATTAATGCACCGCAAGGAAAGAACCTGATCGGCGCTTTTCATCAGCCTTCTCTGGTATTGGCGGACACATCCGTGCTTGGAACCATGACGCAACGGGATTTTTTGTCGGGTTATGGTGAGGTCGTGAAATACGGTCTGTTGGGGGATGCCGAGTTCTTTGACTGGCTCGAACAGAATGGAACGAATGTGTCAGGCGGTGATATGGCTGCAAGGGTCCGGGCAGTCACGCGTTCCGTTGAGATGAAAGCGGAAATCGTCGCCCGCGATGAGACAGAGCAGGGCGACCGTGCGCTGTTGAACCTTGGGCATACGTTCTGCCACGCTTTAGAGGCAGCGACAGGCTATTCAGATCGGCTTTTGCACGGCGAGGGGGTGGCGATAGGCTGTGCGCTTGCGTTCGAATTGTCGTCGCGTTTAGGGCTGTGTTCGCAAGAAGATCCAAGCCGTGTTCGCGCGCATTTGCGAGCAATGGGCATGAAAACTGATCTCGCAGACATCCCGGGAGAGTTGCCAAGCGCCGAGGCGCTGGTCGATCTGATGGCGCAGGACAAAAAGGTCATCGACGGTCAGCTTAGGTTCATTCTGGCGCGAGGAATTGGTCAAGCCTTTGTAACCTCGGATGTACCTCGTGATGCTGTTCTGACCGTTCTGCAGGATGCCTTGGAAACTGCCTGATCAGCGCCCGCTGAGAACCATCAACTCGCCGATGTTCTCGCGGGTGATATAGCCCACCATGTGCCCGGCTTTCGTGCAAACCGCTATAGCGGGTGCGCCTTGGTGCAGCTTGTCCAGTACGATTGCCAAACCGCTTGTTAATTGCACCCTGGGAATCTCTGTTTCCATGATGGATATCGCAGGTTCCGATCGTGGCGTGTCACCCGCTAGCGCGCTGAACAGGCGGTCGCGCGTGACAAACCCCAGCAAGTCGCCGCCTGTCTCGACAACTGGAAATTCGTGCTGAGTGGTGTGAATAACCGCCTGCGCCGCCGTTGCCAGAGTGTCATCAGGTGAAAGCGCCTGGAATTCAGTGATCATCGCGTCCCGGGCCAGAACCCGCCGTGTGACCGATCGCATCGCGACGTCCTGGCTCTCGGCGTTTGCGGCTACGAACACAAATACAGCGATCAGAACTAACAGTGGGTTCGCCAGACTGAGCCCCAGAAAGCCCAAGCCGACTGCAACGACTTGACCCGAGATTGCAGCGATCCGGGTGGCCTTCACCCGATCCATTTTCATGCAGAGAAGGGCACGAAAGACCCGCCCGCCGTCCATCGGAAAGGCCGGGATCATGTTAAACGCGGCCAAAAGAAGATTTACGTAAGCTAGCTGGTTCACCAGATCAGGAGTGCCGCTGTCCATTTGGGCCAAAGTTTCCATTGGCCTTCCCGCGCCGAACAGAAAAAGCACCAGCCAGATTGCAATATTAACCGCGGGTCCGGCTAGTGCGACCCAGACTTCTTGCATCGGCTTTTCCGGCATTCGTTCTAACCGGGCCAATCCGCCGATTGGCAATAGGGTGATATCCGGGGTTTTGATCCCATATCGGCGCGCCATCAACGCATGGCCGAACTCATGCGCAACGACACAAGCGAAGAGCGCGAGGACAAAGATTAGGTTTTCGAGAGCAGCGGACAGTCCGCCACTCGAAAAGGCGGCAAACCCAACCCAGGCGAGAAGCAAGAAGAAAGTGACATGGACCCTAAGTTCCGACCCAAGTAACCGGCCGAGAGAAAGGGACCACGCCATTTTATGTCTCCGTGTCGATTAGAACGGAATCTCGTCGTCGTCGATTCCGCTGGAAGCTGGGGCAGGGGAACTGGATGGCCCACCATAGGGATCGCCGTATCCGCCACCGGCCTGACCACCGCCATATCCGCCTGACTGTCCGCCGCCGTAGCCACCGCCACCGCCTTCACCTCGGGCGTCCAGCAAGGTCAGCTCACCGCGATATGGGCGTAGAACAACTTCGGTCGTGTATCTGTCCTGACCGGATTGGTCCTGCCATTTGCGGGTTTCCAACTGGCCTTCGATGTAAACTTTGCTGCCTTTGCGCAGGTATTGCTCGGCAATGCGCGCCAAAGGCTCCGAGAATATCGCTACGGAATGCCATTCCGTGCGCTCGCGACGCTCGCCAGTGTTCCGATCTTTCCAGGTCTCTGACGTTGCAATGCGCAGATTGCAAACCTTACCGCCGTTTTGGAATGACCGTACTTCGGGGTCGCGACCGAGGTTTCCCACAATAATGACCTTGTTGACTGAGCCTGCCATATACTTTCCCGTTCTTAACTGACTAGTGAGCGTCCGAATCTGACACCATGTATCCCTGCGACCCTATACGGCCTGCGTCATGGTTAAAACACAGTTGATTGGTACTGTTCTGACCGGGAATTTATTCGGATTAGATTAACCATGCTTTCATTTTTGGCTGAAATATCTATACTCAATCGGGTTCATGAGAGATCGGGACTGGCATTTATGCGTTTACGAGTTGGTTGTTTTTCGGTTCTGTGCTTTGCGCTGGTGGCTGGCCATGCGACAGCGGAAACGCTGTCGACCAAGAACCGCCGTGATATTTTCCTCAAACAATCCAAGGTTTTGGATACGCGGGCTGCAACTCAGTACCGGGGGTCGGAGCGACTTAAGCCTAAGACACCCAGACGTCAGTTCAGCCAACGCTATACCGGGAAATACAAAGGTGAGTACGTGACGCTCGCCCGTGAGGCTGCCCGAAAGCACAATGTCCCGGAAGAGCTTTTCTTGCGTCTTGTTCAGCAAGAAAGTGGATGGAACCCACGTGCCGTGTCCCACAAAGGGGCTTTGGGCCTTGCACAGCTCATGCCGGGCACCGCGCAGCTTTTGGGTGTGAATCCGCACGATCCAAAACAGAACCTTGAAGGTGGCGCGCGCTACCTGTCGTGGCAATACCGCAAGTTCAAATCGTGGCGCTTGGCGCTTGCCGCCTATAACGCGGGTCCCGGTGCCGTTGAAAAGCACGGCGGGGTTCCGCCTTACAAGGAAACCCAGAATTATGTTGAGGTTATCTGGGGCGGCTAACTCCACCGAAATGGGAAAAAAGAACCGGCTCAGAGGCCGGTTCTTTTTATGTTTCATTCGGCTGCGATTTTGATCACAGGCTCCATCTTGGCCAAAATATCCTCAGACAGATGGCATTTGACCTGATGGCCATCTTCCAGAGTCTGCACCGGTGGCACATGCGATTCACAACGGCCATCCGGTACTTCGGACTTCCAACGACAGCGTGTTTGGAACGGACAACCCGGAGGCGGATTCATGGCCGAAGGGATGTCGCCTTCCAATACGATGTGCTGTTTTTCAACGGACGTGTCCGCAATCGGAACCGCGCTCAACAGGGCCTCGGTGTAGGGATGGTAGGGTGGGCTAAAGACCTGATCGGTGGTGCCCAACTCGACCACATGGCCAAGATACATCACCATCACGCGGTCACTGAGATAGCGTACGATCGACAGATCGTGGCTGATGAACAGCAGGGTGGTCTTCTGCTCGCGCTGAATTTCCATCAACAGATCAGTGACCGCCGCCTGAACCGACACATCCAATGCAGACACAGGCTCGTCGGCCACAACGATACGGGCGTCGCCTGCAAAAGCACGCGCGATCCCCACCCGTTGTTTTTGCCCACCTGACAACTGACGCGGCATCCGGTCAGCGAAGGCCCGCGGCAACTTCACCAGATCCAACAGCTCGAGCATGCGTTTCTTGCGCTCGGCTTCAGAATTACCGACGCCGAAAATCTCAAGCGCGCGAATGATCTGTCGGCCAACTGTCATAGAGGGGTTGAGCGTATCAAACGGGTTCTGGAACACCATTTGAACCTCACCCACTGTCTTGGCATCCCGTTCCTCAATCGGAACAGCTTCGATATTGCGATTGTCCAGAAGGATCTGACCGTCAGTTGCCGTTTCAAGGCCCATAAGAACCTTGGCAAAGGTCGACTTGCCGCAACCTGATTCACCCACAATGGCGAGCGTCTCGGACTCATGTGCCTCAAAGCTGAGGGTTTCGTTGGCTTTAACGACTTTGGTTTCGCCGCCCCCAAACAAGGCGTTCGCGGCAACCTCATAGTATTTCTTAAGGTTGTCCATTTTCAGAACGGCCCGTCCAATCTCGGCCTTTTCTTTTTGCTCACCCACAGTGATTGGTGCGTTCCAGTCAATCTCCTGGAACTTCAAGCAACGCGTGTGGTGGCGGTCGTTGCCCGGCACAGCCTCCATAAGGATTTCTTTCGCGTCGCAACGGCCTTCTTCGAAATAGTCGCAACGCGGCCCGAAATTACATCCCGGCGGGCGTTCATGGGGCAGGGGAAAGTTCCCCGGAATAGCAACCAACGGGCGCGAGTTCTTATCGGCCCCGGGAAGCGGGATCGAACGGAACAGCGCCTGCGTGTACGGATGCTGCATCTCATCGAACACGTCCTTGATCGAACCGCGCTCAACCGCTTCACCCGAATACATCACACAGAGCCGGTCGCAGGTTTCCAGAACCAGCCCGAGGTTATGCGAAATAAACAGCATCGACGTGCCGTATTTCTTACCCAGATCCTTGACCAGCTCGACAACGGCGGCCTCAACAGTCACATCCAACGCTGTGGTCGGCTCATCCAGAATCAACAGCGCCGGTTTGGACATCAGCGCCATCGCGATCACGATCCGCTGCTGCTGACCACCCGACAGCTGATGCGGAAATGAGTTCAACATCCTCTCGGGGTCCGGCAAGCGCACGTCCGTCACAACTTCAAGTGCGCGGGCATAAGCTTCTTCCTGGCTCACACCTTCGTGGATCATCGGAACTTCCATCAGCTGCTTGCCGATTTTCATCGCCGGGTTCAGCGAGGCCATCGGCTCCTGATAGATCATGGCAATCTCATTGCCGCGAATGTCCCTCAGTTCTTCCGTAGTCATCTCGCCCAGATCACGGCCCTTGAACTTGATCGAGCCGCCAACAATGCGCCCGTTCTTGCCCAAATCCTGCATGACACCCAAAGCGACCGTGGATTTGCCGCATCCGGATTCACCCACCAGCCCGACGGCCTCACCCGGTTGTACACTGACCGAGAAATCCATAACGGCAGGAATTTCTCGCAGCCGGGTAAAGAACGAAATCGACAGTTTGTCGATCTCCAGAATAGGCCCGTCATAATCCGCCATTTTGCTCATCTTGTTACTCCTCGCGAGAGTCCGGGGGATCCCCTTCATCTGGCTAAAAATATCCCGGGGGTCCGGGAGCAGAGCCCCCGGCCTCGATCACAATCAGTCCTTCAGACTTTCTTCGCGCAGACCGTCAGCCAACAGGTTCAAACCAAGAACCAGAGACAACAGAGCCAACGCGGGCGGAAGGGCGGGGTGCAGGTAGATCGAAAGCAGCTTGCGCCCCTCATTGATCGTCGAACCCCAGTCGGGGCTTTCGGGCGGCAAACCCAGACCAAAGAAGCCCAATGTCCCCAAAAGGATGGTTGTGTACCCGATACGCAGACAGAAATCGACGATCAGCGGCCCACGCGCGTTAGGAAGGATTTCCCACAACATGATGTACCAAGGACCCTCACCACGCGTCTGCGCCGCAGCAACATAGTCACGCGTTTTGATGTCCAGGGCCAGACCACGGACAATCCGAAACACTGTCGGAGAGTTCACAAAGACAACCGACACAAAGACCACCAAAATACCGCCGGGAATGTCAAACAGGTCCAGATAGGTCGGCAGACCCCAGATCCCATAACTGTCCGTGCGAATGATGTATCCGTCAGTTGTTATCAAAGACAGGTAGAGCCACAGGGCGACACCCAGAACTCCGATCAGCAGGGGTGTCCGGAAATTCGGGCGCGTGTAGTAACGCGAATTGAGCAGCACGCCCAGGAAGATTATAGGGAACACGAACAGCACGGCCGCCATATAGTTCGGAACACCGGTTGCCACGATTTCAGGGGTCACCAGCAGATAGAACAGCAGGATAACAGGGAAGGCCAGGATCAGGTTGGCAAGGAACGAAAGCAACGTATCCAGACGTCCGCCATAGTAACCGGCAGGCAGGCCCAGCGTGATACCGACCATAAAGGCAAACATCGTCGCAAGCGGCGCAATCTGCACAACGATCCACGCACCCTTTACCATCCGGCTAAAGACGTCGCGCGCAAGGTTATCACCGCCCAGCAGGTACCAAGAATAGGCACCCTCTTCGGCACTTGGCAGGGGCGTGCCGGGAACCTTGTTCTTCATGCCTGAGACCTGGGACAGCGGATCATGCGTGACGATCAGATCCATCGCGCCAAAGATGCCGGTAAAGACCCAGAACATCACAAGGCCAAAGCCGATCATCCCAATCGGGCTGTCGAACAGTTTGCCGTACAAGCCCAGCTTGCGCTTAAAGGCAATCGACATGGCATAAAGGATAATCAGCGACAGCCAGACAGGCAAAAACTGTCGGGCAATTGCCCCAATGATGCCGGCGTTCGTGCCCATCACAATGCCAAGAACGATATAGCCCACGGCGATGCCGACGCTCGCCAGAAAGCTGTACCGCAAGGCGAGTTGGATCAGTATTCGCGTGCTCGAGTTGGACGTAAGTGTGCCATCGGGGTTCACGGTCATTTGGTCTTCGGGCAATACGATGCTGGCCAGCATCCAGACCACGATGGACAAAATCATCAGGCCAAGTGCCAATGCGAATAGCGGATTGAGGAAGGCAATAGAGCCGGTCCAGGTAAGTGGTTCCATGATCTAACCCTCCTTATGAAATGCGAATGCGCGGGTTGAGGTAGACATAGCCGATATCCGAGATCAGCTGCGTAACCAGCACCACAAAGACCGACACGACCGAGATCGCCAGAAGCAACTGAATGTCGTTATTGCCTGCCGCCTGAACCAGCGCCCAGCCAAAGCCCTTATAGTTGAACAGGGTCTCAACGATCACCACGCCATTCAGCAGCCATGGGAACTGCAGCATGATGACGGTGAAAGGGGCGATCAGCGCGTTGCGCAACGCGTGTTTCATGACGATGTTAGAGAACGATACACCTTTCAGACGCGCGGTCCTGATGTATTGCGCTGTCATAACTTCGGTCATGGACGCACGGGTCATGCGGGCGATGTAGCCCATCCCATAAAGCGCAATGGTTAGAACCGGTAAGAAAAAGTTCTCGAACGTCGGATTTTCCATCGCCTGCGTGGCGGTTCCCTTAAACCATTTCAACCCGACCGCGGACGAGGTGAAAATCGCGATGAATATAACGCCAGACACATATTCCGGTGTCGCTGTCGTCGTGATTGCAAAAGTCGAAAGCGTGCGGTCCGTTGCGGACCCTTCTTTCATGCCCGCAAGAATTCCAAGGACCAGCGCGGATGGAACCATCAGCAACATTACCCAGAACATCAGCCTTCCCGTCAAAGCCAAACGGTTGCCGACAACCGTCGAAACCTCTTCCTTAAAGACGGTGGAATATCCCCAGTAGCCTTGAAGAATACCACAGAAATTGGGTGACTCTTCGGCGGTTTTCCCGGGTAGGATGCATCTGCCCTGAACTGTTCCGTCCTCATTCGTGTGACGGTACGAGGGAAGAACACCAAGCCATTCGCCGTATTTTACAGGCGTAGACTGAAGGTAGCCGCCTTTTTCCAGAAAACTCTCGACCTGTTCATCCGACATCCGAAAGTTGCCTTGCGTCTTGGCCAGCTTTTCCAGATTTGGATAGAGATTGGTCAGGAAGAAGACCAAGAACGTCAGGCACAATGCTGTCAACAGCATGATACCCACGCGTCTAAGTATGAATAATCCCATGGTAGCCCCTGTTGGTCGGCTCGCGTGAATGGTTCAGACCTTCACGCTTTGCTATTTTTTGGGTCGCCTCATTCAGGACGAAAAGGCCGCACCGTTATGGTGCGGCCTGTTTGTTTTCGGCTTAGGATGTCAGGCCGAACTTATACAGCTGCGGCAGGTCCGCAATGTGCTTTTCGACGCCCACCATGTTGTCGCGGTGGTGGCGCATCGCTGTCCGCCAATAGGGCTGGATGGCGACGCCTTCGTCGATCATGATCGCCTGCAGTTTCGCCATCACTTCGCGGCGCATGTCGACATCCGCAAGTGAGTTTGCTTCGGCCAGCAGCTTGTCGAACTCTTCATTGGCAAAGCCGGTCTCGTTCCACGCAACGCCGGATTTGTAGGCCAGAGCCAGAACCTGTGTGCCCAGCGGGCGGTGGTTCCAGTTGGTCGACGAGAAGGCGTATTTCGTCCAGTCGTTCCAGAAGGTCGATCCGGGCAGAACCGTGTGCTTGGCCTTGATGCCTGCATCGTTGAGCTGAGCCACGACCGCCGCAGTGGTGTTCCGGCGCCAGTCGTCATCGATGGACTGAACTTCGTGCTCGTAGTCACCCATGCCCGCTTCGTCCATCAGCGCCTTCGCGCCCGCTGGATCATAAGGGATACGGGTCACGGCCGAGTCATACTCGGGGTGCATCGGGCCAACGTGGCAGTTCTCGGCTGGGATGCCGTATCCGGACATGCCGAGTTCCAGGCAGACCTCGTTGTCGACGGCCATGGCAAGCGCCTGACGGACGCGCTTGTCGCCATAGATCTTGTTGCCGTTTGCGTCTTCGGCCAGCTGGTTGGGACGAATGACGATGGTAAAGCCCGACGGAATTTCCGAGCGGACGAGGCCGATGCCGTCAAAGATGTCGACGAATTCGCCCACCGACTCCCAGTTCATGTCGATTTCTTCGGCTTCATAGGCCGCCAGGAACGCGGCTGGGTCTGTACCGTAGTCGATGAACTCGATCCGGTCGATATAGCCGCCTTTGCCGGCCTCATAGCCCCACCAGTCGTGGTCTTCATTACGGACAAGTACGCCTTTTACGCCCACTTCATGGCTTTCTGGCTTCATAAAGCCAGTGCCGATTGGGTTGGCCAGCATGTTGTTGGCGTCAAAGCTGCTGTGAACGATCGCGCCGGGATAGTCGGCCATGCCGGGGATAATCGTGATATCCGGTGCGCTGCACTTGAGTTTTACAGTATGCGAGTCGACGACAGTGATGGCGCCATCGGCGGCTTTCTGTGTGCTTTCGTCAACCAGAGAGGCCATCCGCGATGCCATCGAGTTGCCTTCCATCGAAGCATCACACCAACCTTCGATGTTGCGCGCCACGTCTTCGGCTGTGAAGTCATCACCGTTATTCCACTTAACGCCTTTGCGGACGTTCAGGGTGTATTCGGTGGCGTCATCATTCGCTTCCCAGCTTTCCAGCAGCATTGGCTTGAACGTACCGTCGTTGTTGTACTCAACAAGATACTCCAGCCAACCGGCGGTGTAGGTTGCGATTTGCGTCCAGTCATATGTGCGCGGGTCTTTCAGCGCGCGAACTTCCATTTGATAGCGGATCGTGCCACCGCGCTGCGGCTCTGCCGCTGCTGCCGGTGATTGCAAACCGATCATGCCATAGGCCGCCGGTACGGCTACACCCAGCGCGGTGACGCGTGCCAGGAATTCACGGCGGCTCAGATTGCCTTCCCGGTATTCCTTCGCGTGCATTTCCGCCGCCCAGTGCATCGGTGCTCCGGTCAATGTTTGGTTTTGCATTAATGTCTCTCCCTGTGACATAGATATTTTTTGATTGGATTACGGAACCGCTTTAAACCCTGTGGTGTTGGGCAGCAGGTTCGCAGGTTTTGGTTTTTTGGATACTCTTCATCCCCATGACCTCATTCCGCACCAGATTCCCGGTGAGGTCAATGTTCGAATTCGTCATTAAACGTACAAAAACGACATCGGGTCGCGTCCTTGACCGATTGTGTACCCGGTCGGTGCGCTATGGGCGGTGATTTGGTGCCATCTGAGGCAACAGATTCGAGCGCGCGAACGATTGCAAACCTGCGCAGGCAGATTTCAATCAACTATTTGTGGTATCACTTTGAGAAATCGATATGATTCCAGTTTTTCATACGTGCACGAAACCATGTGCGCTGTCGCTTGGCGAACTGTCTAGTGGAAATCGTTGCACGCTCACGCGCAGCGTCAAGCGTCAGGTCCCCATCCAGGTAGGCTATTAACTCGGGAACACCGATGGCTTTGAAGGCAGGAAGCGAAGGATCATAGAGCGCGCGCATAGCCTCGACCTCGGCCAGCGCGCCCGTCTCCAGCATTAGATCAAAGCGACGGGTCATCCTGTCCAAAAGCCATTGTTTATCCACGTCAAATACGATGGGTACAGTGTCCGCAAGGTCAAGTATCGGCGGTGGGGTACGGGCCTGCCAAGCGCGAAGCCCCAAGCCAGTGGACTGCAAGACTTCCCAAGCACGCTGAACCCGCGCACGGTTTTGTGTATCAATCGCGCTAAGCGTTTCGGCGTCTACGCCGCGGATCAGTGTCGGCAAATCCAACTGATCAGCTTCTGCTCTGACTTCCCGAGGGGTCGGCGGGATATCGACCATGCCTTCAGTCAAAGCAGAAAAATATAGACCCGTTCCACCGACAATAATGGGTCGTGGCCCGCCTTGCAGCAAAGGCTGCACGTCACGCAGCCAGTGACCGGTGGAATAGTCCTGATCATAGGTAACGTGGCCATAAAGTTGATGCGGCGCGCGGGCCTCTTCCTCGGCAGATGGGCGGGCCGAAATGACGCGCCAGCAGTCATAGACCTGACTTGCGTCGGCGTTGACGATTACGCCGCCATGGGTTTCAGCAATTTGCAGTGCCAGTGCGGATTTTCCCGAAGCTGTCGGCCCGGCAATCAGGACCGGTTTGTCGTCTGGTATGCAGGGCAGGCGGTCCCAAATCTGTTCTTCACTGGCATTGGTCATTCGGGAGTGCCTTGTTCCTTATGATCCGCATTGAACCCGCAGAGGTTTTGCTTCATTTTGCGCCGGAATTAAACCCGTGCCAGCCCGGAGCGCAACATGAGCCTTTCTCCTACAACCGACGCCGTTGAGACACCTAAAACCAAGTACAAACGTGTAATGCTGAAGATTTCCGGCGAGGCACTGATGGGTGATCAGGGGTTTGGCCTGCACCCGCCGACCGTTCAGCGCATCGCGCAAGAGGTAAAGTCGGTTCACGATCTTGGCGTTGAGATCTGTATGGTTATCGGTGGAGGCAACATTTTCCGTGGTCTGAGCGGATCGGCGCAGGGGATGGAGCGGACGACAGCAGACTACATGGGTATGTTGGCGACCGTTATGAATGCGCTGGGTATGCAGTCGGCCCTTGAAGAAGTTGGAGTATTTACGCGGGTTATCTCGGCCATTCGCATGGACGAAGTGTGCGAACCTTATATCCGCCGTCGGGCCGTCCGGCACCTTGAAAAGAAACGGGTCTGCATTTTTGCGGCGGGTACTGGTAACCCGTATTTCACGACAGACACAGCAGCGACTTTGCGAGCAAATGAAATGGCTTGCGAAGCGATCTTTATGGGTAAGAACGGCGTGGATGGGGTCTATGACAAGGACCCCAAGGAACACGCGGATGCGGTACGGTATGACACCGTTACATACGATGATGTTCTGGCCAAGCGGCTGCGGGTTATGGATGCCTCTGCGATCGCACTGGCGCGCGACAACAACCTGCCTCTGATCGTTTTCGGCTTGGATGAGCCGGGCGGTTTCCGCGGTATTCTGGCCGGCGAAGGTACCTACACAAAGGTACAAGGCTAATACCGCACCTGAGTTACTGAAAAGCCGGGCTTTGTGTCCGGCTTTTTCTTTCGTGAGTTGACCTCTGACCTGTGTCTGGGCAACGTGGCGCCGTTCTTGCACGCAGTAGGAACTGCCGACGCAATCACATCGGCTGGCTGGAAGACCTGCCATGATTTCCGAGGGGGACCGAAATCATGCCCCGGTCCCTCGTGGATAGGCTTGCATGACCAAGGAGGCACACGCCATGACCGCTCTGGATATCGAATTTGTCCGGTCTCAATTTCCAGCTTTTTCCGAGCCCAGTCTGCAGGGGCAGGCTTTCTTTGAAAACGCTGGTGGTTCATATACTTGTCAGCCGGTCTTGGATCGGCTCTTTCGGTTCTATACCCAACGAAAAGTGCAGCCGTACGCCCCGTATGAAACCAGCCGTGTGGCAGGCGCGGAAATGGACGAAGCCCGCACGCGTTTGGCTGCGATCCTTGGTGTTGACGATGACGAGCTAAGCTTTGGTCCGTCTACAACTCAGAACACATACGTGCTGGCCCAGGCGTTTCGCAGATGGATGCAGCCGGGTGAGGTGATTATTGTCACCAATCAGGATCATGAAGCGAATTCCGGCCCTTGGCGGCGTCTTGCTGAAGAAGGGATCGAAATACGAGAGTGGCAGATTGATCCGGAAACAGGTTCGTTGAACCTGCAAGACTTGGAAAACCTACTGGATGAAAGCGTCCGGCTGGTGTGTTTCCCGCATTGCTCGAATGTTATTGGGGAAATCAACCCTGTGACCGAGATTACGGCGCTTGCACATGCTGCTGGCGCTTTCGTGTGCGTTGATGGCGTATCTTACGCGCCGCACGGGCTGCCGAACGTCGGTGATCTTGGGCCAGATATCTACCTGTTTTCAGCCTATAAAACCTATGGGCCGCATCAGGGTTGTATGGTGATCCGACGCTCAATCGGAGAGCTGTTGCCCAACCAAGCCCACTATTTCAACGGAGGGACACTGCACAAACGGTTTACTCCTGCGGGCCCGGACCATGCTCAAATTGCGGCTTGCGCGGGGATGGCAGACTATGTCGATCTTTTGTGTAACCACCACGGCGGCCCCAAAACCGGTGCTACAGATCGCGGTGCATTTGTTCATGACCTGATGCGCGCGCAAGAGGTTACGTTGTTGCAGCCGCTTCTTGATGCCGTCAAGGATCGCAATGCGGTGCGTCTGATCGGTACGTCCGATGCAACTAAACGAGCCCCGACTGTCGCGATGGAGTTAAACAGAAACGCGGAAGATGTCGCCGAAGAATTGGCAGATCATGGAATTATGGCGGGGGGCGGTGACTTCTACGCTGTGCGGCCCTTGCAGGCGATGGGCGTGGATATGAACCAGGGTGTATTGCGCGTAAGCTTTACGCATTACACGTCGCAAAATGAAATCAATAAGTTATTAGGTGCACTTGACGCCGTTTTGTGATCCGCTGTTCGCTCTGCTTCGTATTGCGAAGAAAACATCGGTACCTGAATGGAAAAAGAGCAGCCACCAATCATTGTTTGGTTCCGACGGGATTTGCGCTTGTCGGACCACCCTGCTTTGGACGCGGCCGTTCGAACGGGCCGGCCGATCATTCCGGTTTTCATTCAAGACGAATTGGTCGACGCGTTAGGCGCGGCCCCAAAGTGGCGCTTGGGGCTGGGGCTGAGCGCGTTTGCGCAATCGTTGACCGAAATCAACAGCCGGCTGACCATTCGGTGTGGCGATGCGCTGGATGTCCTGTGGGATTTGCTGGAAAAGACCAAAGCCGATACCGTTTTTTGGTCGCGCAGCTATGACCCCGAATCCATCGCACGCGATACTCGAATAAAGTCGGCGCTTAAGGAAAAGGGCGTTGTGGCAAAGTCCTTTACGGGACACTTGTTGTTTGAACCTTGGGAAGTTGCCACAAAAACGGGTCAACCCTTTCGGGTCTTTACCCCAATGTGGAGGGCTGTGCAGGGTCGTGAAGTCCCAGCGCCAATCGAAGCACCCAGGGCCTTAAATGCCCCCAAAACCTGGCCCGATACCGAAAGCTTGAACGAACTTAACCTTTCCGCGGCCATGAACCGGGGTTCGACGGTGGTTTCGCGTCACGTGCGCCCGGGCGAGCAGGCCGCCTTGGACGTACTCCACAGTTTTTTGGACCGGATTAGCTCGTATCGCACTGATCGCGACAGGCTGGATGTCGATGGCACGTCGTGCCTGTCGGAATACCTTTCGCTCGGGGAAATCAGCCCTCGCACTGTTTGGTGCGCCGTTCAACGTGCTGCAATGAACGGTGCGTCCGGGACCGAGCCGTATTTGCGTCAGCTCGTTTGGCGTGAATTCGCATACCATTTGATGTTTCATACGCCGCACTTGCTTACAAGTAATTGGCGGCCAGAGTGGGACGGGTTCCCTTGGTCGACTGATGAGGATCATCCGAATGTCGCGGCATGGAAACGCGCGCAGACAGGTATCCCAATCGTAGATGCAGGCTTGCGTGAAATGTACGTTACCGGGCGAATGCACAATCGCGTGCGTATGATTGTAGCCAGTTACCTGACGAAGCATCTTATGACGCATTGGTCCGTAGGAATGAACTGGTTTGAAGAGTGTTTGGTCGACTGGGATCCAGCTTCGAATGCAATGGGGTGGCAATGGGTTGCTGGGTCTGGTCCAGATGCATCCCCGTTTTTTCGAGTCTTCAATCCGAACACACAACAAGAAAAGTTCGATCCCTTGTCCAAGTATGTACGGCGTTGGGTCGCCGAAGGGCAGAAGGATCCTCCGGTGACTGCGTTGTCGTATTTTGAGGCAGTGCCGCGTTCATGGGGGCTTAGTCCCCAAGCTGCGTACCCAAGCCCTGTTGTTGACCTAGCTTCAGGGCGGGCGCTTGCGTTGGCCGCATATGAGCGCCACAAAAACCGTTAAGGAACTGAAAACTTGCCACAAACACAAACTCAGCCTAGCCTGAAACAACAACCGCACAGGGGAGAGCGGATGATCCTTACGACGACAGATGGTCAGAAAGACTTGCCACGGTATTTTACGCAAGTGCGGAAGATGCTGGATAAAATGGAATCCGGACGGCTGGACATAGCCTTGCCTGATGGGCGCATTTTCCGATCGGAAGGTCCAAAACCGGGACCGGTCGCCCGCGTTGATATCCATAACCCGGATGTTTTTGCCCGATTGGTCCGTGAAGGCGAGCTAGGCTTTTCAGATGCCTATCTGGAGGGTGATTGGAGCACGCCTGACCTTCGTTCTTTTATGGATCTGGTGCATCTTGGCACAGAGACTGTGTATGACGACTTTACTGGCAAGTTCCTCGTCCAAGCGTATGAACGGCTTCGGTTCTGGCTGAATGGAAATAGTCGTAAGCAGGCTAAGAAGAACATCTCGTATCATTATGATTTGGGTAATGAATTTTACGGCCTATGGCTTGATGACACGATGACATATTCCAGCGCGTTGTTCGAAACCGGACAGGAAAGCCTGGAAAAAGCACAGACAGCCAAATACGCCAGTCTCGTGGATGAAATGGGCGCGAAGCCCGGTGACCATATCCTTGAAATCGGTTGTGGCTGGGGTGGGTTTGCCGAATATGCTGCGAAAGAGCGTGGCCTAAGGGTCACAGGTTTGACAATCAGCCAAGAACAGTTGAAGTACGCTCAGGAACGTATTGATAAAGCTGGTCTTTCGGACATGGTCGAGTTTAAGCTTCAAGATTATCGGGACGAGCGCGGCCAGTATGACGGAATTGCCTCGATCGAAATGTTTGAAGCCGTTGGTCAGAAATACTGGCCAGTGTATTTCGAAACAGTACGGGACCGGTTGAAACCCGGGGCACAGGCTACTCTGCAGATCATCACTGTCGCGGATCACAGGTGGGATGTGTACCGTAACGGCGTTGATTTCATTCAGAAATATATCTTCCCCGGCGGTATGCTTCCTGCGCCTTCCGTGCTGAAGGAGCAGGTGGAGAAAAGCGGTTTGAACGTTGTGACGTCCAAGGAATTTGGCAAAAGTTATGACCTGACGCTGCGCCGTTGGTATGAAACGTTCAACGACAAATGGGACGTTATTTCGGAATTGGGATTTGATGAGCGTTTCCGCCGCATGTGGAATTATTATTTGACCGCCTGCGGCGCAGCCTTTGACACCGGTAATTGCGATGTGACACAGATTACTGTAGCGAAACCAACGTAATGAACGGACCCACCCCATGCCCACCGCCTCGCGACTCGTAGCCGCCATATGCCTGATGGTTGTGGCGTTTATAGTGTCGAGCATGGTGATCCAGAACGGAGAAGAGGGCAAAGACTACGGGTACTTCACCTACGTCAACATGATCTTGGGCCTCGCATGCGGCTGGAAGATCATGGGAAAACGGGCAGGCCGCGGGTGGACATCTGCCGTTAATAACGGCCTGACCGGGATGTTGTCTTTGGTTTTCTGGGGACTTTTCGTGCAAGGTTGCTATGAGATGTTCCGCCTGGCAATGCGTCACCGCTACGATGGCCCCTTCGAGGCGCTTTTGGGGATATTGCAAATCGGTCTTGAGTTTGGACAGCAATTGCTGACGCCTGACATTTTATGGACGCTCGCCATTGGTGCACTGGTTGCGGGTCTCGCAACTGAAGAAGCCAGCCGTCGCTGGCGGTAGCACGTGTTGTTTCGAAAGTTGTGTTAGTGTCAGATTTGTTTTTCTACGGAACGCTCCGCCATATTCCACTGCTTGAGTTGGTACTGGGCCGCCCGGTTTCCGTTGCGGAAATGTCCGAAGCATTTCTAGCGGACCACGCGGTATACGCGGTGAGAGATGAAGCGTTCCCCATGATCGTTGCCGAAGAAAACGGCCGCGCACAGGGCATACTGCTAGAGGGTCTAAGCGGGGAAGACTTGCGGCGGTTAAGCTTTTACGAGGCAGGCTTTGAATATGATGTCACTCCTTTCGCTGTCGAGCGGGCAGACGGCGTGCGTGTAAAAGCCAATGTTTTCTTTCCCGAACCCGGGCTGTGGGAACCCGAAGAACCTTGGTCACTTCAGGATTGGGTGGACGAGTGGGGCGAAATGTGCCTGGCAGCCGCGCAAGAAGTGATGGGTTATTTTGGCAAGATCGATGGAAAGAAAATCGCGCGTAGTTTTCCCGCGATTGAAACCCGTGCTTGGGCGAAGATTGCCGCTCGAAAACGATTGACCGGCGATCCGCGAAACATCAGCAAAGATGTGATCCTGCACGATCGGTCTCATGAGTGCGTTGACTACTTTGGCATGGAAGCGATTGATTTCCAGCACCGGCAGTATGACGGCTCTATGGGCCCCGTCATGCATCGCAGCAGCTTAATGCAGGGCAGCGCTGTGGTTGTTCTTCCCTATGATCCGATCCGCGACGCCGTTCTTTTGGTTGAGCAGTTCCGGGCCCCAGTTTTTATGGCTGACGATCCCGAACCTTGGATGTGGGAACCTGTCGCTGGAATGATTGATCCCGGGGAAACTCCTAAGCAAGCGGCCCGTCGGGAAACGCTTGAAGAGGCTCAAGTCAATTTGCTTGCGTTGGAAAGTGCTGGTTCGGCGTATCCATCCAGTGGTTCGTCTACAGAATTTCTGTACCTATATGTTGGTTTGGCAGATCTAAACCGGACAATTGACAATGGTGGTCTGGCCTCTGAGGGTGAGAATATTCGCACTCAAATCCTGCCGTTTGTCGACTTTATGGACCAAGTGGATTCACACGGTTTCAAGGACTTACCCCTGCTTGCGTTGGCTCAGTGGTTGGGGCGCCATCGGAACCGTCTGCGCGCGTAAAGATCGCCGCTTGTGGTTGACGCACGGCATCTATAAATCTTCGTTGATACCTAAAGAAATGAGGGCGCCATGCGCATTGCACGAGACCTTGCCGACGCAGTCGGGAAAACGCCGCTGATCCGGTTGAAACGTATTAGTGAGGAAACCGGATGCGAGATTCTCGGTAAGGCCGAGTTCATGAACCCCGGTCAATCGGTTAAGGACCGCGCGGCGCTTTATATCATCCGTGACGCCATCGCGCGCGGCGATCTTAAACCGGGCGGAACGATTGTCGAAGGTACGGCTGGCAACACCGGTATCGGACTTGCGCTGGTTGGGGCCTCGATGGGCTTTAAGACAGTGATCGTTATCCCGGAAACGCAGTCGGAAGAAAAGAAGGACATGCTCCGCCTGGCTGGCGCGCAGCTTGTTCAGGTTCCAGCAGCTCCGTACCGCAACCCCAATAACTTTGTGCATTACTCGCGTCGGCTGGCCGAGGAACTGGCGCAAACGGAACCCAACGGTGCGATCTGGGCAAATCAGTTTGACAATGTCGCCAACCGTCAAGCGCATGTTGAGACGACGGGCCCCGAGATTTGGGAACAGACCGATGGTAAGGTTGACGGCTTTGTCTGCGCCGTCGGTTCGGGCGGAACACTGGCTGGGGTCGCGGATGCGTTACAGCCCAAAGGTGTGAAAATCGGTCTGGTCGATCCAATGGGCGCGGGGCTGTACTCGTATTACACTACCGGTGAAATCGCGATGGAAGGCAGCTCGATCGCGGAAGGAATCGGTCAGGTCCGCATCACCAAGAACCTCGAAGGGTTCAAACCGGACTTTTCCTACCAGATGTCAGACAACGAAGCGCTGCCATACATCTTTGATCTGCTACGCGAGGAAGGTCTGGTCATGGGTGGGTCGACCGCGATCAACATGGCAGGCGCGGTGCGTCTGGCCAAGGATTTGGGGCCGGGCCATACGATTGTGACGATCCTCTGTGATTACGGAACGCGTTATCAGTCGAAATTGTTCAATCCAGAATTCCTGCGCGAGAAAGAGCTGCCGGTGCCGGATTGGATGACAGAAGCGCCTCGTGGTATTCCCGGCGTTTTTGAGGACGTGTGATGCTGCAGCAGGTTCGCCTGTTCCTAGCACTGTTAACGCTGTGTCTTGCAGTCCTGGGCGGTCCTGCAGCCGCTCAGTTAAGCGACAGGCAAAGTGAGTATTACCAGGGCTGGATCAAGACGGCGGATCGTGCCGAAGCGGTTATCGAGGCTAATCGTGCGTCAAACGCGTCTTTAGAAAACCTGCGAGCCGAAATCCACCAATACCGCGACGATTTTAATCGGGCGCGAGGGGCGAATACTGAACGTATTCAAACGCTTGAAGCGCAAATTCAAACCCTTGGGCCCAAGCCCGAAGGCGATGCGACCGAACCGGCAGATATTGCAACCCTGCGTGCGCATCTTGAAGAGCAACTGAATACGCTTCAGGTTCCGCAGATTATTTCCGAAGAAGCGTTCAGTCGCGCCAACGGCCTAATCACTGAGATTGATCAGCTTCTACGCAACCGCCAGACCAAAGAGCTGTTGGAGCGTGGCCCTTCGCCGGTTAATCCAACCTTTTGGCACCCTGCCTGGATTGATGTGACCGAGGCTGCGCGATCACTTTTCAATGAAGCGCGCCGCAACTTTCAGACCGACGTCGTAAGAGAGCGACTGCGGGACCGTGGGCTGGGCATCTTTCTTTTAGTCGTCGTCGCCGGGGTTTTACTTGTCTATGGGCGGCGCTGGTCCGAACTGGCGGGCGAATACCTACGTCAATGGGGCGGGCAAGGTAGCGGTGTCTGGACGTTCCTGACCTCATTGCTGCGGATTGTCCTTCCTTGGGTCGGCGTTTGGCTGCTTGTAGAGGCGGTGGTTTTGACGGGGGTTCTGGGCCTTCGCGGTACGCTCCTGATGGATAACGTGCCGTATTGGGCGGCCATATTGTTGTACTTCGACTGGATTGGTCGGCAAGTCTATGTTTTGCAAAAGGCGCAGGGGTTCAAACGCCTCACGGCGAAACGTGTGGCCGAACTGCGTGTCTATCTGGATGTACTGGCGATCCTGCTGATCCTGCACGAACTGGTCAACCTGTTCGAGCAAATCGAGAATATCTCAGACGCGACGCGCGCAGTTGTTGGCTTTCCAATCACGATTGCCACTGCATTGGTTTTGCTGCGGGTCCGTTTGGTGCGCAGTACAGAAGTTCCTGTGCAGGAAGAGGATCCGTCGGCTACAGTTCGGGGGGCAGGGCTTAGCCAGTTGGTCGAATTCCTGCGTCGTGCGCTGTTCTTTTTGGGGATCGCCAGCCCAATTCTGGCGCTTATCGGGTATACAAACGCGGCCGAGGCCATCGTTTATCCAGCGGTCAAGACGCTGGTCCTGATTGCAGCATTGGTGATCGTCCAGCGGTTTTTGACATCGGTCTATGGCTGGATCACAGGGCAGGGTGAGGCCGCCAAGGATTCGCTTTTCGCCGTCTTGATCGGCTTTGGCATGGCCATCCTCGCGCTCCCTATTCTGGCTTTGTACTGGGGCGCGCGCCAGACTGATTTGCTTGAGGCATGGTCACGTCTGCTGCTTGGGTTTGATATCGGTGGCGTAACGATCTCACCCAGTAATTTCTTTACGTTCCTCGTCATATTTGCCATCGGCTACGGTTTGACCCGCATGCTCCAAAGCGGGTTGCGTACCTCGTTGCTACCCAAGACCAAGATTGACCCCGGTGGGCAGAACGCGATTGTTGCCGGCACGGGTTATGTCGGGATTTTTCTTGCCGCGTTGTCGGCGATCATGGTGGCCGGGTTTGATCTGTCGTCGTTGGCGATTGTTGCCGGTGCTTTGTCGGTTGGTATCGGTTTCGGCCTGCAGACCATTGTTTCGAATTTCGTGTCCGGAATCATCTTGCTGGTCGAACGTCCGATCTCGAAGGGGGATTGGATCGACGTCAACGGGATGATGGGCTATGTGGCCGATATCTCGGTTCGCTCGACGCGTATTGAAACATTCGACCGTTCTGACGTTATCGTTCCCAACTCTGATCTGATCAGCGGGGTTGTGACAAACTACACCCGCGGAAACACAATTGGCAGGGTCATCGTTCCGGTCGGCGTGGCCTACGGCACTGATACGCGACGGATCGAAAAGATCCTGGGCGAGATCGCGAATGCCCACCCCATGGTTTTGGCGCATCCGGCACCAAGCGTGGTGTTTCAGGGCTTTGGCGCAGACTCGCTGGATTTTGAAATCCGCGCAATTTTGCGAGATGTGAATTGGGTCCTGTCTGTAAAGTCGGACATGAATCACGAAATCAACCGCAGATTCCTTGAGGAAGGGATCGAAATCCCGTTCGCACAACGCGATGTCTGGTTGCGCAATCCCGAAACGCTGCGCGACTCAGGCCCTGCTGTTAAGCCAGAGACCGGGACATCAGGCGCTGCAACTGTCTCAACAAAGCCTGCTCGGATGACCGAGACAGACTTGTCAGACGGGGACGGCGACGAAGTTTAAGCCGTTTGTTCGGCAGGATCGGAATCGGTTGAATTTTCGCGATATTCGGGACTTGCAAATCCCCAAGCGATAGTCCAAATATCGCCCGCACGGAGAGGTGGCCGAGTGGTCGAAGGCGCACGCCTGGAAAGTGTGTAGGCGGGAAACCGTCTCCAGGGTTCGAATCCCTGTCTCTCCGCCACTTTATCATGTAAGTGTTTGAATTTAATTACTTTAATAGCGTGGTGATATTGATATCCCCCAATTTCTCCCTCTGGCGATGAGAATTGTCGGAAGACTTTCGTTGCTAGAAATGTTGGAGAAGGAAAGGCTGAATCGTGACCGCCAGGAATGATGCATCCAGCATTACCCGGTGGAATAACGAAATTTAAGTGAGAACCGTTGATTAGAAATCCATGAATAGCGGCAACGAGGAACGCGCTCATGTGTGTAGTGCCGCTCTCTCTTGCGAAATTGCGTCAACCTCGACCACCGGAGCGGTCTCGGCGCTCTAGCACAAGAACCTCGTTGCCATTGTCTCGCTACCCTGAAAAGTACACCGGTGGCAACCTTCGCTTTACAATCTCAAAGCCCGCGCCACCGTTTGTCCAGTTTGTGTGGCGAAAACACTCGGCCAATTCGTCGAAAGCTAGCTTGCTCAATCCCTTGATTCCGATTTTTGAACAAACGATGTCCCATCTTACGTCCCTGTCTATCGCAGGGCATGAGAGGAAATCGCAGAAAATTAGATAGTTCTCGCAGCTCATCCTTATTTCAAACTCTGGCGCGAGAATTCTATTTTTCATACGCTCTACAAAGGCAGCCTTAGTATCGGGGTTTATTTCCGAGCAAGAGTTGAGGATGTGTAGAGCACATAGAACTGAAAAATAGCACTGGTGCTTCCCAATCAGGACATTTTGCAGAACTCTGTCGCAACTTTTCTGGCTAACAAAAACGTCTGGGTCAACGATCAATCCCAGAATGAAGACGTTAAGAATCTCGAGTGGAAAGTCACTGTTTCGTTCATCGTAGTTAGACGCGATTAGCTCGCTCAACTCATAAACTAAGTACCCATGAGTAGCCTTCCGGTCAGATTCTGGAAACTTGTCCATCATCGAAACAACGCTCTTGATCAGAAGAGAGGCGCGTATCAGGGGCGGCACGCGGAAATCCAATGCAAGCAAATAGAAGAGCACTCTAACAACAACCTTCACGCGGCTTAGAAAGTCCTCTCTTTGCTCCGGGACTAGGTCATCAAGCGTTAAGGGCTTCAGTTCTTCGATGATTTGGCCAAGTGTTCGGAAAACTTCCGACATTGAGCTGGCCAGTAGCTTTCTTTCTGTACCACCAATGTGTCGGAGCGCATCGAGCGATGCTCGTGCGCCACTTCTCAGGTTTCGCGCTGCCTGACCATCATCAACGTCCGGGTGCGAAAGTAGGCCCAGTAGGGTATTTTTCAGGTCGGTGCATACCCTTGCTACTTCAAACTTCACGCGAGAAATGCCGGTTACGAAAGGTCTTTCGATTGTCTCAGATTTCTCCGTATTCAAAAACAGTTTGTAGTTTTCGAGTAGCTGGGCAAGCGAAGCTTCGATCCTATCGAGCTTTTCAGTTTCGTTTGCAAAGATATGAAAGTCATCGACGTATCTTCTGATTGTATAGTGTCTGTCGGCTACGTATCCGAACCGGTCTTCTAAAAAATGTTCAAGCTCAACATCAATTCTCTGTAGAATGATCTCGGCAAATATCCGAGACACTTCTGGCCCAACCAGTATTCCTGCCGTTTCATTGTAATTTGCGTGCTGCATTAAAGTGTCGAACTGCTGCTCGAACGAAAACTTTTGGCTGTACTGTTTGGAAAAATCTTTTTCTTTCAAAGCCCAACTAATGGAGTGTGTATAGATGTTAAAAAAGCAACGAGAGACGTCAAGCATTCTAAGTTTTGAATATCTTGCCTCTAGACGCACAATTTCGTTTGAAGAAAAAAATCGGTCCAACAAAAGGTACTTTCGGTACCCAAAAAATGAAGCGGAATATGGAGTTTTTATATCTTTACCGGGTTTTTCCTCCGGTAGAGCCATCGACCATCGCTTTCGTACGTCCTTGCTGCTTCCCTTAGAATAGATGCGAAGGGCTTCAGACGGATATCGGATCGAGAATGTACTTTTTGAGCAAGACTGTATGAAAGTTTGCTCAAAATTGGAATAAAACTCAGCCATTCTCAGTTGTACCGTGGGATGAATTAGGCCCAGAGTGTTTTTGCTGCGATGGGATCTATTAATCTTATACAAATATGGTTTGGTGTAGTCGCTGTTAGACCATCTAAGGGCATTCAAATATTTTTGCTGGATTTCGGACAATTCATCCTTTTTGAGTTCAGACAGAAAAAGATTCTCGTTTGTAAACCCAAAAGGTAGCTCGAATGGTAAAGTCTCGGTTAGAACCGCCCTGAGTTCGCTCATCCGCTGGTCTAGTTCATTCATCGCCCCAAACCCTATACATTGCTTTCATGCGCGCGCGAGAGAAACGACGCACTATCTGTTTCTTGTAACCTCTGGCAAAGGATATTCTGTTGAGCCTAAGCTTGTAGGCTTCAGACAAAGAGGCGATATCTTTTGAGAATTCACTGTTAGGCCCAAACAGTAGAGCTTTCAAAAATCCATCAAGTGCTACAAGTTCAAATGCGTGATGTTCAGTCTTTTGCTTTCCTTTCTTTGAGGGAGCATAGAAACCGCACTTTGGATAGTTGTAGTAAATCCCTGTGCGAACCTTTTGCCGAGTTGAACCGCGCGAGTGTTTAGTTTTGTAGACTGAATGGTTGGAACTTAGATAAACCAACCGGTCTACCAAAAGATCGGAATCTTTGTTCTTTTGGAACGCTTTTAGCGCAAGAATTACTCTGGTTCGACGCTTCGTGAGTTTTTTACTCGAAACGGAAACCGAAAACTCGCGACTCCTAAAGGACTGGGTGTGGTTACTTGCTTCTATAGAGTAACCTAGAAAGTCAAAAACTTCACTTGTTGGCGCTCCTAGTTTTGGCGGTTTTTCTGCCTGCACATATACTTCAAGAGTTTTTTCATTGAATTCCAAACCATGTGGCAACAACTTTTGCAGGTTATCCCTCAGGTTTAAGTTTGGAACAGAGAAGATGATAATATCGTCAGCAAATCTAAAGTACCGATGCACCCCTGAGATTTTTCGAACAGTTTTGTCGAACTCCCGCAAGGATAGTTCAGCTAGCACGGTACTCAACGCCAGGCCACGGGGAACAGAGTTCTGTGATACTCCTCCCCCGTGAGGATCAAAAATCCAATTGACCACGTTTCTTAAGCTGGCGTCTGTTCTAGTATCAGAAACTATGCTGCTCAATAGCGGGCGTGCGTCTGTACTTTCATAGAAAGATCGGATGTCGCACCTGGTGACGGTGTAGGGACTGCCCTCACTCACTGCTTCTAGAATACCCGATGTTATCGCGTCTCGGTTAGGAAGCCTGAGGTCATATTGTTGAGCAAGGCGACGGTAGGTTGCACGCAGAATCAAGTCAGTTTCAATATCACCGGCAAAGTAATGAACAACGCCAGATTTACTTGTCTTTGATTGTAAGGTTAGTATCGGTGGCACAGCGGACGCGTTGTGTGCCGCAGTCACCGAGATAGCTTGAAGATCATTATCTAAGTCGACTTTCCAACGGCTAGAATCGCCAACACGAAAACAACCTTTAAGTGCGTCTTCAGAATACGGCGAGGGAATCAATAGTACTTCTCATCGTGTTAATGGACTTACTTTTACATGCTTTCACTATGGTATTTACACGACATCGTGAAGGCTTACAGCGAACGGCGTCTTATGTTTGTTAAGTACCTCCACTCATAGCCAAGTGGTTCAGATGTGCAACTAAAAGGTGTCACGCACTGAAGACAGTGTTTTGATACGAATTCTCGCAAATTATTTGGTCGACAAAACCGACAAAACCGACAAAACCCGTACAAGTGTGAGTTCTGTCAGTTTTGTCGGTTTTGTCATGAGGCTGTTCACTGTTTCGCCAACTGGATCATCGGATTGACTATGTAGAGTCGAGAACGTCGCCCACCCGTTGTGCCTGAAGGTTGCTCCACCAATCGGATAATATCGCCTTCTTCCAACATCTTGAGGACTGGGTTTAATTCACCCGCTGTTGCCAATCCCGACCGGTCCAAGCGCAGAACCTCGCGAGATGTAAAGCGGTCCCAGGCTTGCTCGCGGATTACAGCCACCAAACGCCGTGCAGCCCGCTCGGTCTTGGACAGCGACGCCCTTGCATAAGCACGCTGCGCCATTGGCAAAGCGTAGGATGTGACAAACAACGCTGCCCGCTCAAAATCCGCTGCCGTGACTTGGTGCGCCTCATCTTCGATCCCCGATGCCCAATCGAGATAAGACAACACCAGGGCAAGCCGAATAGTCATGCCAGAGAGCTTACCTATATACGAGAGCAACAATCCGTCTGCTTTTGCCTCCAAGTCCCTTACGTAGCTACGTAACGTATCGAGGTGGTCGCGGGCTTCTTCCGTAAACGGAATGAGCCAAGGCCGGGTCACGTCGAATTCATCCGTTACCATACGTAGGGATAGGAGCCTGGTGAGCGCCCGATCAATAAACGCATCATCAGGAATGGATTGCGGGCGCTGTATCGGAACGGGGTCCGGCCAGATCGGTATTAACCGCGCCAACAGGCCGTCATCGTCAGAGTTGATCAGCAAGCCGTTCAATTTGTCTGGCTGGATACCACCCACCACGCCAATGGAGAGCCGGTCTATGTATACGGGATCACGCCCCATGCGTTCGACCGTATACGCGCGACCACCATAAGCTTCGAGCCAGAAAGGCCGATCCGAACCACCGCCGGAGTAGCGTGTCATGCCTTGCAGCCAACCCGCCAACTCATCCCGCGCTGCCAAAGTGCCGCGCGCCTGCTTCTCCAGGATCACAGCCAACCGCTCAACGGTGCCGTCAGCTACGCACAGACGCGGTAGAAACGGTTCTTGACCAGGATTAGCCGCATCAGGTCGTTCCGGCGGCGTGGACCCGTCTTTGATCGCGGCCTTGGTGGCTTCTTTCCAAGTGCTTTCCGCAATCTTGGCAATCTCTGCCCCCTCACGCCATTGGGCAAGCTCTCCCTCGGCACTCTTGCGGAGTTCCCGCTCAGCCTTGCGCAGCGGCGTCAGAACAGCATCCAAACCAGGAGATTTGCCGCTAGACGGCAAGCCGATTACCATCGTCCATAAAATTGGTGGTTCCGACCAGCCTGCCCAGGGAGACGCCCAACGGGTGTTTCCAATTAATGAACCGGCGACTGCCAACAGAGCGGCCACGATGTAGTCCGGCGGCGATGACTTTGCCTCAGCGGCAACCGTGATCCATTGCGCCCATTTTGGTCCAAAGACCTCTTCCAGAGGCAGCCTAGGCGCTGCGGTGCGTTCATCCCGCGAGAACCGCGATGCCGGCTCCGGCCAATCCGGCGCAAAACTCTCTTCTTTCGGATGGATTGTCATTGCGCTTTTGCCTTTCCCGTCAGCACGTCGTTCCAGTCGGTGCCGTCAGGTGCAGGCAGCAATGAGACACGCCAACCCAAGGCATAGGCACGATGAGCCAGCACTTGCGCTGCTGCGTTGCCAACCGCATCGCCATCCGACGCAATCACCAATTCGCCAGGATGATCCGGCAGGTTCAGGGATTTCATTCCGCTGGCGCTCAGCGCCGCCCAAACCTCTATGGGTCCATCCAGCAGGCCGGAAAGCAGCGACAACCCGGTTTCGATGCCTTCTGTTACCACAAGCCTACCCGGGGTATGGGTAAGCCGAACCGCGCCACCTTTTGTCGTGCCGAGCATGGCCTTACACGGGGTATACTGGGATTTGCCTGTGCCATCTTGGCTTAGGTAGGTTCGATGCACAGCATCCGATCCGCTACCCGTCACTTTGCCGACAAGCGCGGGCAGCCTTTTGGCCGCCGGATGCCAGCAATCGCCGTGAAAGCGAAGGCTTGCGGGCAATGCGCAGGTAATACCCCGTTTGCGTAGATAGGTTTCAGCCAGTGTGCCTTGTATGGGCTTGGTTTCCTGCCAGAGATTGCGCGCGATTTCTGCAAGGCGTTGCATGTGGCGGTGTTCGTTTTCACGATGCTTGTTCAAAACATCGCTGCCGATTGGCGAATTACCGACGATACCGCCTGCCAAACCCATCCCTTTGAGTGCATCCAGAACACTCACAAAGCTGCACCCGGCATGACAAGTCAGCAAAAGCTGACCTGAATGCCCGTTTGCGATGCTCAAGCTCGGCGAGTGGTCTTCATGGGCAGGACAACAAGCCGTCCCAGAACGCCCGGTCCAGCGTCCACCTAGGGCGCGCGTGATGGTTTCAGCATCCATTAATTCCAGCCTCCCGCCTTAAAGCACTCCGGGAGCGCGGCAAGTTCGGGCGATGAGACGCCCAGAAACCTGTGCTGGAACCGCAAAAGGGCGTTTCGGGTGGTGCAGTAGCCCAAGTTGCGCCACCGAGCTCCAGCACAGGTTTTAACCGTTACACGCTGTTGAAAGAGCCACTGAAGGTCATCTTTGCAAACCGCGACGCGATAGCGATCAAGGTTAAACAGTACACGTTCGTAGTTCGCCGATGTTTCGTGATGCTTTGTCATGGGTTCATGCCGCCTCGCTTGAGCGGCTTTCCAGCCAGGTCAAAACATCAGACTGACGCCAGCCCACAGCGCGCTTCCCAAGCTTGATCGGCTTTGGGAACGTTCCGTCGGCAATCATGGCGTAGATGGTAGACCGGGAAAGACCCACCAGGGATTCTACGTCTGGCCTGCGATAGATTTTGTCTTGCATTTCAATTTGCCTATTCGAGCGCCGCGCCATTTCTTTTGACGCGAACCGTTGTCGGCAGTATCGAGAAAGGCAGGGATTGCTCTAATTCCTAACTTTCCGTCGGTTCCGGTGTTGGCGCATCGGGGCCGACACGAAGCGCTAACTGCCAGTAAGCGCCGCGTAAGTCCGAATAAGCACAGCAAAAAACACCTGCCAACAGGCTCTCGAAGAGAGGGTAAAACCTTTTTGTTTCAATTACTTGTTTGGTGTCGTGGGGGACTAGGTAGGAAAATCAAGGAAAATGCAGTTTTTTTGGACGGAAATTCTAAGTGGCTGATTTTTCACTATTCTTTTTTCAAGAATTTTTCCCAGGCAACCATCATCTTACGGCGGCGCTCCAAGGCATCCGTTCTGCGGTAGGCGCGCACAACCATACTGTCTACATTATGCGCAAGTGCCAGTTCCGCCATGTGGTGATCGTAACCTTCCTCAGCCGCCCAATCGCGGAAGGTGGAGCGTAGCCCATGCGGAACGGCAGGTGATCCGCTTTTGGCGTCAAAATAGCCAGGGCCTTCTTTTGCGAGGTCAGCCTTGTGCATCTTCCGCATGACGGAAGACAACGCCATATCTGAAAGCATGCCGCCCTTGGCTCCAAAGAACATGTAGGGCGAGCCTTCGAGCCGAGGAAGCTCTTTCAGCATAGCAATCATGGAAGGGGTTAGCGGAACGCGATGCTGCCGCCGCGCTTTCATACGCGCCGCCGGTATGGTCCAGTGACCCGCCTCAAAGTCGACTTCATCCCAGACCATGCCTCTTACTTCGCCGGATCGCGAGACCGTCAGAGCCGCAAATTGTAGCGCCTTGATCGACATACCGTCCCGGCTTGAAAGGTCAGCCCACCAGCGCCCGGTGTCATTCTGCGCTAGCGCAGGGTGGTGCTTCACGGTCGTGACCTTACTTGGCTTAGGCAGGACTTCAGACAAGTTGCCTTTCCACCGCGCCGGATTGTCGCCAAAGCGCAATTCGTTTACGGTTGCCCAGGACAAGACCTTTTCGATGCGCCCGCGTAGGCGGCTGGCGGTTTCAGTCTTCTCTTCCCAGATCGGTTTGAGAACCGAGACAATGTCGGTGAGCTGGATAGCTGCCACTGACCTATGGCCGATCACTGGTATCGCGTAGGTGTCCAATGTCGCGCGCCATTGCTTCTTGTGTTTCTCGCTACGGAATTCCGCGAGCTTGGCCTCAAGGTACTTTTCGACAACGCTGGCAAAGTCTGTGTCCATTTTGGCTTTGCGTTTGTCGGCCAGAGGATCGCCGCCTAGATACGCCTTGCGTTTGTTCTCTACCGCTTGTTCCCGCGCCATCGACAATGTGACCAGGGGGTAGTTTCCAAGGCCAATTTCTCGCCGCTTGCCAGAGATTGTGATCCGCTGCACCCAATACTTGCGGCCATCTTTATCTATTCTTAGAAATAAGCCGTAACGGCTTTTGTCGAAGTATTTTCCTGGCTTGGCAATGTTCTTCACAAAGGTTGCCGTGAGGGCTTTTCCTGTTGCCATAAGTCTGTTCGTTCCGTGTTTTTATCCATCATTTTATCCCCCAATAGATGCTGGATTTTACCGGAACATACAAGACCATATCGGATGCTAAAACATGGAATTATTGTTTAAAAAAAATATCTTATTGGTATGAAGAGGATTTCATCGGATCATCAAATGGCTGCCTGTCTCTCCGCCACCAACCCTCACCACCGGTCTCTGGCGACAGGCTAACTGGCAAGCCCCCGAAACAGGCTGGCTTTTGGGCCTCAATCCGTTGTTCTGCGCCAACAACTTCCCCGAAACCCGGAGACACGCGCGCCATTTTGACGGTCTGTCTCTGCGCGTTTGATGCAAGGTCCGGTTTGGGCAATATCGGGGAATTTTTTGCCAATTCAGGTAAATAACAGGTGAGTTTGGGCCTATTAACTGGGCGTTTAACCCGTGACTTGGCGTGATTGAGACCGTGAAACGGGGTTTTTGGTCAATTTAGCGGGTAGCGCCAGCGCAGCTTCAGTCGATCAAATATTGCGCCAGCAGCTGCTTTTGCTCTGCCCAGCTTAAGGGTATGTCGAAACTCAGCAGACGCGCCAGCGTGAACTTTGTGATATGGCGTCCTTCGAAGATGACATTTTGCAACTCCGGTGCCAGAAAGGCGGGGCGGATCAGCGTTCGTCGGTAGCAGTCTTTGGAAGCATCGTCGAACCAGGGCATGCCTTTGCTGTCGCGCTCCAGCATTGCGTGCGCATCGCGCAGGGCTTTGACAAGCACCGGATCCGGGCGGCTGACAGGTGTATACGCAAGGATGATCTGTGGCGCGCCGTCTTTGCTGCCGACGCAGATGGGTAGTGACAGTCTGACCCATTTTGGATGCGCCGCATCTTCACAGACATCCTTATCCGGTTGCAGCTTTTCACGGATTTGATCGATGTATCGTCGTCCAAGCCATAGAGTCACGCGATCCGATTGCACGTCGATGCGTTTGATGAGAGATAGTTTGACTTCAACTTGTTCGGGCATCAAACGCCGCAAGGCATCGGCGAGCGCGCCTTCGAGCTTCTCCGAGGACACCCGCATAAGCGGTGTGGCATCGTCTCCGTCGTGATGCTTCACAGAATTTGCCAGATAGTAGCGGTAAAGTTTGCCATGCCGGCCGTTAGAGAACGTGGGTGTCATGGGACGACCGTGCGGGTCGAAGATGCGTCCCGCCAGTGGAGATCTGACCACCTGTTGTCGTGTCGCGCGGCGGCGGACCGAGTTCCTGTCGAGCTGCTGCTGCACGACACCGAACAAAACGGGATCGATGATCGCCGCGTGTTGGACAGGATAGCTTTTGTCCTCGTGCACGGTCTCGCCAAGATAGGTGCGGTTGCGCAGCAGGTGAAACAACGCGCCACGGCTGAAGACCTGATCGCCGCGGACCTTGCCGGCGCTGGTTACATAGCGCTTCGATCTGATGCCTGCTTTGTACAGGGTGCTTTCCAACTTGTGGACAAAGCCAAGCGCGAGATAGGTCTCGAAAATGTGCCGTACGGTATCTGTTTCTTCTGGGTTGACCTTCAGACTACGGCTTCCGGGATCAGGCGCATCGTATCCCAGTGGCAGACCGCCGCCCATCCACATGCCTTTCTTTTTGGAGGCCGCGATCTTGTCGCGGATGCGCTCCCTAGTGACCTCGCGGGTCATGTCAGATTAACTCTGCTTGAGCGGGGCAGGGCGGTCGCGAAGTTTCTGGCAATGACCAAACCTGCCTCCTTCAAGTACTTCAAAACCAGTCCCGAGATCATCTGCCTGGCGGTAATGCTGTACATCCGATTCCCGCTTTCCTTGCGTAATGTCGAAGACTTACTTCACGAACGCGGCATCGATGTCAGCCATGAAACCGTCCGATATTGGTGGAATAGGTTCGGCCCGGTGTTTGCTGCGGAGATCCGAAGAAAACGCGTCCAACAACTTCGCGCATTCTCGAAATGGAAGTGGCATGTGGATGAGGTTTTCGTAAAGGTGAACGGCAAGAGACACTATCTTTGACGCGCGGTCGATCACGAAGGTGAGGTGCTCGAAGCTGTCGTCAGGAAACGACGAAACAAATCTAAATCATTGAAATTTCTAAATAAATTGATGAAGCGCCATGGTTGCGCAAATGAGATCGTGGCCGGCCGTTTTGCATCCTATAAGACGGCGCTCCGAGAAATAGGCGCGGTGGACAAACAGCGTACGGGCAGGTGGCTCAACAACCGCGTTGAGAACTCGCATATTCCGTTCCGATGAAGAGAACGCGCCATGCAACGTTTCAGACGCATCCGAAGTTTGCAGAAATTCGCCTCCGTCCATTCCTCCGTCTACAATCATTTCAACCAGGAAAGATCAATCGCAAACAGAGACACCTTCAAGCTGATACACGCCGCGGTTCTTACCGAGTGGCGCGAACTTGACGGGGGATAAAGGACAGCCTCACTGGCCTAACAGAGACGAGTTCGAATACGTCTGACAGCACCGTTTTCGTTATATAATTACTTCAATTAGCAAGGATTTTTCGTCAGTCGAGACAACTTCAAACTAACACGCACCGCCGCACTTAGCGAGTGGCGACAACTTTGTTCAGGATAGTTTCGTGGTTTGGTTTCCCAAACCCAGTCTAAGTTGTTTGGCGAAAATACTTGAACAATATCCTCGATCGGGACCATTGTCTCGTAAAGCCCCGCACGCGACCGGTACTGGGGTTCAAAGCCTGGATAGCAGCGACTGTAACCTTGAACGCAGCGAACTCCCAAACATGATCCACAAACATCATTTCACGTCGGAGCTCTGTCCGTTTCGGCAATGCGCAGAACTGGCCACCTAGCTGCAGTGCATTCGTTTGAACCGGCCGCCGTTCTCCAAAGACTACAAAAGATACGTATAGCGTCGTTTCATCGACCAATATGCATCGCTCGGCCATGATATCTCCTGGGGCTCGGTAAGAAACGCTGTTCTGATATTGAAGTACTCAGTGCGCCGGACAACATCCGTCGGACAAAGCTTTTCGCCTACCACGCATTGAACTAATGAATTTCAACGACCAAAATTTTGCAACCGATGCTACGGCACCTCAAAAAAGACTATTGCACTTTGTTTTTCCCTTGCTGCCCAATCCTAAGCACAAAGCTAACGGTTTGCTTCAACGTCGCCACGAGCAAATAATGACGATCCATCCGTTCAGCAATTGCAGCACGGATGGTCAATTCTTAAAAGACCATAGCTTATTCAGCCCAAAGGTGACGATTAACAACAGCCCCGTTGTCAGAACCTGAGCGATTGGATAGGGCAGTCGCAGAGAAAGCGTTAGAAATGCCATTAGAACCGTATTCAGCACGACAGCCAGAAACGCGGTGAAAAAGAATTTTGGCGCGGTTTTGCGGTGCTGGGCGGTTGATTGGAAAGTGATGTTTCTGTTCAGGACATAGCTGACGATGGCACCGACAAGCGCTCCGAACAGGGACGCTGTGACCGGTTGTACCCGGGCCGCTTCGACCAGACTGAACAAAACCGCATAGTGGCAGATTGTTGCAATCGCGCCGACACTAAAAAAAGTGGCGAACTGGCGTAGTATGGATGTTTGCCTCATGCCCATGCTGACCTCATCTTGTCGAGGCTAAGCCCGCAATCGCACCGAGCAGGTTGTCACGTGTCAGCGGATCAAAGCGGAAGACAACTTGGCTCTGCTCAGCGGGGATAGGAACGGATCGAAACAGATCGTCATGTTTTACAATTTCAACCACCTGTCCGTTCACAGTGGCACTCCAGCCCGGATAGTAGAAATCGCGCAGAACGAGCGTTCCTGCGTCGCCTGAACCGACCTCCATCTCGACTTCGGAATTTTCGTAGGTTTTGACCGAGATCTCGCGTTCCAGTCCAGACCCATTGCCCGAGAGGACAACGGCACGGGGCAGAGCTTGAGTGTTTTCATAGAAGTACGCCGTGCGCCATTTGTGCTTTGCCATGCCCAAAAGGGTAAAGTGGTCGGCACTGAAACCGGGGTCGATTTCATCCAGCGGCGCGCCGCTGACGACATAGCGCAGGCCAAGCTGTTTTGCCATTTCGCTATCATAACCCGTCATTTTGTCGCCAAAGCGGCGTTTGGTGCTGGCGTTATTTTGCATGTCCGGCGCTATATGTTGCTCGAATCCAGAAAGGCGTAGTGGGTTGTAACCCAAAAGTCCCTGGGACTGGACCACTTGCGGCAGGTTCTGGACCACAGGACCCAACCCGATAATCTCGGTGCGCCAGGGCACGCCGAGCGGGTCTGTCTTCGACAACAGGGGCAGTACTTGCGCAAAGATCGGATGATCACCGGGCTGTTCGAGGACCTGGTATGCCTCGGGCTGACGGGCGTTCATGCGGGTGTTGGACGAGTGAAAGACGAGATCTGCCGCCACAATGCCCACGAGTGCGACAAGCGCCATCTGGCTTGGCCGTCCAACACGCTGCGCGAAGACAATCGCGACAACGCTGGCCGCAACAATAGCCCCCGGAACAATTAGGCTGTTGGCAAAATCTGCTAGCCGCTCATAGCTGAGCGCCAACCCAAACATCCGGCCAAACAGGGCCAGCAGGGCAATTGGGACCAGCAGAGCCAGCAGCCAATTGCGATGGGTCAGGCGTAGCAGCAGACCTTTTTGGATCAAGGCGCCGGTCAGCAGGGCCAGTGAGAACCCAAAGATGAACAAGGCGTCTGAGGGGCGGCGAAACAGATCCACGCCGGGAATTGCGTCATAGAAGACGCGAAAAACCGGTGTGTAGCGACCAAGCGCATAGATGGCACAAACCAAGCAGGCGATCGCGAAGAACCGAGCCTCTTTTGCGAAAAGCTGGCGTTTGAGGATGCCAAACCAGACGATCGCCACCAAAGGCACCATGCCGCAATACATGTGCAGCATCCCGCGATGGATCTTTAGCCCTTGTTCGCCCCAGATTTGGCTGGTCGGTCCCCAATACTTACCTCCGTCCAATCGCAGAGATCCAAAATACTCGGGCAGTATGAAGGTAAACAGCGCTGCGGGATGTAGCGATTGCCAGCTTGCCTGCAGATAGGAGAATTCGGGCCGGTTGCTGTCGTTGGCCAGTTGCAACAGCAATATCACGGGTACCGCAATCAGCAGCAGGGACACAGTTCCGCCAATTGCGACAGGCAGATGGATCTTCCGCATGGCCCCGGGACGCTGGTGCCTAAAATCGTAGAACATAGCGGCCAACCAATAGACGAATAGCAGCCACGCCCCCAGATAGGCCACGTGATTGCGGTCAATCAACACAAGCGCCAAGGCGATGCCAAAGGTCAATCCCCTCCAGACGCTGCCATAAACCAGCACGGCCTTGAGCCGCCAGAGCGCTACGGCCAGCCACATGTAACTGACGGTCATCAACATATGTTCCAGCCGCAGGCTGGAGGGTCCGGCCATCATGTAGACCAACGCGGCGATCAATGAAGCCTCCCACCGCCATCCGCTGACCTTGCCGAACCCGAAAATGGCAAACGCGCCGATCAGCAGATGCAGCAGATGCACTGCATCTACTAGATGCATACTGGGCGCAGGGCTGATCAGGATGGGAATCCAGAAGGTCGGGGTCCAGATCGCCGATTGCGGGTCGGCGATCATTGGAAAGCCGCCGTAGTGATGTGGGCTCCAATCAAAGCTGCTGCCGGAATGCCAAGCGTCAGCAACGAACCGGATCATCGGATAGAAGTGGTTTTTCGCATCGTAGGGGATGATCCGACCATCCAGAAACCAGGGCCAGCAGAACGCGAGCCAGATCACGGTGATGGCCAGCAGGCAGCAGGCCGAATTACGTTGGTCTTTGGACAGCATGAACAGGGCCCGGGTCAGGAGGACAGCTGTTTGATTTCGGCAACCTCAAGGTCGCGAGACCGGGTCTGATCAAAACCACGTTTGGTGCTGATCAGATAGAGCGGACGTTGTTTTACCTCTTGCAAGACCCGCCCCAGGTAATCGCCGATGATGCCCAAGCCTAGCAGTTGAATGCCCGAGAAGAAGCAGATGGCCACCATCAAAGACGCGTAGCCCGGAAGGTCGATGCCAAAGATCAACGTTTTGGCAAAGATGAACCCTCCGTAAGCAAAGGACGGGATCGCGAGGAACAGTCCGACATATGTCCAGATCTTCAACGGTACCGTTGAAAAAGAAGTGATGGCCCCGAGTGCGAACAGATACAGCCGCAGGATGCTCCAGGCGGATTGACCCTCGGCGCGGGGGGCGACTTCGAACGGGACGGCAACACGCTTGTAGCCAACCCATGCATACAGTCCTTTGGTGAACCGCTCTCGTTCCGGTAAGGACAAAAGCGCATCAACCACCTTGCGGTCCATCAGCAGGAAGTCCCCGAGCCCTTTCATCAATTTCACATCCGAGACCGCGGAAAATAACCTGTAGAAACTGCGTGTCATAAAGCTGCGCAGGGGGCCGTCACCATCGCGGGACGTGCGCTGCCCATAGACAAGCTCGGCCCCGTTTTTCCATTCGGCACAAAAGTTCTGGATGATTTCGGGCGGGTGCTGAAGATCGGCATCAATCTGGATGACTGCCTGACCCGAGGCATGGGTCAGCCCGGCATTCAGCGCAGCTTCCTTGCCGAAGTTCCGGCTGAATACTAGGCACTTTATCCTGTCGTTCTTCTCGGCCGCCTCAAGTATACGGGCGGCAGTGTCGTCACGGCTGCCATCGTCAATCAGGATGATCTCGTATCGCGGCTCGGTCTCGCTGACCACTTGAACCAGTCGGTCCAACAACTGATCAACGTTCTTGGCCTCATTGAACATAGGGACAATGATCGAAAGAACCGGCGGGGCCGCCGCTGGGCCGAACCGGGAAATCTCAGAGCTGAATGTCATTTGAACCCCCGATTGAGTACTTGAGTTGTTTTCTTGGAAGACCCTGTATTTGCGGATAAATGATTGAACTTGCAGAGTCGAACAATGGGCGCTCAAGCTCTCTCAACATCACGTGACAATGACCGAAGGAACCGTAACAATGATGCATTTCAGGCTGTGTTCGGATGATTTCGGACTGCATCAGGGAACGGATGACGGGATTGTCGAACTGGTCTGGGCCGGGCGTCTGAACGCGGTCAGTTGCATGAGCGTGGGCAAGACTTTGGATAAAAACGCGCCCAATTTGGTGCAGGCCGCCGCATCAGCGGAACATCATGTTCAGATCGGGCTACATCTGACGTTTACAGAGTACGCTCCGTTGGGGGCCATGCCGCATCTGGCCCCGGATGGGGTCTTGCCCACGGTCGGAACATTGATCAAGCGCGCGCATCTGAATCAGCTGAACCAGACAGAGATCGTCGAGCAGATCAAACAACAGGTGCACATCTTCTCCGAGACGTTTGGCAGATCACCCGATTTTCTGGACGGCCACCAACATGCCCATATCTTACCCGGTATACGTGACGCCGTTGTTGCAATCGCTAAAGATTTGCCGCGTGGAGTATGGGTTCGGTCCTGCGATTTGCCCTTGGCAGAGATTGGACGTCTGGGCGTAGGTGTGCGCCGCGCTGCGGTCATCTCGACCCTTTCGCGGGGTCTTAAGCGCAGGCTGCGGCGCCAAGGTATTCCCACCAATAACCTGTTTTACGGGGTAAACGATTTTGATCCGGACCAAGAGTTTGGCGGATTGATGCAACGCTGGCTGACTGCTGCCGGGAACGCGAAAAATTCGGCGCTGATCATGTGCCATCCCGGGCATGCCCATGAGTCCGGCATATGGGATCCGATCGCAGCCCGTAGGCCGGATGAGCTGTCTTACTTGGCCTCGGCGCAGTTTTTGCAGGACATGCAGGATAATGACCTAACCCTTGCTGCGCCAAGGTCCTGAGTTTGGGCTTAGAAAGCATAGTCCTGAAAGAACTCGAGCCCGACATCCGGATGCGTTGTCGCAAGCCCCAACATCCAGGTTGAGAAATCAATCGCTTCAAGCCGCCGAACCTGCAGGCTGGGATCTTTGGCGGAACATCGCCACATGAATTCCAGGTTTTCGTGTTCGTACCGGCAGGCACCGGTTTCCCACAGTGTCTTAAGTTCGGTCAGAATGGTCTGCGTCCCATCGGTCATGTCCACTGGCAGAAATCCGGCCATGATCGCGGGTGATGCTGTTTGATTGGGATTTTGACCCAACCGCGCCACGCCATAGCGGTATTTCTCAATTTGGTCCTGCTGGTCGAACACGATCTCGGACCCTGCGCCCAGCCCCCACAGACCCGCCGCCGCGCCATTGTTTTCAAACCACTGTCGGTCGGCTTTTTTCAACTCGCGCAGTTCTTCCAGAAAGGCCGGATCGCGCGCGTAGTCGCCACACAGATAGAAAGCAAACTGATGCGTGAAATGCGAAGGTACGCTGCCGCTGGGTTTACCCAGAAGCGTCAGGTTTTCATATTTCGGCATTGGCAGGTCTTCGACCTCGTCAAAATGGCTGTGCCAGAACAAGGTGGCGTCCCCTTCATTTCGGGTCAGCCGTTCGAAACGGGCCGCCATGCAAGGCAGTAGGGCGTATTCGTCAAAGGGAATGGTGGCCACACTGTCAGTAGGACGTTCGGCCTCGGCACCGTAAAAGACCAGATGGATCGAGCCCCGTTTGGGGTCTCGGATGGCCGTAGTCCAATTGGTCGACATCACCAATTGCTGTGCCAGTTGCGCTGCCCTTGGAATAGGCATGTTCTCGCGTTTGGCTTTGTCGACCAGATAATTGCTCAAAATCGCGGCACCCGCGCTGAGGATGGCGGTATCGATGGTCGAGTATTTGTCTTTGCTTCCTTTGGGCACTGCGCCCGTCTTGGCGTTGAACCAATGACGGTACCACCCATTGGCAGAACGCTCGACGGCGAAGCTCGTGTGTTGGTTCAGACCCAGCAGATGCTCAAGCGTGATCTCGGCTTTCTGCTCAGCATCAGAAATCACGCCGGTTGCGTCACCAATTGCAAGGCTGATCAATCCCATTCCGCTTGCAGCTATGGATGAAATCGGCGACCCGTTTCTGTCGTCCAGACGTATCGAGTCCAGATACTGACCAGTCTCGCCATCGCGGAATTTCTGATCATAGAGCAGCAAAGCATCCCGCAGGCGTTCAGCTGCAAAGGCGCTCAGATCATCAGCCCGGACCGGGGCTGCCAAAACCAAAGCGCATAAAAGGAAACGGAGCATGGAAATCTCTCGGTAACAAGTTGACAAAAATCAGCTATTCGTGAAGCGCCCGCTTGGCATCACACAATTTGGTGTGCACAGAAAATTGTGAATTGCCCGTGATCATCTTTGGGGTTTCGGTATCTGATGCAAGCTCTTGGGTATTAACGAGTTCAGATGCCGCGGGTGAATGAGCCTCACAGGATGGACATTGCCGCTTCGCCAAACCGAATTCACCTTGGTTCAAGCGGGCTCAAAGTTTTTCTGGAGCGCTTCTGTGTGTCTCTATCTTCAGACGTGACAATTATTGGCCTTCACAAAGCAGAAGGTTGAAAACGACTCCAACAAGTGTAGGTTGCGCGTCCCTGACCAAAGCCGTGCCCTCACGCATCAAATTGGGATGGGAATTTACCCAAAATGCACGATGTAGCACGACGCCTGATAACGGAGTCAAGATGTCGGTAGCGGTACGTCGGGCCATTCGGTTGTCACCTCCGCTTGAACCCCGCGCTCAAGATATGTTGACAGAACCACATAGCTCTTGCTGCTTTTTACACCCGGCAGAATGTAGAGCTGCGCCAAAAACTCTTCGAGCGCTTGTGCGTTCGCAGTGCGCACTTTGATGATCACACAGGTATCTCCGGCAACGGAGTGCATTTCTTCAACCTCGGGAAAGTCATGAAGTCTCATCATGCGTTCGCTTTTGCCCCAGCCATCCGCCTCAACATGAACGAAGGCGAGGAAGTTCTTTCCGCATGACGGGACATCAAGTTGCGCGCGGATCCCCTTGATGACTTGTTGCCTGAGCCGCTTTACACGCTCGTGGACGGCAGGGGCGGAAAGTCCGACCTTTTCACCGACATCAGCGTAGGTTGCACGGCCGTCGTCTGTCAGAGCGGTTAATATTTTTCGGTCGAATTCATCCAAAGGGCGCTTTGACTGAACAATTCGCTGAAGATCTTCTGTTTCTTTTGTCATGTCGCTAGATACGCCTTTTCGAAACCTTTTTCTTCGGCAATCGTACCATAATTCAAAAGGATATTCAGATGAAGTTAAGAACGATAAACCCATCCGAAGGAATTTACCCAGCAACACGTGACTATTTTCATGGGATGGAGGTCTCTGGTGCGACACGGCAATTATTCGTTAGTGGTACAATGGGTTTGTCCGAAGATGGATCTGCTCCTGCTGATCTGGACGCGCAGCTTGATTTGATCTGGAAGAATTTGCGACGCATCTTGGCTGAGGCTGATATGACAGTTGAAAACATCGTTCGTTTGACCAGCTACCTCGCTCGGCCTGAGTACGCGGAGAAGAATCAAGCGGCCCGCGAAGCTGCGCTTTGTGGCCACGTCGTGCCGACGACAGCGATAGTTGTGACAACACTCGATGCGTCTTGGCTGGTCGAGATTGAAGTGATGGCCATGAGCTAGGTTTTTCGAACAAGCGATCACTTGCGCAACCGCATCGAATGCACACTTCTTACGGGTTTTGCCAGCCTGACAAGACCAAAACGAATTGCGTTGATATCCGATTGCGGACGATCCGTTTCGGCACAGACAATATCAGTGAAGTGCCCGAAGCAGACCATTCTCTTATGGGTTAGCTTGAATGATGTGCGTCAAACAAAATGCTAAAAAGTCTCAAGGCTTCTTTCGCCTGTTCTTTTTTCAAGCCTACGGTAATCGGCAAGTATCTTCCGCCGATATCTATGTAGATATGCGGTCCGATCGTTATGTTGCGTGGCACGCCGATTGATACTGGATCGACAATGCCGCCTCCATACTCGCTTAATCCGTAGGACTGGATGTCCGCATAAGCAAAGTGCTGTTTGTTGACTCGCAAAAAGTCGCGCGAAAATACAATGTGAAATTGTCGCGGACGCCATCCTACATGCCAAGTCAACCAAAACACCAATGCTATTAAACCCGTCGCAGTTAGCACGGTAGAATAGTTGGACACTGAGAAGCCGTAGGCGATCAGCGTCATTGGTCCTAAGGATAGAAATGCTCCAACTGTCGTTGCGAACCACGACACCAATGGGTTACGCGCGCGCAGCGTTAGTTTCGTACCGTTGTCGTGTTCCTCCACAAAGAGGTCTGAGCGTTTTGATACTATATCCAATCGCGCACCAACCCGACGGTTTTCCTGTGGTTATAGTTACGCCCAATATGAATCGATATCCAAAGAATTTTGAAACTTGACCACCGCCAACCGACTGAAAGCGAATTCGGTGAGCGCCACAATCAACAATTTGCTGATAGGCTTTAGTTGCGCCATCCCAATCGAGATGATCAGTTGTAAGTACCCGAACGGGATCGCAGAACAGGATCCTTGTTCCAATAACAGGTGTACTCGGCAGGGGTTAAAAGCACTCACTCCAGCTACGGCAACGCTCAGTGGAATCGACACAGTGCATAGGACCGCGAAGGCCAAATGGCGCTCGGGCTCTGAACCTTTCAGCAGTTTGCGTAGTTGGCAGGTTAGCTCGTCAGAAAATCGCTACCACTTTGGCTGTTCTAAACCTAGCAAGGGAACGCTATGTGCTGGTTGGTTTGCAATAAATCTGTGAAAGCCAACGTTAACTCAGCGTAGGTACTTGGATTTCGGAGACCGCGCCTCGATGCTCCTGTCGAACTCGTTTTAGCGTTTTAAGTATCATTGACGAAAAAACTTGTTTACGTTTCGAAGTAAACGGACTTTAGGGCCTTGTTTTGCATCTGGATTTGCCGGAATGGCGACCTGATTGTCCAACTTCAGTCGATAAAGCTCTCACGTAATTTCCGGAGGAAACCAATGGCCAAGAACCCTGTGCTGATCGACAACCACCCCGGGCGAAATTCCCAAGCTTATGGTATTGCGCGTGAACTTGGTACGGATGAGGATTTGATCCACGCACCCTCTATTGGTGTTGTGGGCACCAAGGGCGACAGCCAGTGCTATCTTGGTGTGCAGCCGAAAGTAGAAGCGATTCACGAAGCGCTGCGGAACCAGATCGGCAAGGATGCCGGCAAGATCGCCATGCGCCTGGTCCAACCCGAGTATTCCATCGCAACGTCTGATGGTATTCGCAACGGAACCCGTGAGATGCGGTATTCTCTCATTGGACGCGAAGTGACCAATGACGTGTTTTCCGAGCACCTCTCTGCATCCGGGCTGGGTGGAACGATCGCCGTGGTCGCATGTGACAAACCGCCCGTTGGAACCTTGGCCGCACTGCTCGAGCACAATCAGCCTGCCATCATGATGTCGGACGGTTCCATTCATCCATCAAAGGACCCTGAAACTGGTGAAATGCTGGATATTATCTCGGCTTACCAGGTTGCAGGAAATGAGGACGCCGCTTACCGTAAGCGTATTGCCTGCATTGCTTGTCCGGGTATCGGATCATGTGGTGGAATCTTTACTTACAATACGATGCAAACCTTTATCGGCGTCTTGGGCATGCAACCATTGCATATGGTGGCACCGCCGTCCGACGATCCACGCCGTATGGAAGAGTTCCCATCGCAATTGGTGGGCTACCTTGCAAATCTGATCGAAAATGACACACGTCCGAGGGATATCGTCGGCCGTGACTCGCTGCGCAATGCACTGGCTGTCGCGATGGCGATAGGTGGCTCAACCAATGTTGTTCTACACGCGCCGGAAATCGCGCGCGCAGCGGGATATGCGAATTTCTGGAAGGACATTGTAACACCCGAAGAATTCAACGAATGGTCGCAGAAAGTCGTTCCGGTCCTGACCGACGCGCGCCCCTATGGCCGCTATTCAATGGTGGATATCGACCGTGTCGGTGGTGTGCAGGTGATTGTGAAGGAGTTGATAGACGCCGGTATTGTCAACGGTGATGCCCCGACCTGTACAGGCGAAAGCCTGGCCGAACAGGTCGAACGACTGGGCGCTGCTGCGCCGGATGGAAAAGTGATCTATCCCGTTTCGGCCCCGTTCAAGGAAACGGGAGGGTTGCGCCTGCTGGGCGGAAATCTGTCGCCCGAATTCAGCGCCATCCTCAAGCTGGCCGGCGTGGAGCGTGGCCTCGAGAACAACGTATTCAAAGGCAGGGCGCGGGTCTTCGAAGGTGAGGCGCGTCTACTCGAAATGCTCGATACTCATCCGATGGGGTTCGAAGACAATGACATGATCATTGTCCGATACGAGGGGCCTTCGGGTGCTCCTGGCATGCCAGAGATGCTGGATGCCACTGCGCGGATCACGACGCTGTGTCGTGAGAGGGGGATTACGGTTGCCCTAATGACAGATGCGCGTTTCTCGGGCGGGTCAGTTGGGCTGGTTATCGGTCATGTCGGGCCTGAGGCGGCGCTTGGGGGGCCAATAGCCTTGATCAAAGACGGTGACGAGATCGTTGCTGATCTGAACGTAAACGAACTTAATGCACCGGTCCTGGAAGATTCAGACAACGTCGCCGAACGCCGTGCGCAGTGGGAAGCAGAAGTCGCCGGAAATGGCGGTGTTCATCCAAATTGTGGAGTTGCGGACACCCGTCTTTTGCATCGCATGCGAACGTCTGCTGTACCCGCTGTTCAGGGCGGGGGTATACACTCAGGTCGTGAGTTGTGGCTCAACGCACCGCGGGAGCCGGTGCGCTCTGCATTTTCTCCCACAAATCGCTGGAGGAAATGACATCTCGGCCAGTGGTCTAGCAAATCCTTCAGTTCCACCTCGGCTAGTCTGGACGGTCTAAGGTCGTCACATTATCCGAATAAAGCAGTCACTTGCTAACCCCACGACATATGGCGGGTGGCTGTTTCGGACACAACAGCACAGATGTGCTCAGTAAGTAGCGGGTGCTCGCCATTTCAAACGTCTGCTTCGAGAGGGCGTAGGGTAGAATTAGCGCGCATCTTCCGGTGTCTATTTCGTACCGTTTGCCGGGCCAATATCACAACTGACTCTGCTATACGCCTTGGTTTGATAATGAAGTCGTCGGGTTCACAAAATGCAAAGTTTGTCGGATTGTCCTTGGTGTCGATTAGACCGTCGACAATGAGATACGCGAGATGTAGGCCCTTTGGACCAAGTTGCTTATCCGCCGCACTATTCAGTGTGCGTTGGGCAAATTTCGAAGGGGCAAAAACTGTTGTCTAATTGTTACCCCGAAGTGCTGCGATCGCAACCGATACAATGATTACCCTGGAACCACGTTCGGCCATCTGAGATCCTAGTCGCTTCGCGGTGGTAAAAAGGCCAAGAGCTCCGACGCGCCAACTCTGCTCGAATTCGATGTCCGAAACGCCATCAGGCGTTCAAAACTGTGCAAGGTCTGCGTTGTAGATGACGACATCAATTCCCCTTAGATCGCTCTGAACCACGGAAAGCGCATTTTTGAGTTATCGGGGTTTCCAGCGTCGTACCTGTAGGAACTGATTGAACAATAGGTTTAAACTTCGTCATCGAATGTGGTGCCCGAACGGCTCAGCAGTGCGAGAGTAACCAGCTTGCTTGAAACTCTCAGAATATGCGGCACCTAGGCTAGGGCCAAAACCGACGATGACGCAAACCTCGCCCTCAATGAATCTATATCCTCGCAGAGTTTAGTCTCTTTGCAATAGTAACATAAAACCAGTTGGTTCGTTCTTTGCAGGGAGGCAAAGATCCGCACTGCCCACATCGAGCCGACTAAGAACGCCTCAGCAGTCGACATAACGCGCTGGATATCTGGTTTGGGCCCAAAGGACCAAATTATGCTAAGACTGATTGATCTAATATTTGTTAGGCTCATTGGCGATAACGACATAGTTTGGAATTGATATGGATTGGGACAAGATGGCACGGCCTTAGCTAGAAGCTACGCCGGATTTGGAAACCGTTTTCAATGAAGTATTCGATACTATTTTTTGAAACAGCAGAACTGCGATAGGATGAAGCCGCCCTGGATTTGTAGTGTAGAACGGGTCCTGCTCTGTTCCATGCCGCCAAGTGAGTGGAAAAACACGATCGCTCAGCAGCTTTGGTTACTACCCGCCAAAACCGGCATCTCCGCGCGGACGGTTCAACTCGCCGATACGCTGAATTCCAGTTTGTCCGGCGCGACCCCTTCTCCGTTCACTGGTGTCATGTCTTGCGGACAGGCCGACATCACCGCGATTAGATCGGCTTCGGCCCGCAGCGAAATCCGATCGCCTGCGCGCGCGACCGGAGGTTCAAAGCTGGTGGATCCATCCGCCCTGAGTGGCACATTCATCCAAATGTTGAATGGGGCCGGGATAAGTGGCGTCTTCAGTCCGATGGCGATAAGCGCCATGCGCAGGTTGTCTGCACAATTGTCGTGATAGCCTTCGCATTTCAGTTCGCGATATCTTGCGTGGTCGCAGCATGCGATAACTGTATCGTGCACCCCCGGCGAAGTGTCCGCAGTGATCGTCAACAAAGACCGCCGCTGGTTGCTGACCAAGACGTCGCCGACCTTCGGGAAGATTGATGCAATCGAGGTGTGCAGATGGGGCATCGACAGATGTTCGTGCAGGTCCTTGGCGGCAAAGGCGAAGAAGTCACAAACCTGATGACCGCTTGGATTGATGATATTGAGAGTTTGCCCCCGTGCAAGCCTGACCGCGATACCGCATCGGGCAGGTATCTCGTAGGTGCGTCCCACTTCCGCAGTTCCGTCTGTTGAGATGGCGATATCAAGGCTCTGGTTTGACCCGTGCGGGACCGAAAAATCGGTGCTGCTCACGTCAATCTCCTTTTTTTCGAATGATCGCTTCGATCAACCGCCAAAAGATTTTCGCTGCGGGAAATGAAACACAGTGATGGTTGTCTTGCATTGAAGTTCCGCTCGTCTGTAGCCTTTAATCATTACGAAGAATTCGTGTTCGTCCAATCGCAACTTTTCTAGATTCAGAAAAAAGGCGCAATTATTAGAGCAATAATAATCTAAAAAATTCACAATTTTTGCACTGTAGCGAGGTGCAATTTTGTCACCATGCGTAACTTCCACGAATCTCGTAATGAGCCAAGCAATGCAAGTCGGCATTAATGCCCTAACAGTGGCAAACATACTCACCATGAGCATTGGTAGTTTTAAAGATTTAGCGGCGAAAAAAGAGGTATTCAGCCCGCATTTACTTCATTTTCTACTGTATAAGTTCCAAGGCTAGTGCGGCTTCAAAGATGATTGTGCGAGCGCTATCGCACGCGATTCAAGATGGTCGGTGCAATCAAATGCGGCATTATGTTCTTAAAGTTGAATATGATCTTTGCGACACACAGCAATCGATGTTGGTGCGGACCTGCCGGCCGTCGGATCAACGAAGTTCGGTGTTATTAATCGCCTTGAAGCGATGCCATCCTTGTCTCGCGACACATTTCTATATGATCAGTGGGTTAAGCGTCTTACTTGGACCCTAAAGTGGAGTGGGTCAATAGAGTCATAGATGAGGAGGCACGTCCACCGATGGCGGTTCATCCTTTGCTTGTTTTGACAGAAGTAGCGAACTGATAATCCAACAACGGTTACTGCGCGCACGCCCATGGATACGAAACGTTTTCCAATATTGAAGAAACCTTCAGTAGTGAGCACGATGTCTCCAATCGAGTTGTTTGACAGAACAGGTTGTGAGCGAGTTTAATCCGGTGCGAGCGACGGTTCGCACGGAAAAAAACGTGGATAAGGTCAGTATGGGCTCAAAAATGCGTGTTTGGCTTATGGCCGATAAGTAGCTTTTGGATCAGCAACACCGCTTACAGGGAAGGCGTCTCGCTGGATTTGGTTTTTGAAAATAGACGCATCGCAATTCGGACGCAGGCGAAGCCGATCTGAAACACGACACCGAAGGCAAATACACCGATCGCAAAGACCAACATTTGATCGCCAAGGGTCGAATGTCTTTCGGCCTCGCGAAGGACGACAGCGATGCCTTCATTTACACCTATTGCCACGCCAGCACTGGACGACATAACCAGAACAACGAAAGCGCGGACAAGATTAGGAATGAACAACAGCGCCGCTTCACGCGAACCGCCGCGCAGTTCGACTATGGCGCTCATGCCGTTATCAGCCACATAAGCCGCAACGTAAGGTACCAGCGACAATGCTACGATCAGCTCGGGTGAAAGCACCACGTTGAATTCAAAAACCTGAAATTGCCGGGGGATAATGTTCAACAAAAAAAACATCACGACAAAAGTCGGAGCTGCGCGCATTAAGCCGATGAGCGGATTAACTGCGTGCCTCCAAACACGCCCCATGAGTAGTAAAAGCACGCAGGGTACACCTAAAACCAATCCAAGCGTCAAGGCAATCAACGCGATCTGGAAGTTAACGACCATGCCAGTTAGCAACTCGATTGGATAATCCGAGCTAAGCAAATTCATCAGGTCGGTCATGGTTTGGCCTCCTGCAAACGCACATCAAGCCGTTTGCGCATGACCTCGCAAACCCGGACGACGCAAATCACAACAGCAATATAAAATAGCAAGACCAACGTGTAGGTCGTGGCTCGGCCAGCCGCGAAAGAGGTGATGTCAGTTAAAGCACTGAGAAGCTCAGGTGCGCCGGTGAAACTGGCAATTGGTGTGCCTTTGGCGGCGTTGACCAAAAACGAAAGCAGTTGTGTCAGAGACCGCCTTACAGCCTCGCGGAACAGTGATAAGTCAAAACGGCTGCCATTCTGCCCGTCTCGCCGCAGAGTATCTGCGGCTTCACCGATTGCTTGACCCGCGTTGCAACCGTTCATTAGGCCGAGCGCAACTATTGCAGATCCCAAGGCCACTGCAGGAGAGTATGTGAAAATTGCGTTTGCAACCGCGGCGACTATAACCAGCGTCAGGATCACTGGGGAAGACTGAATGACCGAGATAACGCTCCAGGCCAAAAAACGCGCCAAACGGTTTGGAAACGCGGCAAGAAGACCGATGATCAAGGCAAAGCCAAGCGTTGCGAGCAGCGACCCTATTACAAGAATGAAAGAATTAAATATGCCGGCGGTGAAGAGGTCGAACGCCGGTTGGCTTGTGAGCATTGGCAAGGTCGGGGAAAAACCAAGATTGTCTTCCATCCAATTGCTTGCCGAGTGGACGGTGTCAGCAAAAGCAGTCGGAGGTGGAGTCGCGTCAAGAGCAGGTAGAACGCAGGCAGGGTCTCGCAACGCAGCCACCGTTGAACACTCCGATGTCTGCCAGAGTTTGCTTTGCTCTGCCAAGAATTGTGTAAAAATACCGTTCTTGCGCGCGAGTGCCAGGAACTCACCGTCGCGGTGCATTATCTGACTGATAAGCTCCAACGCCCGGGCCAGATCGTCGCTTTCGGTTTGTGCGACCGCTATTCCCCAAGGCACCGGATCGAAACCGAATTTGGGTTCGAACCGCGCGCCAAAAGATGGTTCCGAAAGATAAGAGGCCAGAAAACTGTCGTCATGCGCCACCAATCGGCAGACTTGTTCATTCAATGCTTCCGGTAAGCGACCAGCATCTTCGAACAACATCAAGCGAACACCTTTTGTGACCAGATGCGCATTCGCGTAGTTTCCGATGGTGGTGCAGACACGGCGTTCGGCAACATCCGACCAAGCTGAAACGTCCGTTTCGCGCGGGCCTACTATGATTGTTTCCGATTGATAATAGTGGGGACGTATGAACCTTGCCTGACTGTCACGACGCGTATTGTGCCCCATGGTCGCGATCACCACGTCAGCGCCGTCTTCTGCCAAAGTAGAAATTCGGGTCGCGGCGCGCACATGTACCCATTCAGGTTGTACGCCAAACCGTTTTGCAATGGCCCGAGCCACATCTGTGTCATAGCCTACCCGGTCGGATCGATCTGCATTGCGCGTGGCGAACAAAGGGTAGTGGCCTCTGACCCCGACGCGCATACGGCCTGAGCACAGTATTCGAACCAGATGATCAACCGTTGGATCGTCGCACGCTGTAGGCAACTTGGCTTGCGCCTCGGCCAATAGTGTGTCGAGGGCTTCATCTGGTGTTTCGGCGCTGGCGGGCGGAGTCATCAAGGCAGAGGCCAGAAGCCAGACGGCCAAAATAATTACAGCCGCACTTTTCACAGAAATTCCCCATCGGCTGGAGATTTGGCAAGCGACAACACAGCCACCTCGCCAAAAGTATGGTTGCCGAAACGAATGATCGATTTCCCGGTTTCCCGCATCAGGACATCGCGGGTCATTAAGTCCAGTTTGGGTTGGGGCAATGGGACGAGAAAGGCGTCGAGAATGCTGAGTGAGAGGCCAAGTGTGAAAGCTTTCTCTTTTGTTTTTTCAAGATCGATGAAAGCATTATGCACAATTATCGCGCGGCCTTGTGGTGCAAGATGAGGCGGCAGACCTTCAAGGAATTGGTCCAGCAGCTGACGACCGCTGGGGCCGCCGGCGCTCCACGACGCTAGACGTCCTTCGAGCGCGGTTTGATCCATTGGAAAGTGAGGAAGGTTAGCCAAAATCAGATCGAACTGCCGAAAATTCAAAGGAATAAAGAGCTGGCCTTGATGAATGTCGTAGGGCACCGAAATTCCCTGTTTTTTCAACAAGTCGATGGTTGCCGCGGCCGCTGCGGGCTCAATATCGACACCTGTCAGCTGTGCTGCACCTATTGCGCCTGCAGCTGCAAGCAGAACTCCGCTGCCGCAACCCACATCAAGAACGCGGGCGCCACTGACTATGTCGCTATTATCTTGAAGACACCTTACCATCGCGGCTGAGTAGTCGCTGGGCCGAAACGGATCCGCCATAGAGGTAACGTGTAGGTTATTCATCGTCGACTTCTCGTATCCAGGCGCGTGAGCCCGTACCGGCTTCGTCCGCTTCCAGCCGTTTCACATGAAAGCTGGCCACCGGATCTTCAGGCCAGCTTTCCAAAACTTGCCGATAGGCTACGAGAGCGGCAGAATGATCTTTTGCGACCAGGGCTTCAAACCCGCGCCGACTTAGACGAGCGACCTCCACAGTTTTCTCTGATGGCTCGAACTTTTCACCGGCCCCATAAGCCCCCAGAAGTTCGTAGATTGTAACAAGAGAGCGTCGTCCCTTTACCTGCAACTCATCAATCGGACGTACGCACAATCGATCACCGGCTTCGCGGAATGTGTCGTGGCTGATGCAGATCTGTGTTCCATAAATCTTGTTACAGTCTTCCAGGCGAGCCGCGATATTTACCCCGTCGCCCAGCACAGTGTAACTCATGCGTTCGCTTGAGCCGACATTGCCAACCAAAACCACGTCGGAGTGTATACCGACCCTTAGGCGCATCTCAGGCTCGTCGGATTTACGCCAATCTTGATTCAAACGCTCCAGATCATGCTGAACAGCCAATGCCGCTACACAGGCATGAAACGCGTGTTCATCCAGAGGTGAAGGCGCCCCCCAGAAGGCCATCACACCATCGCCAACAAACTTGTCGATTGTACCCTTTTCCTCAAGCACACGACGGTTGAACATCCCCAAAAGCGCGGAGACGCGATCCAGCAAATCTCGCGCTGCAATTCGTTCTGCCAAGGTTGAAAACGCTTCGACGTCGCAAAACAAGACAGACAGAAAACGACTTTGCCCGCCCAGTTCAAGCTTTTGGTCTGACTTGAGCAATTGTCGTACCAACTCAACGGGGACAAAACGGGCAAAAGCCTGCACTGCCGTATCCAGCGTCTCGATTGCTGACGAAAGAATTTCAATTTCTCGAACGTGCGAACGAACGACCGCGAGATCCGAAGCCCTGTCTAAGGATTGTATCCGCTTAACCTTGCGCGCCAGCCGCTGGAGAGGGGAGGCGACGAGGCTAGCAATAATCGCAATAACGGTGAGTTGGAAGGCAACGGCGGCCAGGCCAATAATAAGCGTTTTGCGATTGCTCGCGTGAAATTCAGCCGTAAAGTCATCAAGTGGCGTAACAACCATCAGCCGCCAGGGTTTGCCCAGGTTTTCGTGGAACGAGGACAGCGCAACGACGAAATCCCGACCTTCATAAGAAAAATCGTATACTTCCGCTCCTGCCGTTTCATGGCTCTGACCATAGGCTCTGGCTGCAATTCGATTTGTAGCGTCTGCAACATGTGTCAAAGCCACTTGGTTGTTGTCGCTACCAAATTGCGTCAGGCCGTCCGAGGCCGCCAGAACCAGCCCACTATTGTCCAGCATATAACTAACGCTGTTTTCGCTTACGGGGTTTTCGGCCAGGTACTGCGAAAACCGATCCAGTGTAACATCTGCCGCTACAACGCCCAGCAACTCACCGTCTACAGCGTAAGGTTCGGCAACAGTAAATCCTACAAGACCAAAAGCCCAGAAAAGCTCGGGGTCTGTGATGATAACACCACCCGCTTCCGCGGCTTCGTTATACCAAGATCTGCGGCGGGGGTCATAGTCGCTATCGATCCCGACGTCGCCAAGAACGGTTTGTTCTCCATCAAGAAAGATATACCTGTCTAGTATTGGCGGGCCTTTGGACGGTTCGACCAAACGATAAGCATAGAGCGCACCTTCCGGAGGCTTGGTTCCGTGAAACGACGCATCGAGATCATGAATGCGCCTCGCTTGGCGAAACTCTCCATCGTTTGTACCGACGTATATGTTCAACAGCGTTTCGCTGTAGCCCAACATCTCGAATAGATAGACGAGTGCTCTGCTGTCGGTGAACAGGTCCGGAGCTTGTCGACCAAGCTCTGCCGCAGTTGCGACAAGCGATTTCAATGCTTGAAACTCCGAGTTTATTTGTCGGATTGTTTCGTTGCGGAACCTCTCAACAATCTCTGTGGCATGATTTCGGAGTACACGTTCACTCGATTGGTAATTAATCTGAATTATGGCCACCAGAACCGGAACTGTTGTCAGAAAAAAAACAACGAGAATTGTCGCCTTGAGCGGAACTGAAAAGCGCCGTGTAGGTACATTCGACGCTTTGGAAGGCGTGGCATTGGCTGGACTTTCCTGAATGTTTCGCATTGAACCAAGCCCCGGTGGTACTTCAACTGAACATAACACACGCATTGTGCGAAGGTTCCAATAGGAATGTTTGGCTGCAATCGGTCAAACCGCTCTCACACGCACAAAATTTGAGCGCATGCGGTGGAATACACACGTTTGACGCGCTTGCATTACACATAGAGTCCGTAGGGTTAAGGCTCGGGTTAGCAGTGCTTAAACGGCTCACTTGCGACCGCTGATGATGCAGGATTTTAACCGTCTTCAACCGACTTTATTTCGATGCGCCGTTAAGATTTTGTCAGAGGAGCTTGGGTTGAGGAAAGTATATTGTTCTCCCAACCTTAACGCGTTTGAAAAAAACGCCACCCAAATACTTCAATATTAGATCAGGGGTGATTTACGTGGCATTGATGCTGTGCGATCGATTCTCTCGGTTTCTTCGAAATGCACAACACCGATTGCACGAACGCGTAGTTGAGGTGAAGCATCAAACAGTTGGACGTTGGTGGAAAAGTTCAGCCCACCGTCTGCTTCCAACAGCTGAATAAAATTAGTTAAGCAAATTAATGCTTTATCGAAACAGAAATGGCACGGTCATGAGGATTTTTGCGAAGGTGCATGGTAGGAACATTACTTTTGGTGGAACGCAAAGAATGATGCCCAAGTGCAGTGAGAACTCGTTACCAGATGACGAAATATGTGGGCATAATAGAAACTTCTCAGAATATTAATGAAGCTTCATGGTTTTGCGGAAAAGATCGTGAAGGAACGATTCGAGGCCGCTATCAGAAAAATGAGCACGCTCAAAAAAAGAAAGTGTAGATGGATCGAAAGACTCGTTGAGAAGTCTCATCCGTCGTTTCGACGCCTCGAAGGCGACATTCAACTTGCGAGAAATTAGCGCAGTGTACGGCAGTTAGCCACCGCGCGCAGCAACTTCAACTAAAAAGTTCGCCAATCAGTTGTGACGCCTTAAATTGGAAATTTCCTTCCACCAAATCAGCTTTAGCGTGATCCGGCTGCCTCGACCTCAGAAATCCAATCCCAGGTCAATCGTTCGATAGGAATGGGTCAAGGCACCGGACGAGATATAGTCCACGCCTGTTGCAGCTATGGCGGCTACGGTATTTTGGGTCACATTTCCCGATGCCTCGGTCACAAGCCGCCCATCTACAAATTTCAACGCTTTTTCCAATGTGCTTGGCTGCATGTTGTCAAGCAGCACGACATCGGCGCCTCCGACCTCAAGAATCTCAGCCAGTTGGTTTAGGTCATCGACTTCGATCTCGACTTTCATCATGTGAGATGCGCGCGCTTTTGTCACCTCAAGCACAGGGCGAATCCCGCCCGCAGCTGCAATTTGGTTGTCCTTGATCAGGATAGCATCAGACAACGAAAACCGATGGTTGAAACCGCCACCGTGCAGGACGGCTTGTTTTTCCACCAATCGAAGGCCGGGGGTTGTCTTACGCGTACAGGTTATGCGCGCATTGGTGCCCCTTGTTTCGGCAACAAGCGCCGCGGTTGCAGTAGCTACACCGCAGAGACGACCGGCAAAGTTCAGCGCCACACGTTCGGCGGATAGGATTGAGGCAGCGCGACCCGTGATCTGCATCAGGGTGTCGCCCTTGCTGCAACGTTCACCGTCTGTGCGCAATGGCTGGATTTTGAGTGTTGGATCAACCAACCGAAAGGCCAGCGCGGCAACCTGCATTCCGGACACGAGGGCCTCTTCCCGCGCATTCAGGCATGCAGTGCATGTCGTTTCAGGCGGGATAACTGTCAGAGACGTAACATCACCGTTTGCCCCAAAATCTTCCATAAGCGCAGCGCGGACCAGCGGTTCGAGGATCATGTCGGGCAGGGAATAGGGAGAAGGCATGCGGTTTCCTTTGCAACAGTTTCGCGCAGGGCCATAGCGTCGCGCAGCGTCATGATTGAACGTTGTCCTTGTTTCGCCGCTGCCTGTGGAAAATCAGATCTGTAATGAGCGCCTCGGCTTTCCCGTCGCAGCAAGGCGGCAGCAGCGATCAGAGTTGCAGTTGCCGTCATGTTCAGAAAGGTCTGTGATTGCAATTGTTGCGCTTCGATTTTGGCGATCTTCTGCAAAGCAAGAACCAGACCGGATTCGTCACGTACAACGCCGACCAGATCGGTCATCAGTGCACGTAGCTGTGCCTCGACACACGGATCAATACGCTGCCCGCCAGTTTCAAGAGGCAAGTCCACAGGCTCGGCTGGTTGGGCGGTCTTACTGTCCGCGATATCGCGGGCGCAGGCGCGGGCGAAAACGAGCGCCTCGAGCAATCCGTTAGAGGCCAGCCGGTTGGCGCCGTGCAATCCGGTCGAGGCAGCTTCGCCACAGACCCAAAGCCGCTTCAAACTGCTGCGTCCGTTCATGTCCACTGCTACCCCGCCCATGTGGTAATGCGCGGATGCCGTTACCGGGATAGGGTTCTTGGTCGGGTCAAGACCATTGCGCAAACACGCTTCGGTGACAGCCGGGAACTGCGTGGCAATCAAATCTCCAATGGCTTTGCGCGTGTCCAATGCCGGCCGATTACCGGATTGGGTATGTTGGAACACGGCCCGGGCGACGATATCTCTGGGTGCCAGTTCTGCGTCTGGATGAAGGTCAGGCTTAAAGCGGTAGCCATTGCGATCGACAAGCACCGCTGCTTCGCCACGCAATGCTTCGGTGGCCAGTGGGGTTGGATCTTCGCCGACATCAATGGCGGTTGGATGAAATTGAACGAACTCGGCATCCGCAATTTCGGCCCCCGCGCGCGCGGCCATACCGACACCCAGCCCCCGAATTCGGGCCGGGTTGGTCGTTTGTGCATAAAGCCCGGCCGAACCACCTGTGGCCAGAACATATGCTGAACCGCGCAACACTATTGGTGATGCGTTCGGCGCATTTGTGGGAACAATACAAACACCACTTACCCCAAATCCGTCGCTATCCAGCGCAATGGCAAGTGCGCCTTCGATGATCTGGACAGAAGGGGTCTGCCGGAGTTCTTGGATCAATGCCCGCATGATCTCGGCCCCGGCTTGATCGCCTTTAACTCGAACGACCCGGGCGGCCGAATGCGCAGCCTCTTGCGACTGCACAAAACCTCCGTCCGGGGTGCGGTCAAAACCGGTGCCCAAGTCGGACAGATCCAGAAAGTGGTCCGGTGCGGCGCGCGTTACGAAATCTGCCACTTCGCGTAAAACGGCACCTGCACCTGCACGCATAGTATCTTCTGCGTGCGCTTCGGGGCTATCGAGGGCGCTCATCGCGGCAGCGACACCGCCTTGTGCCCAGGACGAACTAGCACCTGCACCCAATGGCTCGGGTGAGATCATTACAACGTGATGAGGGGCCAGTTTCAGCGCGGCGTACACAGCGGCAAGCCCGGCACCTATGATTACCACCCGGGTGGTTTCAACCTCGTTCATTCGACCGGCTAAATACCCAATTGACGCGAGAGGTCGATCATGCGCTGCACGGCCAGTCGAGCTTTTTCGGCCACATGTTCGTCGACCTCAACCTGACCCGTCATAGTGTCCAGCGCATACAGCACTTTTTCCAGAGTGATCTTTTTCATGTAGTGGCACATGTTGCAGGGACCTACGAATTCGACCTCGGGCAGTTCATCGGTGATATTGGATGCCATAGAACATTCGGTAATCAGCAGTGCCTTTTCTGGCTTTTCGTCGGTGACGTATTTGATGATTCCGCTGGTTGATCCAGAAAAGTCAGCCTCAGCGACTACGTCCGGCGGGCACTCTGGGTGCGCGATAAGACGTGTTCCGGGGTTCCGTTCGCGGAATTCTCGCAAATCGTTTGCGCTGTATTGTTCGTGAACGACGCACGAACCTTCCCACCAGACCACTTTCTTTTGCGGAACATCCCGTGCCACGTTTTGTGCAAGGTATTGGTCTGGCGTCATAATGATGGTGTCACTGTCCAATGCAGCGACGATCTGGGCGGCATTGGAAGACGTACAGCATATGTCCGAGGCCGCTTTGACCTCTGCCGTCGTATTGACGTAGGAAACAACTGGCGCCCCTGGGTATCGGCGGCGCATTTCGGCAATGCCCTCGGCGGTAATGGATTCAGCCAGAGAGCAGCCGGCCTGCATATCCGGCATGAGAACAGTCTTTTCGGGGCTGAGGATCTTGGACGTCTCAGCCATGAAATGAACACCGCATTGCACAATAACGTCTGCTTTGACTTCGGTTGCTTTGATGGCCAGTTGCAAGCTGTCGCCGCCGAAGTCAGAGATGCCGTGGTATATCTCGGGCGTCATGTAGTTATGGCCAAGAATAACGGCATTGCGCGTGGTTTTCAGGTCGTTGATTGCCTTTACGTAAGGAGCAAAAACCATCCGGTCCGCCGGAGACACAACGCGAGATATGCGCGCCTAGATATCCGACATATCGGCGGCCAGTTCTGCCGAGGGTTTGAGGTCGTATTTTTCGGAAAGGTGTGCGCGTTGCGCGGGTAGGTCGAACACGGGTCTGTATATCTGCCTCTTGTACACTCGCGCTATTGAATATGAGGTTTGCGCTTTTAAGGCCACTGCGCTTGTTGGAAGAATGTTCCAAATTTTCCGCCTGATTGGAATGATCCTATTTTTATGGAATGTCGCGCCCAATTCAGATCAGTTTTTGTGAATTGGTTCCAAATTCGCTTTAATCTACGGTTTGACAAAAGAATGGCGTATTGCTGCCACATCGTATCGGCAAGAACGGATCAAACGTGAGGCTTGGACACCGTTTGAGCCTGGCAAAAGGGATGTGTCGCATCGGTAACTACGAATTGAAAACTCGCACAAGCCGATTAGCGACGAACTATTGTTGAGATATCAAGGGCAGCGACCCAAAACGAAAGAAAAACCAAAGCGACGTGTTCCGGAAAAGGCGAGTAAATCGCACAAAATCGAGCAGGACAGATCGCGTTCGGAGGTTAAATGTTACTGTCAGTCGTCGTTCCGTGCATGAACGAAGAGGCATCTCTTCCTATGCTTGTCGAGCGTCTTGTTGCAGCTACTGAATCTTGGGCAGATGATACGGAAATCTTGCTGGTTGACGATGGATCAACCGACGAGACCTGGCGCGGTATCTGTGCGCAAAGTGCGCAACACCCTCGTGTGCGTGGTATAAAGCTATCCAGCAACCGAGGTCACCAAGTGGCGTTGACTGCTGGGTTGATGGCCGCGCGCGGTGATCGCATTTTCATGTTGGACGCAGATCTACAAGATCCGCCAGAGCTGCTATCAGACATGATGGCAATGATGGATCGCGGCTATGACGTGGTTTACGGGCGCCGCAGTGAACGGAAAGGCGAAAGCTGGTTCAAAAAGCTGACGGCGCATGGGTTTTATCGCATTCTCAACCGTTTGTCGGATGTTCCTATTCCAAATGACACGGGCGATTTCCGCCTTGTCAGCCGTCGTGTGCTGGACGCGGTGCTTGATATGCCAGAGCGCGCGCGATTCATTCGTGGGATGTTTGCGTGGGCAGGTTTTAAGCAAATCGGGATCGAGTATGTGCGTGACCCGCGCATGGCTGGCGAAACCAAGTATCCATTGTCCAAGATGGTCAAGCTTGCTTTTGATGCGTTGTCGAGCTTTTCGATCAAGCCTTTGCAGGTAGCGACGCGGCTGGCATTCTTGACCCTGGTCATCGCGGCCCTCATGGCAATCTACGTTTTCTGGTCCCTTATCCTGTACAGTACGGTCGCTGGTTGGGCGTCGACCGTTCTTGTCATCAGTTTCTTCTCGGGCATCCAACTGCTGACTTTGGGGATTATCGGCGAGTATCTTGGGCGTCTTTACATCGAAGCCAAGGGCCGTCCGTTGTTCTTTGTGGACGAACAAGTCGGTGACCCGCTGGAAGAGCTGCCCGAAGACATGAGCAAACGCGCATGAGCGAACGCCGCCGCATATTCCGGTTCGCCGTGGTCGGCACAGTTGTCGCGGGGTATTACTTCGTGGCTTACCTAGGGTTGTTGCAGCTGTTCGGTTCAGCCTGGATTGCGAATTTTCTGGCCTTTGGTTCTGCGATCCTGATCCAGTACATTGGCCAAACCGCTTGGACATTTGGCAAAACACTGGTTGCACCGGGCCAATTCGGGCGGTTTCTGTGCATGATCGGTATCGGCCTTATCGTATCCTCGATCATTACTGCCATTGCAGGTCCAAAACTTGGGCTAAACGAGCCACTTACGGCCGCCTTGGTCGTGGTTGTTCTTCCCGTCATCAATTTCGTGATCCTGCGCCTTTGGGTCTATCGCGAAGAAAATTCCATTTAGAGAGTGATCATGTCGCATATCTATTCCAACGAGTTTTTCGACTACATCGATCGCGGCGCGCGGCAGTCTGCGGTTAAACTGATCGGAAGTTTGCAAAAATGGGTCACCCCCGACAGCGTCGTTGATTTCGGGTGTGGCCGCGGCGTCTGGTTGTCCGAATGGATCGCCGCCGGTTGCAAGGACGTCGCCGGCGTGGATGGCGACTATGTCGATCGCGACCGTCTGGCGATCCCGCGTGAGTCCTTTTTCGGTGAGGACTTGAGTAAACCGGTTGAGCTGGGCCGCAAGTTTGGCTTGGCACAATCCTTGGAAGTGGGCGAGCATCTTCCAAACTCAGCTTCGCCCAGTTTAGTTCAGAGTTTAACGACCCACAGCGATCTGGTTCTGTTCTCGGCCGCGGTCCCAGGGCAGGGCGGAGAATTCCATGTAAACGAACAGCCGCTATCTTTTTGGCAAGGTCTTTTCGAGGAACAAGGCTACACAGCCTACGACTGTCTGAGGCCGATCTTGTTCAACGATGCATCCATCGAGCCTTGGTACCGGTACAACAGTGTCCTCTATGCCAACGAAGCAGGGGCTCAGGGTTTGCCGTCGGAGGTCTTGCAAACCAAGGTCGGGTCGGGCGCGTTGAAAGAGGTTGGCAGTCTCGGCTGGAAGCTTCGTAAAATGATTGTTCGTCGTTTACCCCAAAAGACGGTAACGCAGATTGCCCAAGCGCGCGCATCGGTCATTGCGCGCTCTCACCGGAGCAAATGATGCAATCAGGTTCGTTAGGGCGGGACGTCGCCCGCTTTTCTTTGCTTGGCCTCTGCGCGTTGTTGATTGTTTACGCGCCGTTGCTCATGGATCCACTGGTCCGTCACGACGATTTCCCAGCCTTGTTGGGAACACGCGACATGGCATATCGGAAAGCACTGGACGAAGGCCGCTGGCTAAATTACTGGTGGCAATTTCGCCCTATAATCTGGTCTTCACCTGTAAGCTTTGCGTTGTATCTTATTGGTTGGTCTATATTTTCGGCGTGCACCTCTGTTGTCGCGTTCGGATTAGAGGCACCCCGTTGGTACAAGGGCTTTTTTGCCCTGTTCGTGGCTCTTTCTCTGCCGGCCTTCATGATCGGTTTCTGGTTCAACACCCTTCTTCCAGGTGTTTGGGTCATTGCCCTTTATGCTCTGGCAGTTGTGTTTCTTCCGCATCGTGCCGCATTGGCATTGCTGTTGGTTGCTGTGCCACTTTCTTTCATGGCGTACACAACCTATCCGTTTCTACTAATGACCTTGGTGCTTTTGTCGCACAAGGCGCCTAAAACATACAAAAGCATTGCGATCACACTGGTTGTTTTCTTCGCAGGCCTCGGTATTGCTGTACTTTCAGTATATTCCTTAAATTACTTACATCATGGAGTTTTTGGCATTCCGATCGCTGAGTGGCGGTCGCCGTCAGAGGTTGAAACTCTGGCGGATTTGGTCGAAAATCTAGGGAAACTGCAAGTATACCTGCAAAGTACCGTTCGACAGTTCGGAGGTGGCACACCCGGAAGCGGAGCCGTTCTTCTTCTAATCGTCGCGTTGGCTTGGGCTGGTCTATACAAGGCAGACCGATTTACAGCGATGACGGTTGTGATTGCAGCTGTTGTCGGTTTGGGGCCTTTGCTTGGAAAATCCTTGATGTCTGGTGTTTTGGTGCCGGTGCGGGCCTTCGGCTGGATTTGGATTCTGTTTGGGTTCACTCTTACAGCGGTGACACTGCACATTTCCAAGACGCCAGGTAGGTGGGCAAGTATTGCCAGAATTACAATACTTTATGTGTTGTTGATAAAAATGATCCTCTTTGGACGTTCCACATACTTTCGCATTCCAGAATGGCAAAACACCACGCGTGAACTCGCGGCGTCCATACCGGCAGAAACCGAAGAGGTTTACATCTATGGCCACTATCTGGGGCTGAACGGTGCGGGTCCCGCTGGGATTCAATTTCCCCGAGGTCTTCGCTTGCGGCTGACCTATCTGAATGGTGTGAAAGCTATTATGTGCGACGAAACACCAAAGGACTGCGAAGACTTGAATCCCCCGTTTGACTCAGGTGGATGGACCTATGCTCCGATTATCGAGACGGAAGGCAAGACCACCTATATTTTGCTACCTGATCCTCCGGTCGGACCTTGAATTAGGGACAATCGGGCATGCGCGCGACACGTCCATTAAATTAATGGCCGTGTTTACGTGTGTTTTGTCAATTTGAGCGTCGGGTCCTTAGTTAAGGCGGACGCGTTGAAGAAATTTTTGACCGAACGCAATTTTTGAGCCGAAAAGTAATTTGTAACGGTTTCAAGAAGGTTTTATGAACTCATTTCGATTTGGTACTTTGCGAAACATGTGAATTGACCGGGTTCAGGTCTAAGGCAGTGAAATGATTGATCTCAGTAAACTTAAGCCACTGCGCAAAAGTCGGAATTACTTGTTGTTCGATCACCCGGAGCAGAATGGCGCTTTGCTGAAAGTCCGGTCCGATGTTCCGGTGCGCGATCATGCTATCCCACGCTATGCAGAACGCAGATATGGAAACCTGCGGCAATGGAACCGCGAGGCGAATGAGTACCTTGCTGCTCTGCACCGGGGCTGCCCCGAGATTGAGCGTTTGGCGCGTTTCATGGGTTATGCGCCGACCTCTCTAGGTCCTGCGCTTGTAGTTGAGAAATTTACCGGGCCCGATGGTCGCTTGGCGCCAACTGTTCATGCGGAATGGCGTCAGGTAAAAGATGATCCTCAGGCTCTGAAACGTTTGCATGATGATTTTGCAGAACTCATGGACGACCTAGAGCGTGGGCGCATCATTGTGGGCGACATGGGGCATGAAAACGTGGTTCGCGCGCAAGAGCGGGGCGGCAGACTTGTCGTCATTGACGGCGTCGGAGAACGGGTCCTGTTTCCTCTGGCATTGGTCAGCGATTTTGCCTTCCGCAAGTCCATTAAACGACGTCGCGAGCGGATGCTCAGTGGGTTGCGCCCTAAAACAACCTGAAGCCTGCCGATCATGATCACACCGCTCCACTAGAATAGACTTATGAAAGTTGGATGTTTTTTCTGACTGCGGCTACGGCGATGCGTCTGCCGAGCCCAGAAGTGCCGAAAACCACGCAGTAAACGCATCGACTTCGCTGGAGCGACGTTGAACGGCCAAAAAGTACCCCTCTGACGCTTGCGCCAATACGTCGCTTGCCACGACAACTGTCCCTCGGCGTAATGCATTATCGGCGATTATGGTGTTAACCAAGGCGACGCCATTACCAGAAACTGCCATCTGTAGTGCAAGCCCATATGAGTCCACATAGTAACTGGGTGCGCCGATCTTTCTCCCGGATGCTTCGGCCCATGTTGTCCAGTTGTCCGACGTGCCGACGGACTCAATAAGCGGCAAATCGTCGATACTGCCTTCCAAAGTGGGGGCCTTGACTGGCACTAGATTGTTGGGCTTCAAGGCGACGGCATTTCCACCAACTTGCTTGGCCGATCCAAAGCGAATTTCCACGTCCGCGCGTGAGGCGGCGTATTCATCGGGCCAGATAGTACTAACAAAGCGTACAGATGTGTCGGGATGCAGCTTTCGAAACTCGGGCAATGCTGGTGCGATCACCCATTCTATGATGCTGATCGATGCGGCAATTGTAATGTGTCTCGACTTTTCCTCGGTCAAATACGGAGAAGCTGCCTGGCTCAGCATCTCAAGCGCGGCCTCGACCTGCGGCAACAGCTTGCGGCCCTCATCGGTCAGGCTGAGACCTCGCGCGTGTCGGTGAAACAAGACGACCCCCAAGCGCGTTTCAAGCGACCTGATCTGCTGGCTGACAGCTGATTGGGTCAACCCGATTTCGTCTGCGGCAGCAGTTGAACTCAGCCGTCTTGCAGCAGCTTCGAAGGATCTGAACCAGGTCAGCGGGGGTAGAGTTTTGGCCATCGGTAATTAACCTATAAGTGGTGTTAATACCTAAGGCTCAAGTTCTTTCGTTTGTCAAAAGATGATTCAGGCAGAAATATTTTCCCAAGTTTGAATGGGAGAGCTCTGTGCAGCCAAATATCCGCAAAATTGTCACCTTCGACGAAGAGGTTCTGGTCGAAGGGTTCCGTCAGGCAGATCGCCCGTGGCGCATGTTCGCAGTTGCTGCCGTTGTTCAGAATCCGTGGGCGGGTCGATATGTCGAGGATTTGCGGCCCGAAATCCTGGCGTATGGCCCTGTGTTGGGTGAAATGCTAACCGACCGGATGGTGGCCTTGGCAGGTGACGGTGACGCGATCGAGGCTTATGGGAAAGCTGCGGTTGTCGGGCTGGATGGTGAGGTCGAGCATGCTTCGGGCCTGATCCACACGCTGCATTTCGGAAATTTCTACCGGCAGGCGGTTGGCGCAAAGTCGTACTTGTCTTTCACCAACACTCGCGGGCCAGCGAATACGCCGATTATGGTTCCAATGATGGACAAGAACGATGCCGGTCGACGGTCGCATTACCTGACACTGCAGTTTGCCATTCCCGATGCTCCTTGCGCTGATGAGGTCGTGGTCGTGCTGGGTGGTGCCACATCCGGGCGCCCGCATCATCGTATCGGAGACCGTTATCAGGACCTGAAGGATCTGGGACATGACGTGGACAACCCAGCCTCGGTCTGAGATCGGCAACCTTGCGGTGATCGCAGAGGGCAGCGGACCTTTGGTGGTTTTGCTGCATGGTGTCGGGTTGCGCAGCGAAGCCTGGGGGGCGCAGATCGCCCCTCTGGTCTCATCTGGGTACAGAGTTATTTGCCCGGACATGCTGGGGCACGGAGAGACGCGGTTTTCTGAGCCTGAGACTTTGGAAAGCTATGTCGCGCCGATCTTGGAGGTTTTGCAAGAACCGGCGGTGCTTGTGGGGCATTCCATGGGTGCGTTGATCGCCTTGCTGATCGCGGCATCGGGCCATGACCACATAAACGGCGTGGTTGCTTTGAACGCCGTTCACCAGCGAACGTCTGCGGCCCATCGGGCTATTCTGCAGCGCGCAGAGAGTTTGAATGCAGACCGTGTAAACGACCCGACGCAAACTCTCACCCGCTGGTTTGCCAATCAGCCGTCGACTGAGCGTGAAGCCTGTGCCCGTTGGCTGACCGAGGTAAACCCCAAGGCATACAAGGCTGCGTATTCTGCGTTTGCTACCAGCAATGGGCTGAGTTCAACCCAGTTAAGTAACATCATATGCCCTGCGCTTTTCATGACGGGCGGTGACGAGCCGAACTCCACTCCTGAAATGTCCCAGCGTATGGCTGGATTGGTTCCGGATGGTCGGGTCGAGATTGTTGAGAACGCGGCGCACATGATGCCAATGACACATCCTGAACTGGTCAATTCGGCTCTGATGCGCTTTCTGAAGGAGGTCGGTCATGTCGCAGTTTGATCCCCGCGCTCTGCGGGATGCGTTTGGCAGTTTCATGACCGGAGTAACCGTGGTCACCAGCCGGGATAGTGCAGGTAATCCGATTGGCTTTACGGCCAATTCTTTCTCATCGGTCTCACTGGACCCGCCGCTATTGTTGGTATGCCCCGGAAAGTTCCTGTCGACGCATGATATCTTTGCTGGGTGTACACACTTCGCGATCAACATTCTGGCCGAGGACCAGCGGGACATCTCGAATACTTTCGCGGGATTTAAAGGTGATCGTTTTGCCAAGGTTGCCCATCACAACGGACAGTTCGACCTGCCATTGATTGACGGCGCTTTGGCGCAGTTTTGTTGTGAAACCCATCAGGCCATTCCGGCCGGAGACCACACGATCCTGATCGGGCAGGTGGCTGATTTTGCACATGGCGAAGGAAACGGTCTGGGCTATGTCGGCGGGTCCTATTTTAGCCTTGGGCTCGAGCAGGAGATGGACGCCGAACGACCTACGATTTGCGGAGCCATTATTCGATCCGGCGAAAAAGTTCTGATGGAGCTGCGCGACGGCAAATACTCTCCGGTGCAGGTTTCCGGAGCTGAACCGGGCGGGCAGCGGCTAAGGCTTGAACAAGAACTGTCGGACCGCAGTATCACTGCGCAACTTGATCAGGTCTATTCTTCGTTCAGCGATGCCAAGACGAAGCAGCATTATACGTTTTTCCTTGCAAGCTGCGATCAGATCACGCCGACATCCGGCGCTGAATGGGTAGACGTCAGCGCGCTGCCCAACTTGAACTACGCCACGCAAAGCGTTGGGAAAATGATGACCCGCTACGCTCTTGAAGCGCGCGAGGGAAATTTCTCTTTGTACCTCGGAGACGCGCAACAGGGTGAATTACATACTTTCGACAAAGGAGCCGGTTGATGGAGTTTTCTCTGTTTGCCCACATGGAGCGTCTAACGCCCGATCAACCTCATGACGTGTTGCATGATGAGTTCGTCGGTCTTGTGAAAATGGCTGATGAAGGGGGCATGCGAGCCGTTTGGACCGGTGAACATCACGGAATGGAATTCACGATAGCGCCCAATCCCTTCCTGTCGCTTGTAGATCTGGCGCACCAGACCCGGAACGTGCGTTTGGGCACCGGTACGGTTATTGCGCCGTTCTGGCACCCGATCAAACTGGCCGGAGAGGCCGCAGCGGCTGATCAGATGACGAAAGGTCGGATCGAGCTGGGGATCGCGCGTGGTGCATATTCCTTTGAGTATGAACGCCTGATGCCGGGAATGGATGCGTGGGAAGCAGGGCAGCGTATGCGAGAATCTACCCCGCTTATTCCGAAGATCTGGCAAGGCGACTGTGCGCATGAGGGCGAGTTTTATTCCTTCCCTCCAACGACTTCTGCGCCAAAGCCGCTGCAAGAAAACGGCCCGCCTATCTGGATTGCCGCACGGGATCCCAACAGCCACGAATTCGGGGTGCACAATGGGTTCAACATTCAGGTGACGCCGTTGTGGCAGGGGATGGAAGAAATCGAGACGTTGATGAGCCGTTTCAACGATGCCTGTGACAGCTACGATGGACCGCGGCCCAAGATCATGTTGTTGCACCACACCTATGTCGGAGCAGACGAAGATGACGTGTCCTTGGGGGTTCAGCAGTTGCGGCGGTACTACAATTACTTCGGCGCTTGGTTCATGAACAAACGACCAATACAGCAAGGGCTGATCAAGCAATTGACGGATGCAGAAATGGACGCCAACCCCATGTACACGAACGAGAAACTGGCGCAGGATCTGACCGTTGGCACGGCTCAGCAGGTGATCGATCGGATCAAACGATATGAGGATCTGGGTTATGATGAGTTTTCATTCTGGGTCGACAGCGGAATGACCAATGAACGCAAGCGCGCCTCGCTGGCGCGGTTTATCGACGACGTCATGCCAGCTTTTCAGTGAGGACCATCATGGGAAACTTACCGCATTTTCAGCTTTTCATTGATGGACAATGGAGCGAGGGCGCCGCTTCACAAGTCATGACATCTGAAAACCCAGCCACAGGGCAGGGATGGGCCACCTTTGCATGTGCAGCGCAAGAGGATGTAGATCGTGCTGTTGCCGCAGCCAAACGCGCCTTGTCTGATCCGGCATGGCGGGATTTGACTGCAACCGCGCGGGGCAAGCTGTTGTATCGCCTCGCGGAACTTATTGCTGAACACGCCCCCCGTTTAGGTGAGCTTGAGACGACGGACAGTGGCAAGTTGCTGGCCGAAACTGCGGCCCAAACCGGGTATGTGGCGGACTATTATCGTTACTTTGCAGGTTTGGCGGACAAGGTGGAAGGCACCGTTCCGCCGATCGACAAACCGGACATGCATGTCTTTACGACCCGGGAACCCGTTGGGGTTGTTGCGGCGATTGTCCCGTGGAATGCGCAGATGTTCCTGACGGCAACAAAACTTGGACCTGCATTGGCTGCAGGATGTTCCGTGGTTTTGAAGGCATCAGAAGTTGCGCCGACGCCACTGCTGGAATTTGCGCGTCTGATCGAACAGGCGGGATTTCCACCCGGTGTTGTCTCGGTGATTACAGGTGACGCTGAAAACTGCGCTATTCCTTTGACCCGGCATCCGGACGTGGATCGCATCGCCTTTACAGGCGGGCCAGAAACGGCACGGCATGTGGTGCGTAATTCGGCTGAAAACTTTGCTGTAACCTCGTTAGAGCTTGGCGGAAAATCTCCGATCCTAGTCTTTGAGGACGCCGATCTGGAAGGTGCCGCGAATGGGCTGATTGCTGGGAATTTCGGCGCTGCTGGCCAAAGCTGTGTTGCAGGCACCCGCGGTTTGGTCCATCGGTCGATACTCGAGCCGCTGATTGCGAGGATCAAGGAAAAGACCGCAACCATTCGGTTGGACGACCCCTTGAATGCAGACACGCATGTCGGGCCACTATGCACGAAGGCGCAGGTGCGTCGGATTGAAGAAACGCTGGCCAAGACCCAAAGGCAGGGTGCGACCATTCATATCGGGGGGCAAACGGCTGATCGTCCTGGCAACTTTATGAACCCAACATTGGTCGAATGCACAACGCCCGAGACTGAGACACTCAAGGTCGAGATGTTCGGACCCGTGATGTCCTTGTTGCCTTTTGACACCGAAGAAGAAGCAATCGCTTTGGCAAATGACTCGCCCTATGGTCTGGGGTCCGGCGTTTTCACAGAAAATCTGGCACGTGCTCACCGCGTCTCGCGGCGTATTCGGGCGGGTATCTGTTGGGTGAATACGTACCGGGCAATCTCGCCGATCGCTCCGTTCGGGGGGTTCAATCAATCGGGATATGGCCGCGAGGCAGGTGTTGAGGCGATACTGGATTACACCCGCACGAAAACGACCTGGATCAGCACGTCGAAAGAGCCAATGGCGAACCCGTTCGTGATGCGTTAAGTCTTTGGAAAGGCAAGGATGGGAATGCGGCAATGAAGTTAACAGATCCGAAGTTCAAAGCGCCGGTTGATGCGCAGGAACGCAAAGCGATTGCTCCGGTCATCTGTTATCCGCCTGATACATTGCCGCAACCTGACATCGCCTCTCTGAACGCGCTGCGCGAGATGGCTGTGAAAACAGGCGAGGCGACGGCTGCGCCACGTGACGCGGCCTGCATTGAGGTTCCGGCTGGTGCCTTTATTCGCGTCGTTTCCGTTGATGGTCCGCAGGTCGGTGATCTGAACATGTGGAACAAGCATGATCTGACCGAACGGTTCTATTCGGGGAAAACACGCGCCTTGCATGGCACGCATTTGTCGACTGGTGATCGAATGTGGTCAAGCTTTCCGACCTTGCGCCCAATGGCGACGATCATTGGGGATACGTTGGACTGGTATGGGTTCGATGCCTTTGGCGGCTCGGTTCATGATGTGATCGGAACCCGGTGTGACCCTTATACCGGCAGGTTGCTGTCTGGGGATGACTATCACTATTGCTGCCATTCAAACCTGACGCGTGCGTTGGCCAGCCACTGTGACCTACCGCTGCACGAGGCAGAGACGCTTGTGCATGATGTACTCAACGTTTTCATGTGCACGGGGTTCACTCGTGATACCGGGCAATATTTTATGAAGGCCAGTCCGGTTCGGCCCGGAGACTATCTGGAGTTTTATGCCGAAATTGATCTGATTGTCGGTTTGTCCGCTTGCCCGGGCGGCGATTGCTCATCCGAGCATTCGTCGGATGCGGCGGCTTGCTTCCCATTGTTGATGGAAGTCTACGACCCCGGGGAAGAGGCGCGTGCCGCCCATATTCAGCCGGCGCCCTCACCCTATGATCGCACGCATGGTGTCGTCTAAGCGGTCAGTCGATGACCCAGCCGATCCAGCATACGGCAGCATAGGTCCAGTTGCTCGATCTCGACGTACTCATCGGCCTTGTGCGCTTGTGTGATAGATCCCGGTCCGCACACGATCGAATGGACGCCCAATTGTTGGAACAGTCCGGCTTCGGTTGCAAAGGATACAACGCCAGTTCCGTTCGCCCCGGTCAGTTCCGCTACCAGTTTACGAGCGGCGTTTTGATCCATCGGCTCAAGCCCTGCGACTTCGGCAGTGATATCCTGAGTGATGCTGGCCTCAGAGTGCACAGATTGCATCTCGGGCAACAGGGTGTGCGTCACGTAGTCCGACAGGGTTTGATTGACGAGATCAGCGTCGCTGGCTTGAACTGGTCGCATCTCCCAACCGACTTCGGCTTTGCTGGCTATGACGTTATGTGCAACGCCGCCATTGAAAAAGCCTATGTTGATCGTTGTCCAAGGCGGTTCAAAAGCACTTCCTTTTGGTGCGCGTGATTTCAGAATGCCGCGTAATTCCAGCAGCTTGCCGACATAGCGGGCGGCATATTCAGCCGCATTTACCCCATCATCCGGGGCTGAACTGTGGCCTTCTAGCCCAACAAACCGCGTGGTGTATTCATAGCAGCCCTTATGCCCTTCAATCAGGCGCATCTCGGTCGGTTCACCGATGATGGCGATGTCCGGGACAATGCCGCGCTCGGACAGGTCGTTAACAAGGTTCTGCGCGCCCAGACACCCGGTTTCTTCGTCGTAGGTGAAGGCAAAATGCAGTGGCTGGTTCAATTTGGTGGTATCCAGCGTTTCCGCAAAAGCCAGGGATGCAGCGATGAACCCCTTCATGTCACAGGTGCCACGCCCGTAGAGTTTTCCGTCCCGTTCGGTCATCTCGAACGGGTCCGATGTCCAGTTCTGATCTGCAACGGGCACAACATCAGTATGGCCCGAGAGAAGAATCCCTCCCGGCATATCTGGTCCAAGCGTTGCAAAGACATTCGCTTTTGTGCCGGTCTCATCCCGGGTTTCGATGCAGCGTGCACCAAGTGCCTTAAGGCGGTCGGAAAGGTATTTGATGATCTTCAGATTGCTGTCTGCCGACACGGTTTCAAAAGCGATCAGATCGGCAAGGATTTCTTTGGTTCGTGGCAATGTCATGGTTTTACAAACAGCTTTCTGGGGCGGTTACAGAAACACTCGGTGGCACCTGTTTCAGTGATCAGAATGGACTCGGTAATTTCAAGACCCCAATCGTCCATCCAAAGGCCGGGCATGAAATGGAACGTCATTCCGGGTTCCAAAACGGTTTCATCCTCGGGGCGCAGGGAAATGGTACGCTCGCCCCAATCTGGCGGGTAGCTAAGGCCAACGGGATAACCACAGCGCGCACCGCGTTCGATCTCCGCGCGTTCAAGCGGGGCGGCCAGCGCCAACGCAATGTCACGTGCCTGGTTTCCGGCCCGTGCGGCATCCAGACCAGCCTCTAGCCCTTCGACCAAGGCAGCCTCGGCCCGACGAAGATGATCAGGAGGGTTCCCCAAAAAGACCGAGCGACAAAACGGAGCGTGGTATCGACGATAACAGCCCGACAACTCGAAAAACGTGCATTCGCCGGATTTGAACGGAGCGCCGTCCCACGTCAGATGCGGCGCGGCCGCATCGGGCCCCGATGGCAGCAGCGGAACAATTGCGGCGTAGTCACCCCAAATCCCGTCAAGGCCGGAAATGGCATCCTGATAGATTTGCGCCACCAGTTCATTTTTGCGCAAGCCGGGCTCGACCCGTTGGATCACGCCGTCGATGATATGTTCTGAAATGCGCGCAGCCTTGCGCATCAACGCGATCTCTTCATCAGATTTGACCGCGCGCTGCCAATTCACCAAAGCATTGGCATCCACCAAACGGGCCTCGGGCAGTTCGGCCTCCAACGTCAGGTGTGCCTTGGCAGAGTAATAATAGTTGTCCAGCTCAACACCGATGCGTTTACTTGCCAGCCCATTGTCGCGGATCAGCCGGGCCAGATCCTGCATCGGATGCCGCACGGTGGATTGAACAAACTCGTCGGCATAGCTGTGTATACGGTTATCATTCATCCAAACCGTGCGCCGCGCGCCGTTGGAATCTTGGCTGCGGCCCCACCAAATTGGATCGGCATCGTGCTGAACCAATACGCCTTGGTGGACGTAAAACGACCATCCTTCATACCCGGTCAACCACGCCATGTTCGAGGGGTCTTCGATAAACAAAGCGTCCAGATCTGCCGCGGCCATTGCCGCGCGTGTTTTGGAAAGTCGGCGGTCATATTCGGCCTGTGTGAATGCCGGGTCAGCGTGCGCCATATGCTGTTTCCTGTAGCGGTGGAGTTCTGTTGACAGAACTTGAGGAATACGGTCACGTCAATGGGCAACACAGGAAAGGCCCTCATTTGAAAATCACGCATAATCCTTATCGCGGCGGTCAGAAGCTTGTCGCCGAGGCGCCGTATCCATCGACGAATGCAGCCCGTGTTGCCGAACTGTTGGCAAAGTGCCCCGCTGCAGCTGAGACTGATCTGATCGAAGTTGACGGTTTGGCAGAGGTGTCAAAGCTGTGGGTCAAGGATGAACGGAGCCGCATGAACCTTGGGTCATTCAAAGCCCTTGGCGCGGCTTACGTTATCGCGCGACATGCCGCAGAAATCAGCAAGGAACCAAACGAAACGACGCTGAAAGACCGCACTTACGTGACCGCAAGTGCTGGAAACCACGGAATGAGCGTCGCAGCCGGTGCACGTGTTTTTGGCGCAGAAGCTGTGGTTTACATAGCAGAAACCGTGCCTGAGAGCTTTGCGGAACGTCTGCGCGCGCAGAACGCGCGCGTGGTCCGGCAGGGAGCAGACTATGCCGCCAGTATGAACGCCGCCAGTCAGGCTGCGGTAGAAAATGGCTGGACGCTGCTTTCTGACAGTTCGTGGGACGGGTACTATGACTTGCCGCATACGCTGATGGAGGGATACCTGCAGATGGCCGCCGAGGCCACTCGGCAATGTCCAGAGGTACCCACGCACATCATGCTGCAAGCCGGTGTCGGTGGATTGGCCGGGGCTGTTGCGGCCCATATCCGTGATGTCCACGGTGATGTCCCCGAGATTGTCGTCGTCGAACCCGACGCTGCACCAGCGCTGCAAGCCAGTATCGAAGCGGGGTCTTGCGTTTTTGCCGACGGACCAGACAGCATAATGGGGCGATTGGATTGCAAAGAGCCCTCACTAATCGCGCTGAATGGGCTTGCACGCGATGCAGACAGCTTCCTGACCCTGACGGATGACGAAGTGAGCCAGTATTTACCTGCAATGGCGGCGGCTGGGATTTCGACGACTGCTTCGGGCGGGGCTGGGGTCGCAGCGGCAATGAACCCTGATGTCCGCCGCGATTTGGGGATTGGGCCCGACGCTCGGGTTTTGTGTTTCCTGTCTGAGGTGGCTGAATGAGGGGGTTCGAAACGTCGGAGTATAGCGCAAGGGTCAATCGTGCTCAGCATATGATGGCTGATGCAGGGCTTTCGGCCTTGTTGCTCACGACTGAGCCAGAGGTGCGCTACTTCACGGGTTACCTGACCCGGTTCTGGGAAAGCCCAACCCGACCTTGGTACCTGATCGTTCCGTCCAGCGGAAAACCGATTGCGGTCATACCCTCGATCGGAGCCGATCTGATGGGGCAGACATGGATAGATGACATCCGAACCTGGAGCGCACCGGACCTGAAGGATGACGGAATAGGTCTGTTAGCTGATACTTTGTCAGAGATCACACCGGCTGGCGCGATGATAGGTATTCCAGACGGACACGAAACGCACGTTCGAATGCCACTGGCGGACCTGACGCGTTTGAAATCCATGATGAAACCGCGTTCCCTTGAAGGGGATGCGGGCATATTGCGTGCGTTGCGAATGATCAAATCGCAGGCCGAAATCGCAAAGATCGAAACCGCCTGTGATATCGCGGCCCGCGCCTTTCATCGCGTGCCTGAGGTTGCTGGCGCAGGCCGTTCGCTTGATGATGTATTTCGCCGGTTTCAGATGCTTTGCCTTGAAGAAGGTGCTGACTGGGTTCCCTATCTTGCGGGTGGAGCGGGGCAAGATGGGTATTCAGACGTAATCTCTCCGGCCAGTGAAAACGCTTTGCAACATGGTGATGTCTTGATGCTGGACACGGGTTTGGTTTGGGATGGCTACTTCTGTGACTACGACCGCAATTGGTCAATAGGTCCAGCTTCGGGTAAGGTTTCTTCAGCTTATGCCGCGTTGATCGAGGCTTCGGATGCGGCTTTCGAAGAGGCTCGACCGGGCGCGACAGCATCCGATCTGTTCCATGCAATGAACTGTGTCTTGTCCGGGCAAAGCGGCGAAACGGGCGCGGGGCGTCTGGGTCATGGTCTGGGTATGTCTCTGACCGAATGGCCATCCCTGATACCGGACGATCATACGGTGCTCGAACCCGGAATGGTTTTGACGCTCGAGCCCGGAATTGCCGTTGGTGAAAAGATCCTGGTGCATGAAGAGAACATTGTCATAACGGAAACCTCGGCGCGTTTCCTCAGCCCTAGGATTGGCCCAGAGATTCCCGTGATATGAAATACTTACCTTACGAACTTGAAAAAGATGATCCTGAGGCGTCACCAATGGGCCTCATCGTTTTGCAGACCGATGAGACAATTGAACCTGAATTCAACGCCTATTTCGCTGATCGTAAGTTTCCAATCTACGTGTCCAGAATTCCTAGCGGCTCTGAAGTCACGACAGATACGCTTTCAGAGATGGAAAAAGCACTGCCTGCGGCGGCCGATTTGCTACCCAAAGCCCGAAGCTACAAGGTCGTGGGGTACGGGTGCACTTCGGCAAGTTCTGTGATCGGTTCTGACAAGGTCGAACAGATGGTTCAAAAGACCTGCAACACGGCCGTGGTCACGAACCCGTTGCGGGCCGCGTCAGCCTGCGCGGCGCATTTGGGAGTGTCCAAATTTGCGTTGTTGTCACCTTATATCGAAGAAGTGAATGAGCCTCTGCGGCGAGCTTTTGCTCAGAACGGAATTTCCATGGATTTATTTGGTTCTTTCGGAGAGGCAGAAGAGTCCAAGGTCGTTCGAATCTCTCGACAATCCGTGGTTGACGCAGCTCTCAAATTGGGAGCTGATCCGATGGTTGAAGCTGTTTTTATAAGTTGTACAAATCTAAGAACAATCGACGCAATCCACGAGGTTGAAAAGAGGCTAGGGAAGCCAGTTCTTTCCAGCAATCAAAGCCTTGCATGGCACATGCGCGTTTTGAATTCCGCCTGAATAACAGGCGCGTGATAAAATCATTGTCATGGGTCTGACACATTTTGGTTGCGCGATGCCGCTTGCATGTCCTTAAATAGCTGCGACAGGTCCTTGAGATCCGGATAAACCGGGCGACCAAGGGCACACAGGGGAGCCAAGTTGGTAATGTCTAATGACGCAGCGTTCGTCGAGTTTCAGCGTGTCCAGAAATCTTACGACGGCGAGATCCTTGTCGTAAAAGATTTAAACCTATCAATGCCAAAAGGCGAGTTCCTGACAATGCTTGGCCCGTCAGGGTCTGGCAAGACGACGTGTCTGATGATGTTGGCAGGGTTTGAAACCGCGACGCATGGCGAAATCATGTTGGACGGGCGGCCTATCAACAATATCCCACCACATAAGCGAGGGATCGGCATGGTGTTCCAGAACTATGCTCTGTTTCCGCACATGACAGTTGCCGAAAACCTCTCTTTCCCGTTGGAAGTTCGGAAGATTGGGAAAGAGGCGCGGGAAGAAAAGGTAAAGCGCGCATTGGACATGGTTCAGATGGGTGCCTTTGGCAGCCGTCGTCCGGCCCAATTGTCCGGGGGGCAGCAACAGCGTATCGCGTTGGCCCGTGCGCTGGTTTTTGAGCCCGAACTGGTTCTGATGGATGAACCGCTGGGTGCGTTGGACAAGCAGTTGCGTGAGCACATGCAATTCGAAATTACCCGTCTTGCGCATGAGCTTGGGATTACAACTGTTTACGTGACACACGACCAGACCGAGGCGTTGACGATGTCAGACAGGGTGGCGGTGTTCGACGACGGACGGATTCAGCAATTGGCCCCGCCGGATCTGCTGTATGAGGAACCAGAGAACAGCTTTGTCGCTCAATTTATAGGTGAAAACAACACCTTAGAGGGTGTGGTTAAATCGATAAACGGTGATTCATGTGTGGTTACCTTGGACGACGGATCAGAGATCGATGCAAAGCCGGTCAATGTTACGTCTGCTGGGGAACGGACCAAGGTTTCGATCCGGCCCGAGCGGGTGGAATTCAACAAAGACCGCCTGCATGCGGATGCGCATACGCTGAAAGCAAAAGTGAAAGAATTCATCTATATGGGCGATGTTTTCCGGTTCCGTATGTCGGTGGCCGGAAATGATGACTTCATCATCAAGACCCGTAACGCACCCGACGCGGTACGGTTGTCGCCTGGACAAGAAGTGGAAATTGGCTGGCTTGCGCACGATTGCCGCGCGCTTGACGCCTGAGTACGGAACACCCTGCGCCAAACGCAGGGATGAAGCTTGGTTGGGTTGCCCCGTGGCCCGGCCTCAGGAAGAAAATCAACGGGCATAACAGGGAGTAAATCATGAAAGTAAAAACCACTCTTATGGCAAGTGCGGTTGCGGCCGTTGCCGGCGGTGCGATGGCGGAAGAGATGACCATCGTATCCTGGGGCGGCGCGTATTCCAAATCGCAGCTCAAGGCGTATCACGAGCCCTATTCGGAAAAGACGGGTGTCACCATTCTGAATGATGACAGCTCGGCAGAAGCGGTTGCAAAACTGCGGGCGATGAACGAAGCGGGCAACATCACGTGGGATGTGGTGGATGTTGTTGCAGCAGACGCGATCCGCTTGTGCGATGAAGGCTTGGCGCTTGAGATTGATCCGGACACCATGCTGGCACCGGCACCGGATGGAACGCCTGCTTCGGATGACTTTGGCGAACTTCTGGTCAGCGATTGCTTCATCCCGCAGATCGTCTACTCGACGACTTTCGGCTATCGCACGGATTTGGTGGGTGACAATCCTCCGACTGAAATCTGCGCAGTGTTTGATCTGGAAAACTACCCGGGTAAGCGTTCGCTGGAAAAGCGTCCGATCAACAACATGGAATGGGCACTTCTGTGTGACGGCGTGGCCAAGGACGATGTCTATGACGTTCTGGCAACCCCGGAAGGACAGGATCAGGCGCTGGCCAAGCTGGACACCATCAAGGACAGCGTTGTCTGGTGGTCAGCAGGTGCCGACACGCCGCAGTTGCTGGCAGATGGCGAGGTCATCATGGGCTCGACCTATAACGGTCGCCTGTTCAGCGTGATCGAAGAGCAGAAGCAGCCCGTCGCTATGCTGTGGGACGCGCAGGTGTTTGACCTTGATGGTTGGATCATCCCCGCGGGCCTGAGCGAAGAGCGTCAGCAGCGCGCGCTGGACTACATCATGTTCGCGACGGACACGCAGCGTCTGGCAGATCAGGCCAAGTACATCTCGTACGGTCCGGCCCGTGCCTCGTCAGCGCCGCTGGTAGGTCAGCACGCCGATCTGGGTATCGACATGGCACCGCACATGCCGACCGATCCGGAAAACGCAAAGAACACGTTCCTGTATAACTACGAGTTCTGGGCAGATTACCGCGACGACATCGACGCCAAGTTCCAGGCGTGGTTGGCGCAATAAGCTGACTTAGAGAACATGGTTGGGGCCGCTATTGGCCCCAGCCCACCAAAGACCAAGGGACGCAGATGACTGACGCTACGCAAACCGGCCCTATGTTGGCCGCCGATGGTACGCCTCTCAAGAAATCGTTGGCACGGTCTTTGCGCCGCCGCAAATTGCGCGCTTTGGCACTTATTGCGCCCTTGTTGTTATTCGTCTTGCTGTCTTTCGTAATACCAATAGTCTCGATGCTTTTCCGGTCGGTGGAAAACAGCATCGTTGCAGAAACCCTGCCGCTGACTGTCGTCGAGCTTAGAAACTGGGATGCGGAAAGCGGAGAACTGCCGGATGAGGCGCTATATGCTGCATTCACCAAGGACATGGTCACCGCGATTGACGCGAAAACCCACACCCGACTTGGATCTCGATTGAACTATGAGCAGACCGGCATGTCGTCAATGTTCCGTCGGTCGGGCCGTCAGATCAAAAAGCTGGACCCGGAGACGGATGGGCCTTTCAAAGACAAGCTTATCGAAATCCACGATGGTTGGGGCGACGTGGATACATGGCGCACGATCAAGACGCATTCTGTCCCAATAACGAACGGATATTTCCTCAATGCAGTCGACATGCGTCGTACGCCGGAGGGGGCTCAGGCGCAGCCAGAAGATAAGCAAATTCTGATCAAGCTATTCGGCCGCACATTGATGATGTCTTTGATCATTACCGGTGCGTGTATCATCCTGGCTTACCCGGTATCGTACCTGCTCGCCACATTGCCTATGCGGGTGTCCAACCTGCTTATGATATTGGTGTTGTTACCCTTCTGGACATCTTTGCTGGTGCGAACCTCAGCGTGGAAAGTCATGCTGCAACAGCAAGGTGTGATCAATGAAACCCTCGTCTGGCTTGGGCTGGTGGCCGATGATGCGCGGTTAGTCATCATCAACAACCAGTTCGGGACAATCATTGCGATGACGCATATCCTGCTGCCGTTTATGATTCTGCCAATGTATTCGGTGATGCAGACCATTCCGCCGTCTTACACCCGTGCGGCCAAATCGATGGGTGCAACGAACTGGACGACCTTCTGGCGTATCTACTTTCCGCAATCCATTCCGGGCATTGGTGCGGGGTCAATACTCGTGTTCATTCTTGCCATCGGCTACTACATCACGCCGGAAATCGTCGGCGGTACCAAAGGTGTCTTTATCTCGAACCGGATCGCCTATCACATTTCGTCCTCGTTGAACTGGGGACTGGCAGCCGCCTTGGGGACAATCCTGCTGGCGGTCGTGCTGCTGCTTTATTGGTGCTACGACAAGATCGTAGGTATCGACAACGTTAAGCTGGGATAAAGACGATGGCTGCACTTACACCAATATCCCGCAAACCGTTGTCCGTGGTTCTACCAGCAGTCGCCATCGCCGGAGGTCTGGTTGGTATGTTCGTCGGGGCCGGGCAGGGCAGTGTTCTGCTTGGTATCCTGATTGGCGCTGCCCTTATGGCAGGTCTTGCGTGGGTCTATATCACCATGTTGGACAACGAGCGCGCCGCCCGCTGGATTACCATTCTGGGGATGGCCGCACTTGGCCTATTGTTTGCAGGATTGACCGGTTTGATTATCGGCCTTTTGGTCGGCTGGTTCTTTGCCTTCTTCATTTTCTGGCTGTACGAAGGGCGCTACCGGCAGAAACTGTTGCCCTACCTGACCGGGCAGCAAGTGTTCTGGCATTATGCGTTCCGTGTCACCTGCGGCGCGATCTTTGTGTTCCTGATCACGCCGATCCTGGTGGTTCTGCCGTTGTCGTTCAACGCACAGGACTTCTTCACCTTTACGCCAGAGATGCTGCGACTTGATCCAGAAGGGTATTCGTTGAAGCACTATCGCGACTTTTTCACCAATAACGAATGGCAGCGAAGCTTTAAGAACTCTTTGATCATTGCGCCGATCGCCACCATCATCTCGGTCTCGTTGGGGACGCTTGCCGCGATTGGGTTGAGCCAAAGCCATGTTCCCGGGCGGCGTGCAATCATGGGAATTCTGATTTCACCGATGATTGTTCCGTTGATCATCTCGGCCACGGGTATGTTCTTTTTCTACAGCGATATTGGCCGGTTCCTGGAAGGGACCCTTGGCATGGACAAGAACTTTGTCGGCTATGTAAAGGTCATCTTGGCGCATGCGGTGCTGGGTATTCCGTTTGTCATCATCACTGTCACCGCGACTCTGGTCGGGTTCGATCAATCGCTGACACGGGCAGCCGCAAACATGGGGGCAGGGCCTGTTCGCACCTTTTTCAAAATTCAGATGCCGCTGATCCTGCCGGGTGTTATCTCGGGCGGTTTGTTCGCGTTCATCACATCCTTTGACGAAGTTGTCGTGGTGCTGTTCGTGGGATCGGCCAGCCAGAAAACGCTGCCGTGGCAAATGTTCACCGGCCTGCGTGAGCAGATCAGCCCGACCATCCTGGCGGTTGCGACTATTCTAGTGGTTCTGTCCATTGCGCTGCTCACGACGGTAGAGCTGCTGCGGAGGCGGTCAGAGCGCCTGCGTGGGTTGAGCCCGGCTTGACGCAGGCCGAAACCTGAAATAGCGATACGGTATGTAGCCCGGTCACGATGGCGTCGTGACATCTTAACGGGCGCATGGCTCTCGGTTCCCGAGGCCGCTTGTCCTGAACGCCGGGGCTTGTGGCCGGGCACTGCCTGTCCGGCAAGAGGAGAGACCATGATGACTGATCTGAGCGACCGCCCCGAATTTTTCACCAGCCACAATGGCGATAAGGCCGCTTTGCCCTTTAGTAAGGCCGAGTATGAAAGGCGCCTGACAGCTCTGCGCCAGATGATGGCCGCGCGAGATATTCCTGTGGTATTGCTAACATCGATGCACAACATCGCGTACTATTCGGGGTTCTTGTACTGCTCTTTTGGCCGTCCGTATGGCTGCGTCGTGACGCAGGATGCCTGTACGACGGTGTCGGCCAATATCGACGCGGGGCAACCATGGCGTCGCTCGGTCGAAGACAACGTGATTTACACCGACTGGAAGCGGAACAACTATTGGCGCGCGGTTGCCAGCCTGATCGGCTCTGCGCGCAGGATCGGGGTTGAGGGCGACCACCTGACGCTGGCTATGCGCGATACCGCTTTGGACATGCTGGGCGCGGTCGAACTGGTGGATATTGCACCGGACACGATGGCCGCCCGCATGGTGAAGTCATCCGAAGAGATTGAGCTGATCAAAGGGGGCGCGCGCACCGCAGACATTGGCGGAGCCGCCATTCACGCCGCCATTCGCGAAGGCGTAACCGAGATCGAGGTTGCGATGGCGGGCCGCGATGCGATGGAGGCTGAGATTGCGCGGGCTTACCCAAACGCGGAATACCGTGATACCTGGGTTTGGTTCCAATCTGGTTTGAACACGGATGGCGCACACAATCCGGTTACGAAACGCGCGCTGCAACAGGGTGACATCCTGTCATTAAACACCTTTCCGATGATCTCAGGCTATTACACCGCGCTTGAACGCACCCTGTTCCTGGGCGAGCCTGACGCGGACAGTCTTCGCGTTTGGCAAGCAAACGTTGCTGCACATGAACTGGGGCTTAGCCTCATCAAACCGGGTGCGACCTGTTCCGGCATTTGCGCAGAGATCAACCGGTTCTTTGCTGATGAGGGCTTGTTGCAATATCGCTCATTTGGGTATGGTCATTCGTTTGGTGTTCTTAGCCACTACTACGGACGTGAGGCCGGCTTGGAACTGCGAGAAGATATCGACACCGTGCTTGAACCCGGCATGGTCGTCTCAATGGAGCCGATGCTATGGGTCCCCGAAGGACAACCCGGCGCGGGTGGCTATCGCGAGCATGATATTCTGGTGGTCGATGAAACCGGCGCGCAAAATATCACAGGCTTCCCATATGGGCCGGAGCATAACACAATCCGTGCGTGATCGGTTGGCAGGAGGGGCTTATTCCCTCCTGCTGCGTTCGTGGAAAATGAACCCAATAAAGTTCAACAACACCTGAGCAGCTAAAATCTGAGTGCTTTCTGTAGGGTCATAATTCGGTGCAACCTCGACCAGGTCGATCCCGACCACATTGCCTTGTCCTGCGAGACCCTGCAGAATCTCCAGAACGTCATAGTAAAGAAAACCACCGTGGCTGGGCGTACCGGTCCCAGACGCGATCGAGGGGCAGAAGGCGTCAATGTCGATCGTGACATAGTACCGAGCGTCGTTGGGGATACGCGCCAAAACGCCCTCTGTACCCAGCTTTCGCACCTGACGTACCGATAGAATGTCTGAACCGCGCGCGCGCGCGTCGTCATAGCCTTCCTTCGCGGTCGAAGATACGTTGCGGATCCCAAGCTGGGTCATTCCGCTGACATAGGGCTTTTCGATCGCACGCCGCATTGGGTTTCCATGCCCTGCTGTAACACCATGCCGTTCGTCTACGAAATCCAAGTGGGCGTCGATTTGGACGACATGAATAGGGCCGTTCTCTTCGCAGTCGTCAGCAAAAGCATTGATGCAGGGAATGTTGATCGAGTGATCGCCGCCAATCGTCACGGGCAGGGCGCCTGCGTTCAGAATCTTTTCGACTCCAAACTGGATATTGGCGTGGCTTTCGTCGGTCTTGGTGTGAATGATATCCGCATCACCAATGTCGACCATTTGTACCGAGCTATCCAGATAAGTGGCGTCATCCTCATGGTCATACGCACCGGCGTGGCCAAAGCTGAACAGGGTCGACGCCTCGCGAACGGCGCGCGGACCGAACCTTGCCCCGGATCGCCATTGCGTCCCGAAGTCGAACGGAGCACCCAATATGGCGACGTCCGCGTCGATTTGATCCCAATCCTCGATGTAAGGAGATTTTCCAAACGTTGAAATCCCGACAAAAGGTAGGTTCAAACGACCACTTGAGTACCCATGCGATGACATTCCGCGATCCTCGTTTCTTGTTCTTCCAAAGCAACTTAGTTGAGATCACACGCTGTGAATAGCGGCGAGGTTTCGGAAGGTCAGCTTGAATGTTTCCCGCTTCAATGTCTATCTGACAGGGACGTTGGAAAGGAAACGCCTTGGAAGCTTTTGAACTGCCACCGGAAACGGGTGTTTTTTACATCAACCTTGACCGCGTTCCGGCCAGACGAACCTTTATGGAGGCGCAGTTCGCCCGTGCCGGTCTGGCTGGCGCAACGAGATTCAGCGCCACAGATGGGCAGGTGTCAGGTGCTTTGGACGGAAACGGCTATGTTCCGGGAACCGGCAGCCGCTGGGGTTTGAAGCAAAGTGAAATCGCCTGTTTCGAAAGCCACAGAGCGGTTTGGAAAGCTGCGGTAGAAAAAGGTTTGCGCGCCGTCGCGATCTTTGAAGATGACTTGGAAATGTCGGAAACTGCCGGGCGTGTGATAGTCGATATACTGCAGCGTGAAATGGAGTACGACTTTGTCAAACTGGATTATTCACCGCGTTCTTTACGTTTCGGCGCGACGACACAAATTGGTCCGGTGACGGCCCGTCCGATGTTGGAAATGGCACCGAGTGCGGCGGCTTATATTCTGTCACAAACGGCTTGTCGTAAACTGTTGGATTGGTCTGTCGAATACTCGGACCACCTGGATGATTTTGTGTCTATTCCGCGTCCGGACTGGCAGATGTTTCAGGTTTTTCCAGCGGTAGGCGTGCAGGTCATCTGGTCCAAACAACAGGCCGAAATCGTGGAAGAGGTTAAGGTGAGCGAACGGTCTCAGGACCATAAAACGAACAGTGGTCTGAACAAGGGCCCAACCTGGTTTCGCCTTCGGCGAGAGGTCAGGGCCACTGGCCGTAAACTCTACTGGCGTTTTGGCGGTCAAAAACGGTTGCTGGAGCAGGGCGGCTATTGCGGCTTCATCCCTTGCGCCGAGGACCTGAGCGTCTAAGCGCGCAATCTCTGGGCAGGGTCTATCAATCCCTTAGACATCAAGCCTATTAACGTTAACAAAACTGTCGATTTGATATATCGTTGCGGTGTTGTTGTAGGTTAATGCTAGGGTTTTGGGTATGGGCCAGACGATTTACGACAGATATGGCGGCTTCAAAACGATCAGCAGGGTCGTGATGACCTTCTATGAGATGGCCTTGGATTCCGACCAGATTGGCGATCATTTTGAAGACATCGACATGCCTAGGCTAATAGATCACCAGACTAAATTTGTGTCCTCACTGGTGGGTGGGCCCGCGTCTTTTAGCGATGATCGGATTCAAGCAGTTCACCAGCATCTCGACATCTCGCATGCGGATTTCGACGAAGTTGCGAACTTGTTCGCGCAGGCGCTGGAAATGCATGGCATGGAAGACGACCATATTGAGATTGCCGTTGCAGCTATCGAATCCAAACGTGCGATTATCGTTACGCGTCGCGCGGCATGAGCATTCTCGAGATAAACGAACAATTACTGCGCGCGATCGGCGTCGGAGTGGCCGTGGTCAGGGCATCAGATTTCGGCTTTGTCTTCGTAAATGGCCCCTTCTCGGAATGGTTCGGAGCACCCAGTGCCGGGCAGACGCTATTGGATGTTTTCCCCGATCTTGATCCACGCGAGTTGGAAGACGTCAAACAGTCGGGGTTGCGATACTCGGTTGAAATGCAGATGAAACCCAAACGCAGGACATTGGTCTTTGCGACCGCGGTGTCCCTTGCGACCGGGGCCGAAGAACAGCTGCTGGTCATCGAGTGTCAGAACATCACCCGGATTCGAGAGCTGGAGAGTATGATCGACAGCTACTCAACCATGGTCGAGCGCAATACGCGAGAGTTGGAGCGCGAAAAAGAACGTGTCGAAAAGCTGCTACTGAACCTGATGCCGCGCGCGGTGTATGAGGAATTCAAGACTTTCGGCGTCGTAAGCCCCCAACTGTATGAGCAAGTGTCGGTGGTCATGCTGGACTTTGTCGGGTTCACGGATTTCGCGGCCCGAACTGACCCGACGGTAACGCTGAGCGAACTGAATGATATTTTTACCGCCTTTGACAGGATCGTTGAACAGTTTGGGTGTGATCGGATCAAAACGATAGGCGACGCCTATCTTGCCGTTTCCGGTATGCCTGACGCGTCACCAGACCACGCGACCTCTGTTGCGCATTGTGCTGTGCGGTTTCTGCGCTATCTGGAGCGTCGGAATGAAAACCATCCCCACAAATGGCAGGCCCGCGTCGGGCTTGGAATGGGGCCGGTCGTAGGTTCCGTCGTTGGTATACAGAAATACGTATATGACGTGTTCGGGCCTGCAGTGAACACGGCTGCACGCCTGCAAGTATTTGCAAATCCGATGGAAATAGTTGCTCCGAACGAAATGAAATATGCGCTGATCGATGAATTTCAGGTGTCCGACCTAGGCCGCGAAAACATCAAGGGTATGGGCGAAATGGATCTTATTAAGGTGTCGTCCGGCCTGAGCATGCCGCAGCCTAAATCGGTAGTCTAAGCCTGCTTATTCATCTGGTGGAACCAAACCCAAGCCCCGCAGATATATACCAATACCGGTTTCCAAAAGTTCCTCTGGCGGGAAAGGAGAGCTTGCTCCGGTATTGCGTGCGAATAATTCAACCACGCCATGACTCATTGCCCAAATATGCGCGCTGAACATCGAGGCAGGCGGGCGTTTTTCAGGCGGGATGTGTTGCGACAGATCGGCCGCGGCTTTTTCCAATACGTTTTTTGCGCGATTTGACGCCAACGAAAGCTCGGGTGTGCGGTTCACCGAGATACCGCTTTCGAACATGGCGATGTAATGCCCGGGGTGTTTGCGCGCAAATGCAAGATAGGCGCGGCCCGTTGCCTCAAACGCAGCCAGCGCAGAAGGCTGGCCCTTGTCGTAGGCGTATTGCATGAGGTCGGCAAACATCTCAAAACCCTGACGGGCCGCCTCGGCGATCAGATCTTCGCGCCCTTGGTAATGCCGATAGACTGCGGCGGGCGTCACACCGGCGGTTTTGGCGGCCTCGGACAAGGTGAAACCAGTGGGGCCCTTATTTTCGATCAAAGACAAGGCTGCCTCGATCAACGCTTGCTTGAGATTTCCGTGGTGATAGCCGCGTTTTGTCATCCCCTGATCAGTCGCCTTTTTTGTTTTGCCTGTAAAATCAAGACATAGTGTGTCTTCTCGCCCGGGTCCAACGCGCCTTTGGGGTATTCAGGTTTACTGCGCTTCCCAGATTTCCGGACCGCCGCAAATACTGGGATCATTTTCGCCAATAGCATCGGTGTCTTTGGCATCATAGTCCACCGCGTGCAGGACCGTTCTAATCGCAGCGAGGCGGGCGCGTTTTTTGTCGTCGGAACGAACGATAGTCCATGGGCAATTCTCAGAGTGCGTTCGGGTGAGGGTTTCTGAGATTGACTGGCTGTACTCATCCCACTTAGCAAGCCCGGCTATATCGATTGGGCTTAGCTTCCAGTGCTTCAAAGGGTCTGTTTCACGGGCGAGAAAGCGGTTCAACTGTTCTGCGCGGCCTACATTCAGCCAGAATTTGAATAGCTGAATTCCATCATCAGCCAACCCAGTTTCGAGCGGCAGGACCTGTCGGAAGAAAAGCTCTCGTTCTTGCGGCTCACAAAACCCAAATACGTTTTCAACCACGCCTCGGTTGTACCAACTTCGATCGAAGAAAACGATTTCACCTGCGGACGGCAAATGGGACACGTAGCGTTGGAAATACCATTGGCTTCGTTCTTGATCTGTCGGTTTGCTTAGGGCGACGTTTCGTGCGCCTCGGGGGTTAAGGTTCTCGCGGAAGCGTTTGATAGTGCCACCTTTTCCGGCAGCATCCCGACCTTCGAAAACCATGGCGATGCGATTGCCTGTTGATTTGACCCAAGCCTGCATCTTGACCAGCTCAATCTGCAAAGCCTCCATCTGTTTTTCATAGTCCTTACGCTTCATTTTTTCGTCGTAAGGATAGGTCGGGTTCAGGATGTCGTCTTTTCCCGCGTTCTCAATCGCTTGCCGAACATCTTTGGGGGCATCTTCGCGAAAGTATTTTTCGATGGCATCGTTTTCGGAACGGCTCATGAGGTCCCCCAAATAAAATCCATATCTTACTATGAATTAGCCGGGGGATTAACGCAAACCCGCGCGTTGTGCGGCCCGGTCAATGGCTGCGGCAACCTCGGGCGCTGCAACGACCTGCGGCATGTGGCCGACCCCTTCAAGTTCGATCAATTCCGCGCCGGGGATTTGGTCGATCAAACGATTGGAGTGCCAGTCCAAACCAACCGTGTCATCCGCCGTTCCGTGTACGATTTCGGTGGGAACGTCTATCTCACCATAGCGCGGCTGTAGCGCGCGTACTTCTTCCAGCAGGTTGGCCCTTTGCTTGGCGTTTGCATGCATCGAGGCGCGTCGGATTGTAAGGCCGGGGCCGAAGTGATCCGCGTATCCCTCGGGCGCTGTCTGGGGGGCAAACACGCGATCCAACGCATTTTCGACATACCAGCTGGGTACGAATGCGCTGATCAGGGGCAGGGCTAGCGCATTCCCTGTTGGCGTTGAGGCCATCTTGTTAAAGCCATCCAATGGTGTTTCCCAAGGGATGGCGGCAGCAGCGATCAACACAAGCCCAGAGATGTTATCGGGGCGCGTTACAGCCCATGCCAATGACACCGATCCGCCATAGCTTTGACCGGCGACAATCGGTTTTTCGGCCCCCAAAATCGCTGCAGCTTTTTGCAGGACTTCCGCCTGTTCCGTTATGGTTTCACCATCGGGGTTGAAGCTGGCACTGTACCCCAGTCCCGGCCTGTCAAATACAATGACGCGATAGTTCTGGGCTAGAATAGGTGCCAAAGCAAAGGTCATATCGCGGGTATTGCCGCTGGACCCATGGATCAAAACGACGTCTGGTCCTTGGCCCATGACCACCGCGTGAACAGGTATGCCATCAACGTCGACAATCTGCCCTTCGGGTGGAAAATCCACCTCGGTCTGAGCTTCATTCCGGTTGGCGCGCCAAACTGCAAGACCCCATAGCAGGACTAAAACCGTAAGGGTTATAACGCCTGCGCGTATCATTTCGTCAGGCCCTCAGATCGGTCGTATCAACGCCGATCCGACTGATGTCATAGGGCGTGGTTCCGTAGATTTCACTGATCCAGTTTCCGTACAACAAATGCGCATGGCTGCGCCATCTGTTTTGCGGCGTCTGGGTCGGATCGTCATCCGGGTAATAGTTGGCAGGAACGTTGATCGGCGTACCGTTGGCAATGTCCCGGTCGTATTCCTGTTTCAACGTATCCCGATCATACTCAAAATGGTTAAAGATATAGAGCGCCCGATGGCTCGGGTCTTCGACAAGACATGGCCCGACTTCCTCGCTGCCCAATAGGGTGGTGAGCCCCGGGGTATTGTCGATCTCTTCCTGTTTCATCTCGGTCCAACGGCTGACAGGTATGAAGCAATCATCGGAGAACCCGCGCAAAAATGGTGATGCCGCATCCAGATTGCGGTGGCGGAAACAACCAAAAGCCTTGGCATCCAGCATGTGTTTGCGGACGCCGTGGAAGTGGTTGATCATCGCCATACCACCCCAGCATACGCCGAAGGTCGAATGCACGTTGGTCTGTGTCCAATCAAATACTTCGCTAATCTCGTCCCAGTAGGTAACGTCATTGAATTCCAGATGCTCAATCGGTGCCCCGGTTATGATCAGGCCGTCGAACTTTTCGTCTTTGACCTCCTGAAAAGGACGATAGAATTCGGCCATATGCTCGGCAGCCGTATTCTTTGTCCGGTGTTCGGTCATGCGGATCAGCGACAGATCTATCTGCAGCGGTGTTGCCCCGATCAGGCGGGCGAACTGGTTCTCTGTCTGGATTTTCTTGGGCATCAGGTTCAGCAAACCGATGCGCAAGGGGCGAATATCCTGACGCATTGCTTGATCCTCGGCCATGACCATGACGCCTTCTTTGCTGAGGACGTCGAATGCAGGCAGGTCAGAGGGAATCTTGATCGGCATCAGGTACAAGCCTTTGGAAACAGAGTGTAAGAGGGGTAATTAAGCGCGGTTTGGCTGTGTCTCAAGAGTGCGTTCGATCAACTCGTCGAAATCACCTGCATCACGGACGTTGTGCATGTCGTCTGCCGTGACGGAAACGCCCCAGTTTTCAGCCATAGCCTTGTACCGCGGCTGACGGTGCGCCAAGGCTTTTGCGTAAGTCCAGCGGACAAAAGCATCGGGGTCCACTTGCGACGGCTCGCAACCCTTTTCCTGAAGGTATTCATCCCACACGCGGGTCAGAAACTCGGGCTGATAGGACATGGGTTTAGGCGCCTTGTCGAACCGGCGGATCAGCTCAGCCGTATGATCCTCATCCCCCTTGAGCCAGATCATCAGGGTCTGACGCGAAAGCTCGGAGAGTACCTGATCGCGGGGGTCATCGGGATCAACCCACTCGCAGATAGAACCGCCGGTATCACAGATGAAATTGGGGTATTGGTACAGTCGCTCCGCACGGTCAATGAAGTATTCTGTGTCCAGAAGAGCGTGGATTTCGGCCAGGCGAAACTGCTCCTGACGCCGGCGATACTCAGACAGTTCCAACCCGCCCAAGGCTGGATCACCGGGTTTGCCAAGATACGCGGCCACGGGGGTCAGGTTTTCGAATGAGATATTTGAGCCAATGTAGATTGAGTCGGACAACAGCAGTTCTCGCAAGAAGGGGACCTTCATCGCCTCAGCCTTGGCGTTGTCGGTGATGTATTCCCCCATGTATCGGGTGCCGATCCGGTAATCGATGGAATAGTGGAACCAATTGCCCGAATCTCGCAGGACGTTCGATACGTACGTTTTTCCAAGGCCGGACATGCCGAAGAACAGCACTTTTTTACGCGGGGCGTTTCGCCAGTCTTTTGCCGAGCTATAAATCATCGACCCATATCCCTTTTTCCGACCTTGCTAAAACGGGCAGGGGGCGGCGTCAATCGGATCGACCTGAGCGGTTGAGCATAAGTAGTCCCAGCGCAAGAATTGCAAAGCCCAGAAAGGCTTGCGGTGGAAGGGTTTCGTCGCGCAGCAGTGACCCCAGGACAATAGCAACGGGCGGAATGACTAGTGTCACAAGCATCAGGTTTCCCGCGCCTGCAAGGGCCAGTACCCGGTAATACAACAGGTAAGCACCAGCCGTTGCAATCAACGCGTAGTAGCCAATCGCTGCCCATGTAATTGCGGGTAAACTCAGCGAGGGTGCACCATCCACAAACAACGTGATTGGAAGGATAAAAAGCGTCGCCCCTGTCAGCATTCCGGCAGCAGCCACAACCGGTGGCAAGCCTGACAAAGTCGCGCGGGCCCAAGCACCTGCAAGGGCATACGACACGGTTCCAGCCAAGATCGCCAGCTGCGCGTAGCTGCGGATGTCAAAGTTGGTGAAGTTCTGCCAGCCTATGGCTGTGGTCACCCCTACAAAACCAAGGCCAACGCCGATGACGCGCGCAAGGGTTAGGCGTTCATCTGGGAAAAAAAATGCCGCGACTAACACACCGAAAATCGCAGTTGTTGCGTTCAGGATCGAAGTCAGGCCCGTTTCGATGTGTAGCTGTCCCCACGCCATAAGTGTGAACGGCAAGGCGTTGTTCAGTAGACCCATGACTAGGAACGATAACCAAATGCGCGGCGACGTTGGGACTGGCAAACCCCTTAGCCAGACCACTAGCCACAAAGCCAAAGTTGCCCAGAGCACCCGGTGAAGAACCGATGTCATAACGGGAACCGTATCCAGCGCGATGCGGATCGCAATAAAGGATGCTCCCCAGATCAGTCCGAGTAACAAGAGTTCTGCCCATGCTTTGGCAGAGAGGTGTTTTTGCGTGCTCATGACTTTGTTTCGCACCCCTGCGCAGACCGCGCGACCCGAAACATGCGAAAACGGCCCCGCCCAATAGGCGAGGCCGTTGTTTGTTGTTTTTTTCGCTTAATTCAGAGCGTATGTCAGCTGGAGACCAACGCTCCAAGCCGAGTTGCCCGAAAACTCACCGCCGGTGGTTGTCGTCGCGTCGCCGATATCAGTGTAGCGCAAACCACCTGAGATCTGAGCGTTTTCAATGGTGTAAGTTCCGCCTACGCCGACGCTCCAGAAACCATCTGTCGGGCCAAGGTTTGATACCTCGGAACCTGTGGTTCTTTCATAACCGACCGACAACGCACCTGAGAATGCATCTGAGAACTGGTATCCAACACCAAGTGTATAGGTGAAGGTGTCGTCCTCAAAGTTCACAAGGTCCGTTCCCCCAGTCAGAGTTGAGAATACATCGGGCGCAACGGCCGCCTGCGGCCAGTCCACCCAGCGTATCGAACCGAAGACAAGGGTTTTCGGCGCAACACCTGTCTGGAAGTCAAGGTTCACAGACTGCGGTGTTTCAATTTCCGTCGTGCTTTCCGTAGTAACTGGCTCAACACCAACTGGCGGGGCACCGGGTGGGACAGGCAGGTCAAACGTCTCTGTCGTGCCAAGGTCATGGGTAATTTTCGAGTTGTATACCAGCGAAACACGCGCGGCGATTTCCGGGCGTTCCCATGCGACACCGACCAGATACCCGAAATCAATTGCGTCGTCGAAATCGACTTCGTAACCGGCCACGAAGGGAACCGAAACGTTAGCTTCCGCGCGCTGGCCGCGAATACCGCCAATCGCACTGAAACCGCTGCCCAGCTTATAGCGCAAAACGGCTGTCAGGGCGTCTACATCCGCGTCCGCACTGAGAACTCCTGTGCGACCGCCCAGTGGTGCAAGCGGGTTGATGGACAACGGAAAGTTGGAAGGATAGGCAATATCTGCGCCAAATGGCTGATCGTAGATAAGAGCAAAATCCAAAGTGTCAGTAAGGGCGCGCTTGTATGCCAAACCAGGTGAGAAGAAATTCTCGCTCACGTCACCCGACTCGACGCCGTTTTGTTCGCCGCTGATATCGGGTGTGGTGAACCCCAGCCGAGCTTGAACGACCGAGCCGTCCTCAAAGATCACGTTGATGCCCTGTCCGCTGCGATCAAGCCCCCCAGCCTGAGCGCCGGTCGCGCCAACGCATAAAGCGCACGCCTGTAAAAGCGCCTTTTTCATCGAATTCCTCCCATCTTCTGTCCTGTGAGCTGCGCCGTAATGTGGTGTAAAACGCGCAGAAAGATTACTTGTGTCGCTCGATATTCACTCGTCGTTCATTTTAGCGTCAACTGGTGACGGTGCGTTACTTGACACGACTGTTACGCAAAACTGTTGCTAAACTGTTACGATTCTCGGCGTGAACGTTCAGAAAGATACCCGAGAAGATCACGAGAGCGCCCAGAAGCGTCCAATGATCCAGAGGTTCGTGGTAAAGAATCACCCCAACAATCGCGATTGTAGGCAGACGGGCAAAGTCAAACGGGATGACCACTGTGGCCGGAGCAATAGCCAGCGCGTTGGTGATACAATAGTGGGCCAGCAAACCGGCCAAACCGACGAGCAACAGAAACGGGGCGGTGTCCAAAGTCGGCAGAGTGATGTGCCCATCAATGCCCGAAGCAACCAATCCCAATACAGCCTGAATCACTGTCAGCCAGAACATGATGCAACCTATGCTGGCGAATTGGGTCAGCTTCTTTGTTGATATTGTAGTCAGCGCGAAAAACACAGCTGAAGCCGCCGCAGCGAAGATGCCTGCGCTGAGGGGAACGGCTCCGGGGCGTGCAACAATTAGGATGCCCGCAAAGCCAATCAAAGCGGACATGACCCGAACTGTTGTCAGACGTTCTTTCAACAACAAGGGTGACAATAAGATGACCCAAATCGGTTGCGTAAATTCCAGCGCAAATACCTGTGCGAGTGGTGCAACAGAAACCGCATAGAACCACAGGTTTTGTCCCGCGAAATGCAGCACGTTCCGAACGCCGTGTAGCCCCAGTCGATGAGTTGAGACTTGGTGCCATTTGCTGGTGACTGTCAAAATCAGGGCCACCACGCAAATCCCGACGAGGCTGCGGAAGAACATGATTTCAAAGGTGTCGTGCGTCACGCTAAGTTCGCGCCCGGCGACAGCCATGGAAGAAAACGACGCAATCGCCCCGGTCATCCAGAGTGCAGCTTTGCCGATCTGAGGTTTTCTGGTGTCCATGACGCGTCTTTACATGCGTGGAGTTTCGACTTGGGAACAAAACAGAGTTCCGAGTTTTCGCAATAAAAAAAGCCGGGTCAGTGCCCGGCTTTGCGTTATTCCCATTCGATCGTTCCCGGAGGCTTCGACGTGATATCATAGGTACATCTGTTGATACCTTTGACCTCGTTGATGATCCGCGTTGCGGTCTCTCCCAGAAACTCGTGGCTAAAGGGATAATAGTCTGCGGTCATTCCATCTACCGAAGTTACTGCGCGCAGCGCACATGCATAATCGTAAGTGCGTCCATCGCCCATAACGCCGACAGTGCGGACCGGAAGGATCGCGACGAAAGCCTGCCAGATCTCATCATAAAGACCATGTTTCCGGATTTGGTCGATATAGACCGCGTCAGCTTCGCGTAGAATATCAAGTTTTTCACGCGTGATCTCACCGGGGCAACGAATGGCCAAACCGGGACCGGGGAAGGGATGGCGGCCGATAAAGCTTTGGGGCAGGCCCAATTCACGACCCAATGCGCGCACTTCGTCTTTGAACAACTCTCGCAGTGGTTCAACCAGTTTGAGGCCCATTTTCTCGGGAAGGCCGCCGACATTGTGGTGAGACTTGATTGTTACGGAAGGACCGCCAGAGAAAGAGACCGATTCAATCACATCGGGATAAAGCGTGCCTTGGGCAAGGAACTCAGCCCCGTCAATTGTATCTGCGTGTTTCTGGAACACGTCGATGAACAGCTTGCCGATGATCTTACGCTTGGTTTCAGGATCGCTTTGCCCTTCAAGCTCGCCGAGGAAAAGTTCACTTTCGTCTGCGTGGATCAGTTGGATGTTGTAATTGTCCCGGAACATTCCGACAACTTCATCCGCCTCATTCTTGCGCAACAGCCCGTGATCAACAAAGACGCAGGTCAATTGGTCGCCGATCGCTTTGTGGATCAGGATTGCCGCGACCGAGCTATCAACGCCGCCGGACAGACCACAGATGACCTTTTTATCGCCGACCTGTGCACGAATTTGCTCGATCATCTGCTCGCGGTAGGCACCCATGGTCCAGTCGCCGCTGAACCCGGCCAGTTTTACAAAGTTCTCGTATAGTTTTGCGCCCTTGGGGGTGTGGTGCACCTCGGGGTGGAACTGAACGGCATAGAAGTGCCGGTTCGGATCGGCCGTGATTGCAAATGGTGCGTTGGGTGAGGTTCCGTAAACCTCAAAACCCGGTGCGATCTGGCTGACATGGTCACCGTGGCTCATCCAGACCTGTTCGTCGCCTTCGGCAAACCAGCCGTCCAGAATATCCAGTCTGTTATTGGGTGTAACGAACGCCCGCCCGAACTCGGCAGTGCCGTGCCCGCTTTCGACTTTGCCGCCCAATTGATGCATCATGACCTGCTGGCCATAACAAATCCCAAGGATAGGAACGCCGTAATCAAAGATCTCTTGGGGCGCGCGAGGGGATCCGTCGCGCGTTACGCTGTCTGGGCCGCCCGAGAAAATCACAGCCTTGGGGGCCATTCCGCGCACAAATTCCATTGTGACGTTCTGATAAGGGTGGATTTCGCAATAGACGTTCAACTCACGCAGGCGTCGCGCAATAAGCTGCGTTACCTGGCTGCCGAAGTCGATAATCAGAAGGCGGTCATGCGTGTCTTGGGTCATGGTTGGCTATTAGGTTGCAAGCCTTGCATGTGCAAGCTCTATGACGCCAATTATGCAGGGTGAAACCCGGAAAGAGGTCGAAATGCCTGAGATCACCTTTCGACGCGCCATCCGAGATGACGCAAACAGCGCGACCGAGTGCATTCGGGCTGCATATGCCCAAGCGTTGGCGGATATCCCTGACATGCCAGATGTCGCTGGCGGAGTGGCAGATGATATCACCAGTCATCAAGCCTGGGTTGCCGTGTCCGGGCGTGATGTGGTGGGCTTCATCGTTTTTGATCAGGTCGATGATTGCGTCATGATTTTCAATCTCGCCGTTTCGCCTTTGGCGCAGGGAGAAGGGCTTGCAAGGAAACTGATGAACCTGGCTGAAAAGGCGGGTAAGGACGCGGGCTTGCAGTACCAAAGGCTTCGGACACATCAAAAGATGCAAAAGACAGTTTCCATGTACCACCATCTGGGCTGGGTGACGGTCGAGGTTTCGGGAAACAGCATCCTGATGGAAAAACCTTTGGATTGAGGTGATGGCGGGCTTGTCAAAAGACGCCGCTTAGATGTCGCTTTTTCCCCTATAGCGCCGCAATCCATATGCTTGGCATTGGTCGGTTCCTTTAACAAAATCATCAAATCAACCAATAGACGGGATCTTCTCATGGCTGAGGCAAACACCCGGCGTCGGGCAAGAGGTGGCGGTGGCGCCGCTCGCCGGGCCGAACGCACTGCGGTTCGCATCGAAACCGCCAAATACATCGAACGTAATATTCCGAATTTCGAAGTTCTGAACGAAGAAGCGTTGCAGATCATCGAAGCAAACGCGGAAACAATTCTGGCTGAAGTCGGCGTAAACTTTGTCGACAACCCGTCAGCGTTGGAGCGGTGGAAAAACGCGGGCGCAGATGTGGATGGCGAACGTGTTCGCATCCCTCGCGGCTTGGCGCGCGAGTTGATCAAGACAGCGCCCAGCGAGTTTACGCAGCATGCGCGTAACCCCGAAAAATCGGTGGTTATCGGCGGGCGAAATCTGGTTTTGGCCCCCGTTTATGGCCCCCCGTTTGTACGGGATGCTCAGGGCGGTCGTCGTTATGCTACGATGGACGATTTCAACAAGTTCGTGAAACTGGCATACATGTCCAAGTGGCTGCACCACTCGGGCGGAACCGTGTGCGAGCCGACGGATATTCCGGTGAACAAGCGTCATTTGGATATGCTGATGGCCCATATGACCTTGTCGGATAAACCGTTCATGGGGTCCGTTACCGATCCAAGCCGCGCGCAAGACTCTGTCGAAATGTGCGAGATTCTGTTCGGCAAAGACTTTGTTCAGCAAAACACGGTCATGACGTCGCTGACCAACATCAACTCGCCGATGACCTTCGACGATGTGATGATGGGGTCGCTTGAGGTTTACGCCGCAAACAACCAAGCATGCATCATCTCGCCCTTTATCGTCGGGGGCGCGATGGCGCCCGTGTCGGTTGCCGGGACCTTGACGCAGGTTTTGGCCGAAGTTCTGGCCGGTGTCTCGTACAGCCAGATCGTGCGACCGGGTGCACCAGCGATCTTTGGTGCTTTCGTATCTTCGATCGACATGAACTCTGGGGCGCCGACGTTTGGAACGCCCGAAGCGTCGATGGTGACCTATGGGGCAGGGCAACTGGCACGCCGCCTTGGGCTGCCGTTCCGTTCGGCCGGCTCCTTCTGTGGTTCCAAACTGCCCGACGCGCAGGCGGCGTTCGAGACTGCGAACTCGTTGAACATGGGGCTGATGTCCGGTGTGAACTTTATGCTTCATGCCTGCGGTTGGCTCGAAGGCGGCCTTGTCGCTGACTTTGAGAAGTTCGTGATGGATGCCGACCAGTTGGGCGTTTTGCACGGCCTCGCCAAAGGGATCGCCTATGACGAAAACGCTCAGGCGATGGACGCGATCCGTGAAGTTGGGCCCGGTGGTCACTATCTTGGGTGCGCGCACACGCAGGCGAACTTTAAGGAAGCGTTCTGGAAGTCCGAGTTGCTGGACTACAAACCCTATGAGACCTGGGAAGACGAAGGCGCGCGCGACACGCGGCAACTGGCCTCGGAACGGGTCGAACACTTGTTGGCCAACTACCAACAGCCGCAGCTCGACCCGGCAATCCATGCCGCTCTGAACGAGTACATTGAAAAGAAAAAAGCATCCATGCCGGATGCCTTCGCCTGATTACTGATACTGCGCGGCGCGGCTGGCTTTGTACAGCTGCGCCTCGCCCAAAAGTGCGATGAGTACATCTAGGTGCCGTGCCAGCGAATATGCGGCATCCTCGGCCAGACGTAGCGCGTTGACTTCTTTCTCCAGCTCTAAAAGTCGGACAAGCGCAGCGCCTGTGCTTGGCAAAGAACCGTAGCCCAGCAGACGTTGAAGGTGGCGATCCCGATCATAATCCCGCGCCCCATGTCTTGCGGCTCGCGCCAAAAGGCGAGGGCGGCGAAGGGCTGTAATCATGGTCATCAGGTCCTGCATTTTCTGGATTCCTTGTCCGAATGAAAGTCGCCACTTTTGTAACACAACTTTAACGGGTGTTGCCTTGGGTGCTTTCCCTCCGAACTCTGACTTCACCAGTGTTTATGATTTTAAATCAAATCTGGCACTTACCGCCTTGGGTTAACGAACGAGTAACGAAAGCAACTCTAGTTAGTTTTGGTTAACAAATTCATCGGGGGCGATTGAGAACGGAATTGTTTTGTCGACGAGGGCAAGTAACTATGGAAAACAACATGGCTTTCACCATTCCGGCTTGGGTACCTGAAGGCGCGCAGCGATATCTGGCGCATACCGAGACCGGTCAGTCGATCCGCGACATCGCGCGATCAGCGGGGTGCCATGCTTCGACAATACTCAGACAAATACGCCGTATCGAAATGCGGCGCGATGATCCGCTGGTAGATGCCGCGCTACAGACTCTGGCTGCGGATCATTTTTCGGAAAAAGGGATACCAGAACGCTCGTTTGCAGCGTTGCAAGAAGAAGATGCGGAAGCCGCCGAAGAAGATTTCAATCGCGAGGCACTGCGCGTACTTCGCCGCCTGTGCGAAACTGGTGCCGTTCTGGCTGTTGCCGAAGACATGGACAAGGCCGTCGTCGTGCGCGATGCGGGCGAATGCGGCACCACCAGAACGGCTGTTGTCGAATGCAAGACCGCGCAGGCGTTGGCATTGAAGGACTGGATCACCTGCGACAACCACGGTCGCATCTCGCGCTATCGAATTTCCGCTGCGGGTCGCAATGCGCTTAGTCAATTAATCGCAGACACAGAGAATAAGGCCCGAACACGTAACGAGTTTGGGATGGCCGAAGCTCAGGCTTCGTTCAAGGCTGCCCCATCCCGCGCGCAGCCGGGACTGGATAGCAATCAAAGACAACGGCGTATTCGGTACAGCACAGCCGAAAGCCCTTTGCTTGCCTTAGCGCGCCGACGTGATCGTGACGGCAAACCCTTTCTCGACGAGAGCCTTGTGCGCGCCGGAGAGCGTTTGCGCGAAGACTTCGAGATTGCGCAGATTGGGCCTCAGGTCGCGCAGAACTGGGATAGCTTTTTAACCGCAGGTGGGCGCGGAAGTTTTGGATCGGGTATATCGGACGGTCGAGGATCCTCTGACGCACGTGATCGGGTTGAACGCGCGCTGTCAGACCTTGGACCCGGTCTGAGTGATGTTGCCTTGCGCTGTTGCTGCTACCTTGAAGGGTTGGAATTAGCTGAGAAACGCATGGGGTGGTCTGCGCGATCCGGAAAGATAGTGTTGCGGATCGCGTTGCAGCGCCTCAAACGCCACTATCATGATCAAGCGGAGAAGAGCCGTTTGATTGGCTGAAAGCCATAATTCAGGGTTGAAGGATTGGGCGGTGGTGATAGTCAAAGGTTATGAACTTTACGCTCCGCCAGCTTCAATACTTCAACGCTGTCGCAGAACAGCGCAACTTTGGGCGCGCGGCACAGGTTTGCAATGTGTCTCAGCCAGCGCTTTCGGTGCAGGTGAAGTCGTTGGAAGATACGCTTGGTGGTGCGCTTTTCGAACGACAGGCCCGGGATATTCTTTTAACACCGCTCGGACGCGATGTTCTGGAATACGCACGGCAGGTATTGGGATCGGCACAAAGGCTGGATCAGTTCGCACGGGATCATTCCGGCGGGCACCGGTCCTTGTCTATTGGGATTATCCCCACGATTGCGCCTTATCTGCTACCGGGCGTTCTGGCAGGGCTCAGATCGTCTGATGTGTCACTCAGGGTGCAAGTGCGAGAGGCGCGGACTGAACGATTGCTGGCGATGCTGCGGGCCGGAGAGATTGATGCCGGGATCGTTGCGCTGCCAACAGGTGACAGTGAACTGATCGAGCTGCCTTTGTTCGAAGACCGGTTCTTATTGGCGGGCAGCGCGGGTCGTATTCAGGATATGGCTCAGGATCCTGAATCATTACGGCCGGTCGACCTCAAAACGTCTCAATTGATGCTGTTGGACGATGGGCATTGTTTGACTGATCAGGCCCTGGAGGTTTGCGGGCAGGATCGCAGTAGCGGTTTGATCAACATGGGGGCATCTTCTTTGGCCACGTTGTCGCGCCTTGTGGCAGAAGGGTTTGGGTTAACCCTGATGCCGGAATTGGCGGCGCGTGCTGAAACGCACGCTGTTCCCGGTCTTGTATTGCAGCGTTTTGGCACGCCACAGCCATCCCGTACCGTTGGGCTTGTTCGACGTGTATCGACAGCAACAGAGGATTGGTTCGACAGTCTGGCAAATGTTATTCGCGTTGTCGGGGACGAGATCGTGACTGCCACCAGAATGCCATAAGGCCCGCCAAAAAGCGGGCCTTTGAACGCTAGAATTTAAGCAAGTGCGGGTTCTTTGGCTTCGTTCAGATGTGTCATCAGGTTTTCAGGGGACGACACGCCATAAGGATCCTCGGGGCAATTATCCATCAAACCGGGTTCTTCGAACCAGGCCTCGACGACGCCGTCGTTGACAATCGCCGCATAGCGCCACGAGCGCATGCCAAAGCCTAGGTTATCCTTGTCGACCAGCATTCCCATCTTGCGAGTGAACTCACCTGAGCCGTCTGGGATAACCTTGACGTTCTTCAACCCCTGATCCTGAGCCCATTTGTTCATGACAAAGCTGTCGTTTACCGACATGCAGTAAATCTCATCAATGCCTTCAGCTAGGAAATCTGCATAGCCGTTTTCAAATCCGGGCAGCTGATAGGTAGAGCATGTGGGCGTGAAAGCGCCCGGTAGCGAAAATAGAATGACCCGCTTACCCGCAAAGTAGTCCGCTGTGGTTTTATCCTCCCAGCGGAAGGCGTTCGTGCCTTCGATCTGTTCGTCGCGTACGCGGGTGTGAAAGGTGACCGCGGGCAGTTTCGCGCCAGTCTTCATTTATGAGCTCCGTTAAGCTTTTGGTGTTTTTTGGCGGTGTCTAAAACAGTTGTGGAGCGGCTTCAATGTGCGATTTTCTGCAAGTGAGAGAATCTTAGTTGTCTGAAAAATATAGCTTAAAACGGACTTTTAGGTATTATTCGATATTATGAATGCTGTGCTGCAGCATTTTCGTTGCATGGCGGATATGTCTCAGTGGCATAGTACACATGGGTGTACTATGTTACAGGTCAGCAAATTGACCCAAAGTCAGGAAAGCCAGCTGTGCGTGATCTGAAGATCCCCGAACAACGTCACCCTGAAAAAGCGCATAAACCCGATAATGCGCAACCGAAGAAACCGAACTGGATTCGTGTAAAGGCGCCAGGCGGAAAAGGGTATGCCGACACGCGCCGGATCATGCGCGACAATAATCTCGTAACTGTGTGCGAAGAGGCCGGGTGCCCGAACGTTGGCGAATGCTGGAGCCAGGGCCACGCGACCATGATGATCATGGGCGAGATTTGTACCCGTGGCTGCACATTCTGCAACATTGCAACAGGTCGCCCGGATGCGCTGGACGTTTTCGAACCGGGCCGGGTTGCGCATGCAGTCGAAAAACTGGGCCTGAACCACGTGGTTATCACCTCGGTTGACCGGGACGATCTTGAGGATGGCGGGGCGGATCACTTTGCTCAGACGATCCGTGCCATTCGCCACCGGTCGCCGAAAACAACGATCGAGATTTTGACACCGGACTTTCTGAAATGCGCACCGTCGGTGCTGGAAGTTGTGGTTGAGGCCAAACCGGACGTGTTTAACCATAACCTTGAAACGGTTCCCGGATTGTACCCCGAGGTGCGTCCTGGTGCGCGTTACTTCCACTCGCTGCGCTTGCTGCAGCGGGTCAAGGAACTGGATCCGTCGATCTTCACAAAGTCCGGTATCATGGTCGGCTTGGGCGAAGAAGAACAGCAGGTGCGTCAGGTAATGGATGATATGCGCGCAGCTGATATCGATTTTCTCACGATTGGTCAGTATTTGCAGCCGACCCCGAAACACCATGCTGTGGATCGCTTCGTTACACCGGATGAGTTCGCATCTTACGAAAAGGCGGCATATGGCAAAGGTTTCCTGATGGTATCGGCCACGCCGTTGACGCGATCATCCTACCATGCCGGCGACGATTTCGCCCGCTTGCGGGATGCGCGCCAAAAGGCACTGACACAAGGTTGAGCCCGGACACACTGACGAAGCTGACTGCGCTGCGGCGCGAGTTGCACATGTATCCTGAACTGTCTGGTCAGGAGCAACACACGGCCGCCCGTATGATTGATCTGCTGTCCAAGGCCGGTGCAGATCGGGTAATGACACAGCTTGGTGGTCATGGTGTGGCAGCGGTGTTTGACAGTGGCCAGCCGGGTCCGACGGTCGCGATCAGGTGTGAACTGGACGGATTGCCGATCGAGGATTTGGGTCAGTTCGATTACACTTCGCGTGTACCGGGCAATGGTCATCTGTGTGGGCATGATGGGCACATGGTAATGGTGCTTGCCGTCGCCCAATCACTGGGGCAAAGACGTTCGGCAAAAGGGAAAGTCGCCCTTGTTTTTCAGCCTGCCGAAGAAACGGGGCAGGGTGCGATAGCTTATCGCAACGATCCACGTTTTGCCGAGATTGCGCCTGACTACATCTTTGCGCTGCACAACCTGCCGGGATTGGATCTCGGAAGGATCGAATTGTGCAAGGGCCCGACCAATTGCGCTTCGCGCGGCATGCGGATCACGTTGACTGGAAAGACGTCTCACGCAGCCGCGCCGCAAGATGGCATTTCACCGGCCAAAGCGGTGTCGTCTCTTATGCCATTGCTTGCAGATTTGGGTGCAGGAGGGGATCTGAACGCCGAATTTGCGCTGACCACGGTAACACACGCCAATTTGGGTCAACCGACTTTTGGCGTCTCTCCGGGTCAGGCAGAGATTTGGGTCACCTTACGCACCGTGTCCGACACTCGGATGCAGCAACTGGTGACCGAGGCAGAGCATATCGTGAACCGCACTGCCGCAGAGCACGGTTTGCAAGTTAACATCGCGTATGACGACGTATTCGAGGCTTGTGTGAACGATAGCGAGGCCGTTTCCGCGCTGGTATGCGGCTTTGAAGATCAGGGTGTGCATTTTGAACTGACGTCGCTGCCACAAAAGTTCTCTGAGGATTTTGGACAATTCGGCAAGGGCGCCAAAGCGGCCATGTTTTGGTTGGGGGCTGGCCGTGACCACCCGCAACTCCACAATCCCGACTACGACTTTCCAGACGAATTGATACCGGTTGGATCAGGGGTATTCCTGTCGACCATCCGACATTTGCTGGGCTGAGCTAGGGCTTGAAGCGGGTCCATTCCCCCTTGGCCCAATCTGGCCACCAGCCCATGTATTCGATCCCGCCAATCAGCAAGACAACAAGCACGATACCAAACACGAACTTTACGCGCTTTTCCGAAGGCGGTTTTCGCGCCCATAACGACATTCGAAAAAGGTGGCGTGGATTCATTCCGACCTCGATCAGTCTTCGGTGAAACGCACTTTGCCGATAAAGGGCAGGTTGCGGTTACGTTGCGCGAAGTCGATCCCGTATCCCACGACAAATTCATCCGGAATCTCAAAGCCGATCCAATCCGAGCGGAAATCGACCTCACGACGACTGGGTTTGTCCAGCAATGCGATGGACTTCAATCGGCTTGGTTTTCGACTGCGCAACAGCTTGGTCACGTGATTCAATGTGTGGCCCGTATCCACGATGTCTTCGACAACAAGAACATCCCGGCCTTCAATTGCGCCGCGCAGGTCTTTCAGAATACGCACCTCGCGGCTGCTTTCCATCGCGTCGCCGTACGAGGATGCCTCAAGAAAGTCGACCTCGATAGGCAGGTCCAGCTCTCGCACTAGGTCGGCAATAAACACGAAACTGCCACGCAGCAGTCCGACCACGACCAGCTTGTCGGTATTGCCGAATTCCAGCGTGATTTCGCGACACAGCTCTTCGATCCGGGCGGCGATTGCCTTTGCCGAGATCATCTCATCTATCACATATGCGCGGTCGCTCATCGTTGCCCCCTTGATCTTTGGCGCGCAACATACGAAATCACGCGCCATTGTCACCTGTTAATACCGGACGCCATGCCTACCCATTCGGAAACCCGACACCTGCCATATACCGCTCAGCAGATGTATGATCTGGTGGCCGATGTGGCAAAATACCCCGATTTTTTGCCATGGTGTGCCGCTGCCCGCATCCGCCGAACGTATGCTGCGGGTGAAGCTCAGGTGATGGAAGCCGACCTGATCATATCGTTCAAAGTGTTTCGCGAACGTTTTGGCAGCCGGGTTACATTGTTTGCCGAACAGCGCAGGATCGACACCGAGTATCTGGACGGCCCCTTCAAATACATGAAGTCAGACTGGCAGTTCGAGGACGCAGCGGACGGAGGATGCAACATCTCGTTCCACGTGGATTTCGAATTTAAGAACGCAATCCTGCAAGGCATTATCGGGGTTGTTTTCAATGAGGCCATGCAGCGTGTTGTCCGCGCTTTCGAAAGCCGTGCCGCAGATTTGTACGGCTAAGGCTTTACCCCTGGTCGGCGCGCGCTAGACTGCGCTGCATGTCCGATTTTACCTCTGCCATTGCCGGGTTTGCGGCAGCACCCGTTTCGACATCTTCTGACGCGCGGGTTGTTACATCCTTGTCCGCACTCGATTGGATTGCCGTTGGACGGGCCGGGCGGAATGAGCCCGTTTCCAAGACCGTGCGCGATCTGGTGTTGGAGGAAGGGGGAACGGCCCAAGCTCATCTCTTTGGTGGTGGGTGCGTACCTTTGCGCGCGGCCGCTTTGGTCAATGGGACCGTTTCACATGCGTTGGATTACGACGATACACACTTTTCCCATATAGGGCATCCATCCGTTGCCGTATTGCCAGCCGCGCTGGCATTTAGCGAGTGGGACGACCGGATACTGGTGGATTTTCTGGAAGCGTCGCTTGTTGGGATGGAGGTCTCAATTCGCGTGGGCCTGTGGCTGGGGCGTGACCACTACCAAGCCGGATTTCATCAAACAGCTACGGCAGGTGCGTTCGGCTCGGCCATAGCAGCGGGCCGGCTTCTGGGTTTCGATGCCGAGCAAATGCGCAAGGTTCTGGGATTGACGGCGACACGCGCTGCGGGGCTAAAAGCGCAGTTCGGTACTATGGGCAAACCTTACAACGCGGGGCTTGCTGCGAGCGCAGGTGTCGAAACTGCTTTGCTTGTTTCCAAAGGGTTCGAGCCAAGCGCGAACGCGATGGGAGGGCCATTTGGCTTCGGCGCGACGCATAACGGACAGGATGATACAACCGCTGCATTGCAAGGGCTTGGCGATGAGTGGTTGTTTGAAGCCGTCAGCCACAAGTTCCACGCGTGCTGCCACGGCCTTCACGCGGCACTTGAGGCCGCGCTGGAACTGGATATCGCGGAACCCGAAGTTGCAGAGATCAAGATCAAAACCCATCCACGTTGGATGAGCGTATGCAACCAAATGTCGCCGACCACCGGATTGGGTGCCAAGTTCTCGTACCGAACCGTTATCGCAATGCAGGCGCTTGGTTATGATACGGCTTTACCAAGCAGCTATTCCGAAAAGGTCTGTAGCGACGGTCGTCTGCTGTCTCTGCGCGAGCGCATATCGGTCGAAGCTGACGATAGCTTGTCCGAGACCCAAGCCCATCTGACACTGCTGCGCCGGGACGGAGCACGGAAAGAGGCCGACTACGACCTGCTCGCCCCCATGACCTTGGCAGATCGCGAAGAAAGGGTCCGTAAAAAGGCGGCCAAGCTGATTGGTGGCGATGATGCGGACGCTATCTGGTCCATGCTGCGAACCGGAGGTCGCGCCCGCGATCTGGCGGCTTTACTGGCGGGTTAAACGACGCGCCAATGTAAAGGGAAGCCGGGATCGAAAACCGTAACCGGTCCGTCACCAGATTCGATCTTGTCCGGATAAGAGACAGGAGCGCCTTTTGTCAGTGTGATCGTTTCGCCATTCACCGGTAGCCCATAGAAGGCTGGCCCATTCAACGAGACGAACCCTTCCAATTTATCCAAAGCGCCTGCGCGATCGAACATTTCAGCCACAAGCGACATTGTGTTTGTCGCGGTAAAGCACCCGGCGCAGCCGCAGGCCATCTCTTTGTTGGCGTCTGTGTGCGGGGCGCTGTCGGTGCCAAGGAAGAATCGTTTATCGCCCGATGTCGCAGCGGCCAACAGCGCCAAACGATGTTCCTCGCGTTTGGCGACCGGCAAGCAGTAATAATGCGGTTTGATCCCACCAACCAGAATGTGGTTCCGGTTGATGATTAAGTGGTGCGCGGTGATGGTTGCGCCCAGGTCGGTTTCATTGGCCTTGACGTATTCCACACCGTTCGAGGTCGTAATGTGCTCCATCACCACGCGCAGACCCGGGGTCGTCTTGCGGATCGGGTCCAGAACGCGGTCGATAAACACAGCTTCGCGGTCGAAGATGTCTATGTCGGAATCGGTAACCTCGCCATGCACGCACATCGGCAAACCGATTTCGGCCATCTTTTCGAGGACAGGCCGCACCTTGTCAAAATCCCGCACACCCGAGGCAGAGTTGGTCGTTGCACCAGCCGGGTAGAGCTTAACCGCCTTGATCAATCCGCTTGCATGGGCTGCGGCGACATCTTCGGCGTCTGTGTCTTCGGTCAGATACAGGGTCATCAGGGGCTCGAAACTCATGCTGTCGGGCAGGGCTGACATGATGCGATCGCGATACGCGGCGGCCTGATCACCACGCACCACAGGCGGCACAAGGTTAGGCATGATGATCGCGCGGGCAAAGTGGCGCGCAGTTTCGGGCAGGACGGCCTGCAACATCGCGCCATCGCGCAGGTGCAGGTGCCAGTCGTCGGGGCGGCGGATCGTGATGCTATCGGTCATGCTGCTCCGGCTAGCACAGAGGGGACGCCCGTAAAAGGCCTTGTCAACACGTCGGAACGTCGTAGGTCTGGAAAAGACCACGGCCTTGACGTGCGCACGCGGCCATGACCTGTTGTGGCAAGGGAGAATATCATGACGCAGCCAAATTCCATCGACGCGGTTCAAACCATGCTGGGCGAGCAAGGCTATGTGTGCGGGCGCGCCCTTGCGACGGTGGTTTTCCTGTCGTTGAAACTGGGGCGTCCACTGTTTCTGGAGGGTGAGGCCGGTGTGGGCAAGACAGAGATTGCCAAGGCGCTAGCCGCCGGGCTGAATCGTCGATTGATCCGGCTTCAGTGCTATGAGGGTCTAGACGCGTCATCGGCGGTCTATGAATGGAACTTTCCGGCGCAGATGGTTGCGATCCGCACCGCAGAAGCATCAGGCGGCGCGGACCGTGGCGCGCTGCAAACGGAACTGTTCTCGGACGACTACCTGATCGAGCGCCCGCTTTTGCAGGCCATGCGTCCGGACGAGCAGGGCGCGCCGGTTTTGTTGATCGATGAACTTGACCGGACGGATGAACCGTTTGAAGCCTTCCTGCTGGAGGCACTCAGCGATTTTCAGGTGACGATACCAGAGCTTGGCACAGTCGTCGCTCCGGAACCTCCGATTGTGATCGTCACGTCAAACCGGACGCGCGAAGTTCACGATGCGCTCAAGCGTCGGTGTCTTTATCACTGGGTGGACTATCCGGACTTTGAACGCGAGATTGAAATTCTGCATGCCCGAGCACCAGAAGCAGCTGAGGCGCTGAGCCGTGAGGTTGTCGCCTTTGTTCAACACCTTCGCACCGAAGATCTTTTCAAAAAGCCCGGCGTGGCAGAAACAATCGACTGGGCCAAGTGTCTGCTTGCACTGGACGTGATTAACCTTAGCCCTGAGGTGATCGGGGATACTTTGGGCGCGATCCTCAAATACCAGGACGATATCCAAAAATTGCAAGGCTCCGAGGCGAAACGGATACTGGATGAGGCGAAAGCCACTCTTGAACCGGCCTGATGTTTTCTCTGGTTGAACATTCTGCGGAGGATTGAGGGCTATACCCCCATAAGCGTTGATGGCTGAACAACTTCCCCTCGACATACCCGATAACCCGAAGCTGGCGCAGAACATCACGCACTTTGCACGCGCGTTGCGAAAGGCGGGTTTGCCGATCGGAACAGGGCGTGTGGTTGATGCAATCCGCGCGGTTCAGGCTGCCGGGTTTTCGGAAAAGCGGGACTTCTACTGGACGCTTCACGCGTGTTTCGTGAACCGTCCGGAACACCGCACCGTCTTTGCGCAAGTGTTTCGCATGTATTGGCGCGACCCACGGTATATGGAGCACATGATGTCCATGATGCTGCCTGCCATTCGTGGTGTGCAGGAGGAGCGTCAGGCTGATGCCGCCGAAAAGCGGGCGGCTGAGGCGTTGTTGGATGGCGTCGAACAGGACCTGCCCGAGACCGCAGAGACCGAGGAAGAGACAGAACTTGAGATCGATGCATCTCAAACCGCGTCGTCCGAAGAACGCCTGCGCAGTCTTGACTTCGAGCAGATGAGCACCGCGGAAATCGCGCAAGCGAAACGTATCCTTGCCCGGATGACGTTGCCTGTGAAACCCATTGAATCGCGGCGTGGTCAGGCCAGCCATCTTGGTCACCGTATCGATCGCGCCGGGACTTTGCGGGCTGCCATGCGTCAAGGCGGCGAGATGCATGAAATTGCCCGGTTGAAGCCCAAGCAGCGTTGGCCGAACCTTGTTGTGCTATGCGATATTTCGGGGTCGATGAGCCAGTACAGCCGGATCATCCTGCATTTCCTGCACACCGTATCGAACGCTAAGGGCGCAGGCTGGGCCAAGGTGCACGCGTTTACGTTCGGAACGCGGCTGACAAATATCACCCGCCATCTGCAACAGCGCGATGTCGATGCCGCGTTGGCCGCCGCCGGAGCCGAGGCACAAGATTGGGAGGGCGGCACGCGGATTGGTGAGTGCCTGCACGCCTTCAATCGGGATTGGTCACGACGGGTTATGGGGCAGGGTGCCGTCGTACTTTTGATCTCGGATGGATTGGACCGCGGCGCGCCCGAGGCGTTGGGAAAAGAGATGGAGCGCCTGCATTTGTCTGCGCGCCGTTTGATCTGGCTTAACCCTCTCCTCCGGTGGGATGGTTTCGCCCCCAAAGCGCAAGGAGTGGCCGCGATGTTGCCGCATGTCGACAGTTTCCGTGCCGGGCATTCTATTTCGTCGCTCGAAGATTTGGCAACGGTGATCTCCAAACAAGACGATGTCGGTGAGAAAGCGCGGTTGTTATCCGCGCTTTCCGGCTAACCGTCAGCTCAGTTGTTCCTGATTGCACTTGCGGGCCATTTCCATGGCTTTGAATGTGCCGGTCAGATCAACGGTGAACGCAAATTCCTTTTCCGGAAACACGATCATTACTTCTTTCTTGGCAATGTCTTCGGCAAATTGGGGGTCGTCTGACAGGACATAACCACCCGAATACCCTTTGGTAATATTGCCCTTCATGCCCGTCGCTTCGCCGATATAAATGTTGTCACCCAACAGGATGGCAACGGCCTCTTTGTCGCCCCGTTTGATATCGGTCTTTGCTTTGGTGAACACACCAACATAGCCAACACCGCGATCTTCGGTGAGGCCCATCTGCACAACGTTTTCCGAGTCGTCCACGGCCTCGATCAGACAGGATTTCTTGTCTTGGTCGATAAAGACCTTCCACCCTTCCACTTCGCCGTAACGCAAGAAAGTATCAGCCGTAGCTGCGGTAGACGCCAACAAGCCGAGGGCCACTCCAAATGTTAAAATGCGTTTCAACTCTCTGTCTCCATTGAAAAAAATTATGGGGCATACTGGTACTTCCCAGTTGCTTGTCTAAGGTAGAATCTGACATCTCGACAATCAATAACTTGCATATGTTGACTCAATCTGAGCTCTTTTATGCCGATCACGTGCGCAGATAGATCAGCTTTAGAATGTGCGCTGAACATATTGGTCTTTAGGCTGACTTTTCATTACGCCAAACCTCCCTATGTTGGATCAGAACACGCCGGGAGGGTGCAATGGACAGATTCGACAACAGCCCTGAGACGGCTTTGCGCTGGGTAAAAGAAGGGCGAAAGGCCGCGCTTGCAACAGTTGTGGAAACCTGGGGCAGTGCACCGCGCCGCGTGGGGGCGCAACTGGTCATAGGCGGAGACGGCCGGATCGAAGGCTCAGTTTCTGGTGGCTGTGTCGAAGGTGCGGTGATCGTAGAAGCCCTTGAAGCGATCGAAGAGGGCGAGGCCCGTTTGCTTGAGTTCGGTGTGAGTGACGAAGACGCATTTGCCGTAGGCCTCGCGTGTGGCGGAAAGATACGGGTGTTGGTCGAGCCGATTGGCAGCGTCATGCCCGAACCCATGTTGCAAGAACTTGTCGAAGCCCGCGCAAACCGCGAGCCGCTGGTTTACGAGGTCAACGTTGAATCGGGACGACGGGCTTTGCGCCGCGATGCGCATCTGGATCGCTTGCGGATGGACCGGTCGGGCTTCGAAGAGGATGGCAAGACGTTTGTAGCCGTCCACAACCCGCCACTGCGCTTGATTGTTGTCGGGGCCGTTCACATTACACAAGCTCTGGTGCCGATGGCGCGCATTGCCGGATATGATCCTGCGATCATCGATCCAAGGGACGCTTTCGCCTCGGACGCCCGTTTTCCAGGCGAAACTATCCTTACAGACTGGCCAGATGAGGCCGTCGCTAAGCTTGGTCTTGATGCGCGTACGGCCGTGGTGCTGCTGACCCACGATCCAAAACTGGATGATCCTGCGCTTGAATCCGCCCTTCAAGCGGGCGTTTTCTACATCGGTGCGCTGGGTTCCACCCGGACCCATGCAAAACGCGTGGCTCGAATGATTGAGACCGGTTTTACCCAAGAGCAGATCGCCCGTATTCACGGCCCTATAGGTCTGGATATTGGCGCTGCAGATCCATCGGAAATCGCCGTTGCTATTCTTGCCCAGATGACAGCCGTGTTACGGGGTAAAGCGTGAAATTCGGACCCATTCCCGTCGAAAAAGCGCAAGGTGCCATTCTTGCGCATTCCGTGCAGATCGACGACAAAAAACTTCGCAAGGGAATCGTTCTGAGCGCCGAACACCAGAACCAGTTGATTGGGGCCGGGCATACCTCGGTCATCGCTGCCCGGTTGGAACCTGGCGATTGTCACGAAGATGAAGCCGCTCAGATGCTGGCAGCCGCTCTCGCACCCGATCCTGCGGCAGTTGGGCTGCGTGTCACGCAACCCTTCACCGGACGCGTCAATCTATTGGCGGACGGGCCGGGTGTGGTTGTTCTGAATGTCGAGGCGCTTGAAGACTTTAATCAGGTCAATCCAATGATTACCGTCGCAACAGTCCCACAGCACCAGCAAATGAGTGCGGGCGGTATGGTTGCGACGATCAAGGTCATTTCATATGCGGTCCCGGCAGATGATGTAGCACGTGCATCGCAGCTTGCGCAGGCGTCAATTCGGTTGGCGTCGCCGGTCCACGAAACGGCGGGTTTGGTTGTCACAGATATTCCCGGCGGGCCGTCGAATGAAAAAGGCATTGCGGCCATTCGGGGCCGCGTAGAGGCACTGGGCATGTCGCTGAAAGATGTCTGCATCGTTCCGCATGAAACGGGGCAGCTGGCCAAAGCCGTTTCAGAAAACACCGGGGACATTGTCATGATCCTGACCGGGTCAGCCACATCAGATGTATCTGACGTCGCGCCCGAAGCCGTTCGCAGGGCTGGTGGTCAAGTAGATAGATTCGGAATGCCGGTTGATCCGGGTAATCTTTTGTTCCTTGGCTCTATTGGTGCTCGACCCGTCATTGGGCTGCCGGGCTGTGCGCGTTCTCCGGCCCTCAATGGGGCGGATTGGGTGTTGTCGCGCGTGGCCTGCGGCGTTGAAACCTTGGGGCGCGACATCGCAGGTATGGGCGTCGGTGGTTTGCTGAAAGAGATCCCAACAAGACCGCAACCCCGATCACAGCGCAAGCGCTAGACAGTTCGCGGTATCAGGAAAAGCCCCCGGCTTTGCTCAGTTTTCTGTTCTCAAATGAAAACCCCCGTGTTTAACTCGGATCAAGGGAAAACACGAAAAGGGAGGATTTCATGGCACAGGTCTCGATGACTGTGAACGGCGTAGCTGTGAGCGGTGAGGTTGAGGGTCGGACGTTATTGTCTGGATTTTTGCGTGATCATTTGAGTTTGACAGGGACGCATGTTG